>CAKPPS010000054.1 GCA_934177795.1 uncultured Clostridia bacterium | reverse complement strand
GATGATGCACCAGTACTATTATCAGTAGAAACAGGAAGAATGAAAATGTATACAGCATTAGGATTAACAGTGTTAGTAACATTAGCAGGAGGAATATTCTTAATAAAGAAATATGTACTATAAAGAGTAAATAATAAAATAAAGAAAAAACTGAGAAAAGTTTTTTGTAAAAAATAGAATTAAGTTGAAAAGTCAATTTAATTCTATTTTTCTATATATAAAAAGATATAATTGCTAGCCTGTTGATATTTTCTCATTTTAAGTGGAAACCAAAATCAGGAGAGAACAAAGCCAATAAAAATTCCAATTTTGCTTAGTGGTTCTATTAAATGTATTTTTTGAATTAAAAAATTTTTTGTAAACAATAAAAAAATATTTGAAAAATAAATTTAATATAAATGACATCAAATTGTAAAATAACAAAAATATTAATATCCGTAATGCAATAAAGAGTATATTTAATATTGATATAAATTCAAAAAAAATATATATTGAAAAAAGAATAAATACTATAGTATAATAGGCTAGTAGGGATGTTAAAATTCTTATCAAATTACTTATATATGGAGATGTGTATATGAAAAAGAAAAGAATTATAGAAAAATTAGTATTGATATTAATAATTTTATTGGCTGTTTGTGCTGGTAAAGTAAATGCAGCAGAAATGTCGCCATCATTATATGTTGGGATAACAGAACTAAAAAATAATATGGGATATTCAATAGGTGATCCATCAACAAATGGAACGACAGGCTCAGCAGCTAAAATTTGGAATATTGTAAAATATAGTAGTGAATCTTCAAATGATCCAACAGATACCAATGTATATTGTGTAAAAGCTGGCGTTGGATTTACTTCAGGAAGTGGAACGAAATCTAAACAAGAATATAATGTGAAATATGATATGTATACAGAAAGAACAACAATTGCTAGTCAAAATGACATATTAAATAAATTGGTGAATGGTGGATATTATAATCATCTATTAGCATTAGCAAATTTATTATATATACCAGGAGAATCAACAGCTACAGAAAGAGCAAATCTATTATCAGCAGCTGGTATAGATGAGGAAGATTATGGAGATGGAGAGCAATATCAAATAACAGATGATGAAATAGAATCAGTTCAACAAGCGGCTTTGTGGTATTTTACAAACTATGGAGAAGATAATGGAAAATATGATCAAACAGGTAAAGATGGTTCTTGGCTATATTATACAACAGATGGAACAACATACGAAAGTTTAAAATCTTACAATCCTACAAATGAAATACCAAGTCAAAGTGCAGGACTAGATAGACAGAAACAAGCTGGTTTATTATATGAATATTTAATAAAAACAGCAACAGCTAATGCAAGTCAATATGCAAATGGTAATGGAGTGCATAAAAATCAATTGACTTTATATGCAGCAACAAAAAATAATCAAGCACAACCATTAATGGAAGTAAAAAAATCAGCAGGAAAATTTGACTTAGCATTAAGAAAATATATAACAAAAATAAATGGAACAGAAGTAACAAATAGTAGAGTACCATCAATA
>CAKPPS010000053.1 GCA_934177795.1 uncultured Clostridia bacterium | reverse complement strand
TTTCATTTCCACATCTCCCAATATTTTGTTTATATATTCCATTTCATTACAGTTTTAAAATAATTATTTAAATCTAAATCAAATGCCTTATATATATCATTAATACTATTAACTTCTACAACATCCATTATTATATTGTCTATATAATCTTGTATTTTTTCTTCTTGCATAATTTCTATTGATTTATAAAAATCTTCATAACTACTTCTACTATTTCCAATTAATGTAAGCCCCTTTTCCAAAACCATTCTTGTTTCTATCGCTATTGGATTTTCAGAAACACCTAATAATGAAATAACACCTTGTGGGTTTATTAAATCAATTATTTGTTGTACTGCATCTTCTGATTTTTTTCCTCCAACACACTCAAAGGCATGATCTATTTTTAGTCCATCTGGAACTTTATTAACTAAAACTATTTCATCAGCAAAAGAAAAATAGTTTAGCTTTTCTTCATTTGTTCCAAATATAATTATTTTTGAATCTGGAAGATATTTCTTTAACAATAATGTTGTTAAATATCCTATTGAACCACATCCCCAAACTCCTATAGTCTCTCTTTTAATATGAGCTTTTTTCATAAATTCTTCTATTGCATTTACACATATACTTACTGGTTCTAATAACGAAGCAATACTAAAATCTATATTTTTTATATCTATAATTCTATCTCTTCTCATTACCACTACATTTTGTAAAAAACCATCATGACTACTTGCTCTAAATTTAGAACTTCTTAAATAATTCTCTTTTATTATTTCATTTTTTTCAAATGGTAAATTAGGTATTAAAACAACCCTATCACCCTTCTTAAATTCATTTTTAGGATCATACAAAACTTCTCCTACTGCTTCATGAATTAATGACAATGGTAATTTTTTATCTAAAATTTCTTTGCTTCTACTTCCTGTATAATATCTTTGATCTGCTGCACAAATAGATAAATATCTTGGTCTTACTATTACAGAATCTTCTGTAATTTCCTCATCTTGAAAAAATATTTCCATTCTTCTTGGAGCTACCAATTTTATTCTTTCATTAATCATTTTTAGCCTCATTTCTCCTATCAATTTTTACAATTGCATTGGCTAATTTTAAATCATATTGAGTAGTAATTTTCATGTTAAATGTTTCTCCATTAACTATCTTAACTTTTTTATCTTTTAAAACATAAATTTTAGCAGCATCTGTCAATATATCCTTTTCTGACTCTGTTAAACTACTATAGATTTTCATCAATTCATCCACCTTAAATGTTTGAGGAGTTTGTCCTAAATACATATAATCTCTTACTGGAATATTAGTAATATTCTCATTACTAGTAGATTCTACAATAGTATCATATGCAGGTATAACTGTATCTACCGCATCAACATCATCACTTTGTATTGATTCTATATTATCATCAATTATTCTTTGAGTAATAAATGGTCTTACAGCATCATGTGTTAATACAATGTTTTCTTTATCTGTTGAATTTTCTTTAATGAATTTACAAATATTCATTATTGTTTCATTTCTTGTACTTCCACCTGTTATTATACTAATTGTGTCACTATTTGGATAATATTTTTTTATAATATCTTCTGTATAAGATTTCCAATTTTCTGGTGTTGCAATTACAATATGATCAACTTTATTTGAAATTACAAATTGATCTAAAGTATGTATCAATATAGGTTTATTTCCTATACTTAAAAATTGTTTTGGAAGTTCTGTTCTTCCCATTCTAGTTCCTTTTCCTCCAGCTAAAATTCCTGCATAAATCATTTTAATTCCTCCTTATT
>CAKPPS010000052.1 GCA_934177795.1 uncultured Clostridia bacterium | reverse complement strand
TATTAAAACAAAAAATAGAGTTTACTAAAGCAAACTCTATTTTCTTATTTTATTACACATTTTCTTTTATGTAGTCTACTACATCTCCTACAGTAACTACTTTTTCTGCATCGCTATCAGGAATTTCTATATCAAATTCTTCTTCTAAAGCCATTATTAATTCAACTATATCTAAAGAATCTGCTCCTAAATCATCTATAAATGATGCTTCTAATGTAACAGATGCTTCTGCTACTCCTAATTGTTCTACAATTATCTCTTTTACTTTTTCAAAAACTTCTTCTGAACTCATTATTATAAGTTCACCTCCTCTCAAGTATCTCTGTTATATTTCTTTTTATTTTGTTTATTATATGTAACATTTATATTATATGTTTGCATATTTGTCAAGTAATGTTTATAATTATTTTATTTTTATACTACTTATTCAGTTTTATTCTCTTTTTGAAACTTTTCTATCATTTTATCTACTGCTTTGTTTTCTACAAATTGTTCTGCTTGTTTTATTGTGAATTCAAATAATTTTTCATCACTACTTCCATGTGCTTTTACAACTGGTTTTTTTACTCCTAAAAATAATGCTCCACCATATTCTTTATAATCCATTGCTTTTGAAAGTGCATTTATTGATGGCATTGCAGGAAGTGCTCCAAGCATTGTAAACACATTCTTTTTAATACTTTCTGATAATGTTCTTTTTACTAATTTTCCAACACCTTCGACTGTTTTTAAAAATACATTTCCTGTAAATCCATCTGCAACTAAAATATCTATTTTTCCTGAAAAAGCATCTCTTCCCTCTACATTTCCTACAAATTCAATATCTAATTCATTCGCTTTTTCTTTTATTAATTTATATGATTCTTTTATTAGTTCGTTTCCCTTTGTTTCTTCTGTTCCTATGTTTAGCAATCCTACTTTTGGTCTTTCATTTCCAAATGTATTTCTTAAATATATACTAGACATTTGTGCAAACTGCAATAAATTAATTGGCTTACAATTTGTATTTGAACCGCAATCTATTAACAATAATCTACTTTTGTATGCTGGTAAAATTCCTGCTAATGCTGGTCTATCTATTCCTTTTATTCTTCCGACTAATAATGTTGCTCCTGTTAGTAATGCTCCTGAATTTCCAGCAGAAATAAATACATCTCCTTCACCTTGTTTTAACATATTAAACCCAACTACCATTGATGAATCTTTTTTATGTTTTATTGCAAGTGTTGGTGTATCTTCCATTTCTATTGTTTCTGTTGCATTTTTTATTTTTAATCTGTCAGAAATTTCTTCAATTTCTTTTCCATAAAATTCTTTTATTTTACTTCTTATTATTTCTTCTTTTCCAATTAATATTACTTCTGCCTTTATTTGGTTAATAGCTTTAACAGCGCCTTTTATATTAGCATCAGGTGCTTTATCTCCACCCATAGCATCTAAAAGTATTTTCACTTTAAGTCCTCCTAATTGTTTATTATTTATATAGTATTTATAATATATCCATTTTATTATTCTTTTTATAAAAAAGCAAGTATTTAATGATGATTTGACAAAAAAAATAGAGCTCTAAAGCTCTATTTTTATTATATTATTCGATTATGTCAGCAACAACACCTGAACCAACTGTTCTACCACCTTCACGAATAGCGAATCTTAATCCTTTTTCGATAGCGATAGGAGTGATTAATTCGATTGTCATTGAAACGTTATCTCCTGGCATTACCATTTCTGTTCCTTCTGGTAAGTCGATAACACCTGTAACGTCTGTTGTTCTGAAATAGAATTGTGGTCTATATCCGTTGAAGAATGGAGTATGTCTTCCACCTTCTTCTTTAGTTAATACATAAACTTCTGATGTGAATTTTGTATGTGGATGTATTGTTCCTGGTTTACAAAGAACTTGACCTCTTTCGATGTCTTTTCTATCTATACCTCTTAATAGAACACCAATGTTATCTCCAGCTTCTGCTTGATCTAATAATTTTCTGAACATTTCTACACCAGTAACAACTGTTTTTCTTCTTTCTGTAGAAAGACCGATAATTTCAACTTCGTCAGAAAGTTTAACTATACCTCTTTCTACTCTACCTGTAGCAACTGTTCCTCTACCTGTAATTGTGAATACGTCTTCAACAGGCATTAGGAATGGTTGGTCGATTGGTCTTTCTGGTGTTGGGATGTAGCTATCAACTGCATCCATTAATTCTTTCATAGGTGCATATACAGGATCGTTAGGATCTGTAGATGTACTTTCTAATACTTTTAGAGATGATCCTTTTATAACTGGGATTTCGTCTCCTGGGAAATCATAGCTTGATAATAAGTCTCTAACTTCCATTTCAACTAATTCTAATAATTCTGGATCGTCTACCATATCACATTTGTTTAAGTAAACAACTATATATTTAACACCAACTTGTCTAGCTAGTAATATATGCTCTCTTGTTTGAGGCATTGGTCCATCAGCTGCAGAAACAACTAATATAGCACCATCCATTTGAGCAGCACCTGTGATCATGTTTTTAACATAGTCAGCGTGACCTGGACAGTCAACGTGTGCATAGTGTCTGTTATCTGTTTCATATTCAACGTGTGCTGTATTGATTGTGATTCCTCTTGCTTTTTCTTCTGGAGCGCTATCAATTGAAGCATAATCTTCGAATTGAGCTTTTCCTAATAATCCTAAATATTTTGTAATAGCTGCTGTTGTTGTTGTTTTACCATGGTCTACGTGACCGATTGTTCCGATGTTAACGTGTGGTTTTGTTCTTTCAAATTTTGCTTTTGCCATTTTAAAATTTCCTCCTTTAATTTAAGTTAGTTTATCAATTTATTTGATAACTACTTTTAATTTATTTTTTAAATTTAATGACTAAATTATAATTGCTTGAATTTTATAACATATTACATAAAAAATCAAGTATTTTTGTTATTTTTAGTAATCGCTATATTATTCAGCTTTAGCTCTTGATGCTACGATTGCATCATGAACTGATTTTGGAACTTCTTCATAATGAGATGGTTCCATAGAGTAGCTTCCTCTACCTTGTGTTTTTGAACGTAAATCTGTTGCATATCCAAACATTTCTGAAAGTGGAATAAATGCGTGTATTTCTTGCATTCCATCGTTTGCATCCATACCTTCCATTTTACCACGTCTTGCGTTGATATCTCCAATAACATCTCCCATGTATTCTTCTGGAACTGTTATTTCAACTTTCATAATTGGTTCTA
>CAKPPS010000051.1 GCA_934177795.1 uncultured Clostridia bacterium | reverse complement strand
TAATACACTTTCTAAAGCATAAGTTTCTTCTTGTTCTGCCTGCTCTGTTTTTTCCTTTGCTTCTTTTACTTTTGTTATTATTCCATTATCTCCTGTTAACATGGACATCGTTATTCCTGCTAACATTAAAAGCACTATTACTGTTATAACTAATGCTATTAGTGTAATCCCTTTTGCCTTCTTTAGTTTTTTAGTGATTCTCATAACTAATTCTCCTTTTTCTCATATATCTTTTGTTTTTTAGAGTAATACTATAATATAGAAACTTATTATAAATAACAGCTTCTATACACTATTAGTATAACATAAATATTTAATAAGTCAAATATATTTTAGTTATTTTTTTAGTTATCTTTTTAGTTATTTTTTTTATATTTTGTTTTTATATAAATGATATAATATAAAAATTATATTATATCGCTTATATTTTTCTAAGTATTAATATTATCCATTAATTCTCTTACTTCTTTCCAACTCAATACCTTAAGACATTCGTATTCTTTAGATAATTTCTTTGATATTTCTTTAGTATTATCTGTTGATTCTAAATCTGCTACAATTATGCTTTTAAAATATTCTTCTCTTCCATATAATATTTTAAATAATATTGCTCTTAAAAAGCCTTCTATTATTTTTTCTTGATTCTTAACTCCTATGATTAGATATATTCCATCACTTTTAAATTTTGCATAGCTATTTATGTATATTATATTTTTAATTATCTCATATAATCCATATATGGCAAGTGTCCAAAATATTGTTTTTATTAAAAAATCCATATCACTGCCTCCTATTTTTATTATATGATTCTTTTTGAATTTTGCTTAATAAATTTAAGATAACGTATTGCTTAATTTATTTATTGAAAAATAAAACAAAAAAGACCTAGGTTATACCCTAAATCTTCCTTTTTATTAATTACTAGATTAATTGTAATATTGCAACTTCTGCTCCGTCTCCTCTACGTGGTCCTGCTTTTACTATTCTTGTATATCCACCGATATTTTTACCAGCATATTTTGGAGCTATTTCATTAAATAATTTTGCAGGTAAATCAATATTTTTACCATCGCTATCTTTTACTTTATTTACTTTTCTCATTATTTTTCTTCTAGCATTTAATCTTGATGGCATATCTTTTTGTCTTTTTTCTGTTGTTTCTTCTTTAACAACTTTTAAATATTCTTTACCATTTTTGCTTTTAGCTAATTCTGTTACTTTATTTCCATTTTCATCTAATTTTGCTTTTACTACTTTTACATCAACAGTTTCAAAGTTGTCTTTTTCTTTTATTGCAAGTGCTATAATGCTATCAGCTAATGATTTTACTTCTTTTGCTCTTGCTAGTGTTGTTTCTACTTTACCATACATGATTAAATCTGTTGTTAAAGTTCTTAACATTGACATTCTGATATCTGTTGTTTTACCTAATTTTCTATTTGTTGCCAACTTTTTCACCTTCCTTTTTATTCATCTTCTTTAGCAAAATCTAATCCTAATGAATGTAATTTTGCTGTTACTTCATCAAATGATTTTTTACCTAAATTTCTAACTTTCATCATATCTGTTTCTGATTTACTAATTAAATCTTCTACTGTAGCTATACCAGCTCTTTTTAAGCAATTGAATGATCTTACTGATAATTCTAATTCTTCTATTGACATTTCTAATACTTTTTCTTTCTTAGATTCTTCTTTTTCAATCATTATTTGTGTATTTTTAGCTGCTTCTGATAAATCTATGAATAATTCTAAATGTCCTGTCATTACTTTTGCAGCTAAACTTAATGCTTCATGAGCTTTTAGGCTACCATCTGTCCATACTTCTATAACTAATTTATCATAATCTACCATTTGTCCAACTCTTGTGTTTTCAACTTGATAGTTTACTTTTTTTACTGGTGTATAGATAGAATCTATTGGAAGTACAGATATATCTTGGTTTGGTTTTTTATTTTTATCAGATGAATTGTATCCTCTTCCTCTATCAGCTGTCATTTCCATTTTTAAATGTCCACCTTCTGAAACTGTTGCAATATGTAATTCTGGATTTAATATTTCTACAGTTCCATCAGTAATAATATCTCCAGCTAATACTTCACCTTCACCTTTGTGGTCTATTCTTAATATTTTTTCTTCATTTTCTGAGAATTTTAGTCTTACATTTTTTAAGTTTACTATAATTTCTGGTACATCTTCTACAACATTTGGAACTGTTGAAAATTCGTGTAATACTCCATCAATTTTAGCACTTGTTATTGCACATCCTGGTAGTGATGAAAGTAATATTCTCCTTAAAGAATTTCCTATTGTTACTCCATAACCTCTTTCTAATGGCTCACATACAAATTTGGCATAATTATTTGTATCATCTACCTCTAGACATTCAATATTTGGCTTTTCAAATTCTATCATTTTTACCTCCTAATATTCGAGATTATATCTATATCTCAAACTTTTTACAAACTTCATAAGTTTCTTTAGTAAAATTATCCCAGTTTTTATCAAACTTCTATAATAATTAAAACTTATTATTTTGAGTAAAGCTCTACTATCAAATGTTCTTCAATTGGAATTTCTATATCTTCTCTAGCAGCTAATCTTATTACTTTACCACTCATTTTTTCATTATCTTTTTCTAACCAAGCTGGAATTGGTCTTTTAGCTGTTTCTTCAATATTTGCTTTAATTGTTGTATTATCTTTTTTAGATTCTCTTACTGTTATAACATCTCCTACTTTTACTAAGTATGATGGTATATCAACTTTTTTACCATTAACTTCAAATTGAGCATGGTTTACAAATTGTCTTGCTTGTGCTCTTGATGTTCCAAATCCTAATCTATATACAACATTATCTAATCTACTTTCTAATAATTGTAATAAGTTTTCACCTGTTACACCTTTTTTATTTGATGCCATTACAAAGTATTTTCTAAATTGTTTTTCTCCTACTCCGTAATATGCTTTTGTTTTTTGTTTTTCTCTTAATTGAGTTCCGTATTCAGAAAGTTTTGCTCTTTTTTGTCCGTGTTGTCCTGGTGCATAATTTCTTCTAGAAATACTGCATTTATCAGAATAACATCTATCACCTTTTAAGAACAATTTTTGTCCTTCTCTACGGCATCTACGACATTGTTCGTCTTTATATCTAGCCATTTTAATACTCCTTTCTCTTTGTTACTTCTCTATTTTTTACTTTATACTCTTCTTCTTTTTGGTGGTCTACAACCATTATGTGGTATTGGTGTTACATCTTTGATTGCACTTATTTCTAATCCTGCTGTTTGTAATGATCTGATAGCAGCTTCTCTACCAGCTCCAGGACCTTTAACAAATACTTCTACTGTTTTTAATCCATGTTCCATTGCTGCTTTTGCTGCTGTTTCAGCAACTTGTCCAGCTGCATAAGGTGTGCTTTTTCTAGAACCTTTAAATCCTAATTCTCCAGCACTTCCCCATGAAATTGCATTTCCTTGTGTATCTGTTATTGTTACTATTGTATTATTAAAACTAGAATGAATATGTGCTGCACCTTTTTCGAT
>CAKPPS010000050.1 GCA_934177795.1 uncultured Clostridia bacterium | reverse complement strand
ATGTTTAATACTGACTCTATTTCTTTAAATACAGCTTCCTTATTTAAAATATCCACAGTAACACCTCACTAACTATTTATTAAACTACCTATTCTATAAGAAGATTCTTTAAAATAATCAGACATCAATCTTAATTCATCTTTAGTTAAATCACATTCATTCACTAGGTGACCTATTAAAAGATTTAAATCTTTCTTTATTAAGTTAAACTCTTTCTTAGATGAATAATCATTAGGTATTTCATTTACCTCTAAAATATGATTATCATATCTGAATGTTATTCTATTAAATCTCTCTATACTATAAGGTACTTGATTTTTTCTATCTACTATATGAACATAAACTTCTCTAACAAAATAATTCATAACAGAAATAGGTGGACATGTAGACTCCTTATTAAACTCAGCTACTATGTTTGATGGAGTATCCTTCATTAGGATTTTCTCATCATTCCTCAAAATCAACCTATTTGTAACTTTAATTCTAAAATCACCTTTTGTATATCGTTTCCTAAGTTCTCTAATTTCTTTATTAAAATTATCCAAAGATTCTAAAGAATCTAGAGTATAAATCTTTATAGCATTCTCTTTAACACAATCACTACACACAGTCTCACCTCCATTATTAATTCACTAAATAATATTTTTAATTCATAAATTATTTAATCCACACTGGGGAAGACAAATAATTATCTTCTCTATCTAAATTAAATTACCATCACCATCAAATAGATTACCAAACACAGAACTAAAATCTAAGTTGTCAATCTTATCTACTTTTGACCACTCTGCAAAATCTAATAATCTCCACTTACCTTTATAGAAGCCATAATTACAGGCAAGACTAATATCTTTCATATCTATACCTGCTTCATAAAAAGCATCATGAATTTCTTTTCCAAGTTCTATTGCTTGGTCTGGACTTAAAACTTCTCTATTAGAATCTAAGTCAGCACATAATGGTGCTACTATGACTAACGTATCAGAAAAGCGTTTACTTTCTACAGAGCCAACTATAGGTACTAGGTATTCTAAAAGGTCAGTTCTATCTTTCTCTTCTAATAATTTTATTAATTCTAATTCTCTATCATTAGCACAAGCCCACTCAGCTTCTTCTGTACAAATTTTAGCAACATAGTCTCCAAATCTAATAACTACTCTTGAGCAACCATGTCCTATCAATCCTAAATCAAAAATATCACAAACTTTTGAAGCTATTAAATAAGGAATGTCATAATATTCCTCAAAATACTTAGCAGGTTCGTCATAATAAAAATCTTCGTATTTATCCCAAGAAACATTACACTCAAAAAACTGTTCAATATCCCAAACACTAAAATGTAAATCTTCCATAATCTTACCACCTGACATCTAATTACTATAAACACCAACCACCACAGTTTACACATACTATAATATTACCCATAAAAAGATTATGAACACAAGTTTCATCTGCATCAAATAATTCCCTATATCTTGAACCATTTATACAATACTTGCAACTATCTGATTTCCCAACTGTCTCTCTACAACTTCTACAATCATCATATCTAAATGTTTTAACAAATGACAAAATATAACCTCCCTACATAACTACCCTCAACTACATTTATGCATTATACCATCTACAAAAAAATAATTTATGAAAATATTTTATATAAATATACATAATCCTGTGGATTATAACCAAATATAATTTCAAAATCTGCATAGTAATTAAAACAATAATGTTTTCCAGTTTTATAAACAAGTTCTAGTAAACTTCGTTCTGGTAAAGTAAAGAACTCTGGCTCAATTTGTAATACTCTACACAACTTAAGTAAAATAGTTCTTGTAGGTAATATATTTGAATTTAATAAATTAATCATTATATCAGAACTTACTCTTGCCTTCTTACACACAACAGTACTAGACACACCTCTAGACTCCATTACTTTTAAAAATCTATTCCCATAATTAATATAATCTTTCAAACTATATCTTTCTTTAACAGATAATTTATCTTTTGTAGACATAATACACCTCCTATAATAAATAATAAATAATTGTTTAGATAGAAACACCTAAACAACCTAAATAAAAATAATAATAGTTTAGAATAGTGTTTAAATTCACTATTATATAACTTAAAAACAAATTATTAGGTTGTTAGTCACACATGGAAGCAAATTTAATAAAATTATCAAATAAAACTAAAAAGGCAATATTATTTCTTTATAGTGCCTTTTATTCACTAGGTATAAAATTAATAAGACTTAGTTTTATCTATTATTAATAAATCATTATACTCTAATCCTTCTTTAATACACTTTAAACTACATGATATAAACTCTATGTAGTCATCAGGTAAAGAACTTATCCCATATTTATTATACTTACAAAGAACCACATTACCTGCAATAAAATCTCTTAAATTTATACCACCAGAATAAAGAACAGTTGCAATAGAATTATGTTTACTATTTTTAAAACATGCATCTTCATCACACAAAATTCTTACATCTTCAGGCAAGATTCCAAGTTCAATAGAAATAGCTGGTCGAACAACTTCAACCATATCTGTACCTATAACTTTACCTATATCTTCTAAATCATTACAAACTTCCTCAACACTAATAAAACCATCTTCTTTTACAACTATAACTTTCAACAACAATCTCTCCTTTAAATTAATCCTTTATTTCTATTTATTCAATTATTATTATTATGAATCATTTATTATAAATCAAGGAATTTATAGCATTATCTACATCACTTAAATTACCCATATTAAAATCTAATGAACTATATTCAGGACTTTTTATATACTTCTTTAATTGATTTAAACTGAAAAACAACTTACATTTTGGATTTGTAATATTCAATACAAATTCAGATAAATTAATATAACAATTATCATCAGATGCTATATAAATACATAAATCATCCCTACATTCTTCTATTAATATTTTTGTCAAATAAGAAATTATACAAAAGTCCATAGCATTTTTAAAACCACTAACAGAATGAATAAACTCAACACAAACTTTAGAACTTAAAAGTTTCTCTAAAGTTTTGCAAGTAATATTTTTAGAACCATTAGATACAAAAATAATAATTTTATCATCTTTTGCAATTTCTAAATCTAAAAAAGAATAATCATTTGTATTTTCACTATCCACTAAAAATATTTTTCTCATTCTTAAACCCCTTAATCAAATAATATGTTGTAATTAAACATTATCTATTTCATTACTTACATTAACAGAATATTGTTCTAAATCTTTTTTAATGGAAGAAATTGTATTACCTAATGTATGCAATCTATCAATAACCTCTCTAGGTTTATTATCAATAGGTATACCCATTTCTAACGCACCTTTTAAAGCAACCATATCACTTTCTAATGATGCTATAGTTTTAGTATTAGACTCTACCACTTTCTCTAATAACTCAATACAAGATTGTAATTGAACATTTTCCTCTCTCAGTTTATTAACATCTGTTACTTTATTGACCATAATACACCTCTCAAATTTAATTTGAATATTTTATAATATTCACACTATTGGATATAATAAACTTATATCCAAAATCTAAATATTAATATACAAATAATATAATAAAATTTACCGACAGCAAAAGCAAATGACATATCAAGGTATATCGGAACAG
>CAKPPS010000049.1 GCA_934177795.1 uncultured Clostridia bacterium | reverse complement strand
CCGCCACTTGCGAGAACCGCTTGAGTGGTGGTGTGAGAGGGGAAAAACACATTAAGTGTTATCCTCTACTCGATTATAGAAAATACGTTAGAATATAAAGCTGCTTAAAACAGTTTATTTATAGAACGATTTTGAAGGGTAAAAATTTTTAAATAAATTTCTCGAAAAAAGTTGACACTATCTATTAATTTTACGTAAAATTTGACTTTTGCAAAATTTTATAGTAAAATAGAAAAAGTTGTTTAGCTAAAAGCTAAAATAGGAGATTTTATTAAATAAAGACTTTGTTAAAAGTTAAAAGAGAAAAAAGAGAGAAAAAACAAATAAACACAATGGGCGGTAATAACAAATATTTAAAATACTAGAAAAATACAAATATATGTAAAAACTAGAAAAGTAAAGTGTAATATTATTGAATATGCACTTTTGTTTGTGTTAATAATATGAAAGTAATAGTTTTTCAATGTATTTTATTTAACAAAGATAATAAAAAGAAAATTTAGTAAAATTCATAAATAGGAAAGGAGAAAATATGACAGATAATCAAACTAATAGTAATGAAGAAATAATTAAAGAAGAAAAAATAGAAAAAAGAGTAAATAGAACTAGAAGAAATAGTTCTGCAAAAAGAACGGAAGAAAAACCAGAAACTAAATTTTTAGAGATAAAAGAAACTACAAGAACAAAGAGACCTTACAACAGAAGAAGAAAAACAGAAAAAATAGAGAGCGACAAAGCTAAAAAGGAGATACCAAATATTGAAACAACAAGTAAAGAAGGAGCAAAAACAAGAACAAGAAAGAGAAAAGAAAAAAGTATATTCAAAAAACCAAGTTTAAAGATAATACCATTAGGAGGAATTCATGAAATTGGTAAAAATATAACTGTATTTGAATATGATAATGAAATAATAGTAGTTGATTGTGGATTATCATTCCCAGAAGATGATATGTTAGGTATAGATTTAGTAATACCAGATATTACGTACCTAGAAAAAAATGTAGAAAAAATAAAAGGATTGGTTATAACACATGGACACGAAGACCATATAGGAGCAGTGCCATATTTATTAAAGAAAATAAATATACCAATTTATGCGACTAAATTAACAGCAGGATTAATTAAAAATAAATTGGAAGAACATAAACTTCTTAGAAGCACAGATTTACACGAAGTTGTACAAGGTCAAACTATAAAATTAGGTAAAAACTTTAAAGTGGAATTTATTAGAAGTTCACATAGTATACCAGATTCTGTAATGTTAGCAATAACAACACCAGCAGGTACAATTTTGCATACAGGAGATTTTAAAGTTGATTATACACCTATAGATGGTAAAATAATGGATTTTGGAAGAATTGCAGAATTAGGAAATAAAGGAATATTAGCATTAATGGCAGATAGTACAAATGCAGAAAGAAAAGGCTTTACAATGTCTGAAAGCTCAGTAGGGGAAGTGTTTGATAAATTGTTTCTTCATTGTACCAAAAGAATAGTTGTTGCAACATTTGCGTCAAACGTTCATAGAGTACAACAGATAGTTAATGCAGCAATAAAATATAATAGGAAAGTTGCTGTTTGTGGTAGAAGTATGATAAATATGATTAGAACAGCAACAGAATTGGGATATATAGAATGCCCAGATAATTTATTTATTGATATAGATATGATAAATACTTATACAGATGATCAACTTGTTATTATCACAACAGGAAGTCAAGGAGAGCCAATGTCAGCTCTTACAAGAATGGCTGCAGGGGATCATAGAAAAGTAAAAATAACACCAAATGACTTAGTTATAATTTCAGCAACACCAATACCAGGGAATGAAAAATTTGTATCAAAAGTCATAGATGACCTAATGCAGATAGGGGCAGAGGTTGTATATAGTTCATTAGAAGCAATACATGTTTCTGGACATGCATGTCAAGAAGAGCAAAAATTAATAATGGCATTGGCAAAACCTAAATATTTTATACCAGTACATGGCGAATATAGGCAATTAATTGCACATAGTGAAACAGCACAAAGTATGGGAATAGATAAAGACCATATAATTATGATGGCAAATGGTAGAGTATTAGAAATAAATGAAGATAAAACTGAATTCACATCTACAGTACCTTGCGGAAGAGTTTTAGTAGATGGATTAGGAGTTGGAGATGTTGGAAATATAGTTTTAAGAGATAGACAACATTTATCACAAGATGGATTAATAGTAATAGTATTAACAATGGATTCCTCTACAGGAGAAGTTGTAGCTGGACCAGATGTAATCTCAAGAGGATTCGTATATGTTAGAGATTCAGAAAATTTAATGGATGATGTGAAATCTGTAGTAAGACATGAAATAAAGAAATGTGAAGAAAGAGGAATTAGAGATTGGTCAACAATAAAATCAGCAGCAAGAGAAAATTTAAGAGATTATATTTTTATGAAAACTAAAAGAAACCCAATGATTATACCGATAATAATGGAAATATAGATATAAAAAATACCAATATAGAGCAAATATTGGTATTTTTTTGCAAAGTGAAGATAAACATAAAACATCACCATAATTTGACTCAGAAGATAAAAAATGGTATAATAAAATAGTAAGTTATTAAGGGGGGATGGTTATGATAAAAAATATTCAAAAATTATTTTTAATAATAATAATTATTATTACAACATGTAGTTTAGCTGGATTGGATAAAGTTTTTGCAGCAGAAGAAGAACAACAAAGTGAAACTACTCAAGAAAGTGGAGATAATGAAGAAGATGATGATGAAGAAGAAGATGATGATGTAGAATATGAAGAAGAAAATGAAGATAATAGTGATGATGATATTTGGGACGAAGATAATGATGATGAGAGTATAGAAGATGAGAGTGAAGAAGAAACTAGTAATACAACATCTACAAAAGCGCAAATTAATAGAGAAGTCAGAACATCAATTGATACTACTAATAAAAATGTAGTGAAAGTTCAACTAAAAGATTTGGCGGGAATATCAAGTATAAATATAATTACATATAAATCAGACAATACTAAAATAAAAGAATATGAAGTAAAAGGTGAAGAATGTAATAAAAATAAAAATTTAGATAAAACTCTCGTTAAATTTAAGGGATATAATTCTAAAACTAAAATGGCTACAATAGAAATAAAGAAACAATACTTTATAAAGAAAAGTAAAAATAAAGATAAAAAATTGACCCTATATATTGAAACTAAAGATACATCAGGATTAATTTCTAAAGAAAAAGTGTTAATACAATCAACTAGTAAAGGATGGAATTCTAATAGGGGGGCAAGAGTATCATTTAGTTACAATAAAGGTAAATTAAATTTGGTAATGAGTGATAATGATGGAATTGCAACTGACAAAGCACGCTTAGAAGTATATGATTTAGAAAATTCAAGTAAGAAGGTTTTAAATTATGATGCCAACAAAGTAAATAAAATGTTAACAGAAAAAGTAGTTAATAAAAATAATAAAATAATAAAAGGTACTGTTAAATTAAATATTAGTAAATTAAAAAAATCTGCAGATGGAAAATATAAAATAAAAGTAAAAGCAGTAGATGCTAATGGAAGAGCTCGTGTAGAAACAATAAAATTAAAAGGAGCTACAGAAAATAGTATTACAGCAAACATAACGAAGAAGAAAAATACAACAAAAAAATCAACAAGTACTAAAAAAGCAAACACAACGAAGAAGAAAAATACAACAAAGAAATCAACAAGTACTAAAAAAGCAAACACAACGAAGAA
>CAKPPS010000048.1 GCA_934177795.1 uncultured Clostridia bacterium | reverse complement strand
CCAGGATTTAATTTAGGAGGAACAGCATTAACAGGAATCTGGGTAGCAAAATTTGAAGCAAGTGGAACAGATAAAAACGGAAATGCAGTAGGTAATGCAAGTAGTACATCTAATGAAGAACAATATCATCCAGATGAAACAACAATAGCAAAAAGTTTGCCTAATAAAATAAGCTGGAGACATATAACAATAGGTGAAAGCGAAAAAAGAAGTATGGATATAACCACAACAGATAAAGATAAATTTGGAATAAACTATGCAAGTAGCCACTTAATAAAAAATACTGAATGGGGAGCAGTAGCATATTTGAGTTATAGTGAATATGGAAGTGTACCCAAAATAAATGCTTCAGGAATATTAATTCAGAGTCCATGGTATACTTATGACATGTATACAGGACAAGGACCAAAGTCAGAAACAGAAGAAGGAAGATATGAAAAAACAGATGATACTCGTAATTACAATACAACAAATGGCCAAATGGCAAGTACAACAGGAAATACAACAGGAATATATGATATGAATGGTGGAGCGTGGGAAAGAGTAGCAGGTTATCTAGATAATGGAAATAACAACTTAAATTATTATGGAAAAAGTACATCAGATAGTAAGATACAATATTTTCAAAATGGAAAGCTAAATGGAACTTATGCAAGTTTATGGGATTCTTACGAAGTAAACGAAGAAGAAAAAAGTAATAAAATAGCTATAGAAGGAGAATCACCAATATCCCAAGATAGTTTATGGGAGTATACAAAAAGAGAAGTAAAATATCAAACAGCAAGAAAAAGATTAACAGATTATAATTTTAATCAAATGTCGAAACATAAAGGAATAGGAGTAAATGAAGTAGCAAGTGAATGTTCATATTATGCTCCTTATGATAATAAACAAAATAGAGGATGGTTTATGACAGCAGAAGAACCAGCTAAAGAAAGTGGAATTAGTCAACAGACTGCCAGATCATGGGATTATGATGGAGTACTAATCGGACATGCGGCTGTGCCCTTCGTTGTGCGTGGTGGCGGTTTCGGCAACGGCGGTACTGCCGGTGTGTTGTATACGTACATTTCTTACGGTAGCGCTTATTGCAACGGCGGGTTCCGTCCCGTGCTCGTGTTGTAGCACTTTGAATGTGGCTTAAAACTTAATTCCCTTTAATCGGCACGAAAAATGAATTAGGGGGAATATAAATACGGGATGGCGTTTTGTGTATACGTTAAATACACTAAAAGGATTGTTTTTTATATAGATTAGTGGGATTAAACTGTATCGGCTATGCCCTTCGTTATACGTGGTGGCAATTTCAACAACGGCAATACTGCCGGTGTGTTGTATACGAACATTACTAACGGTAACGCTAATTGCAACAACGGGTTCCGTCCCGTGCTCGTGTTGTAGCACTTCGATACACAAAGAAACATAAAGGTTTCTATCCCAGATGGGCATTTCTTCAAGGAGAATGCCGAGAGGTAGGCAAAAAAATATATAGCATCAGGATTTGTATCAAAGAAGTTTAATTCCCTTGGTATAAGCTTAGCTCTTATATCATAAACACATGAACAGTATATCTTGTTTGAGTAGTAAAATGGCGAAAATCCGAGAATACGAACCAAAAGAGGCAGATTAAAACTGTCTCTTTTGGTATGAAAAATTATTTAATTGAGAGTTGTATTTGTAATATTAGATGAGTGTTCAATTAGATTAATTAAGTTATTTTCAAGATGTAAATAATAATTTTGATTATAAAGGAAATTACAACTGTTTAATATTTTACATTGTAATTTGTAAGAATTACAATGTGATACATGTCCTAGCCATGAATTAATACTAAGCATAGTATTATGAATATCTAATTTGTTTTGAACAAATAATTTATTCCATTTTTTAACATTTTTTTTTATTTTTTTCTTGCTAGATAATCGCAAAAGTCTATGAGTAGTAAAAATTCTATATCCACAAAAATTCACTCCCATTTTATTAGGGTAATATTTTGATTTTGAGTTTAACTTTAATTTTAATGTAGAATTTAAGAATTCTTCTATATCCTTTTTAACTTTTTGACATGTAGCTTTATTTGGTAATAAAAGAATAAAATCATCCATATATCTAGTATAGTATTTTATTTTTAGTTTTCTTTTAACAAATTGGTCTAATTCATTTAAATAAATATTCGCAAAAAATTGACTGGTATAATTTCCAATAGGAATACCAACAGTGTCAGAAGGAGCTCTTCTATCAAATATTAATAATTTAGTAAATTCTAAAAGTTCTTTATCAGCTATATATTTTTGCAGAATTTTAAATAAAATATTAGGATTAATACTATAAAAAAATTTTTGAATGTCACATTTTAAAACCCAAAAGTTAGGACAAGTTTTCTTAAATTTTCTCATCTGACTTTGAACGTCAGCAACAGCCTTATGAGTTCCTCTGTCTTGTAGACAAGCATAAGAAGTAGTTATAAATCTAGGAACAATATAAGGTTTTATAAATTCTTCTACATACCATTGATGGACAATTCTATCTACATAGGGAAGAGCCTTAATTAATCTCTCCTTGGGTTCATAAATTACAAAATTATAGTAATTACCCAAATGATATTTTTTATTTTTTAGCTTATTAAGCAAATTAATTATATTATTTTCTAAATTAAGTTCAAATTTTATAACCTCATTTTTATAGGATTTATGAACTCTTGCTCTAAAATGAGCTTCTAACAATTTTTCAAAAGTTAAGTTTTTGTAAAAGCAATTTTTTATTTTTTTAGGCATGATGAAATCCACGCTCCTAACATATTGCAAATATCGGTTATATTTGTACACCAAGTTTCGTAATTTTGTAAAGAAATATATCTATACTTATAAGACAATCTAATGTGAACTTTTAAAAGATTTAAATGAATATCTAATTCATTAAGATATTTTAGTTTCTCTTGTTTACTATAAGTTTTAATTGCATACATTAATAAACGTAAACCAGAATATAATGAATTTTTAATTTCTTTTACAAGTGCAAAATTTTCTGATTTTGGGTATTTTCTAACTAAGTCATTTGTGTAGTAAATTAATTCCATATATTTTTGATATATGGATAAATTAGTTTTCTTTTTAGTGTTACTTACCATTATCTTTGACACCTCCTAAAATCAGTAAAGCTTTGTTTTTGATATTTTCAATAAAATCATAAGCTTCTTTTACTGATAGAGAATTAGTATCAATTAGTGAAATAGTAGATAATAGTTGATTAATATCATCTTGAGTTTCATAATTAGTTACTGAAAAAGCCTTATGTTTAATAGTGTCAATAATCTTAAAAGAATAATTGTGTAACTTTAATAGATTTGAATACTTTTCTAAAGATTGTATAGGAAAACCACATTTTACTATGCTTTCATTTAGATTAGTAAGTTTTAAATTTAAAATATTAGATGCTTTTTTTGCATCTTCATCAATACAAATAAAAAAGATGCCAGATTTGAATAAATACAATGTATTCTCATCATCTTTTTGATTTGCTTTTAATGATATATAAGTATCGTATAATTTACTCATATATATTTCCCCCTTATTTTTTTTTTATTATATTATAAAGAAAATAAAAAAGCAACTGCATACAGTTGTAAAAAATAACTGTGAAAGATGCTTAATAAAAAACTAGTGAATGATGTATAATTGTATAAAGGGGTGATGTTAAGTGATGTCTTATTTTAATAAATTTGATAAAAAAGAAGAAATAATCAGTAGAACAGTAGAAGTAGATGAGGAGTTTTACAATATGTTAGAAAAACTTTCAAAAGAGACTTATGATGCCTCAATAAATAAACTAGTAAACGCAGCAATAGAAAAATTATTAGAAAATGAAAATGTAGAAATTTATGATCAAACTAATAGTATAAGAATTTCACGAACTTTTTTAATTAGAAAAAGTTTAATGGAGGGATTACAAAAAATGAGAAAAAAATATAAAATCCCATTTTATTTGTTAGTAAATATAGCAATACGAAATGCACTAATTGCGGAGGAATTAATAGAATAAGTAGAGAATAAAAATATTTAGTTCAAAAAAATTAAAGTAACAAAATTAACATAAGAATACAAACATATCCAGGGTAAATTTATCAAATATTGTAATTTGTAATATTTGATGGATTTACCCTGAAAACATATATAAGATACTTGGATTTTATGTAAAATTATGGCATAATATATTTAGTATGGCAATAGCCATTTTATATATATTCATTTTTTTTCAAACTAACATTTTGTTAGTTTTACATATATAAATAAAAACAACCATAGGAGGAAAAAATTATGAATTTTATTATTGGGGAAGTATATTTAATTATAAGTTCTCTTATTGAAGGAGCTTTAGGAATTATGGCCTGGAATATGTGTATTTCAGTCGCATTTAAAGTACCAACAATAGCATTTATAGAGCTATTTATTATTATATATATAGCAAATAGTATGCTATATATAGGAACAGAACAAAAATATTCTATAGCAACAGCTAAAGAAAAAATTATTAAAATTTTCTTAGTTTGTGCGGTATCTTTAGGATTGTTAACTATAATTATGCAAATAGCATACTAGAACCCCAAAAAAATTATTCAAAACCCACTGCAAATTTTGCGGTGGGTTTTTCGCAAGTGCGATGGGCATGTTGTTTAATTAAAAAAGTTAAAGTTCAAAAGATATATGTAACATTGTATGGTCAATTGAAAAAGTAAATTCTATTTGGAAAAAGTAAATTCTAGTTACCAAGTAAATGCTATTTATAAGCAAA
>CAKPPS010000047.1 GCA_934177795.1 uncultured Clostridia bacterium | reverse complement strand
GTCCTTAAAGCATCAACTGCGTCTTTTTTAGCAGCAATTTTTGCTGGAATCCATCCACCAATCATTGTAATTATAGTACTTATCAAAACTAAAATTACAGCATGATTTATTTGTAAATTTGCAACATTTTCTAGTTCTGTCATTTTTAAAATAACTTTATTAATAGGAATTGTAAGCAAATATGCTATTCCTATTCCTAATGCACCCGAAAAGATTCCAAGTATAAATGTTTCTGCATTAAATACTCTTGTAATATCTTTCTTTCTAGCACCTAATGCTTTCAATATTCCAATTTCTTTGGTTCTTTCTAAAACTGATGTATATGTTATTATACAAATCATTATTAAGCTTACAATTAATGATATTGCAGCAAATGCTATTAATACAACAGTTATACCATCCATTATTCCTGATGTCATTTTAGTAATTGTTTCAGATAAATCTTGATATATAATTTTATCATCATCTATTTTTCCTTCATTATACTTATCTAAATACTCACATAATTTATCTTTATTCTCAAAAGAAGTTGGATATAAAATTGCAAATAATGGAATATCGCTTCCACCTAAATATGATACCATTTGATCTTTATAAGCTTCGTTTTCAAAATCTTGTTTTGTTAAAATATTATAATTTACTTCTTTTTGATCCTTAACTATATCTGAATTTCTAGCACGTTCCTCTATTATATCATTTAATTTGCTACTATATGCAATTCCATCTGCTAATAATGATATTTTTACACTTTCTTTCGCTCTAATAACTGCTGAAATTTTTAATGTAATTGAATTTTTTGAATTATACATTTTTTCATAATCAGTATTAAAAGTATAAGTACCATATTGAGTTTTAGCATAATAGTCATTATTATCAACTAATTTAAGTTCTGTTCCAACAATATCCTTAAATTTCATGGTTTTCATATTTTCAGTGTCATATCCTAAATTTTTCATTGTATCTATTGATATTCTATTTTTATAATCAACAACTAAAACTACATCTGTAGGTTCAGTTGGATACTCTCCTTCTAAAACATCATAATATTCTTTTAGGTAATTTCTATTTTCATCTAACATTTTGGGATATGTTGTTGCATTTATAGAAGTCATCCCTCTACTGTCTGTACTTGCTGATTGATTTACTCCACCTTCTACTTTTACAGGTATTATTTTATCTCCATCTTTTCTTACCAAATTGGGAGAAGCTAATCCAATATATCCAATTGTATTACATATTTCTTTATCTGTTTTTGCTAAATATTCCATATATTCATCAGTCAATTTATTAACATGAATTTTACTTGTTAAACTAGTATCATATAAATACATTTCATCAGTATCTGCATATTCTCTAGTTCCTTTAACTAATTCTGACATCTCATTTTGAGTATCAGTCATTTGCTCTTCATCCATTTCCATTGATGATTGATTTATAATTATAGGAAATTGATCCATTGTATCTTTTATATATCCATCTATTTTCGTTTGAAAGCCAGTTGACAAACTTAATATTACCGCTATCCCAATAATTCCTATACTTGATGCAAATGCAGTTAAAAATGTTCTACCCTTTTTAGTTCTTATATTATTAAAAGATAAATTAAGTGCAGTAAAAAAATTCATACTTGTTTTCTTTAACTTAAAATCTTGTTTTTTATCCTCTTCATTATTTGGATTTGAATCTGATAAAATTTTTCCATCTTTAAATTCTATAATTCTATCTGAATATTTTTGTGCTAATTCTGGATTGTGTGTAACCATAATAACTAGTTTGTCTTTAGATATTTCTTTTATTAAGTCCATTATTTGTATACTTGTAACCGTATCTAATGCACCTGTTGGTTCATCACACAAAAGAATTTCAGGGTCATTTACTAAAGCTCTTGCTATTGCAACTCTTTGCATTTGCCCACCAGATAATTGATTTGGCTTTTTATGTATATGTTCTTTTAATCCAACTTTTTCTAGGACTTCTATCGCTCTTTTCTTTTTTTCCTTTGATTTAACACCACTTAAAGTCATGCCTAATTCAACATTTGCTACAATACTAATATGTGATATTAAATTATAATTTTGAAATATAAAACCTATTGAATTATTTCTATATGCATCCCAATCTTTATCTTTAAAGTCTTTCGTTTTCTTTCCTTTTATAATTAAATCACCTGAATCATATCTATCTAGTCCTCCAATTATGTTAAGACAAGTACTTTTTCCTGATCCACTTGGTCCTAAAATAGATACAAATTCTTTTTCTCTAAAAGATACACTTACATCGTCTAAAGCTTTTGTTTCTATATCACCAATTTTATAACTTTTTTTAATATTTTTTAATTCTAACATTTTTCCTCCTTGTTTATTATATCTCTTACAACTTCTCCAGCAATCATCAATCCAGCAACAGAAGGAACAAATGATATACTTCCTGGCACTTGATTTCTTTCTGCACATTTTCTTTTAGTTCCCGGAGGACATATACAATTTGTTTTACAACTACATTCTAATGTTTCATCTGGTTTTATTGGCTCTTCTTCTGAATAAATAACCTTTAAACTCTCTATATTTCTTTTTCTTAATTCTTTTCTCATCACTTTAGCTAATGGGCAGATATTTGTTTTATAAATATCTGTAATTTCAAATCTTGATGGATCTAATTTATTTCCTGTTCCCATTGCTGATATTAAAGGAACGTTTAATTTTTTACATTGTGTTATTATTTCAATCTTAGCAGTAACTGTATCTACACAATCAACAACATAAGATAATTCATTATTTATTATATTACTTTCCGAATTTGACATATAAAATTCTTGATGTGTTTCAACATTAGCATTTGGATTTATTTCTAATATTCTTTCTTTCATTACATCAACTTTGTACTTTCCTATTGTTTTCCTTGTTGCAATTATTTGTCTATTTAAATTTGTCAAGCAAACTTTATCATCATCAATTAGTACAAAGTTTTCTACTCCAGCTCTAACTAATCCTTCTACAACAAATGAGCCTACTCCACCTATTCCAAATACTGCAACTTTTGAATTTTTTAATTTATCTATTCCTTCTTTTCCTATTAATAATTCTGTTCTTGAAAATTGATTTAACATTTTATTCCTCTTTCATATATTTCTTATAATTTTATCTATAAATTTTACACCTGCAATAGTTGTATTGTCAACAATATTCAATTTTGTATCTTACATCTTTAAAATTTAAAGTTGTCAAAAAACTACGTCCCCATTGACAACTTTTAAATGTTTCTTTTATTGTTTATCATTTTATTAAATTCTGCACCTAAAAATACAGTATAAAAACAAGAATATGTCCACATCATAATAAGCATTAATGTTGTTAAACTTCCATATGTTAAAGAAAATCCTTTAAATATATATAAATATTTAGAAAATACAAATGAAACAACATTAAGAGCTATTGCACCAAATATTGCTCCTAAAATTTGACTTTTGAATGTAACTTTATGTTTTGGCATAAATTTATATAATAGTAAGAAAATTATAAATGTTGCAAAAATAATTCCACAATTAGTTATTATAACTGATAATGTATTATAGTTTTCAAATCCTCCAAATCTTTCATGTATAATGTTTCTTAAACTATCTCCAAATACCAAAATTGTTAATCCAAATACTATTAAGAAAATAAATATTATTGTTTCTACCAAAGCTTTTATTCTCAAATAAATATACGAAGCAGCTTTTTCTTCACTAGTATGATAAACTCTTTGTAATCCTTTTGTTAAGGCAAATAATCCTTTTCCTGCTGACCATATTGTAACTACAATAGAAATTGAAATTGTCCCTATTGATTTTGAGTATATTTCTTGTACTATATTTAAGACCATTTCACTCATACTTGATGGTATTATTTTTGATATAACATCAAATAAAGTTTGAGGTTCTAATCCTGTATATTGAATTAATGTTATTAGCAAAATTATAAATGGTATAAAAGATAATATTGTATAATATGCACACTGAGCACATGATTCACCTATATGATCTTTTTCCATATTAATAAATAATTTTTCTATTTTTTTATACTTTTCAATTAATTTTTTTATATTCATATTTTCCTTTCTTAATCGTTATATTACTATATTATCCTTATAATCAAATTTTATCACCATTATTTTAATATTAATATAATAAAAAAACAAGAAAATTTTCATACTTTAATAAATCAATAATTAAAAATACATCTTAAATGTTACATTTTTTATAACATTTAAGATGCACTTTATTTCACAATCTAGTTATTATTATTCAATTCTAGAATTTTCTTTTAAAGTAATACCTTTTTTCTCAAATTCTTGAATCTTTTCTTTACTTTTTTCTTGCCATTCTTTGGACGAAATTGTTTCAAATCTAATTAATGCAGTTCCTATATTTTTATCCTTGCCGAAAATATCACTAGCTAATTTTGCTTCTGAATGTTCTTGTATAAACTTTTCATCACTTAATTCTCTTCTACTATATTTTTGTGTTTGAAAATCCAAACTATCTAGAAATTCAAGTTCTCTTCCTTTTAATATATGAGATATCATAAATATACTATCTTTTCCCTGAAATTTATAAAAACCACTATCTTTTAATTGTTTTATTTTATTTATTGCGTCCAATAATTGTAAATTAACAGTATCCATTGTACCTAAAAATCCTTTTTCAGCCAACATTTCATGTAAATCTGCTGGCAAATGAAGATGAATACAATCACCAGATATACCATATGTAAACATATCATTGATTGAATATGTTACTTTATTTTGACTTTCTTGTCTTTCATCTATTTTATTTTGAAGAAATTCTCTAACACTTTCTTCATTATTTTCTATCTTTTCTAATGCTGTTTGAAGTGTATGTTCATCCATAATATCAATTTTTCCTAATAAATTATTAATTAACAAATCATTTTCTTCGTTTCTCATTGAGATCAATATATTTTTGATTTCTTGTTTTTTCATTAATATCACCTCTATTATATTATAGCATACATACTAAAAGAACAAAAGC
>CAKPPS010000046.1 GCA_934177795.1 uncultured Clostridia bacterium | reverse complement strand
AAATGGACAAGTAGAGAGCGAAGTAAAAAGAACAACAGGAGGAATGCCAGAATTAACAATAGGAGAGTTAATATCAACAACAACACCAGAAGGATGGGTAAATACAAATAAAACAACAAAGATAGAGATAAGAACAGATAAAGATGTGTCAGGAGTAAGACTTCAATATACAAAATTACCAAAGAATGCAACAACAGAAGATTATAAAAAAGCCCAATGGATAAATTACACAAGTAATGGAATAGAGTCAGAGAAAAATGAGACAATAGCAATAAGACTATGGGATGGAACAAATGAAACAAGTAGGATGGCAGTAAAGGTAGAAAAAATAGATAAGACAAAACCAATAGTAACAAGTGCAACAGCAAATACAAACACAATAACAATAAAGGCTACAGATGAAGCAAGTGGAATAATAGGATATACAGTAACAGAGAACACAACAGAGCCAACAAACTTTACAAGTTATACAAGTAAAAAAACATTAAATGTAAACGTAGGAAATAAGACACAAGGAAAAACATACTATGTATGGGTAAAAGATGCAGCAGGAAATGTAAGTGCTTATAAGCAAGTAGGAACAGGAACAGTAACAAAATCAGAAGGAAATATAACATTTGGTGTAGCAAATTGGAATAATGGAAAAGCAAGTACAACAATTTCAACAACATCAAGTTATACAATTAAATATCAAAAAAATAGTACAACTGGAACATGGATAGCTATAAAAAATGGAGGATCAATATCAAATTTATCACATGGAGATAAAATATATGCAAAATTGGTAGATAGTACAGAGCAAACAAACGGAAACTATGCAGTACTTGAAATAAAAGATACTGTCGTTCCAGAGTCAGCAATAATAACTATAAGTGGGACAACAACACAAACAACCTTACCAATAAAACTAAATGCAAAAGTAACACATACAGATAATGAGAGTGAAATAGCAATAGCATCATGTAAGTATGTTATAAATACGAGTAGTAGTGAAATAGGAACAACGGCAAGCAGTTATACAGGTGGAACATTTAGTAGTAATGGAGAAAATATAACTATTAGCTCAAATGCAATGGGAGAATGGTATTTACATGTATTATCAGTTGATAATGCTGGAAATGCAAAAGAAACAATAAAAGGACCAATTATAGTAGGGGCAAATTATCATACACATACAGGAAATAGTTCATCGGGAGGAGGATGTTATGTTGGAAAAACTACAAGATGTACAGGAGAAAATATAGTAATACAAGCTATAAGAGAAGGAAATCTTAGCAAGGCATATTTTACAACTAGGTGTAATAAATGTGGAAATACAATAGCTGGACAGCTTGGCACAAATTATGCGTATATTGGACAGGCCTGTGGTACTTGTGGTAAAATAATACAATCAGGTTATGTATTAAATTGTGGTAAAACCGAAACTACAATAGAAAGTTACACAATAACTTATTAAAAAATAAATTAAAGGAGGAAAATAGAAATGAAAAAGAAAGAAAAAAGAGGATTACTAATATTAATATTAGTGGCAATAGCAATAATAACAACATTAGCAATAATAACAAATAGAAAAGGAAAAGAAGTAAATAGTGACTCAACAGAGGAAGATAAAGTAGTAGAAGAATTTGTACAAGTACTAGAAGATGGAACAAAATTAAACACAAGTACAAAATTAAGTGAAACTAAAATAGTAGATGGCTTAAAAATAGGAAATATTCAGTTAACAATGCAAAATGGACAATCAGTATTATTGGCAGATGCAGAAAATGATACAGGAAAAGATATAGATATAATGTTACTAGATATAATATTACTAGATAAAAACGGAAATGAATTAACAACAATAGCAGGAATAGTAGGAGATTTAAAAGCGGGAGAGAAACAACAATTAAATTCAAGTGTAACATCAGATTATGCAAATGCTTATGATTTTAGAGTCGTAATAAAATAATAATTAGTAAAAACGGCACAATTAGGGACTATCCATAATTGTGCCGTTTTGTTGAATAAAGATAACCTTTTGTTGCAATATTTGCATCTTTTTACAATATTCGATATTATGTAACAAAAATGTAACATAATATATATTGACTTTATAATATTACCTTGGTAAAATAAAAATAGAAGAACAATAACAAAAGATAAACATAAATAGAAGGAGAAAAATAAAGATGAAAAAATACGATAAATTATGTAAAAGTAATAGAGGTATAACATTATTAGCACTAGTTATAACAATTATTGTTTTAATTATTTTAGCAGGAATAAGCATAAATTTACTATTAGGAGAAAATGGTTTAATAAAAAAGGCACAAAATACTAAAGAAACACATACAATAGAAGCTATAAAGGAAAAATTGGATATTGCAAAAGGTTCAGATTATATAGAACAAAAAGGAGATAGCAGTATAGATACTTATTTTGAAACACTAGAAAAAGAAAAAATAGAACCATATAAAATAACAAATAAACAAAAGATGACAGACAGTATAGGAAATATAGAGGTAGATAACAAATATTCATATATAGTAACAATAATAGAAAGTAATAATATAAAAATAGAATACGAGGGAAAAATAGATGAAATTATAAGAGAGCCAGATGAAGTAACAATAACTATAACTGGGGAAAAAGAACAAGCAAATTTACCGGTAACATTAAATGCAAGTATAAAAATTAATGAAAAAAATGTAACATCAGGTAAATACATAATAAATACTATTGCAGAAGAAATAGGAACAGAAGATAGTGTATATACAGAGCAAATATCAAATAGTAATATTGAAATAAAATTAGAAGAAGTAAATAGCTATTATATACATACTTTAACTTTAGATAAGTATGGTAGAAAACAAGAAACTATAAAAGGACCAATAATAGTAAGCACAAATTATCATACACATATAGGAGATGTTACGAATGGAGGAGGATGCTATACGACTCCGGTATATAAAGTGCATACTCATATAAGCAGTTGTTATTCTACCAAGACAGTACAAAGTACGTGTCAATGTAGTGCATATAATGGACGATATTTGGAAAATGGAGCATTTGTATGTATGACATGTGGACATTCTGGTCATGGACCAAGTGGAATATGTGGAGCATCAACTACATCAACTCAAACTATAATTGTATGTGGAAAAACGCAAGGACAGAGTTATGAATCAGAAGGAATTGAAAGTTATTCACTAAATTGTGGAAAAACTGAAACAACAATAGAGAATTACACAATAAGTTATTAAAATTAACTATTAACCTAAAATATAAAAACTAATAAAACGCCACAATTATGGATTATTCCTAATTGTGACGTTTTATAGTTATGGATAACTATTTATTTGAATATTTGCATTATTTTACAACATTGGACTAAATGTAACGAAAATGTAATAAAAATCACATTGACTTTATAGTAACTGCTTGTTAAAATAAAAGTAGAGGAATAGTAACAACTACATACATAATATACACTATTATAAACATAAGGAGGACCAAAGAAAAAAATGATAAAAAGAAAAAATATAAAATTACTAAAAGATAAAAATGGAATTACGTTAATAGCATTGGTGATAACAATTATTGTTTTAATTATTTTGGCTGGAATAAGTATACATTTACTATTAGGCGAAAATGGCTTAATAAAGAAAGCTCAAAATACTAAAGAAACATATACGATAGAGAATATAAGAGAAAAATTAGATATTGTAAAAGGTTCAGACTATATAGAACAGGTAGGAGATTATAGTATAGATACATATTTTGAAACACTAGAAAAAGAAAAAATAGAACCATATACAATAACAGATAAACAAAAAATTACAGATGATAAAGGAATTATAGAAGTAGATAATAAATATTCATATATGGTAACAATAGAAAATAGAAAGACTATAAAAATAGAATACGAAGGAAAAGTAGATGAAATTATTAGAGAACCAGACAAAGTAACGGTAACGGTGACAGGAGACAAAGTACAAACTAATTTGCCGGCAACATTAAATGCAAACGTAAAGGTTAATGGAGAAAATATAACATCAGGTAAATACATAATAAATACAATAGAGGAAGAACTAGGAACAGAAGATAGTCTGTATACAGAAAAAATGTCAAATAGCAATATAGAAGTAAAGTTAGAAGCAGCAAATACCTATTATATACATATTCTAACTTTAGATAAGTATGGTAGAAAACAAGAGACAATAAAGGGACCAATTCAAATAACAACAAAATATCATAAACATGAAGGAAGTAGTTCATCAGGAGGAAAATGTTATACTGCACCTGTTTATCATTCACATAGTGCATCTTGCTATCAAAATCAATATAGAACTTGTGGTACATATAACTTAGTAAGAGGTCCATATACAAATAATAATGGCACACCTGAATATGAATATAGATGTTCAGGATGTGGAAATACATTATATCTTTGTGATGGCGGAGCAAATAGTGGACAAACACACGGAACTACTACTTCTGTTCAAGTATGTAATAAAACTACTTCTACAATAGAAAGATATAATATGACATGTGGAAAAACTGAAACTACAGTAGAAGGCTATATAGTAAATTATTAAGAATATAATATTGATTAATTATAAACATGAAATATAAAAAATAATAAAACGTCACAATTATGGACAATCCAAAATTGTGGCGTTTTATCAGTTAGAAATCGTTCCCAATTGTGACGTTTTGCTATTTAACAAATTCTTCAAAAGTTTTAAAAGTATAGCCTTCATTTTTTAAAAATTTTATAGAATCTTGAAGTGCTAGGTAGGATCTGCTTACGTCAGCAGTATCATGCATTAGTATAACTAAACTATCTTTATTTTTACAACTCTTTTTCAAATTAGTAAGAAGTTGGGAAGCAGTATAATGTCCAATAGAATCTTGGTTTAAAGCATTCCAATCTACATACCCATAATTTATTTCCTTTAAATATTGAATACATTTTTTCTTGCTACCTGAGTATGAAGTCCCTTTAGAACCATTAGGAAAACGAAATAGATGAGAAGTGTAGGATACACCAATTGCCTCAGAAATAGCATTTTCTGCAGATTTTAATTCGTTTAAAAAAGTATCTTTACTTTGGTAGAGTTTAGAATTTTTATGAGAATATGTATGGTTAGCAATAAAATGGCCTTCTTCATATTCTCTTTTTACAGTTTCAGGAAACTCTTTTACTCTATA
>CAKPPS010000045.1 GCA_934177795.1 uncultured Clostridia bacterium | reverse complement strand
TTTGATGGTGTCCAAACTTTTCCACTTACAGGAATTACTGATGGATTATTTATATTATACACATTAAATTCTTTTGTAGTATCTCTTGTTATTATAATATCCGCAAAATTGTTTACAGTTCTACTATTTTCATTACCATTCTTATCTTTATCTGCCTTTTTTATTGTCATATTAGAAGTTAATTTATAATTTAATGTTCCATCTTTTAATTCAACTGCTTGATACTCTCCAATATCTAAATCTCCTATAGTATCAGCCTTATTTATTCCTCTCAATATTCCATTAGAATCAGTTGCAAATACTGTAGCTGCATTTTCACTATTTACATATGATATATTTCCATTACCATCTTGTTTTACCCATTTTTGTATGTTAATAGGTACATATTTATTTGTATTTTCATCAAGGATATTTATAACTTTGCTTTCTGTCATATAATGTAATTTAAATTTCATATTAGAAATTGGTATATTTTTATGTACATCTTTTTTATACACCTTTAATCTTCCAGTATATTTTTTATTATATACTCTATATTTATTAGTATTACCAGAAATAACTTTTAATTCAATATTATTACTAGATTCTATTTTTACAGGCGAATTTGGATCAGGGTCTTGATATTCTGAATTGTTTCCTTTTGATATTTCATATGCATAATAAGTTCCTACATCTAAACCTTCTATATATGGTTTACCATTTGCTCCTATTAACCATCCATCTTTAATGGCATAATTCTTAACATCAGGAGGATTTCCATAATTTCCTGTCTTAAATATTGTTCCTCCATCATCTTTTATAGATTTTGCTGTATCTCTTCTTTGATATGAAATTGTTCCATTTGATTCCTGTTTAACAAGATATTCCACTCCATAATATTTATAAACTAATTTAAAGCTTATTCCATTTAATCCTTTAGCAGTATTATTTTTATCAACTTTTAATATCCACAAATTACCTACTTTTTTATTGTTTATCAAATATGTAGTATTATTTCCATTTACATTTGCAAAATTTATAGTTGTTCCTGATGATGCACCTGTTCTTAAATTTGCTGCCACATTTGCATTTGGAGTCTTAAAGTCTTGATCATTTATACTTATTTCATATATTTCATAATTTCCTTTAACCAAATTACTAATTACGCATTGACCACCACTTGTTTGGAAAATTGTTGCATTACTACTAGAATATGCAGTTTGACCATCTCCCTTTCCATTACTTTTAGTTACCCATAATCCAGTATCTCTATTCTTTAGTTTAAATTTAACAGTTGCTCCTGTTAATATTTGTCCTGTTTTATTATCAACTTTTTTTACTGTTACACTTCCCAAACTATTATTATAATTAAATTCTATATTTTCATTTTTTGTTACATTTTTTCCTCCACCTGTAGCTCGTATTAAGTTTTGAGTATGATTTCTTGTATATTTATATTCTTTATGATCAAACCAACTACTAAATGTAGTAGGTTGTGATTCTAATATTTGTATAGTAGCATAATAAACAGTAAATGTATCATTATAATTTATTTTTACTTTTATATTAGAATCAATAACTTGGTCTGCAGGGTATAATATATAGAAATTCTTTCCATTTTTTATATTATCTTTTCCAGCAATAACATTATCTGTTTTAAATAAAAGATTACTTCTTTTACTACTTCCTGTATATAACTCTACACTATTTATTGTACCTTTATAGCTATAATTAAATGGACCTATTTGATAATATATACGATTATTATAATTTTGAAATGAAACTGTTTTATTTGATGTATTTTGATCTTTCATTCCAACACCAAGATTTTTACGTTCACCTAATTGTTTAATATAATTATCTGCCTCATTATTTAAGTCTCTCATATTATTTCCAAACGCAGAATCATCATGCCATACACTTCCATCCCATGCAGGAGAACTTTTTAAGAAACTAGTAAATGAAGAATATATTGCCATTTGAGTGTCACTATATTTACCATATTTTCTTCCACTATTTGATGAATTATAAGATCCTCCACCTTTTCCAATTATATATGCCATTCTAGCACACCAATCGTTTTTCTTTGTTTGATTATATCTACTACTATATGCCAAATCTGCATTATTTATTGCTTCAACGTCATTATTTGTTGGCCATGTATTAATATATATAGTATCAAGAATCCTATAATTATAAGAATGATGTCCTTTAGCGAATATATCCCCAACTTTAACTATTTCTCTATTTCTATATTTTATCTTATGATTTTTTGTATGAAGCTCTGGCTTTCTATGTATTGTTCCTCCTACACGTTTATATTTATTATATCTAATATCTGTTCCTAAACTTTTCCAAAATGCATCTGCGCTAATATCTTCAGCTGCTTGTTCATAATATTTCCTTATGGTAACTGTATGAGTTTTACTTCCCCATGCATATCCCATCTGGTCACCTATCTTTATCTTATAGCCATTATCAAGTGGACCACCATGTTCTATACAAAATAAATGCTGAGAAGGATTTGCTAAATCATTATATGATATAGCCATTACACTAGAATGTAAAAAAAGATAAAATATTATAAAACTAACTATTGTTAATATTATATTTTTTTTCATTTTTGCTCCCTCCTACATTTTTTTATAATAATACTTAATGTATATAATAATAGGGTACTTATTAGTATAACAAATATACTTATTTTAATTATCTTACCAGTTGCTACAGTTATTATTAAATCTGCACTACCCATATCATCTTCACCATTTAATTTATTTCCTGGTATAGAATTAGAATCTTCAAATCCTAGTTCATTATATATATCATATATCTCTGCCTTATTATTTATAATTTCTGCATTTTCTGAATTTACAACTTTTGTTAAAGTCAAAGTAATAATTTTACTTTCACCAGGTTTAATTTTCTCATTTGCCAAACTTACATTATATAAATCATTATTCTTTAAATACCAATCTGTATTTAGCTCTGAACTAAATTTCATTCCACTTGGTAAATAATCAACTATATTTTTTACATAACCATCTACTTCACCATTATTTGTAACTTTAATTTGATATTCAACTACCATATTTGTATTTTTCATATGTTTAGCTCTTAATTCAACTTTTGCTGTTGTTTTATTATTAATATTATATGTCTTTGTTCCACCAGCATTTTTAACAATAACTTTGCTTATTGTTTTTTCTAAAGAAAAGTTAAAATCCTTCTTTTCCACTAATCCTAAATCGATATTAGCAATACTTTCATCATTTATAGAAATAATATTTGTATTTGCTACTTCCTTTTCTTCTCCATTAATATTCAATTTATTTAATATGGCATCAGAATTTTTAATTTCACTAACTCCCTCTGCTTGATATTTGGTCACAATATATTTTTGATTGTCAAATTCAAATATTACTAAGTATTTTCCTTTATTTATTTTTTCTAATCTATAAAATCCTTGTTCATCTGTAACAGATTCTATATTTTCACCATCAGAGTTCTTTATTAGTTCATTGTTTTGTGAATTTATTAAATATACTTTTACTCCATTCAAATTTTGTTCATTAGATTGTCTTTCACCATCCGCATTTTTATCAATCCATACAGTTCCTACTATTGAATATGTTTGGTTTTCATCATTATTATTATTGTTATTATTGTTATTGTTGTTATCATCATTATTATCTTGATTGTTATCATCTTTGTTATCCTTATTATTGTCTTTATTGCTATCATTATTATCTTGATTATTGTTGTTATTATCATTATTATTATTATCTTCATCATCTTTTTTTGATAATGCTTCTATATAATGCACAACTTCATTAGTTTCTTTGTTATCACCAAGTCCATAATGAACATTAGCTTTATTAGATATCTTTACTATTTTTTCTTCCTGACTGCCTTCTTCAAGATGTGTATTTATTTTTATTTTTTTTACTTCATTTTGATTTAAATCAATTTTATTAATATACAAATAATTAGTTTCAATTTCTACTATATTTCCATCAATTTCATATGATTCAACATTCAATTTTGATGGTATTTCATCAATAATTGTTATATTTTCCAAATTACTATTACCTAAATTTTTTAAAGTTAGTATATATGAAACATTATCGTTATCTTTTATATATTTCCCTTCGTTTTCTGAAGATAATTCAACTTCTATATTATTTTGAATAATTTTATATTCTAATTTATTAGATCTAATTCTCACATCGCCATTCTTTACTTTTGCACTAATACTTGCTTGTTCCAAATTTTCATCAGAAATAGTTACTTGTAAATATATAAATTGACTCAATCCTTGATTTAATTTTTTTATTTTTACAATTTTATTTTCACTGTCTACCTCTAAATTACTATCATTTTCAGCAAACTGAACTTCAAATCCTTCAATATCAAAACAAACTTCAATATTTTCTTTATCATCTTCACCATTGTTATAAATTGCAACTTCAATATTTTTAGTAGTTTTACTGGTTATAAATAAATCTTCTCTTTTTTCGCACATTTCACCTTCTGTATTAATTTCATACATATCTATACTTAAATTTCCACTCTTGTTTTTCAGTGTAACTATATTAGATAAATAACTGGTATTTTCATATGTTAATTCTACTTTGCTTTGAAATTCAATATCAGGCTTAATTTCATCATATCCCCAACATTCAGTAGTCAATTTTATTTCTTTTTCTATTATACTTCCATTTTTTAATTCTTCTATATTAAATTCTAATGTTTTTTCATCTAATTGAGTTATTCCTCCATTTTCTTCATCACTTTCAACATCTTCTCCTTTACTCCAATCATTAATTGTATTAATTTTTACTTGTCCATTTACATTTTTAACATCTTCAATTCCTGTGTTTTCAACTTTAACTTTATAAGTAATTGTTTCTCCAGCTATAACAGTATCACCATCCTTAAGTTCTTCTCCTCCTACAAAAGCTGTTAAAGTTGCTTTTAATTCTGGCCCATTACCCGTTGTTACTCCTAATGTTGTTGCCTCTACTTCATTTGTTTGTTTTGTTAAATCATTTGTATATCTTACACTATAACCTTCATATGCTTTTTGGTTATATCCTAAATTTGCTGGTATTTCTATACCATATGATGCAATTGCCTTTACTCCTTGTTCCATTTCTGGTATTTCTATTAAATAACTCTTTACACTTTTACTATCTTCTATTGTTTCTTTCCATCCATTTGCTTCTGTTTTTTCTTCTGTTGCATT
>CAKPPS010000044.1 GCA_934177795.1 uncultured Clostridia bacterium | reverse complement strand
TTGTAACAAAAGCTGTTACAAATAAAGGATTAATAATAAAATATGCTAGTAATAGAATATTACATAATAAAGAAATTACTAAAATTGCAATTGCTCAAGATAAAAGAGCTTTTGATTTTTTACCAAGAGAATTAAGAGATGAAATAAATAAAGAAAACGAAGATAATGAATAGCAATTTGAAAGGAAGTAAAATTAAATGAAATATACTTATTGTGAAACATTAATATGGTATGCTATGAATAAAGCAATTATTGACTTTTTAAGTGAGAAACATCCAAATTGGAATATAAAATTATTAAGAATAAACACAAAAAAACGTTATAAGCAGATAGTAACTGAATTACCTGATATAGGAGAGTTAAGAAAAAATTCTTTACGAGTTTGCTTAAGTAGTGCTGCTCTTTGGTTAGCGTTTTATGAAACTTGCGAGGAAAAAATAGAAGATGAAGAATTCGGAGAAATGGTTAAAGCAACAATTAATTCACCTCTAATAGAAAAAGCTTTTAGTGCTAAAAAACCATTTACAAAGAAGGCTCAAATCCAAAAAGAAAAAAATGTAGAAAGAGATAATAAAGCTAGTAATAATGAATTTAATTGGAAAACAGAGTTTATCAAAGGAAGAGATGAAAATGAGTATACTATTATTTATAAGAAATGTGGAATATGTGCTTTAGCAAGAAAATTAAATCATCCAGAATTAATAAAATATATGTGTGTTTTAGATATTATGTCAGTTGATATGATGGGTGGTGTACTTTATCGAACAAAAACTTTAGCCGAAGGCAAAGACTGCTGTGATTTTTATATATGTAAAAAAGGTTCAAAATGGGATAATAATTTAAAAAATCTAACAAAAACTTAAATTTGCTGTTATAATAGGAGAAAATTATGTCAGAAAAAGATAAGATGTTGGCAGGAGAATTATATGATGCCAATTATGATAAAGAATTAATAAAAGATAGATATAAGGCTAAAGATGTTTGCTTTGAATATAATAATCTAAAACCATCAAATATTGAAAGTAGAGACAAAGTAATTAAAAAATTATTTGCAAAAACTGGAAAGCAAATAATTGTTGAACAGAACTTTTGGTGTGATTATGGTTATAACATTTTTGTAGGAGAAAATTTTTATATGAATCATAATTGTATAATATTAGATGGGGAAAAAGTAGAATTTGGTGATAACGTTTTTATTGCACCTAATTGTGGCTTTTATACGGCAGGACACCCATTAGATTATGAAACTAGAAATAAAGGATTAGAATATGCCAAACCTATTAAAGTAGGAAATAATGTATGGATTGGTGGAAATGTAAATGTACTTCCTGGAGTAACTATTGGAGATAATGTTGTAATAGGTGCAGGAAGTGTTGTAAATAAAGATATTCCATCAAATAGTGTAGCAGTTGGGAATCCTTGTAAAGTTATAAAAGAAATATAATAATAAGTAGTAATTTATGGAGAAATTATAAGTATGAATATAAAACAACAGAAACAAATAAAAATATTTTTAATAGAAGAATTTGGAGCGAATAATGGAAATGAATTATTTAATAAGCAAGAGATAATACTTAATGAACTTATAAAAAACACAAAGGACAAGTCAAGAAATCAAACAAAAACACTTATTCAAACAATTCTTCCTCGTATAGCATTGTATAAAGCTTTGTTAAAAAATGATTTCTCAGAAGAAGATGTATATAAATATATGCGAAAATATATGATTGATAAAGTTGCAATAAAAAAACATTCTTCTACTGCAAAAATGGAGTTAATACCTGGATTTTATTCAATTTACAGCAAGATATTTCTTAAAATTATGCGTACAACTGATTTACAAGAAAGTGTGCAAAAACATGATAAGGATTATTATGATGTGACTATTAAAAGATGTCTTTGGCATACAGCCTGCGTAGAAAATGGTTGTGCAGATTTATGTCGTTTATTTTGTGATGTTGATGATGTTACATATGGTGGACTTAAAAAAATAGGTTTTACGAGAACAAAAACTTTAGGTTATGGCGGAGATTGTTGTGATTTCCATTTTTATAAAAAATAGTAAGTTTATAATTTAACAAATTTAATGGGCTGATATTTAAGGAGGTGTTAAAAATAGATTATTTGTTGCTTTGGATTATTATATTATTTTGTTGTATAATAATACCAAGAAGAAATAAATTGTATTTAGAAATAATTGAGAGAAAAAAGAAAGGAAGGAAAAGAAAAATGCCACAAGAATTGATTAAAGAATTTATAGGAAAAGTATGTACAATCGTATTATTTAATGAGTCTTTTGGAGTACAAGGTAAAATAGTTGCAGTAGAAGAAAATTGGATAAAGATTGAAGAAAAAAATAAAATTCGTTTGATTAATGGAGATATGATAAGAGATATATCTATAGCACCAGAAAAATATCAAAAGTAATAATAAATTATAATTTAATGAGCAAGTAATAATACTTGTTCATTTTTTATAATAAATTAAAATTAATGCAAGAAAATAGTTATGTTATAATATCTAATATATGATGTCTAAAGTACTATAGATATAATGGAGGAAAATGTGGAGGAACTTGTAGAAAAAGCAAAAAATGGAGATAGTGATGCATTTACTAATTTAATATTAAATATTGAAAAAGATTTATATTGTATAGCAAAAAGTAAAATTAATGATGAAAATGATATTGATGATATAATTCAAGAAACAATGATGATAGCGTTTTTTAATATAAAAAAATTAAAAAAAAATAATTTTTTTAAAACATGGGTAATAAGAATTCTTATTAATAATTGTAATAAATTTTATAAAAGGAAAAAACTTAAATCTATTGATGAGAATGAAGAAATTAAGAAAATTAGTAGTGTTGGAATTGATTTATCAAATATCGAATTTGAAGATTTTATTTCGTTTTTAAATGAAGAAGAAAGAACAATTTTAACACTTTACTATTATTTAGGCTATACAACCAAAGAAATTTCAAAAATATTAAACAAAAGAGAAGGAACAATATGTAGTAAAATATCACGAACCAAAATAAAAATAAAAGAAAAGTATAAAGGAGAATTTTATTAAAATGAAAAATCTGGATGAATTTTTACATGATTTTAAAAATAATGAACAAGTAGTTCCTAATTCTTTTACTAATGCTATAAAGAATTTTTCTCCAAAATCAAAAGAAAGTAGGAAATGGATAATGAAAGCTAAAGCAATAAAAAAATCAATTATAGTTGCAATAAGTTTATTATTAGGGTCTGGTGTTGCATTTGCAGCAACAAAAACTTATGAAAATATATGGAAACAACCAGAAACTTATAAATTTTCTTATGAAATAACTGAACAAGAAAAGAAAGAGGCAATTAGTGAAGAAGAAGCCAAAAATAAAGCAACTGAATATTTTAGAAAGATAGGATTAGAAAAAGAAATAAACGGATTAGTTTTAACAAAAAATGCTTATAAAGATGAAATTCAATGGAGTATAAAGTTTGAAAGTGGAGTTATGAGTATCAATAGTAAAGGCGAAATTGAGAGTCTAAATATTCCATCATGTAATTACAAGATTCCTTATAATTATGGTATAACTAGAGAAGAAGCCAGAAAGACTGCAAAAGAATTGTTAGCAAAATATAATCCTAATAATAATGATGATGAATATGAATTAGTATCATTAAAGAGAAATGCTGAAAAAGATGAAGATGCTTATATTTGGTATGCTGATTTTTACAAGAAATATGATGATTTGTTAAATAACTGTGAGAAGATAAGCATTGGATGGATTCCAAAAATAAATGGTTTGTATAGTTTGAATTTTGAAAATTATAAATATGAAAATAATGATCAAAAGATTTCTAAAGAAGAAGCTATTAAAATCGCAGTAGAAAAAGATAAACAAATAGAAACAAGACATAATATAATATCAACAGATGCGGAACTTGGAATTGATAAAATGAACACAGAAGTTGTATATAGAGAAAATAATATAGAAGAATATGAAAAAGGAATAATTAATTTTACTGTAGAGGAAAATGGAACACATAAAATAAAAGAAGATGCTGTATTTTATAAAGTGGATAATCGTGTAAGAAAAGTTTGGGAAGTAACTCTTTATTATGATTATTATAAGTATGATAAAGATTTTCCTGAAAGATTTGTTTATTACGTAGATGCAACTACTGGAGAAATAATTGGTGGTTCTAGATTTTATGGTGCTAAAATGCAATTAAAGAATTTAATTGATGATCCATATAATGTTATAAAAAAATGATATATTATAATTAGTTAATTAAAAAATAAGAAGTACACATTGAAAGTGGACTTCTTATTTTTTTAAAATTTGCAAAAAGCCTTGTGCTTTTTGCTTTTTATTTATATAATATAAACATATTTTTAAGGAGGAAGTTAAATGGCTTTTATAGATGAAATAAAACAAAGAGCAAAATCAGATATTAAAACAATAGTATTGCCAGAAGCAACAGATGTAAGAGTACTAAAAGCAACTGCTACGGTTTTAAAGGAAGGTTTTGCTAATATTATTTTAGTAGGAAATAAAAAAGAAATATTAAAAAAAGCAGAAGAAAATAATTTAGATATATCAAAAGCAAAAATAGAAGATCCTTTTGATTCTGATAAATATGAAGAATTTGTAAATTGTTTATACGAATTAAGACAAAGAAAAGGAATGACAATAGAAAAAGCTAAAAAATTAGTGTTAGATCCAGTATATTATGGAATGCTTATGGTAAAATTGAATTCAGAAGGAGCAGATGGTTTAGTATCAGGTGCTGCACATTCAACAGCAGATACTTTAAGACCTGCATTACAAATATTAAAAACAGCAGAAGGAACAAAAATTGTATCAGCATTTTTTGTAATGGTTGTTCCTAATTGTGAGTATGGAGAAAATGGAGTATTTATATTTGCTGATAGTGGATTAAATGAAAAACCAGATAGTGAAGCTTTATCAGAAATTGCAATATCTTCAAGTAAAAGTTTTAAACAATTAATAGGAAAAGATGCAAAAATTGCAATGCTTTCATATTCTACATATGGAAGTGCAAAATCAGAGGATACAGAAAAAATGATAAATGCAACAGAATTAGTAAAACAAAAAGATCCAAATTTAATAATTGATGGAGAATTACAATTAGATGCTGCAATAGTTCCAGAAATTGCAAAAATGAAAGCACCAGGAAGTCCAGTTGAAGGAAAAGCTAATACTTTAATATTTCCAGATTTAGGTGCTGGAAATATTGGATATAAATTAGTACAGAGATTAGCAAAGGCAGAGGCATATGGCCCTCTTTGCCAAGGTATAGCAAGACCTGTAAATGATTTGTCAAGAGGATGTAGTAGTGAAGATATAGTTGGTGTAATTGCTATAACTGCTGTTCAAGCACAAAAATAATATTGTATGTTAAAGGAGGAATTTAATGAAGATTTTAGTATTAAATTCAGGGAGTTCATCTTTAAAATATCAAGTAATTGATATGGAAACAGAAAAGGTTTTAGCAAAAGGATATTTTGAAAGAATTGGTCAACCAAATGCTTTTTTAACACATAAGGTAAATGGAGAAAAACATAAATTTGAACATCCTGCTAAAAATCACGAAAAAGCAATAGCATTTGTTTTGAATAGATTAACAAATGACCATTATGGAGTTTTAAAAAGCTTGGATGAGTTGTCAGCAATAGGACATAGAGTTGTACATGGAGGAGAAAAATTTAATAGTTCTGTATTAATAACAGATGAAGTAATAAATGAAATAAAAGGTTGTAATGGTTTAGCTCCAATACATAATCCATCGTGTATATTAGGAATAGAGGCTTGTAAAAAGATTGTACCTAATATGCCAATGGTAGCAGTATTTGATACGGCTTTCCATCAATCTATTCCTAAAGAAAGATATATTTATCCTATTCCATATGAGTATTATGAAAAATATGGAGTAAGAAAATATGGATTTCATGGTACTTCACATGAATATGTTGCAAATAGAGTTGCAGAATTAGAGAACAAAGATATAAAAGATTTAAAAATAATAAATTGTCATTTAGGGCAAGGTGCAAGTGTTTGTGCTATTCAAAATGGAAAGTCAGTAGAAACAAGTATGGGGCTTACACCATTAAGTGGAATTGTTATGGGAACTAGATCAGGGGATTTGGATCCATCAATTCTTACATATCTTATGAAAAAAGAAAATTTGTCAGCTGATGAAATTGAAGAAATATTAAACAAAGAGTCTGGTGTTTATGGAATATCTAGTGTATCAGTTGATTTTAGAGATATTGAAACAGAGGCATTAGCTGGTGGATATCATGCTCAACTTGCATTAGATGTATTTCATTATTCTGTTGCTTCATATATTGCAAAGTGTATGGTTGCAATGGGAGGAACGGATATAATTACTTTTACAGCTGGAGTTGGAGAAAAGGGGCCTATTTCTAGAAAGGCAATTTGTGATCAACTTGGAGTTTTTGGTGTTAAATTAGATGAAGAAAAAAATAAGATTAGAGGAGAAGAGGTAAAGATTTCTTCTAATGAGTCTAAAATTAGTGTATATGTTGTTCCAACAAATGAGGAGTTAATGATTGCAAAGGAAACTTTAAGATTAATAAAAAAATAATAAGATAATTTTCTAGTAGATATATATTATTTTTTGTCTTATCCCAACTGTCTAATAGTCTGTAATAAAATTTCACTATGTTCAATTTTAAATAGACTATTAGTTGCAGGTGCCTAAGATTTTACAAAAAATAATAAGATGATTTTCTAGTAGATATATATTATTTTTTGTCTTATCCCAACTGCCTAATAGTCTGTAATAA
>CAKPPS010000043.1 GCA_934177795.1 uncultured Clostridia bacterium | reverse complement strand
ATTTACAATATTGCAATATTAAATTATTCATCTAAACATTAAATTTAGATTTATTTGAGTTGTTTATGAAAATTTTAGTTATATATATGCAATTTTTATAATTATCTGCAGATGCTAAAGTAATCTCTAAAAGATCTAAAATAACGGCTTATGAGAATCGATTTTAAGCCATTTTTATACTTAAGCCATATAACTTGTCGTTTAGTATTTTAGCAAAATATTGATAATTCTGGGTTTGAGAGATTTTAGATAAAAAATAACCAAATTTTTTATACTTATATAAATATATAAAAAACTGAAAAAATACCTAAAAAAACGACACACGAGAATCGATTTTAAGCCGTTTTTATTTTTAAGGCTTAGTTTGTTGTTGGTAAAATACGGCAAATATAGAGAAATAGGCATTTTGAAGATTTTTGGAAAATTTATATAAAATATAATATGAAATAAAAATTATTAAGTAATAAAATTAAATTTTAAATAGAAAAATTATTCAGATGTAAAATTATAAGGATAAATTATAAAACTGATTTAAAATTGATTTTAGAAATAAATATCTGGGACTAGACTAACATTATTACAAGGAATAAATTATAAAGTAATAATGTTAGTCAAACGATAGCTAATAAATAGCTAGTGAAGCCGTTAAGGCTAATAGTTACAACAACTTGTGGGTAGGACTCTAAAAGGGGTTCTATTATTTTACTCCTATCTCTTATTGCACAAAACTTTGATTTTGTGCAATGTTTTATATCTGAATCACACAAAATTCTTGTTACCTTCTCCCTACAAATATTTAAATAGTATACGATATAGATAATATTTAATAAAACGTATAATATAATATAAACATATCTATTTAATATCATAATAAAAAAACTATGTCAATAAAAATGTATAAAAATATTAATTTATTTTTGGATTCTATATTCATTAATAAAGAAAATTTTTTTATCATTTTGAATTTTTTCTTTACTGTTTTCTTTTTCTGAATATTTTTTCCATTCTGTAACTTCTCTTTCTTTTATACATAAATACATCAATCTACAAGTTTCCATATTATGAGCGTTTTTATAAAAATCATTGTCTACAAAATATGGTCGTTGTCTTAAACTTTCTAAAGATATCATGTCATATAGTTTAATTTTCGCTAAATCAATATCATCAAAAATATTTAGCATATATGGTAACGCATTACCATTTTTAACATAAATACCATATTCTTTCATAATATCACCCCCACTAAAAGGATAACATAATTATGTTAACATGTCAAATTATATTATCGACATATTTCGACACAACAATTAAAACTATAATGATATAATCAGCAAGAAGGAGGATAAAATATGAAAATATTAGATGAAAAGAGAAAAATCGAACAAATACCTATATATGATAGTGATGGTAGAATTGAATATTATAAAATACCTAATTATACTGTAAAAAAAGAATTTCTAAGTATTAATGAGAGAAAGTTTTTGAAAGAATTAATAAAAGCAATTAGAATTTTAAACGATAAATATAAAACAAGAAATATCTATATACAAATTTCCACTCAAGTAGCTATAAACAGAATTATAGATATAAATAACAGAAGATTGCCAGACTTATACGAAGAAATTAGAAATAAAAGCATTGATTTTGTTTTATATAATATAAATAACGGACAAATACTTACTTGTATTGAACTTGATGACAGTTCACATGAAAATAATAAGAGAAAACAACGTGATATTTTATTAGATAAAATGCTTAAAGAATCTGTTAATATAATACATTACAAAGCTAAAAATGAATATACAGAAAATGAAATATTAAACATATTATTAAAAGAAGTAGTTTAAGCTACTTCTTTCGATTCAAATGGATTAAAATAAAACAATTCAAACTCTTCTATCTTATAACTTTGACTAAAATCAACTTTAGCAAGTTTTAAATCTTTAATATTACGTTGATATGTACGAGATGACATACTTTCTTTCATATCAATTTCACCATTCAATTGAATTGCACAATAAAAATTATATAATCTTATAGCTTTACTCGGTTTAAATATAGTATTTAATCTTTTTTTTACTTCTTCCCTACCTCTAACAATATTTAAATCACTCTTTATAATTCCTAATAATTTCATAAATTCATCACTCCAAATAATTTTTAAATCATCATATTTTACATCAATAACTTTAATATGTTTAGTATTATACATTTTTACTAACATCTTTTTCTTAATTTCACATTCAAACCTTATAAAGCCAGAAATAAAAGAAAGATAATCTGATAAATTAAAATCACTACTTATAAATTTTTTTAAATCATGTTTTCTAAACTCTAATAATTTATTATATATTTTTAATGTAGTAGTAGTTCCAGTAAGATATAGACTTTCATCATAATAAAATTTTATATTTCGACGAGGATATTTACATCTACTAAGACTATTTATATAAGATTTAACATTTTCTTGTTCTTTTAAATCATAGCAAATTGCTATATCACATCTTTGTAAAAACCATTTAGAAAGAGCAGGTAAAACAATGTTATAAGATAATTCAACCATCTGTATCAAGTTTTCAACTATAAACTCCATATCATAATATCCGTTATGAGAATTATACCCATTAATAATTTTATGATAACTACCTTCTATTTCAATAAAATAGCCATAAGTAGTAAATTGATATTTTGAACCACATCCAACACGAACACTAAGACGACTATCAAAACTACCACTTAAATGGTCATTAATTATTTCATATAGTAATTCACCTGAATTATAATCTGTTGAATTTTTGACAATAGATTTATATTTTATAGCATTATATGTTTCTTTATTTATTTCCGCATAAATTTTTATAGTATCTATCATTTCAAAATCACTCCTAAAAAACGTCAAAATTGTCGCTTTCGGAGGGTGTTACTAAGAACCCTCCACAAATATTATTAATTTATATCTTTAAATTTTGTATTATAAATATTTTCTAAAAGATAAAAATTTGGAGTTCTAAATTTTTTTGGAGCTTTAGATACCATGTTATACATTGCTTCAACACATTCTTTTATTTTATTATATTCTGCTTTTGTACATACAATAATATAATTATCTTCTGAAGATACTAATTCTTCATCATCTATCAAATCCATAATAATCTCCTTTCAATTTTCTTTTTTTACTAGGGGGCTATCCCCCTCCAGAATCTTTCTATTAACTTTTTGTAATTCATTATCATTCATACAAAAAATAAATAGGGAGATTCTGCCCCCGCATATCAGAGCTATTTCTATGAAGTATATTTTACTAAAGAACATATATTTTAAGTTAGAGCCAATAATATATTTTGCAGTGATAAAATTAATAGATTATTATACTTTTTAATTTCTGTTCTTTATTTTATATACTACAATAACTACAGCTGATGTAATAGTCCAAATATAGCATATAAGTGTAACTAAGCCTAATAGAAACATTAATGGTCACCCCTTTCATTTCTATTTATATATTCTTTTTGTTTTATACTTTCAACTATAGAATAGCTGTCAAATAAATTTCTAATAAAATTACTTTGTATAAAACTATACTTCCATTTTTTTCTGGTTTTAAATCTTCGTTCAGGTGTAGGATTATCTATAATATAGTTATAATCATCTGCATCATAACATTTTTGCTTTGTCCACCTTCCAAAAAATGTTTTACATTCTACAACTTCATAACATTGTTCCCTTAATTGTTTAACTACTCTTGTAAATACTTGACTTGTTGCAACAATTTTTATTCTTTGTTTTCTTTGCATTGTAACAACAGATAATAAATCTTCGGGAAAATCTTTCCAATTGTTTGAATTATATTCATTTTGCAATTCATCTATTGCAAAAATTACACCATTTAATCCATTTCTAACTTCTGTAAATTGTCGCCAACTAGTAAATGGCATATCTTGTTTAGTATAATTAAAATTAGTAATTATAATAGAGTCTGGATATATTTCTTTCATTTTATCTAAATATTCTACCATTGAAATAGTTTTACCCCCGCCCTGTCTTCCTACAAAACAAGTTAAACCATAAGGCTTAAACACTTTACCATTAATAATAGTGTATAATAAATCATAAATAAGCCATCTTATTAAATCTATTAACATACTAAAAAATCTTAATATTGGTATTTCTATACGTGGAATTTTAATTTTTTCTATTTTATTACATATTAACAATAATTTATAATCAAATTTTAGTTTTTTGAATTTTTTAAATACTTCTGTAAACTCTTCTATATTTAAATCCGAAAATACATCTTTTCTTAAATTTCTATAATATTTATTTAACGTCATATCCTTTTTAAACATGTTTTTGTCCTCCAATAATAAAAAACTATTGTCCCATTCCTAAAATAGGAATAAGTTTTAAAATGAAATTAATTAAACCATATACAAGATGGACAGTTATCCAAAACGTTATACTGCTAAAAAATGCAATCCATACATCAACAGGGAAAAATTGAAAGGCAATTGAAAACATATTAACCATTCCAGTGATACTGCTATTAATAGTAAACGCACCTCCTGGAATTAAATTTATAATACCTGTAACCAATATAAATAGTGGTGCAGTAATTAAAACTAAAATCATTTATTATTACCCCCTGTCTGTGTATTTTGATTAACATTAGAAGTTGAATAGCTTGAAATACTAAAACCTCTAAAAAATTTACTTGTTTCATTTATCCAGTATAATACCAAAAGTATATATACAACTACTCGAACCCAAACAAACCAAACATCACGATATTTAGTGAATATTGAAAAATCAATAAATTTGTTCATTTTAACAGAAAGTTTATCTGATAATGTATAATTTGATAAACTAATACTTGTCGTAATTCCTTCTCCTGAATTTCCAGTATTTTGAGCAGTTTCATCAATTTTATTTAATTCATTCTGATAACTCTGATATGGTATTTTACCATTTAAATCTGATTTTAAAGTATCTACTTTATCACTGAAATAGTTATCTTCTGGAACAAATAATCTTCTTAATAATGATTCTAATAAATTTATAATTTTTCCTGGTAATTCACCAATTACAGTTATTACATTAGAAATTGCTTCACCTAAAGCATTAATTATGCTAGATACAGCATTAGCAATAGAAGAAATAATATTAGATATACCTTCTCCTAACGCTGATATAACATCAGAAATTGCACTACCTATTGAGTTAATTATTTCACCAATAGAATTAATAATATCATTACTTAAATTACCTAAAGACTTTATAATGTCACTTGAAGCACTTCCAACAGCTGAAACAATTTCGCCTAAAGAATCTATACTTGTAACTGTAAAATCACCTAAAGCATTAACAATTTTATCTAAATTGGTTATAACTGTATTAAATAAATTTATTACATTAGTCGTGAGCGACAATATCGAATCAAGTATATCACTAAACCAATTCCAAAGATTACCAAGCCAACTGGTATCAGTATTTTCAGAACTTCCGCCATCGCCTGTGGTATTTCCTCCGCCTGTTGTATTGCTGGTATTTTCACCTGCTCCACTGTCTGTGGAGCTCCCAGAAAAACCACGTCACCACTTTTATTTTTTATAGTTTGATTAGCAAATACATCAGCAGTAAAAAAATTTTGATTAAAACTAGAAGAATTAAGACCACTATCATCGGTAATATACCATTGATTAAGACGTTTAGTAAAATTTACTGATGAAGAAGAAACATCACATTTTTCACTATAATAAGAATCAGTCAATACATCACTATACAAAATATAACAAGATGAACTTTTGCTTGTGTCTGATAAATAAAGAAATTTGTAATCATCAGATAATGTAATAGGAACATCAGACAGAATTACATCATAGCAATCATAATTACCCAATCTATTAATTGGATTAAAGGGCACAGAAGTAGAATAATGTATAAGATAATATTTAACATCAAAAAGTTTACTACCATCATCGTCAAGTACAGTAGTAGGAAATGTAAATGTAACTTTCTTATCAATTTTTTTATTATCTATTTCAACATCAAAGCTTTCATCTGAACCAGAAAAACCAAAACATTTACAAGTAATACAAATAAATGCTAAAAAAAACATTGAAATATATAAAATTTTCTTTTTTATACTCAAATAAATCTCTCCTTTCAAAAAACTAGCCCCAACGAACATTAAAATGTTCGATTGGGGCATTAGATTCCTATAAGAATTTATATACAATTCTAGGAATTAAAGAAACAGCTACCATGATACCCATAATTGTTAAACCAACAGGTATCAAAACACCTAAATTAGTTGTTATAGCTGAAAGTAAACCATCGAACATAGAACTTGTTAAAGTTAAACCTTCCATTTACGACTCCTTTCCCTATAAAAATAGTTATTCTTATAGATAATAATATATATATTTATTTCAGTAGATATAAAGGGGATAACATGTAAAAGATAACAATCAAATCATCTAATAAAAAAATCTACTGAAAAACCAATAACCAAAATATATGATAAGTAATAATATAAAACCATAAACAAACAATTGAAAAAATATGTTTAAAGTTCTAATTTGTATTAAAATAGCATTTAATAAATCAATTTCACTCATGCTATTCAACACCTACCAATACACAATTCCAATAACTAACCCTCTTATCTTTGTTAAAAACTCTTTCAAAGCCTAAGATTAATTTTATTGGAGAAAACTTTTGAATATTTAAAGAAGATAATTTATCTATAAGTTGAACATCTTTAGTAATAAAATTAAAGTTCTTATTTTCTTTTGATAGAACATTTATACATAAATACTTTTCTCCATCTTTTGTAACTCCTTGACGCTTATCAATAAAATTAAAATTTTCTCTTGCATTAATCATATAAAAAACTCCTTTCAATAAAAAATAGATATATTTAAATATTACATTATAAACGTAATACTTAAATATATCCACTTTCAAATGTCAATAAATACATATACTATCCTGTATAAACTTTGCCAAATACTTTGATTTTGTGCAATGTTCTGTATTCCTTTTTTTACACTTTTCCATATCTACTTCTACCTCTCTTCTATTGCT
>CAKPPS010000042.1 GCA_934177795.1 uncultured Clostridia bacterium | reverse complement strand
GCAAGTGGAACAGATAAAAATGGAAATGCAGTAGGAAATGCAAATAGTGAATTTAATGAAGAACAATATCATCCAGACGAGACAACAATAGCAAAAAGCATACCTAATAAAATCAGTTGGAGACATATAACAATAGGTGAAAGCGAAAAAAGAAGTATGGATATAACTACAACAGATAAAGATAAATTTGGAATAAACTATGCAAGTAGCCACTTAATAAAAAATAGTGAATGGGGAGCAGTAGCATATTTATGTTATAGTGAATATGGAAGTGTACCTAAAATAAATGCTTCAGGAACATTAATTAAGAGTCCATGGTATACTTATGACATGTATACAGGACAAGGACCAAAGTCAGAAATAGATGAAGGAAGATATGAAAAAACAGATGATACTCGTAATTACAATACAACCAATGGACAGATGGCAAGTACAACAGGAAATACAACAGGAGTATATGATATGAATGGTGGAGCGTATGAAAGAGTAGCTGCTTATTTGGATAATGGAAATTGGAATTTGGATAGTTATGGAAAAAGTACATCAAATGATAGTATAAAGTATTTTCAGAATGGAAAACTAAATGGAGCTTATACAAGCTTATGGGATTCTTATGAAGTGAGTGAAGAAGAAAAAAACAATAAAATAGTATTAGAGACAGGAAAAAAAATAACACAAGGTGAATTATGGAAAGATGATACTAAAGGTTTAGAATACCAAACAGCAAGAAAAAGATTAACAGATTATAATTTTAAACAAATGGCAAAACATAAAGGAATAGGAGTAAATGAAGTAGCAAGCAGATGTTCATTTTATGCACCTTATCTAAATTCAAGTGGTAATACATCATGGGGATGGTTTACAAGTGAAGAAGAAGCAGCAAAGAATGATAAAACAGCCAAAGAAGAGCATGCTAAATCATGGGATAACGATGGAGTTTTAATCGGACATGCGACTGTGCCTTTCGTTATTCGTGGTGGCCGTTGTTACAGTGATGGCGCAGCTGGTGTGTTGTGTACGGACATTGCTGACGGTCACGCCAACGACTACAACGGGTTCCGCCCCGTGCTCGTGTTGTAGCACTTCGATATACAAAGAAACATAAAGTTTTCTGATGGTATATGATATGGTGTGCAAATTAATTACATACCATATTTTCTATCCAAGATTGGCATTTCTTGTTATCGCAAGAAAAAATTCTATAAATTATGGGGGAAAGTAACAAAAAATGTTGTTATTTTCCTATTTTTTAGTACAATATAATAAGAAGAACTGTTGTACATAGACAAGACAATGTATATAGAAAAACTTGAACCAAATAATATTTACAAGGCCAAGAAGATTTAGAAAATCAATGCTTACATTCATTGTAAATATTCGTTCTTTTTATTATTTATTTGTAGTAACTTGTACTTTTTCTAAACTCTGTATAAAATCTAATATGTTTTCTAATACCTCATCAATCGGAATTCCCAACCAGTTATTTCTTGCATCTTTTAAATTTCCAATAAATATCTTATTTGAAAACAATATCTTTAGTTTATTTTCTATATCTTGTATGTTTTCTTCCTTCATTTCGGAATCATTATATATTATTTGTTCAATATATTGGTTAAATCTTTCTTTGTCTATAAATCTAGCAATAGAATCATCATCTAATGAATACTTTATAAAATCCAAGGCTATATCTCTTGTGGCTCTATGTTTATCATTCGATATGCTATGCATTACCACTCCGCCTTTTATTGTTACATTTTTAAAATATACACTTTTGGCAATTTCATTTAAAATTATATCTTGGCATACTTTTGCAACTGCATTTGCTCTAGTATATCCTTCTTTCATATATTCCTGTCGTATTTTTTCTATATTCAATTAATACACCTCGCTTTGAACTCTAGCATATAATGTTTTTTCATTTTTATAGTACGAAATATATTCCGATATCTTAAATGCATCTAAATCATTAGTTATTTTTCTGTAATTAGAAATAATTTCCTTGTAAAAGTCGAATGGAATTTGAGCTTTTTTTCTAACCAATTCTATCAACATTCTTTCCCTATCATATATATTTATTTCAACATTCTCTACATTTAATGTTGTTTTTCCAAATTCAAATAAATTTTCTTCAACAAAATATTGCCTTATATCTTCATTCCTATATCTTATATTATTTCTCTTTGTTGCCAAATGAAATTTATCTGGTATAACATCTGTTAAATCCCAATAATAAAATGCACTATCCATTGTAAATATTGCATTAGGATATTTTTTATTAATCACTAATAAAGGATTAACAAACTCTTCATCCGAATAAATTCCATTTTGAATTTTAAAAATTTTTTTATTTTCTAATGCTCTATTAATCTGATATGTAGAGTTGTATTTTTTTGAAATTTCTTTTCTCGTATATAGCATTTTTTCGCCCCTATACATATTAACATTTTCATACACACAAGTCAGGGTTGTGTGTATGTTTTTGTGAATTTTATTTTTCTTCTTCCCAGTGAAATTTTGATGAATTGCTTTTATTTATTGCCAAATCTTTTCTTGCTTGCTTTTTATATCTAATTTCAAAGTTTTTTATGTATTTTTCTTCTTGTCTTGCCAAAATATATTCATCAATTTGTTTTTGTGTATCTAATGACATTTCTATAATTTTTGTTGAATTATTTGTTGTTTCTAATTTTTCAAAATTTGATTTATATTGATTCCAATATTTATTAACTGTCTTTTTATCAACTCCTAAAGTTTTTGCTAGTGTAATAGATAAAGAAAATTTTAAAATGAGTAATCAACATTCAAAAACAAATATAAAACGATAAAAACCAAAAATAAAATCAAAAAATGCTTGAAAAAATATAAATAGATAATGTATAATTTTAATATATGCTAAAAGAATAAGAAAAAGTGTAGCTAAATAAATACTAGCAAATATTAACGAAAAGTATAAAAGAGATAAAAAAGTAAATACTAATGTAAAAGAAAAATAAAAAAGGAGAACGAAAGAAATGGAAAAATATAAAGTAAAAACAAACAAGGGAATAACTTTAATAGCATTGGTGATAACGATAATTGTACTGCTAATTCTTGCTGGAGTAACAATAGCGATGTTAACAGGAAATAATGGAATATTAACAAAAGTAAAAGAAGCAAAAGAGAAAACGAAGCAAGCAGAACAAGAGGAAACTTATGCTTTAGAAAGTGTATTAAATAAAATAAATAGTTCAGCACCATCAACCGATGGATATAATGAAAGCAAACAGGTAAATAGCCCCAAAATAACTCAAGGAATGATACCAGTAAAATGGAATGGAACAAATTGGCAAGTATGTAGCCAAGATGATAATGAATGGTATAGCTATAAAGATAAAAAATGGGCTAATATAATGTTAAGTGATGGAACATATAAATCAGATACAGTGAATGTTGGACAAGTAGTAAAAGATGATGAATTAGGAAGTATGTATGTGTGGATACCAAGATATGCGTATACAGTAGATAATACTAGTAAGAAAATGAATGTAACATTTGTAAAAGGGAATACAAATGAAGGAGTAAATGGAGAAACATTTACAACAGATGAAAGTGTAGATACAAAAACAACAAAATTAGTACATCCTGGATTTAATTTAGGAGGAACAGCATTAACAGGAATCTGGGTAGCAAAATTTGAAGCAAGTGGAACAGATAAAAATGGAAACGCAGTAGGAAATGCAAGTAGTACATCAGGAGCAGAACAATACCATCCAGATGAAACAACGATAGCAAAAAGTTTACCTAATAAAATAAGTTGGAGACATATAACAATAGGTGAAAGCGAAAAAAGAAGTATGGATATAACCACAACAGATAAAGATAAATTTGGAATAAACTATGCAAGTAGCCACTTAATAAAAAATACTGAATGGGGAGCAGTAGCATATTTGAGTTATAGTGAATATGGAAGTGTACCCAAAATAAATGCTTCAGGAATATTAATTCAGAGTCCATGGTATACTTATGACATGTATACAGGACAAGGACCAAAGTCAGAAACAGAAGAAGGAAGATATGAAAAAACAGATGATACTCGTAATTACAATACAACAAATGGCCAAATGGCAAGTACAACAGGAAATACAACAGGAATATATGATATGAATGGTGGAGCCTGGGAAAGAGTAGCTGGATATTTAGATAATAAAAATGGAAACTTAAATACATTTGGACGAAGTTCAGATGGTAAAATACAATATTTTCAAAATGGAAAATTAAATGAATCTTATGCAAGCCTATGGGATTCTTACGAAGTAAGCGAAGAAGAAAAAAGTAATAAAATAGTTATAGAAGGAGAATCACCAATATCACAAGATAGTTTATGGGATTATACAAAAAGAGAAGTAAAATATCAAACAGCAAGAAAAAGATTAACAGATTATAATTTTAAACAAATGGCAAAACATAAAGGAATAGGAGTAAATGAAGTAGCGAGTGAATGTTCATATTATGCTCCTTATGATGATAAACAAAATAGAAGTTGGTTTATGACAGCTGAAGAACCAGCTAAAGAAAGTGGAATTAGTCAACAGACTGCCAGATCATGGGATTATGATGGAGTACTAATCGGACATGCGTCTGTGCCCTTCATTGTACGTGGCGGCGGTTTCGACTTCGGCAGTGCTGCTGGTATGTTGTTCACGAGCATTACTTACGGTTACGCTGGTTGCAACTACGGGTTCCGTCCCGTGCTCGTGTTGTAACACTTCAATACACAAAGAAACATAAAGTTTTCTGATGGTATATGATATGGTGTGTAAATTAATTACATACCATATTTTCTATCCAAGATTGGCATTTCTTGTTATCGCAAGAAAAAATTCTATAAATTATGGGGAAAGTAACAAAAAACATTGTTATTTTCCTATTTTTTAGTACCTTATAATAAGGAGAAAAGACATAAATGAAAGGAGAAAAGTAGATGGGAAAAAGAGTGCCTTATGGAAGAGTAGATTTTAAAGCAATAAGAGAAGAAGAACTGTTGTACATAGACAAGACAATGTATATAGAAAAACTTGAATCAAATAATGCAATAATATTTACAAGGCCAAGAAGATTTGGAAAATCAATGTTTACAAGTATGTTGGGATATTATTATAGTGTGGGAGAAGCAGAAAATTTTGAGAAAATATTTAAAGGTTTATATGTATATGATAATCCAACACCATATAAAAACAAATACTATATATTGCAATTTAACTTTTCAGGGATAGATATAAGTGAATATAAGTCATTAGATGAAATAGAAAAGTCATTTGATAATAAAATACAAGATGCACTAGGAAAATTTATTGGAATAAATAATTTGAAAATAACTTTTGATAAAACAAGAACGGCAGCAGGAATGCTATCAGAAGTATTAATGAAATTTTCAGAATTACATAAAGAAAATAATATATATATAATGATAGATGAATATGATCATTTTACAAATGGAATGTTACACAGAGATGCAGAAAGACTTCTAAAAATATTAGGCACTAGTGGATTTGTAAGAGCATTTTATGAAGTTATAAAAGAAAATTTAGAAGGAATAAACCCGCCAATAGGAAGGTTTTTTGCGACAGGAGTTACACCCGTCACATTAGATAGTTTAACATCAGGATTTAATATGGCTATAAAATTAACTAATAATCCAATATTCACATCAATGTGTGGTTTAACAGAAGAAGAAGTAAAATATGCGATAAGAGAATCAGGAGTATTAAATCCAGATGAAACATTTAATAAAATGAAAGAAAATTATGATGGATATATGTTTAATAAATTTGATCAAACGAATTTATTTAACACTACTCTTGTAATGTATTATTTAAATTCCTTGCAAATGATAGGAATGCCACCAGAAAATCTAGTAGATAGTAATCTAGCAACTTCAGGAAGTAAAATTGAGAATATGGCTAGTTTGATAAATAAAGAAGAAAATTACAAAATATTAGATGAACTATTAATGGATGGAGAAATAGAAGGAAATATAGTAGAAAGTTTTGAACTAGAGAATCATTTTAATAAAAATGACTTTTTATCAATGCTATTTTACAATGGATATATTACTATAAAAAGTGTTGGAATAAGAAATAAATTTAAAATACCAAATTATGTAACAGAAATATTGTATGCATCGTATTTTTTGAAATTAGTGGATAGGCATAATAAATATAGAATAGATACATCAGAAATTGAGGAAGGAATGCAAGAACTTGCAGAAGATGGAAAAATAGAAAAGATTACAAGCAAGGTGCAAGAATTTTTATTTCATTGTAGTGTAAGAGATAAAGAAAATTTTAATGAAATGAATTTAAAACATGTATTTAGTATGATTCTAGCACTTACAACCCAATATGTAGTTTATGCAGAATATCCAGCAGGCCAAGGCTTTGCAGATATGTATATTGCAAAAGCTGCCAATAGCTTAGCAAAATATGAAGCAGTAGTGGAGCTTAAATATTTAAACAAAGAAAAAGTTAGAAAATTTAATTTGAAAAAATCAATAAAAGAAGCAAAGCAACAATTAGAAAGATATCTTGAAGACAAAAGAATGAAAGATAAAGAAAATTTAAAGAAATTTGTAATTGTATTTGAAGGCTTTGAAAAGTTCTATATTGAAGAACTTTAAAAGCTACACTTAGAAGATGAATTTAAAGGTTCATCTTTTTTTTGAACTAAAAAATAAAAATCATTTTTTTATATATCTTTTTATTCCCAAAAGAAGACATAGATATAAATATAAGAAGATAAGAAAAATTTAAAAATAAACAATTAACGCTGAGCACAAATATAAAACGACAAAAACCAAAAATAAAATCAAAAAATGCTTGAAAAAATACAAATAGATAATGTATAATTTTAATATATGCTAAAAGAATAAGAAAAAGTGTAGCTAAGTAAATGTTAGCAAATATTAACGAAAAGTATAAAAGAGATAAAAAAGTAAATACTAATGTAAAAGAAAAATAAAAAAGGAGAACGAAAGAAATGGAAAAATATAAAGTGAAAACAAACAAGGGAATAACTTTAATAGCATTGGTGATAACGATAATTGTACTGCTGATATTAGCTGGAGTGACAATAGCTATGTTAACAGGAAACAATGGAATATTAACAAAAGTAAAAGAAGCAAAGGAAAAAACAGAGCAGGCAGAACAAGAAGAAACTTATGCTTTAGAAAGTGTATTA
>CAKPPS010000041.1 GCA_934177795.1 uncultured Clostridia bacterium | reverse complement strand
CCTGGATTTAATTTAGGAGGAACAGCATTAACAGGAATCTGGGTAGCAAAATTTGAAGCAAGTGGAACAGATAAAAACGGAAATGCAGTAGGTAATGCAAGTAGTACATCTAATGAAGAACAATATCATCCAGATGAAACAACAATAGCAAAAAGTTTGCCTAATAAAATAAGTTGGAGACATATAACAATAGGTGAGAGTGAAAAAAGAAGTATGGATATAACTACAACAGACAAAGACAAATTTGGGATAAATTATGCAAGTAGTCATTTAATAAAAAATAGTGAATGGGGAGCAGTAGCATATTTGAGTTATAGTGAATATGGAAGTGTGCCAAAAATAAATGCGGCTGGGAAAATAAATTCAACACCATGGTACACATACAATATGTATACAGGGCAAGGACCAAAGTCAGAAACAGATGAAGGAAGATATGAAAAAATAGATGATACTCATAATTACAATACAATTAATGGCCAGACGGCGAGCACAACAGGAAATACAACAGGGATATATGATATGAATGGTGGAGCGATGGAAAGGGTAGCAGCATATTTAGATAATGAAATATCTAATTTGAATACTACAGGGCACAGCACATCAAATGATAAAATAAAATATTTTGAAAATGGTAAATTGAATGAGATATACAAAAATTTATGGGATTCTTATGAAGTTAGCGAAGAGGAAAAGAATAATCGAATATATATAGAGGGAGAAGAACCGATAAGTCAAATTAGTTTAACTGATTATACAAAAAGAGCAGTAAAATATCAAACAGCAAGAAAAAGATTAACAGATTATAATTTTAAACAAATGGCAAAACACAAAGGAATAGGGGTAAATGAGGTAGCAAGTGAATGCTCATACTATGCTCCTTATGATAATAATGGAAATAGAGAGTGGTTTATAACTGTAGATGAACCAGCGAAAGAAAGTGGAGTAGTTCCTCAATATGCTAGAACGTGGGGAAATGATGGAGTACCAATAGGGCATACAGCAGCAGTATTTACTGTGCGAGGAAGTGGCTTTTATGGAGAGAGCAAAGCTGGGATTTTATCTTCTGAAATCACTTACGGAGACAATTATCATGATGGTGGTTTTCGTTCAGTAATTATTTTATAAGATAGTGTATGATATGGTGTGTAAATTAATTATATACCATATTTTTTTAACAATGAGGAAAAAGGGAATGAAAAAATTTTACATTATTCCAGTTTCTTTACATTTGCCAAACCAACCAAAATATGATAAAATTCTAAGTAGAAAATAAACTTATGGGAGGGAAAAATGTTCGAAGAAACACAGCAAATACCAAATATATTCACACCACAAAATATAGCAATATATTTTATAGTAATGAACATAATAGGATTTTTAATAATGTTCATAGACAAGCAAAAAGCAAAAAAAGGAGCATGGAGAATTCCAGAAAAAACACTATTTATCATAACAGCATTAGGAGGTGGAATAGGAACTACAGCAGGAATGTATGCATTTAGACATAAAACACAAAAAGTACAATTTGTAATAGGATTACCATTTATAACTATATTAGAAATAATATTAGCAGTATACTGGATATTTTTCTAAAGTAAAGAAGTAGTAATTAAAGTGAACAATAATTATTAAACAGGATAGTTTAATAAAGAAGAAATGTCACATATAATTTACTACTTCTTTTTTGCAAAAAACAAATATACATAATAAGTACTAAAATAAAACCGGTTTTTATAAATGAAAAAAATGTAAAATAAATGTGAATAAATTGTGAACTCTAAAATAGTATCAACAGTTATTAACAAAGTTATCCACAGTATCCACATGATGATTAAGTGGATAACTTTACACACAAAAAAGCTAAGAAGATATACATAAAATTTGAAAATGTAATAAAAATGAAAAAATAAAATGACATTTAAAAAGAAAAAATAAGATATTTTGTAGATATAGTTGAATAAAAGTAAAAAAAACAAGAAAATTGTAAGTAACACAATTAGATTAAAACTCATAAGATATATGGGAGCGAAAATCTTATGAAAAATATAATAAATAGAATTAAGAAAAAAATAAAAGTAACATTATCAAGAGAAATGAGAGATAATGATATTGATTTAGAAGAATTAAATAGAATGATGAAACAAGAAAATGCAATTCTTATTGATGTTAGAAGTCCACAAGAATATAAAGAAGGGCATTTAGAAGGTGCTATTCTAATTCCAGAATATGAAATAGGCAAAGTGATTGAGAGTAAAGTAAAAGATAAAAATGCTAATATTATCTTGTATTGTAGTTCTGGAGGAAGAAGTAAAAGAGCGGAAAAAACGTTAAAAAATAAGGGATATCAAAAAGTGTACAATTTATATAATGGTCTTATGAGCTATTGAGATTTTTTGATTTTTGTGTTAAAATTACAATATAAATTTTTAATTGGAGGAAAAATGGAGAATAGACAAAAAAATATAAGAAATTTTAGTATAATAGCTCATATAGATCATGGTAAATCTACATTGGCAGATAGAATGATAGAAATGACAGGAGTATTATCAAAAAGAGAAATGGAAAGTCAAGTTCTAGATAATATGGATATAGAAAAAGAAAGAGGAATAACAATAAAATCTCAAGCTGTCAGAATGATTTATAAAGCTAAAGATGGACAAGAATATATTTTTAATTTAATAGATACACCTGGACATGTAGATTTTAATTATGAAGTGTCTAGAAGTTTAGCAGCATGTGATGGTGCTGTACTAGTAGTAGACAGTAGCCAAGGAGTAGAGGCACAAACATTAGCAAATGTATATTTAGCTATAGATAATAATTTGGAGATATTACCAGTATTAAATAAAATAGATTTACCTAATGCAAGAGTGGAAGAAGTAAAAAATGAGATAGAAGAAATTATAGGTATTCCAGCAGATGAAGCACCATGTATATCAGCTAAAACAGGATTAAATGTAGAGGAAGTATTAGAAAAAATAGTAACAGATTTGCCTGCACCAAAAGGAGATAAAAATGCAAAAGCAAAGTGTCTAATTTTTGATTCATATTATGATAATTATAAAGGAGCAGTTGCCTATGTAAGAGTAGTAGAAGGAAAAATCAAAGTTGGAGACGAAATAAAATTTATGGCAACAAATAAGACTTATACTGTAGCAGAAGTAGGATACTTTATTCCAGGTTCATATATGCCTGTTCAAGAAATAGAAGCTGGAGATGTTGGGTATGTAGCAGCAAGTGTAAAAAGTCTATCAGATATTCATGTTGGAGATACAATAACATTAAAAAATAATCCGGCAGAAGAACCATTAAAAGGTTATAAAAAAGTAACCCCAATGGTATATTGTGGATTATATCCGATTGATGGAAGTCAATACGAAGATTTAAAAGAAGCACTAGAAAAATTAAAGCTAAATGATGCTGCTTTAGAATTTGAACAAGAAACATCAGCTGCTCTAGGTTTTGGATTTAGATGTGGATTTTTAGGTTTATTACACTTAGAGATTATAGAAGAAAGAATAGATAGAGAATTTGATTTAGGACTTATAACAACAGCACCATCAGTTATATACAAGGTACATAAAACTACAGGAGAAATAATAGAACTATATAATCCAGAAGAACTACCAACACCACAAGAAATATCATATATAGAAGAGCCTTATGTAACAGCCAATATATTAACTCCAAAAGAATATGTAGGAAATATAATGGAGTTATGTCAGAGAAGAAGAGGAATTTATATAGATATGAAATATTTAGATGAAAATAGAGTAACATTAATATATGAAATGCCTCTTAATGAAATAATTTATGACTTTTTTGATAATCTAAAATCAAAAACCAAAGGATATGCATCTTTAGATTATGAATTTAAAGAATATAGAAAATCAAGTTTAGTAAAATTGGATATATATATAAATGGAGAACCAGTTGATGCTTTAAGCTTTATAGTTCATAAAGATGGAGCTTATGAAAGAGGAAAAAAGATGGTAGAAAAATTAAAAAATGTAATACCAAGAAAACTATTTAAAATCCCAATACAAGCAGCAGTTGGAGGAAAAGTAATAGCAAGAGAAACAATATCTGCGATGAGAAAAGATGTATTAGCAAAATGCTATGGAGGAGACGTTACAAGAAAGAAAAAACTATTAGAAAAACAAAAAAGAGGAAAAAAGAAAATGCGTGAAATTGGAAATGTAGAGATACCACAAGAAGCATTTTTAAGTGTTTTAAAATTAGATGAAGAATAAATTAAGAAAGGAACTGAAAAAGTGAAAAATAAACCTAATAAAGAAATGGAAAAAGCCAAAAGGGAATTTGAAGATCAAGTTGAAGGAAGAAATGCTGTATTAGAATTATTGGAGAGTGGAAAAGATATTAATAAAATATATGTAACAAAAGGAGAAAAGCATGGTTCTATAAATAAAATCATAGCAAAAGCAAAAGAACAAAGGGTAATAGTAGTAGAAAAAGATAAAAGACAGATGGAACAATTGGCACAAAATGATAATTATCAAGGTGTTATAGCAATAGTTCCACCTTATGAATATTGCGAAATAGAAGATATTTTACAAGAAGCACAACAAAAAGGACAAGAACCATTTGTATTGATATTAGATGGAATAGAAGATCCACACAATTTAGGTTCTATTATAAGGACAGCAGAAACGGCAGGGGTTCATGGCATAATCATACCTAAAAGAAGAGCAGCAGCTGTAAATAGCACAGTTAATAAAGTATCAGCAGGAGCAGTGCAATACATGAAAATAGCTAGAGTAACAAATATAACAGATGCTATAGAAAAATTAAAAAAAGAAGGATTATGGATTTGTGGTACAGATATAAACACAGATACATACTATTATTCACAGGACTTAACAGGGCCATTAGGAATAGTGATAGGAAATGAAGGGAATGGAATAAGTGAAAAAGTAAAGAAAAATTGTGATTTTTTAGTTAAAATACCAATGAATGGAAAAGTAACATCACTAAATGCGTCTGTATCTACAGGAATAGTAGTATATGAAGCAGTAAAACAAAGAAATTAATTTTTAGGAGGAAAGAAAAATGATGCCAAGAAAAAAAAGAAGATTTCTTTTATTTTTAATAATATTTATTATATTAGTCATAATGGCAAGTGCTTTTGCTTTTCTATATGTAAAAACAGATATGTTTAAATCAAATGAAATGCTTTTTAATAAATATTCACAACAATTAATAGATAATACAAAAGAAATGATAAAACAAGAAAATATGGAAGAATTAAATCAAACCTTAGAAAACAATAAATTAAATAAAACAACTAAAATGAGTGTGCAGTATAGTGAAAATGGAGATAAGAGTAGTGAAATAAACAATATAAACTTAAATATAGATGGACAAAAGGACCAAAATGAAAATTATGATTATAAAAACATAAAACTAGCAAATGGCGAAGAAAAACTAATGGAAGCAGAATATTTACAAGAAAAAAATAATTATGCAATTAAATTAGATGGAATAAAACAATATATAGTTTCTAGTTCAGAAGAGGATAATTTGATAAAAATAATAGGAGAGATTGCAGACTTGGATATAAAGAGTTTAGCAAACATTTCTGAAGATGAATTTAATCAACTAAAGGAAAAGTATATAAATATAATAAATTCTAATATAAAAAATCAAAGTTATTCTAAAAAGAAGGGTGTCAGTCTAAAAATAAATGATAAGACATATGATACTAATGCATACATATTAACTATAAGTAAAGAAAAATTTAATGATATATATGTAAAAGTACTAGAAGAATTGAAAAAAGAAGATATTATTTTAAATAAAATTAGTGATATAGATAATCAAATAAATGATTGCTATAAAGCAATAGACAGTACAGCCCAGTCTAATCTAAAACAAGAATATATTGATAAAATAGAAGAAAAAATAAAGAATATACAAAATTCTAATATTGGAACAGAAAACAGAGTAATAACTGTTTATGAAAATAGAAAAACGGCAATTAGTTTGTCTATAGAATCTGAAGATAAGACAGCAGGATTAGATGTTATAAATTCAGGAACTACAAACTTTATAAATATATTACAAAAAGAAAATACAAAAGATAATGAAAAGGAAAATAGTATTGATTTGAAAATTCAACGTGTAGCAGTGCCAAATGATAATGAATATAAATTAGTCAATGAAGTAGTAAAAGATGGAATAAAAACAACAGATAGTATAACAACAAATACAAAAATGGAAAATACACAAGTAACAGATAATATTAAATGGAAAAGAACAACGGATAATAATGAATTAGATGTAACATCTGATACAACAATGAAAATTATAAATAATTTTGATAATCAGAAAAAATTATCAGATTTAGATAGTGTAACTACAGATAAGATGGATGATGAAAAAAAGGAAAGAATAAAGAAAATTATAACAAATAATATAAATGAACAAGTAAAGAAAATAGACGAAAAATATTCAATAAATAAAATTGAAGAAATGTTGGTAAATATGAATCTTATGAAGAAAAAAGCAGAAAATGTGTCAAGCCAAGGGAATGTAACAGAAGCTGAAAAAACTAGATTTAATTCTAATTTTGAATTATATGCAGGTAAAGAAATTTCACAAGAGAGAATATTAGAATTGGTGAATATAGCTAAAAAACATTTAAAAGCTGTAAAAATAACAAAATATAATGAAGAAGATTCAAGTTCAGATACAAAAGAACCTTTAGAATATAAATTAGTATTAGAAAAAGACAAAGAAAACGACCAATTAGGAGACAAACTTATTAAGAAATTAGAGGAACAAGAAAATAACAATTTTGATGTGACGATGGAATATGATGATAATACAGGTTTAATAAGTAATATATATATTAGTTTGCAAAAATAAAAATATGCTCTTCCAATAAAAAGGGGGAGCATATTTTTACTATTAAGATGTAATAAATGTTATCTTGGAATGTATAATATGATTCGATTTAGAGAATAATAGAAAATGATTTCAGATTTTATTGTTTAAATTGTATAACAAAAATAAAAAAAATAAATTACAAATTATAAAAAAATTCACAAAAAGTATCTAAATATTGAAAGAAAAATACAAAAAAATAGTGGTAAAATATAATGCGACAAAAAACGATAAAAGCAACAGCGATAAGGGCTACAATGATTGCACTAAGACGCACGAGGATAGCTGTAAATAAATTTTGGTCAATTGAAAAAGTAAATTCTATTTGGAAAAAGTAAATTCTAGTTACCAAGTAAATGCTATTTATAAGCAAAAA
>CAKPPS010000040.1 GCA_934177795.1 uncultured Clostridia bacterium | reverse complement strand
ATAATGAGTCAAATGGAATATTGTAAAAAATTAGGTATACCATGGGGAATATCTGAATCTGCATTTAATTTAAAAGATTTACATTCTAATTATCAATATAAAGCATTTGGTATTCCATGGTTGGGATTAAAAAGAGGATTAGCAGACGAGATGGTTGTTTCAAGTTATGGAAGTGTGCTTGCAATAAATGATGTCCCAAATGAAGTAATAAAGAATTTAAAAGAACTTGAAAAATATCAAATGAATAATAAATATGGTTTTTATGAGTCAGTTGATTTTACACCATCAAGATTAAGAAAAGGCGAGAATTTTACTCCAATAAGAACTTATATGGCACATCATCAAGGGTTAATATTACTTTCTATAAATAATTTATTTAATAATAATGTTTTACAGAAAAGATTTATAGAAAATCCAGAAATTGAAGCAGTAAGTATATTATTACAAGAAACTATGCCGGAAAAAGCTATAATTACAAAAGAAAATAAAGAAAAGGTAGAAAAATTAAAATACAAAGATTACGAAAATTATAGTGTACAAGTGTTTAATAAAATGGACGAAAGAATAATTAGAGGAAATGTAATATCAAATGAAAATTATACAATAGCATTAAATCAAAAAGGAGAAGGTTTTAGTAAGTATAAAGATATTTATATAAATAGATATAAAAAAACAGATGATTATGCACAAGGAATATTTTTCTATATTAAAAATATTAAAACTAAAGAAATATGGTCATCTAGTTATAATAAATATATAGATAATACAAATTCATATACTATAAAATTCATGCCAGATCAAGATGAAATTGAAAGAACAGATGGAGATATAAAAACAAAAGTAAAAATAACAATACCACCAAACGATTCGGTTGAAATAAGAAGGTTAGAATTAGAAAATACCGGAAAAAATGAAGAAATATTAGAGGTATCTAGTTATTTTGAACCAGTACTTTCAAAAAAAGAAGATGATTATGCACATCAAGCTTTTAATAATTTATTTTTAATAACTGAATATGATGATGAAAAAAATAATTTGATTATTAAAAGAAAAGCAAGAGGAAAAAATGCCAACGATATTTATTTAGCAACGCAATTATTCACAGATTGTGAGACAATTGGGGAAAATGAATTTGAAATAGATAAAGAAAAGTTTATTGGAAGAGGAAATTTTGGAATACCTAAAATGATAAAACAATCAATTCCATTTTCTAAAAAAATAGGATTAGTAACAGAACCAATTGTAGCAATGAAGAAAACAATAAAAGTAAATCCAGGTGAAAAAGTTTATATAGATTTAGTTTTATCAATAGAATATAACAAAGAAAAAGCAATATACAATTTAGATAAATATAAAAATAAAGAAAAAATTAAAATGACTTTTGATTTATCAAAAGCTAAAGTAGAAGAAGAAAATAGATATTTAAATATAAAAGGAAAAGATATAGAAATATGTCAAAAAATTCTTTCTTATATATTATTTGATAATCCTATAAAAAAACAGTATATAGAAAATATACCAAAGCTTGATTATAAACAAGAAAATTTATGGAGATATGGAATATCAGGGGATTTTCCAATTATCTTAGTAAAAATAAAAGATGTTAATGATATATATGTTGTAAAACAAGCAATAAAAGTATATGAATTTCTAAAAAATAAAAACATTCAAACAGAATTAGTAATACTAGATGAGGAAAAATATAGTTACGAAAGTTATGTTAAAGAAGAAATAGAAACAGCAATTTTAAATAATCATATATCATATTTAAAAAATATTAGAGCAGGAATTTTTATATTGTCTAAAGAACAAATGGAAGAAAATGATATAAGGTTATTAGAAGTTGTATCTGTGTTAAATATAGATAGCCATCTAGGTAGTTTAGAAAACCTTATAAAAGATGCAGAAGAAGAATATTTAAAAGATTATAAAAATATAAATAATGAAACTGGAGCGTATATTTTTGAAGATAATACAGATGAAATAGATTTATTAGCTGATACAGAAAATTTAAAATATTATAATGAATATGGAGCTTTTTCAAAAGATGGAAAAGAATATTTAATAAAAACTAATAAAGATAATAGAACTCCTACTGTTTGGAGCCATATTATAGCAAATGAAAAGATTGGTACAGTTATTACCGAAAATATGGGAGGATATACTTGGAGTAAAAATAGTAGATTAAATAGAATAACAACATGGAATAATAGTCCTAGTATGGATATACCGTCAGAAATAATATATATAAAAGATGAAAAAACAAACAAATCATGGTCTATTGGGTGTAATCCAAAACCTGATGAGCACAACTATAACATTGTTTATGGATTTGGATATGGAAAATATATTCATAGTAATTCAGGTATAAATCAAGAAAATACAGTTTTTATTCCAAAAGAAGATCCTGTAAAAATTAATATTTTACATTTAGATAATACAACTCCAAATAAAAGAAAATATAAGATTATATATTATATAAAGCCAACATTAGGAGAAGATGAGTTATTATCAAATGAATATATTGATTTAGAATATGAAAAAAATAATAATATTATATATGCTAAAAAAATATATAATAATGAATTTGATGGAGAGTTTACATTTATATCAAGTAGTGAAGAAATAAAATCATATACAGGAGATAAAAAATTCTTTTTAGGAAGTGGAGGAATACAAAATCCAGATGGATTAAATAAAATAAGTTTAAATAATAGTAATTCACTTGGAAAGTCGCCATGTGTTGCAATTGAAATAGATGTGGAATTAGAAAGTTTTTCTTCTAAAGATATATCGATTGTTTTAGGAATGCAAAACAATAAAATGGAAGCAAAAGATTTAGCATATAAATATAGTAAAATAAACAATTGTAAATTGGAATTAGATAGTATAAAAAAATATTGGGAAGATTTACTTCGGAAGAATAAATGTAAATACACCAATAGAGTCTGTTAATATTTTATTAAATGGTTGGCTTATGTATCAAACAATAGTTGCTAGAATGGTTGCTAGAAGCGGATTTTATCAGTCAGGGGGAGCGTTTGGATTTAGAGATCAACTTCAAGATGCATTGGCTACAAAATATTTAGAGCCAGAGATTTTGAAAAATCAAATAATAAAGCATAGTAAACATCAATTCATTGAAGGAGATGTAGAACATTGGTGGCATGAAGAAACCAATAAAGGAATAAGAACAAGATTTTCGGACGACTTATTATGGCTTGCATATGCAACACTAGAATATATTGATTTTACAGGAGATAAATCTATTTTAGATATAGAAACAAACTATATAGATGGCAAAGTTTTAGAAGATGGAGTTGATGAAAAATATGACAGATATATTCCATCAGAAATAAAAGAAACTATATTTGAACATTGTATAAGGGCAATTAATAAATCATTGAATTTTGGTGAAAATGGTTTGCCTAAAATAGGAAGTGGAGATTGGAACGATGGATTCAGTGAAGTAGGAAATAAAGGAAAAGGAGAAAGTGTTTGGCTTGGATTTTTCTTATATACAATATTAGATAGATTTATAAAATTAATAAAATCAAGAATAACTAGCGAAGACAATGAAGAAAATAAAAAATTAGAAGAATATGTTCAAAAGTATCAATTAATAATGCAAGATTTAAGAAAAGCTTTAAATAGAAATGGTTGGGATGGTAGATGGTATAGAAGAGCTTATATGGATGATGGAAATGTATTAGGAAGTATGGAAAATGAAGAATGTAGAATTGATAGTATTGCTCAAAGTTGGTCTGTTATTTCTAATGCCGGAGATAATGATAAAAAATATATTGCGATGGAAAGTTTAGAGAATCATTTAGTTGACAGAGAAAATGGAATAATAAAATTACTTGATCCTCCATTTGAAAAAGGAAAATTAGAACCAGGATATATAAAAGCATATTTACCAGGTGTTAGAGAAAATGGTGGTCAATACACACATGAGTATTATGTTTATGTACAGTTTTGTACAGGTATACAACTTCACGATGTTTGGTTGCATAAGTTATTCGTAACTCACTATGCTCGAACGACTAACTTAATATTGATACTCTTAAATACATAATGTTATTAAATTCATATAAAAAGTATTTAAAAACACACCTTATTGATACAAATCAGTGAAAAGAATTAAAAAAGCATAGATTTTTTAAATGTGAAACAAATTCAAGAAAAATTACAAAAAAGTTTCACATTTTTAAAATATGTGCTATAATATAAATGTGAAACAAATTCAAATAAATTAAGCAAAAATGTTTCACATTTATAAGGAGGAAAAACATGGAAGAAAAAATTGAAATTATGAATCTTCTTCAAAGTAAACAGGTTCTTGAACATGAATTACAATCACTTGTATATGGATCAGTAGAAATAAGAGAAAATGATTCAAATAAATATATATATGTACATTATAGAGAAGATGGAGTAGTTTTAACAAAATATGTTGGAGAATATTCAGATGAATTATATAATTTAGTATTAAACAATAGTATTAAAGCAAAAGGGATAAAAAAACAGATAAGAGAAATAACAAAAAAATTAAAACAAATGAATTATACTGAAGAAGAACTTTCAGAAAAAGTAGAACAAAATATAGACTTTGCTAAAAGACATTTAGTAGATACAATTTATAAACAAGCTATATTAGAAGGTGTTGCAACCACATTTGCAGATACAGAAAGCATTATTGAAGGTGGAAAAGTAAATAATATGACATCTGAAGACATACTAAAAATAGTAAATTTAAAACATGCGTGGGAATTTATATTAAATAAAAATGTTATTTTAAGCAATACAAACTTTGCCTTATTATGCGAAATAAATAAAATGGTAGAAGAGGGATTTTATTATACAGCAGGTAAAGTAAGAAATACACCAGTAACAATAGGTGGAACAAAATGGATACCAGATTTGCCTATAGAAAGTGTAATAAAAGAAGAATTAGAAGAAATTTTTAGTAAGGAACTGGATGATATAGACAGAGCAATAGAACTTTTATTATATACAATGAAAAAACAAGTATTTATAGATGGAAATAAGAGAACAGCAGTAATTTATAGTAATCATTATTTAATTTCAAAAGGAAAAGGAATTATAGCAATTCCAGCAGAATTAACAGAAGAATTTAAGGATTTACTTATTCCTTATTATGAGGGAAAAGATGAAGATAAAATAAGGAAATTTATAAAAGAAAAATGTTATATGAAAATATAGATTAAAGAAGAGTTCGGCTAAAACCGGACTTTTTAAATAGATAATAAAAAAGGAGTAAATATGGGGAAATTTGCAAAATACAAGAAAATGTAGTATTATTAACATAATGGCAATAGCCATGTTGAAACCGTTATAAAATTATCACTTAAGGAGGTATAAACTATGAAACGGTATGAAAAATTTGTGCTTGAGGCAGAAAAGGGTGTAACCTTTGAAGTCTCAGAGGGAACAAGTGGAGAGTTAATTATCAGAGCGCTTAATATTGTTACAGCATACTCTACAAACTATGTAAATCCTCCAATTCCAGAAGGATATAAGCATATCTGTGGAGAATGGAACAATGGATTTGTAATTGAAAGATGTTCTGATGGAAGCCAGTTTGTATGGATTCCTGTTGGGAGTTTGGATGCAAATGGCACACTTGACGGCGAACATTTTTCGGAGAAATTTGGCAGACGAAATTACATGAAAGATAAATTTTCGGATGAAGAATTCAATGAATCTTTAAATTGTAAACTGCTTGAACAAATTGAAAGTGTCAAAAAATATGGGGGATTTTATATTTCTCGTTATAACATTTCCAAGAGTTCAGCAGGAAAACCGCAGTCGGTAAAAGGAGTGATGCCGTGGGTAGCCATCGATTATTATGATGCCAAGAAGATTGCATCCGCTATCGAAGACAATGAAGCAGTCAAAAGTCATCTGACTTTTGGCGCAGAATATGATTCGGTATTAGAATGGTTTATCAAAACGGAAGTTAAAACTCTTACTGAAATTGCAGAGGATTCTACTGAATGGGGCAATTATTGGGGGACAGAGCATTCTCCAATGAAGGTAGTTGAAACAGGAAACAGAGAAAAATGGTGTGCTAATAACATCTACGACTTTGCAGGTAATGTGGATGAATGGACACAAGAATGGAACGAAAAATTAAGTTGTCGTGTTATCAGGGGCGCTTATTCTAGCTATTCTAGCGACTTTTATCCTGTTGCTTATAGAGCCCGCGTCTGTCCTGATTATGGCTATCCCTACACTGGTTTTCGTGTTGCACTTTGCATTAAGTAGCACGGACAACTAAAATGTTTTAAAGCACAGACAGAGGGAAAGAACTTTGAAATTTCAAAGTTCTTCCTTCTTTTTTTATAGAAGCTGAAATTAAATACACATGATTTTTTTATTGATAAGACATAGCAGAGTGCATTGTATAAAGTAATGAAAATTGGAAATAATTACAACTAAAGGAGTGAACTTTATGCAAGAAAGAAAAGAAAAGAAAAAGTATAAAAAGAAAAGCGACTTTAAAATAAATATTATATTTAATGAAAAAGGAGAAACGTTAGAAAAGATCATAGAAAGAGCATTTGAAAATTATTGTCTAAAGAAAAATTGAAATAAAATAATGGTATTGAATGAGATAATATGGTATAATGAAAATCAAGAGTATCAATATTATCTCATATATTTTTATAGCAGGAAGGGAGGAAATAATGAGCTATACAATAATGAATAATATTGATTATAAAGTAGGCATATATATAAGGCTTTCAAGAGAAGATGAAGAAAAAGAAAAATATCAAGAGAGCGAAAGTATTGGAAACCAAAGAACTTTGCTAATGCAATACATCAAAGAAAACAAACTAAACTTTATATCAGAATATGTTGATGATGGTATAAGTGGTACAAGTTTTGATAGACCTGCTTTTAATAGAATGATAGCAGATATTGAAACAGGTAAAATCAATATGGTAGTAACGAAAGACTTATCAAGACTAGGGAGAAATTATGTGCAATCAGGATTATACATAGAAACATATTTTCCAGAACATGAAGTAAGGTTTGTTGCAATATTAGACAATATAGATACTGCTTATGATACATCAAACAATGATATAGCACCATTTAAATCAATATTAAATGAAATGTATGCAAAAGATACATCAAAGAAAATAAATAGTGTATTACAATCAAAAAGAAATCTTGGAGAATATTTAGGAACAGCACCTTATGGCTATAAAAAAGATCCAGAAAATAAATACCATTTAATAATAGATGAAGAAGCAGCAAATGTTGTAAAACTAATATATGAAAAATATTTAGCAGGTTTTGGTACAATGCAAATAGCAGATTATTTAAGTAAAAAGAAAATTCCAATTCCATCAGATTATAACAAGAGAAAAAGAGGGACAAAGTCTTTAACTTATGGACTATGGCAACAATCTACAGTAAGATTTATTCTTTCAAATGAAATTTATACAGGAACAGTTATACAAGGCAAAAGAAAAAAAGTAAGTTTTAAATCTAAAAAGTTTATAGATTTACCAGAAGAAGACTGGATAAAAGTAGAAAATATGCATGAATCTATTATAAGTAAAGAAGATTTTGAAAGAGTAAAAAAAGTAATTCAAGCAACTAAAGGCTCAAGGACCGTCAAGAAAGATTACTTATTCAAAGGATTACTTCGCTGTGGCGAATGCAAAGGATATATTGGAATAAGAAGTCCAGATAAAAACGGAAATATCTATGGTAGATGTCAAAGATATGGAAGGTTTGGAAAATTTGATGTATGTTCACCACACAACTTTAATTATCAAGTTTTTGAAGAACAAATACTAGAAGTTTTAAGAGAAGTTTGCAAAGAATATACCAATACGAAAAAACTAGAAGAGATTGCAAAACAAACTAAAACAAAGCAAAAAAAAGAGTTTGATATAAATAAACAAATAGAATTATTTAAACAAACAATAGAAAAAGAAACTAGAAAACTTGAGGTAATGTATGATGACAGATTGACAGGAATTATTACACTTGATGAATATATGAAAAATGCAAATAGAATAAAAGAAACTGTAAAAGGATATGAACAAAACATTAAAGAACTCGAGCAAGAAATATCTTGCGAAAATGATAAAACAGAAAGTGAAAGTAGATTAGATAATTTGATAGAAGAATTTTTTAATATGGAGAAACCAACAAAAGAAATAATTAGAGAATTTATAGAAAAAATTGAAATTCATAGCGACAAGCAAGTTGATATTTATTTCAATTTTAAACCATTACAAGATTTAAATAATAATTTTATATGTGCTAGAAAA
>CAKPPS010000039.1 GCA_934177795.1 uncultured Clostridia bacterium | reverse complement strand
AGTGCTTATTTTTCTATTTTAATCTTACAATCTATTTTAGTTTTACAAATTTGATTTAACTTTTACAATTCACCTTTAATATATACCATCAAATTATTTTTCTAAATTTATTGACACTAACTAAACATTTTTATATATTTAACGCCTATATTAGGAACATTAAATAATTCAAAATTAATATTATCTTTATTGTTTCAATTTTAAATGTTTCTTTCATAAAAACAAGGTGCATACAATAAGCACCTCGTTTTAATATTTTAAAAATTTTTTATAGATTTTTTATAAGCATTTATAGTCATTTTAAATTTACTCCTAATATTCCTCCTAATATACCAAATGTAATACCTATAATCATCATAATAATTGTTTGCATATTAATACTAAAATTTTCATTTAAAACACTTGAAAAAATATACAATAAACCTATATATGTAACTCCTATAATAGCGCCATTAACCAAACCATTCTTTCTTATCTTTCTACTACTAATCATACTTCCTATAACTATACTTACTCCTGTTACAGCTATGATTGTTGGATTTATAGTTGCTTCACTCAAATTAGTAAATGTTAATATGATTGCAAATAGTAATAATAAAACCAAACTCGTTAAAATTGATATTCCTAAACCTTCTAAAATATGTATATATGTTTTATTACTCTTCTTCTCTATATTTTCCATTTTCGGCTCCTTTCTTATCTTTTTCTTTTAACATTTTATTATCTTATTTTCTAAATAGAACTATTAATGTATGATAAGAAAGTTAATATAGTAAATAATACACAAAGAGCTAAATGTATGATTATTTTCATACTTTTAGCTCTTTATACAAATCTATAAAATATCCTAACCATTCAAAACCATTACCCTTTTCAATTTCATCTGATAATTCCTCAATGGTAACATATTTAGCATTCACTACTTCTCCATCATTAAAATGCAATTCATTTAAGTTAATTTCTTTATTTATCATATATACATCACGAAAAGTTTTTCCACTCTTACTGGCATCTATTTTTTGTTTAATTAAATGTATATCATTTTCTGGAACATGAAGCCCAATTTCTTCTTGTAATTCTCTTGTTATTCCTTGAATACTACTTTCTCCACTTTGTACTAAGCCTCCTGTTGGCTCCCACATACCACCATATCCTTTATCCCAATGTCTTTGAGTTAATAAAATTTTTCCCTGTTTATTTATAACCCAACACTGTACCGCTAAAATATATTCATCATTACTTAAATTGGAACACTCACTTCTTTTTATGGTCTTTCCCGTCTTAATTCTCTTGCAATTATATATATCTAATATTTCTTCCATAATTACAATTCCTCCTTTTCTAAAATTATATTGCATTTGAATGTCATCTTATATTTTCTATTTTTAATTAATTCATTATTTGCTATTAGAATAGCCTTTCTTTATTTTAATTTCATTAACAAGTTTTTTGACCTCATTCGTGTTTTCTTTTGCACTAACTTTTATTTTTAAAATAAATAAAAAGCTAATCTGACTAAATCAAATTAACTTTTTATTTTGGCTCGTTTGACACTTCCGTTTGCGAAAAATATGAGCCTGTATTTATAATCGTATTTTGTATTTGATTCTATGGTTATAATTTAACATAACTTTTTATATAAATCAAGTGGTTTTAAAAATTTCTTTAATAATTCTTTTTATATTTGATAATTAAATCATCATTTTCGCATTTTTTCCAATTTAATTGTCCTTCATAGTCATAATACCACAATAAGTCATCTGCTTCTTCCAATTCTTCACATTTATCTTCATTGCTTTCATACCAATCATAAAAATCATCGTCTAATACCGCTTCCTCTTCAGCAACTACATTATCTTTCCATAAGAATTTAGAAAGAATTGATGTTCCTTCTTCCCATACATACCAAACAACATTATGATCTAATTCTATTGCTTTTTTTATTGCATAAATTGGGTAATCCCATCGTGTTTGAAATTTTATTTCAACTAAATTATCTCCAATATCTTTAATAGTATGTCCATATCCATAATCAATATATGCTCCATATTTGTCAACATATTCATTTAAATTATTCGCATCATAAAGTTTATTAAATGTAATATATGGATGTTGCTTTATATATCCACTTACATTTTCATCTCCAAAAGGATTTGTGTCTAAAAAATATTTTTCATAAGACACTTTGCTACATATAACCATATTAGCTACATAGTTTGCCATATATCATATCTCCTTTTTCAATTCATTATTTAATAATTCTACTAAAATTAGCTCTTTTAATAAATTGTCTATTACTCTTTTGTTTATCATTATTTTCATCAGAAGGCTTATACCCTGATAATTATACAACTTTCATTTTTTTCTGATTATCTTTTTCAATTTTAGTATTTTTCATTATATCTCCTTACTTTCTTTTAATAATTCGTTATTAATACTTCTTTGGTAACCTGATTTTTATCTTTCAAATGATAATTTGAATTGCTGTAGTTATAGTTTAAATTATGTATGTTATATTGATTCTCTATAGCCCAATCAATTAATATTTCATTTTTTAGACCTTTATGTTCAGTAACATTTGAAAGTGCAAATTTTACTCCGTGCTTATTTACTTCATTTAAATATTCTAAAAGTTCTTTTTCTTTTCCTTCATTCCAACCATCATTTTCATTATAACTTGCATCTCCTAAATAATATGGTGGATCAAAATAGCAAAAATCATTACCAGTTAAAGAATTAAGTTCGAACTTTTTATAATCTGTATTTACAAACGATATATTCTTAACTACTAACTTTCTGCAAAATTCTAATAAATTCTTTCTTATAGAACTATTGAAATCTCTTTTACCAACTGGCATATTATATTCTCCTTTGTTATTAAATCTAATTTGATGATTAAATGAATATACTACCAATGTTAAAAACACAAAATCTCTTTCATCAGAATCCTTCATATGATTATAATCATTTCTTAATTTTAAATAGTATTGTTTATTATATTTTCCTAATCCAGAAGAACTATCTTCTCCATAAAACTCATAACCATTTTTATATGTATTACTTAGATTATATTTTTCTATAATAGAATCTAATTTATTTACAATCTCCATATAATCGTAATTCTTGAATAGCTCTAATATTCTAATTAAGTTAGTTTCTTTGTCTATTGCAATTATTTTTTTTGCATTGCTATTAACTGCAACATTTGCTCCTCCACAAAAGAAATCAACAAATGTATCTATTTTTTTTGGGAATATATTATCAAACTGAGGTAATAACTTAAATTTTCCACCTGTATAATTTAGAGGTGATTTTGCAAAATTATTATTATCTTTTAGTTGAATTTGACTTTCTTCACAAGTCCTTGTTGTTTCGCATAAAAATAATCTCTCTTTATGGTCAATTGATACACTCTTCCCCGTTGTAAAATTATTATATGATTTTTCAAATACTTTAACTTTACCTTTTTTCTCTAATATTTCTTTAATTTGTAAATCTGATATTTTAGCATTGCTTCTACTATTAGACTTGTCCCCAGTATTATTATAAGATACTAAAATATATCTACAATTACAATTCTTTATTAATTCTTCAAATGCTTCTACTGCCCTATTAGTACAATATCTACTCTTTAATTTGGTTCTATCCATTTTTTTAGCTATACCATATACCTTAGGTTTATTCCATTCAGCAATATTTTCCAATAAATGATATGCATCACAATATTGTCTTGAATTATAAGGTGGATCAATATATACTAAATCAGCTTTGACAGTCTTTATAAATTCGTTAGCATCCAAATTACTAATATGTGATTTTTTTTCACCTTTTTCAGTAACATCAAGCATATACATAAAGAATTTGTCTTCTATATTTTTTATTTTTCGATATGCATCGTAGTGTCCAACTGTATTTGCAACTCTATCCATTGAATATATTAAACTAGCAATCAATACACTTTTTTCTCTTTCATTTATTTCTTTCTGTCTAAATCTATTTTCAATATCTTCTCTAATAAATCCAATTTTCTTACAGTCTTTACTACTAAAATATGTATCACTAAAATTTTCTGAAAAATAATTTTCTTCATCTATTTCAGCTTGATTATATTTATTTATTATATTCTCAATTTTCTTTATATTAATCTTTTTAGGTTCATAAAAAGCTTTATAACTATAACAATTTGACTTCAAATAATCATTAAAATATACTTCTTTACCATTTTTTAAAAACAAACTGCCTACAACCCCTGTTCCAGCAAATACATCTACTACTGATTTGACATCTTTGCAATTCTCATTGACAGTATCTTCTATAAAATTTAATAATTTATATTTGCTACCTAAAAATCTTCTATTGTTTATCTCTAGTTTTCTCATTGTATATCATTTCCTTTCAAGGCATCTAATGCACACTGAAATTATAGCAATAAAAAAAGAGTTTTTCAACTCTTTTTCTATAAATTATTAACTTTATTTTTTATCATTTTTTCATACCATTCTAAATCATTGATTTCAGTATCTTTATAAGCAACTTCGAATATTTCATACAATTTAGAATATTGTACTTTCACATTAATTAGCTTAATTATATCTTGTATTGAAAGAGAAATTATTTTCAATCCAGTTTTTACAGATTCTTTTCCTCTAAATTGATATTTTTTCCTAGATCTAAAGTCACTTAATACCTCTTCTTGTAATATGTTCGCTACAAAAACAGCATATGTACTGTCATTATCATTCTCCTGAATTTCTCTCATTAGATGTCTTGATACAGGTTCCATCTCATTTTTTCGTTGAGATGTTGATTCTGTTAGAGTAGCTTCCAATAAAACTTTATGCTCTGGATATTCGCTTGCTTTACTATATTCATACACTATGTCAGCAGTACCTCCTGCCGCATGAGTTTTGGGTAATAAATTTGCATCTAAACTTAATTTCATATATTCTAAAATATTTCCGCTTCTATTACTAAATCTATACCATGTTATACCTAAAATATACTCGAAAATTGTTGGTATATCAGAATTCCAATCAGCATATTCATTAATTGCATTTCTGTCATTTCTTTCAATATCTTTAAATAACTCAATAAGTTGATTTTCTCTGAATTTACTATCAATTAACTCATTAAATCTTCTTAATTTTTCATCTTCAATAAATGTTTTAATACTATTTCTACTTACAACTCTATCTGGATAATCAGCTTGAATCTGAACTATTACATCATCAACATTTATATCAAGGCAACCATATATTTTATTAAATTCTATATCCTCTAAGATAAAATTATTATATTCTTCTTTACTTAAAATTGGTGTATTTACTATTTCTTTTGATATATTTAAAAAGAAGTATTTCGGAAATATATCTAATTCTATTATATTATCATCAAAAATAACAATGTCAGATAAAGAAATATATCTTTTATTTAAATCAGCATAATCTTCTAATGTAGCTTTCCATTTTGCAGTATGCATTACTTTAAAAAATTCTATAGTATATTCCTTCTTATCCTTAAAATTAAATAAAGGTATTTCTCTAATTTCTTCTAAATATTCTTCTGTTAGCATTCTTGGAGAATATTTAAGATACTTTTTCCAATATTTAGCAACCTTTGAATTTTTCTTTGTTTGCTCTTTTACAAATGCTATTATAGTATCTAATGCTTGCTCATCAAATTCTCTTTGTGATATTTCATATAAATCATTAAAAAATTTATACATTGGTTCTATATACTTTGTTCCTTTTCTTCCCATATCTATAACAGAAAATTCTTCAATATTATTTATTCCATTTTCTTTTATGAATTTTATAGCAGATTTATAGTTTAACATATTCCACATTTTGCTTTGAATAATTTCTTCTATTGTTTTTTTACTTTCTCTAAGAATTTTTATATTTTCTAGCATTAATTCTGTATATTCTTGATTAGTGGCTAAAGGTAAAATATAAGTAAATTCATCTTTTGATAAATATTTTAATTCAGCTAAAAAATACAACAATACTGCAAATGGTTTTACATTAATTCCATTATCAGTAACTTGAAGTTTTAGTAATTGTTTTAAATATATATAACTATCCTTATTTATGTTGAATATATTATCTCCCTTGAAATCATCTTGTTCTACAATATCAACAATTTTTTGTCCAATTTTAGATATACGCCTATTATCATCAATTACACCTATTTGTACTAATCCAGATGTTTTCTGTCTAGCATCTTTAGCTTTATTATTAGCTTCTCCTGTAATAAATCCTTTTTCTATCATTTTATTATAATATTCTTCTTGAATAACATCATTTCCATTCCAATTTATTTCTGGATTTTCATCCCATAATTCTTTTAATATTTGAAGTTGTCTTTCAATTTTAAAATTTAAGTCTTTTACTCTAAAGCTAGTAGTGCCTAAACTCCAACAATAACTTTGAAATTTAATATCTTCTAACATAAAGCAATCACTCCTTGCATTTATCATTTTTCATTCGTTATTATATCAAAATCTATACTAATTTACAATAAATTTACATTTTTTACCAAGGAAATTTAATCATATTACAAAAATATTACAAAATTATGTAAAGATGTAGTTTGGAATCTATAATGAACTGCAATAATAAGCTAATACTTCAATGAGAAAATCCTCATTTAATAGGCATTTTCTCATATTAGCTATTATCGTTTTTCTCTTTACATTATGATTTTCTATATATTTTTTTATAATTGAAATACAATATTTTCTTATTACATTTAAACATTTTTGTGAATTTACATTTGATACTCTACTATCATCTTCACTATAATTCATATCCAATAACCAGTGAAAGCTTTCTACTTGCCAGTGTTTTCTTGTGTATGATAACAATTTCTCTGCTGTGGTATTTCTACTGCTTAAATAGCAACTGATTTCTGTTGTTGTTTTTCCATCTTTCTCAATTTTTCTTTTTACTGCAAATATTTTCTTTAATCCTTTCCATTCAGCTAAATAATCTGTAAAAAACTCTATTTCATTTAAAACATAGCATGTTCTTTTTTCTATTCTCCCATGTGCTTTTTCAATAGTTGTAAACATTTCATATTCATATTCCTTATCTGTTTCATCCATATATTTGTCATCAAACATGGCATATACATCTTTGTAAAAATTCCCTTGATTTCCCTTTAATTGTAGAACATAATCTCCACCATTATCTATTATTAATTCTGCTGTTTCCTTTTGACAATGCATTGCATCCATTGTTAATACTGCGCCTTTTACATTTAATAATTCTATTAAATCTCTTACTGCTGGTATTTCATTACTTTTGCTTTCAACTGTTATTTGTCCAAGAGAAACACTTTCATCTGCCAATAATGCTGTTATAATATGCATTGGTTTTTCATGTTTTTTCATTGTTGCTGTACTACATATTGTTTTTCCATCTATACATATTTGTTTTTCTTCTATTTTCATTTTTGATTTAAAAACATTACTAAAAATGCCATATAAACATAATTCTAAATGCTCTGGATTAATTACTTTTAATATATTAGATATCGTACTCAAACATGATATACTTTCTAATTCTGTATATTGTTTTAAAAATTCTTCTTTTTCTTCTGCAAATTCTATTATCATTTCTAAGTCTGTACAATTACATAACATTCCTACTATTAATAAAAATAATATGTCTGATAATTGGTATGTTATATGTGCTTGACTTCTTGGGTCTTCTACTAAATCAAAATATATTTCAAAACTTTCTTTTATATTCATTCTTATCACCTTATATAAGTTTATCATATATTTTGGAATTTTTGTAATATTTTTGTAATATGATTAAATTTCCCTGATTTTTTACCTGCATTTTCGTCTTCTTTCGTTCTCTTTTGACCATTTTCCAAGTTTTATTTTAAAAAGTAAATAATGAAAACATTGATATATCAATGCTTTAATTATTGTTTTTTCGTTTTCATTCGTCCATTTTATAAATAAAACAACTCAATTACATTTGCAAATCCATTTCTATAATATTTTTCATTTGATTCATCTCCTACACATATATTAATTCATTAAAAACTATTTCTTCTGCTTGATTCTTAAAGTTATTCATCATTCCAACCCAATAAAGTATATCTATATTTTTCTACTCTTTCAGTTGCTTTAATTCAGTGTATTTGTCAAGTTTTTTGACCTCATTCGTGTTTTCTTTTGCACTAACTTTTATTTTTATAAATAAAAAGCTAATCTGAGTAAATCAAATTAACTTTTTACTATGGCTCCTCTTGTTGGACTCGAACCAACGACCTATCGGTTAACAGCCGAGCGCTCTACCAACTGAGCTAAAGAGGAATATATTTAAATCTGGCAACAACCTATCTTCCCAGCAGGGTAACCCACAAGTATTTTCGGCACATTTAAGCTTGACTTCTGTGTTCGGAATGGGAACAGGTATTTCCCTAAATGTCATCATCACCAGAAAATTATTAACTTTTTTTGTGTACTTCTGCATTATACTATATAAATAATATTTTTGCAAGTACTTTTTAAAATTTTTTTATTTTTTAGCACACTCAAAAATACATAGATGAAATTTAAAAGTTTTAAGATTTTTTCTTCTTTAAATTGTGGTTAAGCCCTCGATTTATTAGTATTGGTCAGCTTAATACATTACTGCACTTACACCTCCAACCTATCAACCACATAGTCTACGTGGAATCTTACTACCTTACGGTATGGGATATCTTATCTTGG
>CAKPPS010000038.1 GCA_934177795.1 uncultured Clostridia bacterium | reverse complement strand
ATAAAAATGGCAGTAACATTTGAAAGTTATGAAAGAAGAATAGACCAAATAAAACCAGTAATGGAAAAATACGGAATTAAAGACTTTGAAGATGCATTGAAAATATGTACAGATAAAGGATTCAATCCTTACGAATTAGTAAAAGGAGTTCAACCAATTTGTTTTGAAAATGCTGCTTGGGCATATACATTAGGAGCAGCAATAGCAATAAAAAAAGGATGTACTAAAGCATCAGAAGCAGCTAAAGCTATAGGAGAAGGACTACAAGCTTTTTGTATACCAGGTTCAGTTGCAGATGATAGAAAAGTTGGATTAGGACATGGAAATCTAGCTTCAATGCTATTATCAGAAGATACAAAATGTTTTGCATTTTTAGCTGGACATGAAAGCTTTGCAGCAGCAGAAGGAGCAATTGGAATTGCAAAATCAGCTAATAAAGTAAGAAAAGAACCATTAAGAGTAATATTAAATGGACTTGGAAAAGATGCAGCACAAATAATTTCAAGAATAAACGGATTTACTTATGTAAAAACAGACTTTGATTTCTTTACAGGAAAAGTAAAAGTAGTAGAAGAAATAAAATATTCAGATGGAGAAAGAAGTAAAGTAAGATGTTATGGGGCTAATGATGTTAGAGAAGGTGTAGCCATTATGTGGGTGGAAGATGTCGATGTATCTATAACAGGAAATTCTACAAATCCAACAAGATTCCAACATCCAGTAGCAGGAACATATAAAAAAGAAAGACTAGCAGAAGGAAAAAAATATTTCTCAGTAGCAAGTGGAGGAGGAACAGGAAGAACATTACATCCAGATAATATGGCAGCAGGACCAGCTTCTTATGGTATGACAGATACTATGGGAAGAATGCATTCTGATGCACAATTTGCTGGAAGTTCATCAGTACCAGCACATGTTGAAATGATGGGATTAATAGGTATGGGAAATAATCCTATGGTAGGAGCATCTGTTGAAATAGCTGTTGCAGTAGAAGAAGCTATGAAATAGTTCATAACACTGAATTACAGTGATTTTGTATAATATTAAAAAGAAACGTGGACAAATACCCAATATGGTTTTGTCCACGTTTTGACCATGTGATAATAAAATATAATTTTAAATCTAATATATCTATAGCTTCTTGTAAGAGCTTGCCAATTTTTATATTTTTACTTTTTTAAAAAAGATAGAATAAAAAGATTTATTGCATGAATTTGTAATATATTGACACAGAAATATATAACTGATAATATAGATAATAAATAACAAAAAAATAAAGAATAAGATATAGAATTGAGGAGAAAAAATGTGGTTATATTGGTGTTTGCTATCAACTGTAATTAGTGGTTTTACGTCGATAGCATTAAAAAAATGTTCGAATAATGATTCAAAAAGAATGGCAGTAATGGGATTATTAGTATATCATTCTATTATGATAATAGTCAGTTTAATTGTTCATCCGGAATTTATTATACAACTAAATATTTATGATATGATGAAAATGTTACCTGGAGTTATGATGCAATCAATAGGTTTTTATTGTGCAATTTCTGCTACTAAATATGGAAAAGTAGCAATAACATCATCAATAAAAAAAGCAAAAGTAGTAGTAGTTTTTTTATTAGGAATTGTTATTTTAAAAGAAAAATGCACATTGTTGCAATTGATTATTTCAACTATATTGGTGATTTTATCTATTATGTTAGCTAAAAGCAAATCTCAAAGTAAAGTAGATAAAAGAATAGAACGAAGAGCAATTCTGTATTCTTATGGATTTGTATTTTTTAATGGTATTTCTAGTTTTATAAATAAAATATATGTTACTGAATATCAAAGTCCATTATATGTAGTTTTTTATTATGCGATAATAATTGTAATAGGAATTTTAATATATTGTTTAGTAACAAATAAATGGGATTATATTGATATTAGAAAAATAAATAACAAGAAATATTTTATCTTGCAATCATTATTAGATTCATCATCATCAATATTTGACAGATGTGCGTTATTAAATGGAAATGTCTCAGTAATTTCAGTAATAAATACGAGTTCTATAGTAATTACAGTTTTAGCATCAAGACTTATATTAAAAGAAAAAATAAGTTGGAAAAAATATTTGATGATATTAGGAGTATTCATAAGTGTCTTTATTTTAGCATTAATAAAATAATAGAAATACAGTAGTAGGCAAAAAGTTGTATAAAAAAATATAAATACGAAATAATAATAGTAAAGTAAAATAAAGGAAAATAAATATGAGCGATGAAAAAAATTTATATCAACTTGCATATACAGATTCAATCACAGGATTGGGAAATTATAATTATTTTATTAAGAAAATGTCAGAAAATAATAGCATAAGTAAAACGATTGTAATTATAGATATTGATAAATTTAAAGCATTTAATAAGAAATATGGACATTCACAGGGAGATAAACTTTTAAAAAAAGTAGGAGAAGAAATAAAACATATTATACGAGAAACAGACATAGTATGTAGATTAGCAAATGATGTATTTGGGATAGTTTTGTTTAATGATGTAGAAACATCTAATATTATAGGTAGAATTAATAAAAGAATATCTAAAGTAACAATAGAAAATGTAACATATAATATAAAAGTATCAATAGGGATATACAGATGCAATAGTAATGAAAAACCACAAAGTATGATAGATAAAGCAATTATGGCACATGATAGTATAAAGGGAAATTACAACGAAATTTATGGAGAATTTACAGAACAATTTGCAGAAAAGGTAATAAGAGAGAGTGAAATAGAAAATCTAATGGTAGAAGGCTTAGAAAAAAGAGAATTTGAAGTATATTATCAACCATTATATAGGGTAAAGGATAATAGTATAATTGGAGCAGAAGCTTTGGTAAGATGGAACAACAAAGGAACATTAATACCTCCAAAAGAGTTTATATCTATTTTTGAAAAAAACTTATTTATAATAAAGTTAGATAAATATGTATATGAGAAGGTTTGCAGTGATTTGGCAACAATAAAAGAAAAAATAAAAAGACAATTGTTACTATCAGTAAATATTTCTAAGGAAAGTATAAGCGAAAGAGATTTTATTGAAAATTATATTAAGATAAATGAAAAATACAATATAGAACCTGGGGAAATACAATTTGAAATAACAGAAAGAACATCAGTTGGGCAAAACATAAAAGAGGTATTAAGTAAAATAAAAGAAGCAGGATTTAGAATAGCAATTGACGATTTTGGAACAGGATATTCTTCTTTAAGTTTATTGGCTAATATGCCAATAGATACAATAAAAATAGATAAAACTTTTATAGATAAAATAGAGCAAAAAGACGAAGATATGATAGAAATTATTATGTTAATAGCTAAAAAATTAAAATTAAAAACGGTAGCGGAAGGCGTGGAAAATCAAAACCAAGTAGATTTTTTGAAAGAAAATCAATGCGATATATTACAGGGATATTTTTTATCAAAGCCAATAAAATTCAAAGAATTTAGAAATTTGATTGTATAAATAAAAAACAAACGTTTTTTGTAAAAGGTATTGACAAAAGAAAAAAATAGATATAAAATGATGACAATAAAAGCGAACAACAATTTGCAAGGAGGAGTATCTATGAATAAAGTGAAAAAATTAATAAAAATAAAAAACAATGAAACAGTAGCATTAGAAAAACATCCAGTACCAGTGTTGGGAATTGACTATAAGGTAAAAATTGTATATAAAAATATAAAAGTTGCCGAATTAAAAGTAGATAATGCAATTATAAAAATAGAACTTCCTAATAAATATAAAAATAACAATGAATATATTTTAGATTTAGCAATAGATAAAATGTATGAACAAATAGCAAAAGTAGAAATAGAAAGAGCAATGGAAAAAACTAGATTATTACTAGGATTTGCACCAGAAGACTATGAAATAAAAAATATGAAAAAAGAAATAGCAAGATGTATTGAAAATAAAATAACAGTAAATCCTAAAATAGTAATGTTCCATAGAAATATAATAGATTTTATAATCTTACATGAATATTGTCATTTAAAATATAAAACACATTCTAAGAACTTCTATAGAATGATAGAAAAATATGAACCAAATTTTGAAGAATATGAAAAAATACTTAAAGCAAACTTGCTACAATACTAAAAATACTATATAATGTAAACATTATGAAAAGAATAATAATCGAAACCAAATATAATGATAAAAAATTAAGTAAAGTTGTATTAAAAGAAATACAAAATATGAATTATAATATATTTTGCAAATTATTAAGAAAAAAAGATATAAAAGTAAATCAAAAAAGAATAAATAAAGATATTATAGTTTATGAAAAAGATGTTGTAGAAATATATATGCCTGAACAATTAGAAAAAAGAAATATTAAAATAGACAAAATATTTGAAGATAATAATATATTAATAGTTAACAAACCAGTGAATATAGAAGTAACTGGAGAAAACTCAATAACAGAGATATTAAGTAGGAATTATGAAGAGGATAAATTTAAACCACAACCATGTCATAGAATAGATCGTAATACCACAGGATTAGTTATATTTGCTAAAAATAAAGAAGCTTTAAATATTATGTTAGATAAATTTAAAAAACATGAAATAGAAAAACATTATCTAGCTGTAGTTTATGGAATACCCAAAAAAAAGAAAGATAGATTAGAGGCATATTTATTTAAAGATAATAAAAAATGTAGAGTATATATTAGTGATGTACCTAAAAAAGGCTATCAAAAAATTATAACTTCATATTCGGTATTGGAAGAAAGAAAAAACAATACTACATTGTTAGATGTAGAAATAGAAACAGGTAGAACACATCAGATAAGAGCGCATCTTGCTTATATAGGATATCCAATTATTGGAGATGGAAAATATGGAAAAAATGAAATAAATAAAAAATATGGAAAAAAATATCAAATATTATGTAGTTATAAAATCAAATTCAATTTTAGCAAAGAAGACGGGATTTTATCATACTTAAACGGTAAAATAATTCAATTAAATAAAAAAATATAGAAAATTCACCCCAAAGTCACAAAAATATGTTAAAATAATATTATATTAGAAGTAGTTTTTAGTTTTTTGTAAAAAAACATCCCCTTTTATTTTCACTACTTCTAATATACTTTTAAAATTTATTAGTGTGACTGAACTTTCAATAATTTAAATTAAGAAATAAATAGTTATGTTTCAGAGTCAGGAGAATAACAATAAATTGACAAAACATAACAAAAAATAAAATAGAATTTTATTGATTTATTTTTAAATAAATAGTATAATTCAAATATGCGAGTATAATTTAGTGGTAGAATGTCATGCTTCCGACCTGATAGCGTGGGTTCGATTCCCACTACTCGCTCCAATTCAAAACAGATAGATACAAAAATCAATCAGAAAATAAAAGCTGGTTGATTTTTTTCTTGACTTTTTTCAAATTTTTGGATATAATTTGCTTTTGTAAGAAAACAAAGAAGGAGGAAAAAATGGAAGAAAAAGAAAATATTTTAGGTTATGAAAAAATCGGAAAATTAATTAGAAAATTTTCTATTCCATGCATAATTTCCTTAGTTGTTAACTCTTTATACAATATAATAGACCAAATATTTATTGGTTGGGGAGTTGGATATTTAGGAAATGGTGCAACAAATGTTGTCTTTCCACTAACAATGCTTTGTCTAGCATTTGCATTAATGTTCGGTGACGGAAGTTCAGCATATTTAAGTCTTAAACTTGGAGAAAAAGACAAAAAAGAAGCAAGCAGAGGAGTAATAAATGGTATATTAACTTCTGCAATTGTAGCAATTATTATAGGAGTTATTACATTAATATTTTTACCACAAATTTTAAATATATTTGGATGTACGGATGCATTAAGGGAATATGCATTAAAATACGGATATATAACTGCTATTGGGTTGCCGTTTATGATAGTTGGGACAACTTTAAATTCAATTATTAGAGCAGATGGTAGTCCCAAATATTCTATGATATCAATGCTTGTAGGAGCTATAATGAATACAATATTAGATCCTATTTTCATATTTGTATTCAAAATGGGAGTAAGTGGAGCTGCGATAGCTACTGTAGCAAGTCAGATTGTTAATTTTATAATAAATTTGTGTTATTTAAAAAGAATAAAAAGCATAAAAATAGAAAAAGAAGATATCAAATTAAATCCTTCAACATCTTTAAAAGTAGCAATGCTAGGTATTAGTAGTTTTATTACTCAAATGAGTATTGTTGTAGTAATGAGTGTTGAGAATAATTTATTAGGAAAATATGGTGCAGAATCAAGATTTGGTGCAGAAATACCTATTACAGTTTTAGGTATTGTAATGAAAATAAGTCAAATTTTAAATAGTATTATAATAGGAATAGCAGCTGGAGCACAACCTATATGGGGTTATAATTATGGTGCTCAGAAGTATGACAGAGTAAAGAAAACTTTAAAAATAGTTTTAAGTATTAGTATAGTAATAAGCACAATAGCTTTTGTATTATTCCAATTAATACCAGATAAATTAATATCAATATTTGGTAGTGGAAATGAATTATATATAGAATTTGCATGCATGGCTTTTAGAACTTATTTAATGTTATGTATTTGCAATGGAATACAATTACCTGCAGGAATATTTTTTCAAGCAATTGGAAAAGGTGTAAAAAGTGCAATAATATCTTTATCAAGACAAATTTTATTTTTAATTCCAGCAATGATAATTTTAGCTCATATTGGTGGCGTTGAAGGATTTTTACATGCAGGACCAGTTGCAGATGGGGTTGCATTTATTGTAGCATCAACATTATTAGTATTACAAGTTAGAAAATTAAACAAAAAAACTGAGAAAAATACAAATATTGTCGAAACTGATAAAAACAATGATGGAGCAACATCAAATAGTGAAAAATTTGTAATTACAATTTCTAGAGAGTATGGTTCAGGTGGAAGATATATTGGAAAATTGTTAGCAGAAAAATTAGGAGTAAAATTGTATGATAAGGAATTTGTAATGAAAATTGCAGAAGAAACAGGGTATTCACAAAAATATATTGAAGAAAATGAACAAAAAAGAGATATACTAGCAAACTTTAATAATGGATATTATTCTGAATTCAATAATGAAAATGAATTATTTATAAAAGAATCAGAACTAATAAAAGAAGTTGCATCCAAAGAATCTTGTGTAATTATTGGAAGATGTGCTGATAATATCTTAAAAGATGAAAAAAATATAATAAAAGTATTTGCATATAGTGCTATGAAAGATAAAATAAATAGAGCTGTAAAATATTATAATATGGATGCTAAAAAAGCAGAAAAAGAAATAGCAAGAATAGATAAGTTAAGGGCAAATCACTATAAATATTACACAGGAAAAAACTGGAAAGATTTATCGAATTATGATATTTGTATAAATAGTGATTCAATAGGTATTGAAAATGCAGTAGACTTAATAATTAATTTCAAAGAAAATAATAAAATATAAAAAATCTGGCATACAAAAAAGTATGCCAGTTAGAAGGTATGGAGAAGCGATTTATACTAACATTTATATGTTAATCTAATAAATCCGTCTTCTCCTCGTTTTTTCTTGGTGAATGTATCCTCTTTGTCATATTGGATGCCCAAGAAGTCCAAAATTTTGGCTAAGTCATGAGGACCGGTTCCAGGATAACCAGCGGTTAAGGAACAAATCCTTACTTCAATTTTTAAATCATCAGAATAGAATATTGCCTTAAATGGGAATTTTTATGGTGTACAATGGGATGCTGTGATGAATTGGATGAAAGATATAGAAAATTCGAGTGCTACATCAACAGATAAAAAATATATTATAGACAGTACAGGAATGGGATGGTATGATGGAGTTTCAGGAAATTCTGAGCATAAAACAGGAATAGATTTAAATGGAGGAAAAAACCAAGTCAAAAAAGTATATGATTTAGCCGGAAATGTTAGCGAATGGACTATGGAGTCTTACAATTCTGCTAATCGAGTTGGCAGAGGCGGCAGTTATAAATATACAGGTTCTAGCTATCCAGCTTCTGATCGTAACTTCTATCTTCCGTCTAACAGCCTTGATAACCTCGGTTTTCGTCCTGCTTTATTCTTGAAAAGCTGAACCCTAAAGCCGTAAAACTAAAATTTGTAAAAAAGTAGTTTTATAACATAAATGAGATTATAAAAAATGAGTGAAATTGTTTCACTCATTTTTTGAGGACTATTAAGAAATATTGTCCACTAAAATCATCAGTTTAAGTGCTAATTTTTCTTTCTTGAGAAAAGCTCTTAGCATCTCTGATTCTATTTCAAAAATTGGTGTTGTTTTTCCCTATTCTGCCTGAACTAAAAGCTCATGGAAAAGGGGAATTTTTTCTTTTACTTCTGTGGTTATTTTTTCATTTGGTGTATATTTATATTATTTTTTGTAATATCAAAATTTAAATTAATTTTATAATCATCATTTTTGTTAGTATAAATTAATTTTAAAATTTTTTCAGGTAGTTTATTTTTATATTCTTCACCTAAAATATCTAGGATATAACTAACTTCGGTGTATGAATTACATAAAACACTATTCATTGTGAATCTCCTAAAATTTTTATTTATTGTTATTTTATCATATAAAATTTAATTTTACTATTAATTATGAAAATTTGATTGAATGAGAAATTAAGTTCTGTCACTTTTATAAAGGCAAATGCCAGAATATCAATGAATAAAAAATTATAAAAAAATTAATATATATGATATACCATAAATAGAAGAAAGATAAAAATCAAAAATAAAATCAAAAAGACTTGAAAAAATAATAAGGGATAATGTATAATTTAAAAGACGATAAAAGTCGAAAGAAAATAGCAATAAGAAAAATAGTCAAGTACATTGAAAATAAAATACCTTTG
>CAKPPS010000037.1 GCA_934177795.1 uncultured Clostridia bacterium | reverse complement strand
TTATATACTCTTATTGTATATTCTACTACATTTCCTGTTGATACTCCCACTGGCTCTTTTGTATGTTCATAACTTATCTTATTATTTGCTTTATCATATTTTACTTCTGGTACTCTTGTTGTTACATTTTTATTATCTACTTTTGTTATGAATTTTCTTAATGCTAAATCAAATTCTTTTAAAATAATATTATCATAGTCTTCATCATCTTCTTTATAAGTTGGCCATTTTTTGTCATCATCATAATATTTGTTGTCATTTTCTTTTTTCCAGTCTTCTGGTGTTGAATCTCTATCTGTTACTGCATTTCCATCACCATCTGCATCATTTGTTATTGCTGCTTCATTTCTTATTATTCCTGTCGTTGAATTAGCTGCTTTTATTTTAAATATTACTGATATTTCTTTATAATCAGGATTTTTATTATCTGTTGTATCTGAATAAGATTTTTCTGCATCAAATGCTTTTATTAAGTTAGCTCCTGGTGTCTTTATTTCTTCACCTTTTCCCTTTGCTAAATAATCTGTTGTTATTTTGCTTGTATCTCCATTTTTATATTTCCATCCCATTGATGCATTATAATTTACTGCTGCTAATTCATCTTTATCTGTTCTTTCATTCATATTTGCATCAATAGTTGAACCTAAGAATTCTAAACCTTCTGGTATATCTTCTGTCAATTCTTGTGCATATCCATCTATATTTCCTTCATTATATACTCTAAATGTATATTTTACTAAATCTCCTTGTGATACAGTCACAGGATCTTTTGACATTTTATAATCAGCTGTTGTTGCTGTTCCAGCTGCTAATTTTGTAACATCTACTCCAAGAAGTCTTTCTTTAACTGCTTTTCCATTAACTTCTGTTATTCTTTTTATTAATTTTAAATCAAAATTACCATTTTCTATGATTAATTTTTCAAAGTCGTCGTCATCTTCTTCACCTTTATAGAAATAATCTTTATCTGTTAAATCATCTTTATTGTCATTATTTCCTTTATAATTTTCCATATTATCTTTATTTACTGATGGATTTTTTCCTGGTTCTGAATCTCTATCTTTTGTTATTGTTGTTCCAGTTTCATCTACTTCTTCTGCTATCCATGCTACATTTGTTAATACTTTTTTATTTTCAGAAGCTTCTACTATACATTCTATCTCTATTGTTTCTGAATCTAAACTTCCTTCTTTATATGCTGCTAAATTATTTGTTCCTGTTTTTGTTAAAGTTAATTTATTTGTTGTTTCATCATAATTTGCTTCATATCCTTGTGTATTTACCTTTGAATATTTTAATCCTGTTGGCAATTGGTCTACTATTTTTGTTGCTCTTCCTGCTATTTCTCCTTCATTATATATTGTTAAATTATATGTTACAATACTGCCCTTTTTTACTTTTACAGGATCTTTTCTATGTTTGTATGTTGCTGTTGTTCCTGTTTTTAATGTTGCTTCATCTATGTTTGGTACTCTAGTATCTGCAACTTCTTTTCCATCTACTTTTGTTATGTATTTTCTTAATGCTAAATCAAATTCTTTTGGATTTTTTTCTACATCCATTAATGGTTGTGCTGCTCCATTTTTTGAAGAAGCATATAAAGTTAATTTATTTTTATAATTTGCGTTACTATCTGTATATTTACTTGCATTAGCTTTTGCTGTTTTTATTAGATATTCATATAACAATCCTGCCTGTTGTTGTCTATATACCCCAGCACTTTGATTTAATGGTTGAGATGTTGGATTATATGTTTTTAAGCTTTCATAAGTAGTTCCATCAGTTGTATAATATAACCATGAACCATTTTTATCTGTTTGATCATATTTTCCGTTATCTTCTCCATAGTTTGTAAAATACCATAATGCTGCTTGTTGAACAGCTTCTATTTCATTATCAGTAATTTGATATTCTTTTTCATCCTTATATTCTTCTTGATCTATTCCTGCTGCTGTTAACAAGTTAGCTCTTTCTGCCTCTGTTGATGTTCCTGGTATATATAACAAATCTGCTGCTGCTAATAATTCATTATAATGTCCACCATTTACTAGATTTTTTAATACATCATTTTTGCTTGCAATTGTTGTTCTCTCAGTGTACATATCAAATTTTAAATCATATTCCTGAATTTCATTTGTTCCACTTTCTGTAGCAAATCCCACTCCAGCTTTTACGCAATATACATTTGCTTCTGTTGGATCTTTTGATGTTGCACTACTATATTTTACAATATTCCAAATTTTAGAAGCATTAGCTATATCTGTACCATTTACAGATGGATCACCTATAGAATATCCAATTTTACTGTTCCCATCTTCTCTTAACTCAGTTATTCCAAAATATAATGATGGTGACAATGTTGCTGCACTTACTAATGATGGCACCATTGTTATTAAAATTATTGATATAATACCTATTATACTTTTAACAAAATTTTTGCTATTCATATTTTTCTCTCCTTAATTAATAATACATGTAACTATATTTTACAACATTTTTATTTTTAGTCAATAACATTTTTTTCTTATATATTTATGTATAAATATTGTTACTTTTAAATTACTAGGGATTTATAGCTTTCCAGTCATTATCTCCTTTGTATTCCCACATTACAATTATATTACATTTTTGTAATGATTTCAAGCTTTTATGTTAATTAATTTATTTTTCTTTGTTTCCCTAGTAATTTATCACTTTATAAAATTCATACTTTATAGTTATATAATTTTATACTATCTCATAATTTTATATTGAGGTATCGATTATGAAATTTATTTACAAATTTTTTATTTTTTATTGTTTTATAACTATATTATTATCACCAATTGTTTTGGCTGACGACTTATCTCCTGTAGAAGATGATTTTAATGTTAATGAATTCATGCATGACTCTAATTTACAAACCAATAGTGCTAACGATTTCCCTACCATAAATTCCAGAGCTTATATAGTATTAGATCGAAAATCAAACACCGTAATTCTCGGAAAAAACCATAATCAGAGAAAAAAAATGGCTTCTACAACAAAAATAATGACATCTTTAGTAGTAATTGAAAATTGTAATCTATCTGATACAGTAGAAATATCTAAAAAAGCAGGAGGCACTGGTGGCTCTAGATTAGGACTTAAAACCGGAGATAAAATAACGGTTAATGATTTATTATATGGTTTAATGTTATGCTCCGGTAATGATGCTGCTGTTGCTTTAGCTGAACATGTAGCTGGTTCTATTAATAATTTTTCTGAACTAATGAATAATAAAGCTCTAGAATTAGGGCTTACAAATACCCATTTTATTACTCCTCATGGTTTAGATGCTGATGAGCATTACACTACAGCTTATGAATTGGCAATTCTGTCAAACTATGCACTTAAAAATGAAACTTTTGCAAAAATAGTTGGAACTAAAGAATATACTATTACAATTAATAACAATGTTAAAACAATTAGAAACACTAATGAACTTTTGGGTAATTTAAATGGAGTTTATGGCATAAAAACAGGCTTTACAAATGGTGCTAATAGATGTTTAGTTACTGCATGTAAAAGAGGTGATATTGATATTATTTGTGTAGTATTAGGTGCTGATACTAAAAAATTCCGTTCAACTGATAGCATTAAATTAATGGAATATGCATTTTCTCATTTTGAATATGTTGATATTAACAACATTATTAATACTTATTTTGAAAACTGGAAAAAAGAGCATTTAGATACTTTTAGTGTCTACAAAGGGCTTTATGATTATATTTCTTTAACCTATGATCCTCCTACTTACAGCAATATACCAATTAAAAATGATATGTTAGATAAATTTAATATTATTATTAACTGTAACACAAATTTAAATGCGCCAATTACTAAAGGAACTATAATAGGAAATATAACTTTACTATCTGGTGAGACTACTATTTATTCTTCTAATATTTCAGTTGATTGTGATATTAAGAAAAAAAATATAACTGATTATCTAATATTATTTTATAGCAATTTTCGTAATCTGCTTGTTTACAAATAATTCTTTATATTATTGTATATTAGAGCCATTATTAACATATCATAAAGGTTTCGTTTTTAATATGATATGGCATAAAAAGACCTGTAGTTAAAAATTAAATTCTAACTACAGGTCTTCTTTTTATTTTACATTTTCTTTAATGTATTCTACTACATCACTTACAGTAACTACTTTTTCTGCATCACTGTCTGGGATTTCTATATCAAATTCTTCTTCTAATGCCATAACTAATTCTACTATATCTAATGAATCAGCACCTAAATCATCTATAAAAGAAGCTTCCATCGTAACTGCGTTTTCTGCAACACCTAATTGTTCTACTATTATCCCTTTTACTTTTTCTAATACTTCTTCTGAACTCATAACTACGAGTTCACCTCCTCTCATGTTTGCAAATGATTTATTCATTTGATTATTTTCAATTTATATCATCATTTATATTATATGTTTGTATATTTGTCAAGTAAATTCAATAAATATTTTTATTTTGTACTATCAAGTCATTATTATTTTTTTGTATTTTTCTGGAACTCTTCAATCATCTTATCTACAGCCTTATTTTTTACAAATTTTTCTGCCTGAATAATAGTAAATTCAAATAATGTTTCATCACTACTTCCATGTGCTTTTACTACAGGCTTTTTTACTCCTAGAAATAATGCTCCTCCATAAGATTTATAATCCATAGTTTTACTAAAGCTTTTTATAGCTGGTAATGCAGGAACTGCCATAATCTTAGCTAAGACATTTTTTGTAAAACTTTCTATTAATGTCTTTTTAACAAATTTTCCCATTCCCTCTGTAGTTTTTAAAAAAACATTACCTGTAAATCCATCAGTAACAATTGCATCAATTTTTCCTGAAAACGCATCTCTTCCTTCTACATTTCCAACAAAATTAATATTTAATTCTTCTGCCTTTTCTTTTATTAGTTTATAACTTTCTTTTACTAATTCATTTCCTTTAGTCTCTTCTGTTCCTATATTTAAAAGACCTATGGCTGGCTTTTCTATTCCAAAAGTATTTTTTAAATATATATTAGACATCTGTGCAAATTGTAATAAATTTATTGGTTTACAATTCGTATTTGAACCACAATCCATTAATAATAATTGACTTTTATATGCTGGCAATATTCCTGCTAGTGCTGGTCTATCTATTCCTTTTATTCTACCTACTAATAGTGTTGCTCCTGCAAGCAATGCTCCTGAATTTCCTGCAGATATAAACACATCTCCTTCATCTTGTTTTAACATATTAAATCCAACTACCATAGATGAATCTTTTTTATGTTTTATCGCCACAGTTGGTTGGTCTTCCATTTCTATTGTCTCTGTTGCATTTTTTATTTTTAATCTATCTGATATCTCTTCTATTTCTTTTCCATAAAATTCTTTTACTTTATTTCTTATAATCTCTTCTTTTCCTACCAAAATAACTTCTGCTTTTACTTTATTTATTGCATTTACAGCTCCTCTAATATTGGCATCTGGTGCATTATCTCCACCCATTGCATCTAATATTATTTTCACTTTTGATTCCTCCCATATATCGTATTATTTCATTTTATTTGTGATATACCTATTTTATTATTCTTTTTATAAAATTACAAGTACTTTCATATAAAAAACTGCATAGTCAAAAAATTAGAAACTCTATAAACTATAGAATCTCTAATTTTTATCTATTTATTATAATATGGTTTTAATTTTATAACCTCAACACGATATCTTCCTGTACTATCTTCTGCTCTTACTTTTATTTTATATTTTCCATCTTTATCTTTTTGCAATTTTGAAATATCTAGTCGATATGTTCCTTTAATTATTGTATTATTGTTCCTTTTTACATTTGTTAATAAAGTTCTTATTTCATCACTAGTACTATTAACTCTTTTATTAGTATTTACATCATATATCTTTATAGCAAAATCACCTGTTGCTATTCCATCATTATCTTTAAAAGTTAAATATAATATGTTATTTTTATAACTTACACTTGTTCTTGTTCCTCTATTTACTTTCCATGTATTATCTGCTGGTCTTATTGATATTTTTTCTTTTGCTCTTAATCCAGATAAATCTTTTGCTTCTATTACTAGCTCTAAATTATGATTTTTATTTCCACTGTATTTAGTAAAATAACTTTTATTAATTTCTATTGTAGCCATTTTAGTTTTTTCATTATATCCTTTGTATGTTATATATTTGTTTTCTAAAGTTTTATTTGTATTACACTCTGTTTTTGATAGTGAATATGATTTTATTTTTTTATTAGCTGCTGTATAAGTAGTTAGATTTACCTCTGATATTCCTGCGTCATCTTTCAGATTAATTTTTACTGTATTTTTGTCAGATGTATCTACACTTGTTCTAACTTCTCTGTTTATTTCCATACTTGTTGGAATTTGTGCTTCTGCCTTTTTTATTTCTTCTGCTGTAGCAGGTACAAATTTTGCCATATCATATCCTTTTAATCCTGTTGCTTCAACCGTATCTACTCTAATAGAATAAGTTCCATTTTTATTTGTTGTTAATTTACTAACATCTATAGAATATACACCTTTTTGTATTTTTCCATTCTTATTTTTGGTAGTATTGGTTAATTTTTTAGCTAATTTTTTAGCATTTAAACTTGCAACTACTTTTCCTGTATTTCTATCTGTAATTTTTATACTAGCTTTTCCTGATGCTATTCCACTATTATCTGATAATATTAAATTTAATTTATTATTTGTACAACTATAGCTTATTCTCATACTACGATTAACTGAACTAACTTTATTATTTTTATATGTTACTTTCATTTGTGTACTGCTTTTCAAGTTGGAAAAATCTGTTGATATAATAGTATTATCTATAGATGTAACTTTATTCTCTTTTATAGAATGTAGCTTCGTATATAGTAGTCCATATCCTTTTTGGAATCTTGATATAGTATCTTGCTTTTTAGTATTTACTATTCCTGTTTTCAATTCACCTTTATCTGTGAAATGATAATGTTCTTTATTATCACATCCTGGTATCATACAAGTTAAATACTCAGATTTATCTTTTAATGGATAATACACTCCTATATCTTTAAAATTTTTTAGCTGTCCCTTATCATCTATCGTGTTATACATAAAATAATAATCTGTACTTTCTCCTTTTTTCTCTGAATAATTTTTATTCACTATTGTTCGTGGTGCAAGGTTTATACTCTTAAATCCATATCCTTCTTTTAATATATTTGCATCTGTTGTTGCTGCAGATACTTTTGTAATTCCTGTTAATGTATATGTTAAAATTATTGTCATTATTATTAAAGAAATTGTTTTTAATTTTTTCATCATAATAATCCCCTCCTTTTTAACTTACTCTTTTATTATACCACATAATTCACATAAAGTCAATTTATGGTAAATCTTCTTAAATATAACTAAATAGTCAAAAAATTAGAAACTCTATAAACTATAGAATCTCTAATTTTTTATCTATTTATTATAATATGGTTTTAATTTTATAACCTCAACACGATATCTTCCTGTACTATCTTCTGCTCTTACTTTTATTTTATATTTTCCATCTTTATCTTTTTGCAATTTTGAAATATCTAGTCGATATGTTCCTTTAATTATTGTATTATTGTTCCTTTTTACATTTGTTAATAAAGTTCTTATTTCATCACTAGTACTATTAACTCTTTTATTAGTATTTACATCATATATCTTTATAGCAAAATCACCTGTTGCTATTCCATCATTATCTTTAAAAGTTAAATATAATATGTTATTTTTATAACTTACACTTGTTCTTGTTCCTCTATTTACTTTCCATGTATTATCTGCTGGTCTTATTGATATTTTTTCTTTTGCTCTTAATCCAGATAAATCTTTTGCTTCTATTACTAGCTCTAAATTATGATTTTTATTTCCACTGTATTTAGTAAAATAACTTTTATTAATTTCTATTGTAGCCATTTTAGTTTTTTCATTATATCCTTTGTATGTTATATATTTGTTTTCTAAAGTTTTATTTGTATTACACTCTGTTTTTGATAGTGAATATGATTTTATTTTTTTATTAGCTGCTGTATAAGTAGTTAGATTTACCTCTGATATTCCTGCGTCATCTTTCAGATTAATTTTTACTGTATTTTTGTCAGATGTATCTACACTTGTTCTAACTTCTCTGTTTATTTCCATACTTGTTGGAATTTGTGCTTCTGCCTTTTTTATTTCTTCTGCTGTAGCAGGTACAAATTTTGCCATATCATATCCTTTTAATCCTGTTGCTTCAACCGTATCTACTCTAATAGAATAAGTTCCATTTTTATTAGTTGTTAATTTACTAATATCTATAGAATATACACCTTTTTGTATTTTTCCATTTTTATTTTTTGTGGTATTGGTTAATTTTTTAGCTAGTTGATTAGCATTTAAACTTGCCACTACTTTTCCTGTATTTCTATCTGTAATTTTTATACTAGCTTTTCCTGATGCTATTCCATTATTATCTAACAAAATTAAATTTAATTTGTTATCTGTACAACTATAGCTTATTCTCATACTACGATTAATTGAACTAACTTTATTATTTTTATATGTTGCTTTCATTTGTGTACTACTTTTTAAGTTTGAAAAATCTGTTGCAATAACAGTTTCTTCTGTAGATTCTTTTTTTGTAGCACTTACATCAAAATAAGTTCCATCGCCTTTTTGTTTTCTTGATATAACATCTTGATTTTTAGTATTTACTATTCCTGTTTTCCATTCACCTTCATCTGTGAAATGATAATGTTCTTTATTATCGCATCCTGGTATCATACAAGTTAACTGCTCATTTTTATATTTTGATGGATAGTGTACATATCTCTCCTTAATGTTCTTTATCTTTTCTTTATCATCTATTGTGCTATAAGAAAAATAATAATCTGTACTTTCTCCTTTTCTTAGAGATTTATTTTTATTTACCATTATTCGTGGTGCAAGGTTTATACTCTTAAATCCATAGCCTGCTTTTAATATATTTGTATCTGTCGTTGCTGCAGATACTTTTGTAATTCCTGTTAATGTATATGTTAAAATTATTGTCATTATTATTAAAGAAATTGTTTTTAATTTTTTCATCATAATAATCCCCTCCTTTTTAACTTACTCTTTTATTATACCACATAATTCACATAAAGTCAATTTATGGTAAATCTTCTTGTATTTAATTTATGATAATATCACCTTTAAAGTTTATAAGCGAATATTTCACCCCCCAATGTATAAATCTGTAAAAAATAGAGAAAATAGGAAGGTGGAATATTT
>CAKPPS010000036.1 GCA_934177795.1 uncultured Clostridia bacterium | reverse complement strand
CATGGAAAATATACGGAATTTGTTGCTGAAATAATACAACATGAAATTGATCATACAAATGGAATAATAATATAATTATAACAAAAAGTGTATGTTTAATTAAAATTATAAATAATGAAAAATAGTAATTATCTTAAGTAATTACTATTTTTTATATGTTAATTAGTGTCAATTGATGAACATACTAGCCTAACTTAAATAAATAAAATACTATTTTCCTTTTCATTTTCAAACTTTATTGATTGAGGGTTTAAAATTAAAGTTTATAAAAAACTCAACAAAAAATACAAAAATTATTAATAATCTACAAATTTCGACATTTTTTTCATTGATTACATTATAATATATAAAAAATAAAAGTTCTAGAGAACTAGAACTTAAAATCACCTAAGTGAAATCAGTATTTAACTGACATTAAAGGTTTAACCTTATTTTAACTCATTGTGCTATTTTAGATAGTAATTTAATAGCAAATAAAATATAACATAAAAAAGGAGAAAATGCAAGTAAATGGAAAATAAAAAAACAAAAAAATATAATATAGGATTAGATATAGGAACAAATTCAGTAGGATGGGCTGTAACAGACTTGGAAAATAACATTTTAAAGCATGGAAACAAAAATATGTGGGGAGCAAGACTTTTTGAAGAAGGAAGTACAGCTGCGCAGACAAGAACATTTAGAGGTGCCAGAAGAAGAATTGAAAGAAGAAAAGAAAGAATAAATATTTTACAAAGTTTATTATTAAGTGATATTGAAAAAGAATATCCAAATTTTATTCCAATGATACGAGAAACTTCTAAAAGTAAAGAAGAAAAATGCCAAGAATCTATAAATGGTAAAAAATATAACTTATTTTCTGAATTAGAATTTTCAGATCCTATATATTATAAGAAATATCCAACAATATATCATTTAAGAAAAGAATTAATGAATAATAAGGAAAAATTTGATATTAGATTAGTTTATTTTGCAATTCATCATATAATAAAATATCGCGGGAATTTTCTATATGAAGGAGATTTAAAAAATAGTAATAATGAAATAATTGAAACTATAAATAAATTAATAGAATTTGTAGAAAATGATTTAGATATTTTGTTTAAAGGAGAAACAGAAGACATAGTAGATATCTTAAAAAATAAAAAAATCTCAAAAAGTGAGAAAAAAGATAATTTGATTAAGCTTTTTGATTATACTAAGGATGATAAAACTATAATAAATAATATTATTTGTGCTATTTTAGGTTACAAATTTGATATTAATAAAATATTTGATACAGACATAGAAAATTCTAAAATTTCATTTAATTCAGAAATTGCAAATGAAGAAGAAATTAAAGAAATCTTACAAGATAATTCAGATATATATGATGCAATGCTGAAAATCTATAATTGGTTTATTTTACAAGATATTCTACAGGGAAAAGAAAGCATTTCAGATGCTTTTATAAATAAATATGAAAAATACAAAAAAGATTTATCAATATTAAAACAAACATATAAAAAATATCTAAAAGATAATTACAATGATATGTTTAGAAAAGAGAAAGAAAATAATTATTGGATGTTCAATAATAAAATATCTGATTGTTCAATAGAAAAATTATACAAGAAAATAAAAGATGACATGAATAAAATACCAGAAAGTGAAGATAAAAACTATATTTTTCAGGAAATTGAAAACGAAACATTTTTAGTAAAAATAAATACAACAGCAAATTCTGCAATTCCATATCAGTTGCATTATCAAGAATTAGAAAAAATATTAGATAATCAAGAAAAATATTATTCAACTATAAAAGGAAACAAAAATAATATTTTATTATTAATGAAATTTAGAATTCCATATTATGTAGGTCCGCTTGCCAAAAATAATAACAGCAGATTTTCATGGGTGGTAAGAAAAAAAGACGAAAAAATAAAGCCATGGAATTTTGATGAAGTTGTAGATGTAGATGAAACTGCTGAAAAATTTATTAAAAGAATGACTAATAAATGTACATATCTATTAAATGAAGATGTTATACCAAAACAATCCATTTTATACTCTGAATTTTGTGTTTTAAACGAACTTGCAAATATAAGAGTAAACAATCACAAATTATCTCCTAAGGTTAAAGAACAAATAGTAGAAAAATTATTTAAAGTAAAAAAAGTAGTTAAAATTAAAGATTTCAAACAGATGTTATTAGATAATCAAATATATACAGAAATCGATAATATAACAGGTTTGGTAGATAATGATAAGTTCATGTCAAGTATGCCTGCATATATTGATATGAAAAATATATTTAAAACTATAGACGAAAATAACATAGAAATGATAGAAAAAATAATAGAATGGATTACAATTTTTGAGGATAGAAAAATACTAAAAAGAAAGATAAAAAACACTTATAAAATAGATGATAAGATAATAAATGTACTAGCAAAGAAAAATTATAGTGGATGGTCAAGATTATCAAAAAAATTAATTATAGGTTTAAAATCTTATGATGATAATAAAAATATATTAGAAAAATTAAAAACTACTAGAGAAAATTTTATGCAAATTATAAATAATGATAAGTATGGATTTGGAAAACAAATAGAAGAATGTATAGAAAATAAAGAGAATAAATTTTCATATGATGAAATAGATAGAATTCCGACATCTCCTGCAAACAAAAGAGCAATATGGCAAACTATGAAGATAGTAAAAGAAATTACTAAAATAATGAAATGTGACCCAGAAAATATTTATATAGAATTTGCAAGAAATGAAGAAAGAGATAAGAGAGTAAAAGATAATAGAGCAAAAGCACTTTTAAAAATATATGATAAATTTAAAGATGAAATAGAAAAAATAAAAAACTATAATCCTAATATATATAAAGAATTAAAAGGAAAACAAACAGAAAAAGATTTTAACGAAAAATTATATTTATATTTTACACAGCATGGAAGATGTATGTATAGTTCTCGTCCACTTAACATAGATACACTCAACTTATATGAAGTAGATCATATATTACCACAAAATTATATAAAAGATGATAGTTTATCAAATAAAGTCTTAGTATATAAAGAAGAAAATCAAAGAAAAAGTGGAAGCTTATTATTAGACGAAAAGATAATAAGAAAACAAGAGTATTGGTGGAAACAGCTACATGAAAGTGGATTAATAGATGATAAAAAATACAATAATTTGAGAAGAAGAAAAATGTTTGAAACAGACAATGACAAAGTAAAATTTATATCTAGGCAATTGATAGAGACAAGACAAAGTATAAAATATGTGACAAATGTGCTTGTTAACCAATATAAGAATACAGATGTATATGCAATTAGAGCAGAACTTACACATAATTTCAGAACATTTTTTAAAGTATATAAAAATAGAAATGTTAATGACTACCATCACGCACAGGATGCTTATATTATTAGCGTTGTAGGAAATGTAATAAATTCAAAATTAAATTATAAAGATGAATATAAATATACAGAATATGTAAAAAACTATATTAATAAAAATGAAAAGGATAAAAATTGGATTGTAATCGGAATGATCTCAAATAATATAGATAAAAATAAAATTAAAAGCATTTTGAATTACAAAGATTGTTTTATAACACATAAATTAGAGGAACAAACAGGTGCGTTTTATAATCAAACTATGTATGGACCAAATGATAAAAAAGTAAAAGCAGTTATTCCACTAAAAGAAGATAGAAATGTAAAAAAATACGGAGGATATTCAGGAGAAATAAAAGCATATTTTACAATTTGTAGTTATGTAGATGAAAAAGGAAGAAAACAACTAAAAATGGTAGGTATACCAGTAAAAATTCAGTATGACATAAAAAATAGTAAGATAACTTTACAAGAATATTTACAAAAAATATTTCCAAAATTTACACAGATAAAAATTGTTAAATCTAAAATTTTAAAATATCAGGAATATTTGGATGAAAACGGTCAACAAATGGCATTACTAAGTGATGGTGAAATTAAATCTAATAAACAATTATTGGTAACAGAAGATATTAATAAATTAATTTATATTATGAATCAAAAAAATATATCTGAAGAAGAAAAAGAAAATATAAAAGAGAAAGTTTTTGATATTTATCAATATTTATTAGAGAAACTAAGAAATGAATATAAAGTATTTTTATCAATATACGAAAAATTAAATAGTGAAGATGTAAGAAAAATATTTAGTGAATTAGATTATAATGAAAAAGTAGTAACAATAAATGGAATAATAGATCTTATGCATAGGGGACAAGGAAATTTAAAATATTTGGGTCAATCTGATAGAGTTGGAAGAATAAAAGGAAAAAAATTCAAAACAAAAGCATTAATAAATATGACATTTATAGACAAATCAATAACTGGAATGTACGAAAGAAGGTATAAATTAAGTGGGATGGAGAACTGTAGTAGTAAATAAAAATTGTAAGTTAAGTTATAAAAATGATTATTTAGTTATTAGAAGTGAAAATTTACAAATGATTCATCTTTCTGAAATTAATATAATATTAATTGAAAATGGTATGGTATCAATAACATCATATTTAATAAATGAATTAATTAATAATAAAATTAAATTGATTTTTTGTGATGAAACACATAATCCGTCTGGAGAAGTTATGCCATATTATAATTCATTTAACACAAGTAAAAAAATTCAAAATCAGATTAAATGGACAGAAGATAGAAAAGATTTTGTCTGGCAACAAATAGTTAAATATAAAATACATAATCAAGCAATGCTTTTAAAAAGACTTAATATAGATGGATATAAAAGATTACTAGATTATGAAGAAGAAGTAGAAAAAGGGGATATAACTAATAGAGAAGGTCATGCCGCTAAAGTATACTTTAATTTATTATTTGGAAAAGAATTTATAAGAGGTACAAATAATAATATAAATAGTGCGTTAGATTACGGATATTCAATAATTTTATCAACAATGAATAAAGAGGTAGTTAGTAAAGGGTATATAACGCAGTTAGGAGTAAATCATAAAAATGAATTTAATCAATTTAATTTTACATGTGATTTAATGGAACCTTATAGACCATTAATAGATGAAATTGTCTACAATAATAGTAAAGCAGAATTCGATAAAATTCAAAAATATAAATTAATAGATGCACTAAACAATAAAGTAGAAATAAGAGGAAAAGAACAATATGTAGTAAATGCAATTCCAATATATATTCAAAGTGTAATAGATGCATTAGAAAATAAAGAAGAAAGTAAAATTTTAAATTATGAGATATAGATTTATGAGAATATTAGTATTTTTTGATTTACCAACAGAAACAAGCAAAGATAGAAAAATATATTCAAAGTTTAGAAAATTCTTAATAAAAGAAGGCTTTATAATGATGCAAAAATCAGTATATTCTAAATTAGCTTTAAATAATTCAATTGTAAAAGCAATAAAAGATAAAATTGAAAAAAGTAAACCTCCAAAAGGAATAGTACAAATGTTAGTGATTACTGAAAAACAATTTAGTTTTATGGAATACATAGTACGGAGAAAAAAATTCTGATAATTTGGATGATACAGAAAGGCTTGTGATATTGTGATAATGTCTATAAATGGATTTGAAAATGAAATAGAATTTAAGGAAAATAGCGTAAATGTATTAGAAATAGTAAATAAAAAATTATTTAGTAATTTTATTAACAATATAAATGAGCAATCTAATGAAGCCATTAATGATGATAATAGTGTAGTGCTTTTTGATGAAAATGAAAGAGTTCAAATTAGTAAAAATATATATCTAATGACTGATTTATTTAATATAGATTTAAATGAGAAAAAAATAATAAATAAATTTTATAATTTAATAGCAGAAAATATAAGAAATAATCAAGATAACCAATTAGAAAACTTAATCATAAATTTTAGAAATTATCTTATAAACGAAATAAATGAATTACCATTTGAATTCACTATGGATGATGATTTAGAAATATCAGATTTATTAAAAATATTTAAAGTTAAGATAGATGTATCTTGTTATTGTACTATTATGGAGAAAATAGAATTTATTATTAATGTATTATCAACTTTAAAAATTGCAAATATATTAGTTATTCCTAATTTAAAAACATATCTGAATGAAGAAGAATTAGTTGAATTATATAAATATTCAGTATATAATAATATAAATTTATTAGTTGTAGAGAATAGCACAAGCGAAAAGAAACTAAAATATGAAGTAAAGAATATTATTGATGAAAATTTTGATGAGATATAGCAAATATTAAGAATTATTATCTAAAATCACCGGAGTCATTACCGAAAAAAATACAAAATTTGAGGTTTTAGTATTGTGCTATTTTAGATAGTAATGAAACATATTTTAGGTGTAGGTTGTGAAGGCTTTTGTTTTAGTATTGTGCTATTTTAGATAGTAATGAAACAGCTATATTGGAGATAAACATAGTGCATATGTTTTAGTATTGTGCTATTTTAGATAGTAATGAAACATATAGAAAAGTTAAAACTTAAAGTAAAGGGTTTTAGTATTGTGCTATTTTAGATAGTAATGAAACTTTTGATTGTGTAAATGGCTCTGTCGGGCTGTTTTAGTATTGTGCTATTTTAGATAGTAATGAAACTTTAAAAGCTAGAGATATAGCAGTTCTAAAGTTTTAGTATTGTGCTATTTTAGATAGTAATGAAACATCTATTTTCTCTGAACCAAATATATCTGAGTTTTAGTATTGTGCTATTTTAGATAGTAATGAAACTAAAGAAATTGAAATTACTTCATTTGGATTGTTTTAGTATTGTGCTATTTTAGATAGTAATGAAACATATTACTTGATTGAGTATATCTTATTTCTGTTTTAGTATTGTGCTATTTTAGATAGTAATGAAACTAAAAGAGGTATTGCAATTTTTAAAGTTGTGTTTTAGTATTGTGCTATTTTAGATAGTAATGAAACCATTTACACGTTTATAAGTCAAAAAAGGTTGGTTTTAGTATTGTGCTATTTTAGATAGTAATGAAACTTATTCATTTGTAAGAATTACAAACAATTCGTTTTAGTATTGTGCTATTTTAGATAGTAATGAAACAAAATACCCATTACTAAGTACAGCAATTGCAGGAGGATTATTTCATCCAAGATGTCATCATGGAGTTAGTACATATTATGAAGGTGTAAATGATGAACCAGAAGAAGTAACACAAGCAAAAAATAATCATAATAAAGAAGATAAATATACACAATACCTACAACAAAGACAAAAACAATATCAAAGGTTGGCAATTGGTAGTTTATTACCTGAAAATGTATTAAATTATCAAGATAGAGTTAATGAAATAACAGAAAAAATTAATAGTAATTTTTCAGATATAACAGAACAATTTACAATTGAAAAAGATTACAACATAATACAGGAACAATACTATAAAGATAATAATAATTATTATAATGTAGATGGAAAATACATTGTAATGAAACCGACTACTAAAGAAAAAGAAGTTGCTGGTATTCTTGGAAGAATATATGGTGGAAAAGTTAGAATTATTCCTAGAATAAATAAACCAGAAGGAATAAAAACACCAGATTATATGATAGAAAATAGGAAATATGATTTAAAAGAAATATATGGTAACAGTAAGAATACCTTATATAATGCAATCAATAAAAAAAAGGAACAATCAAATAATTTTATTTTTGATATTTCTAATACTGAAATGAAAGAAATAGAAGCGATAGAACAGATAAAAAGTATTTATAAATCTAAACATAAGGATTGGGTTAATGCAATCATTCTAATAAAAAATAATCAAGTATTAAAGATGTATAAAAGAAAATAAAAAGAGATTAACTGCAACACTAGGGTGTCACAACTAATCTCAAATAAATATTTATTAACTTAATTATACTATAAATTAGGTTAATAATCAATAGTTTATGCAGATATTTATAAAATATAACTTCTAAAAATTATTATATTTTCGACAACTTTCGACAACAAGACTTAAATAAAAGTTATATACTCTTTTTAGAATAGAATAAAAGGAGGAAATTATTATGACGGTTGCTGAAGCTATTAAAAGAAGTGGGACAAGAAATATATTAGCAAAAAGTTCCACAAAAGAAACTCAACGTATGATACAACCCAATGAAGAAGTTTTATACGCTATTAATGCTAATGTTATAGTAAAAAGTACAAATACATTAATATTTTTAATAAAAAGTAAAACAAATGGTGTTTTTTGTATAACAAATAAAAGAATTTTATTTTGTAGTTCTATTTTAGGGACATTAAAGAAAAAACAGATGAATATAAAAGATATAGTATCAATAGAAGAAAATGTAAAGTTTTAGTATTGTGCTATTTTAGATAGTAATGAAACTATACAAATTAATGGAAAAGGAATTTATAACGGTGTTTATATTGATGAAAATCAAATAAAAAGTGTTTATGGCAGAAATAATTTTGATAAATATATAAAGAATAACAATTTAGAAAAAATATATACAAAAAAAGGAGAATCAGATTTCAATGAAGGAATCCAATATTCCAACGTTGCTGATTCTTCTATTAATAATAGTATAACATCAAATAAAAATGATGTCAACACTACTAAATATTCTATGCAAGAATCTGAAAATAATTCAGATTCTATTAATTTGCTTAAAAATAAAAAACAACAACAATTAGAAATTATACAAAAAAATAACCCATGCGAGATGATTACTATACTGCAATGAAAAATGTAGAAGATATAAAAGCATTAGGAGAAACAATACAACAAGTAAAATTACCGCTTAAAAAAGTTAAATTACCAAGGAAGCCTATTGAAGATAATAAAGCAATATTGTATAATAAAAATTGGCAATACAAAAAATATTTCTATATTTGATTTGTTACCATTATTTAATGAAGGTGGATATAGAACAGACGAACAAATTTTCAATCTGAGAGAAAGTATTACAAAAAATGGGATAACAGAATCTATAGAAATTTATAAAAAAGTAATGGAACATATGAAATTGAAAATGAAAATCACAGGTTACAAATAGCTAAAAAATAGGAATAAAAGAAATACCTATAAAAATAGTTGAAAGTTGGGAAAATATTTTATCTAAAAAAGATAATATTAATATAGATCCAAATATAAAGGAGAAAATTTATGCTAACAAAACTTCAAAAAGAAATAGCAACATTAATGAAAGAAGCTGGAGTAGTAATGGAAGCATGTCAGAGAGCAATGAGCTATTTAGAAACAGAGGAACAACAGAAGGAAATGTTAAAGTTTTTACAAGAGAATCCAACAGCAACAAATTTACAAGTGATGTACAAAACAAAGGAAATAATAAATCAACCAAAATAAAAATAATCAGTCAAAATCGTAGTACATCAGTTAATGCTTTCTCTACATCGTTGACTGAATTTAATACTCATAAAATAATTAGCAATTACAGTGCAAAAATTGTATCAGTTGCAAACTTTTCTATTAATAATAGTATGCTACCACCAAAAAATTTTGTCTATATATGTTAGCAAATAAGTTATATAATAACAAAATTAAATATATAAGAAATATACGAAAATGCGAAATGTATTTTATAATTGTGTTAATAAAAGATAGTATTTTTATAAAAAATTTATTGAAAGTAAAATCCAAAGTTAGCAACAAACTATAAACAAAACTAACACAAGTAAATATCCCAAACCAAAGCCAGCAGTTAATATAACTGCTGGCTCGTCATTATTTAGTTGTATTTTTACTCCTTGCACTAAATCCGT
>CAKPPS010000035.1 GCA_934177795.1 uncultured Clostridia bacterium | reverse complement strand
ACATCTAAATATGCTGACACCATTCTATTTAATAAATCTAATTCTTTTTCACTTAAATAATTTTTAGCAATTTCTGTCTCTGCTCTAGTAGGCATATTTCCCTTAAAATTTGTTAATCCAATATTTTCCTTTTGACTATCTACTCTATTAAATATTACTTCTGCTGCCGTATTACCATGAACAGCATAATGCATTTTGTTTTGAACTGTTTTAAAAAATTCTCTTGTTTGTTCATTTTTCGCATCATAATCTACACTAGTTGCATAAATATCTAATATTTTTCTCCAAAATACTTTTTCAGATGAACGAATATCTCTAATTTTTTCTAATACTTCTTCAAAATATGTTCCTCCACCATTATTTTTGAATCTTTTAACATTAATGTTATACCCTTTTATTAGATATTCTTTTATCAATTTATTGGCCCATATTCTAAATTGTGTACCTCGAACTGATCTTACCCTATATCCAACTGATATAATTAAATCCAAATTATAAAATTTTGTTTTATAATTTTTTCCATCTTTAGCAGTTGTCAAGCATTCCTTGACAACTGAATTTTCTTCTAGTTCTTTTTCTTCAAATATATTCTTTATATGTAAACTTATATTTTGTTTCGTAGTATCAAATAATTCAGCCATTGAATTTTGGGTAAGCCATACATTTTCCTCTTCTACTCTTACCTCAATATCAATTTGTCCATCATCTGTTGTATACATTATAAATTTATTTCGTTCATCTAATTCATTATCCATTATGTAAAACTCCCTTCAAAGTTTATTTTCTATCTGATTGTCTTTTAAATATCTATTATAATTTTACGTCAAACATTTGTTTTTGTCAATAGTTAAAAATAAATTTCAAAATTTTTTCAAACTCTGAAATTCAAGTATTTATATTAAATTCAAATTGTTTTTATCCCGCATACTGTCTACATTGTAATCTACCTTCTGGTATGTTATGAAGTGTTACTGCTAGTACCATCATTGTTGTTTTCTTTAATTTTGATTTTACTCCCTCTGGTTTATCGCTTTTTAAATGTAAGTGTGGAATTAAACTGTCTAAAACAAGTAAAAATACAATTCCAAACATAAAACCAATACTTGCAGGAATCCAAGCTACTTTTCCCTGTTCTTCTGCCATATTAATTGATGGAATCATTAAAGACCAAATTGATGCTGCTATCATTACTCCAGAAGCAAATCCTAAAAGTAGCTTTTCTATTTTTTTATTCATTTTGTTTCTCATTAGGAATACTGTTCCTGATCCAAACATTGTGCCTAAAAATGGAATTAATAATCCCCAAAATATATCCATTCTACTCATTTCCTTTCAAACTTGATACCATATCTATTTTATTTATCTTTTTAGCAAGTAACTTTGAAACAATATAAGATATAATAAATGTTCCTATTATTGCAATTATATATGCTTCTACATTTATACTAGCACCAAAATCGTAGCTTTCTTCAATAGCTGTTTTAAATAGCCAATCCGTTAAATAAAATCCTGCTGGAAGTCCTAAAATTATTGATATACAAGATATGATATTATTTTGTTTTATAAATATTTTTTTAATTTGTTTATCTTTAAATCCTAATACTTTTAGTGTAGCAAATTGGTATTGTTTTTCTGAATAAGATAATATTCCTAAATTATAAATAATAACAACTCCTAAAATAACTGCTACAACAATAATTAGTATAATCATTGTTTTCATTGTTTCTAGCATATTGTTCATGCCTTCTTTTAGTTCTTCTTTATTTGCAATTACTTCTATTCCTTCTATTTCTTTTGTGTTTGATAAATCTTTATTTGTATATAAGGAATCTGGTTTATATTCTAAACTTAAACTTTCAAGATATTCTCTTGTCATTATTACATTTTGATTTTGTGGATCTTTGTTAAATCCTATAATTTTAGATGTATAGTAAGTATTGTTTCCTGCAATGTGCCAGGTTATTTCATCTCCTATTTTATAACCTTTGTTTTTAGCTAATTTGTAAGTTACAAACACTCCATCATTTTTATTTATACTAATAAATTTTTCCTTATTATCAATAAATCTTACATAGTCTTTGCTATCTGTTACAAAAATATTATTTGATTCTCTGTTTCCATCTTTATCCTTAATTTCTATATATAAACTTTGAGATGTAGCATTGCCATATTTATTGATTAAATCTTCAAGTGTAGAGTTATTAATGTCAGATTTTATACTTAACTTATAAGCAAAGTTATATATCTTATTAAATTGTAAATCTATAAAATGATTTATACTATTTAACATTCCTAAACTACATACAATTAACATAGTACATGCTGCAATACCTATAATTCCAGTAATTGTTCTTGCTTTATTTCTAAGCATATCTCTTATGTTCCATTTTGTACTAAAACTCATATTTTTAAATATTTTACTGGTAGTTGCATTTAAAGAGTTGTTTTTTACTTTTGGAATTTCATTTCTTAATGTTTCTGCTGGTTTTTCTTTTAATATTTTTCTTGTAGATAAATATGTAACAAACGAAACACATAAAACAACAAGTAGTGCTACAATATAGGAATCATTTTTGATAATAGGCATACCATTTGGAATTTCAAAGAAACTCATTTCCATTCCAATAAATACATTTCCTATAAAATATCGACCTCCAACAATTCCAAGTCCTGCTGCTACTAATGAAATCCAAAAGCTATAACCTATATAATGTAAGATTATCTTTCTCTTTTTAAAGCCTAGTGCTTTTAATGTTCCTATTTGTATTCTTTGTTTTTTCACTACTCTTGTCATGGTAGTTATGACTGAAAGTAAAGCAATAAATAAGAATATTCCTGAAAATACACCAATATAGGTTTCTCCTTCTTCTATTTCTCCCTGATATGTTTTATATGATGCTGTATCTTCAATATTTACTAAAACTACATTATCTATTTTTTCTTCTATTTGATTTTTAACTTCATTTATTCTTTCTTTATTATCTACATCAACCATAATGTAATTGTATTTTAGATAATCTTTATAATTAAAATCACTTACATATTGTTCAAATAGTTTGCTGTCTGTTATATTCATTTCTTGCATTACTTTATTTTTTATATATTCTTCTAGTTCGTTTACTGATAAATAAGCAAATCCAAATGTTTTATGATCTGGAAATAATTGTGATTCATCTTTTACATCATATAAATGGTCTGGAACATTTATAAAACCTATAATCTTTTCCTCTAGCACATAACCATCATATTTTACTTTTAATATATCTCCAATTTTTAAGTTGTTCTTTTCAGCAAAGAAGTTGTCTAACCATATCCCTTTTGTATTTACATTAAACTCATTGCCTTCTACTATATAGAACTTTGATATTTCGTTTGATTCTATAAAACTTAAATTTAAAGTTATATCGCTATTTTCTTCTAATACACCATTTACAACTAATTTGCTTTCTGCATTTTTTACACTATCTATTTGTTTTATAGTATCTAAATTTTCTTGTGTAAGTTCTCCCATTGCATTTAAATCTTGCAAATTGTAATCTGTATAAAAGTTATTAGCAGTTTGTTTCATTCCTTCCATATAGCTCTCAATTCCACTATATGCCATAACTCCAATAAAAACCATTAGAAATATTGTGATGAACTGTGATAAATTTTGCTTTATATCACGAAGCATTTTTCTTTTTAACATCTTACCACTTCACCTCATCAATCTTTTTAGGATTTTCGTTTGAAGTTATTTCTTCTATTTTTCCATTTTTAACTCTAATAACTGTGTCTGCTATTTCAGCAAATAAGCTGTTATGTGTTACGATAATTACTGTGTTTGCCCCATTGTTTCCATCACATTGTTTTTTTAATAATTTTAAAACTTCCACACCTGTTTTAGAATCTAATGCTCCTGTTGGCTCATCACATAATAGTAGCTTTGGGTTTTTGGCTATTGCTCTTGCTATTGATACTCTTTGTTGTTCTCCTCCAGATAATTGGTTTGGGAATTTATTCATGTGATTTTCTAATCCTACATCTTTAATTGCTTGTTTGCTATCTTTTCCATTTTTTACAATATCTTTTACTATCTCTACATTTTCTAATACTGTTAGTGTTGGTAATATATTATAAAACTGAAAAATAAATCCTATATTTTCTGCTCTATAATTTGAAAGTTCGTTTTCACTATATTTTGAAATTTCTTCTCCATGTATTTTGATTTCTCCAAATGTTACATTATCCATTCCACCAATTAAATTAAGTAGTGTTGATTTTCCCGCTCCTGATGGACCTAGTATTACTACAAGTTCTCCTTTTTTTATTGATAGACTTATATTGTCTAATGCTTTAAACTCCTTTTCTCCTATTTTGTAAGTCTTGCTTACATTTTTTATTTCTACTATATTTTCCATAGTTCCCCCTAACTTATTTTTACAATGTGAATATCTATTCATATTCGTAATTATTATACTTTTTTTTATTTTTATAGTCAATAAAATATGAAAATATTTTCATATTTCTTGTTTTTTTATTTTTATCATTGTATAATCTAAAATAGGAGGTAAATAGAAAATGTCAGAAACAAGAATGCCTACCCAAAAAAGGTCGATTGAAAAAAGAAATAGAATTATAGAAAAAGGTTTTGAGCTTATGTGTGAACAGGGGTATTATAATACCACTATGCCTGATATAGCAAAATATGCAGATGTATCTGTTGGTATTATTTATCAGTATTTTAATGATAAAAAAGATATTTTTATAGAAGGTGTAAAACAATATTCTGATCGTATCATGTACCCAATGATTAATTTGTTAGAAACAGAGAAAATTGAAATTAACAATTTTGAAAGTCTTTTTAAAAATATGATTAAAAAATTTATTGAAAATCATAACATTTCTAAAAAAGCTCACGAAGAACTACTTGCTATGTCGCATTTAGATGATGATATTGCTAAAATTTTTAAAGATTATGAATATGAAATGACTGAAAAAATAGTAGCTTTATTAGAAAATAATAATATTTGTCTTCAAAATCCTAGAGAGAAAATTCATATCCTTTGGGGAATTATTGATAATTTCTGCCATGAGGTAGTTTATCACAAACATAGTAAAATTGATTATAGTATTATGCAAGATGAAGTAATTAGTATAATTATGACTATAATGAAATAACTATTCAGCTTGAATAGTTATTTTATTATACTTCTTTTACTTACTTTATAAATTGTAAGTTGTGTTTATGATATCATAAATTAATTTTTATATTTTCTTGACTTTATCTCTTCAATTAGAGTATAATAAAAATAGGAAATGACAATTCCGTTAGATACGGTTTTGCCGGAATAGATTTAAATAAACCATTCATCTCCGTCAAAAGTAGAATGGTTTATTTTTATTTATGTAGTTGCTTATCTACCCAGTTCTTATACAGAACTGACATCAAGGCAACGTTTAATGTTAAAGATAACATCAATGATATTACAAAAAATAGTATCACTTTAACCATAAACACCACCCGCCTTTCCTACGATGAATCGTATAATATTGGGTGGCAAAACCGTTCCACTAATTATCAATTTCCTATGTTGTTATTCTACAATAATATCTTTTATTTGTCTACAGTATTTACAAATTTTCACAATTTATTAAAAAACATAAATTACTATTTACTTTTAACTTTACTTTGTCAATTGATAACTTTGTTCTGTCAATTCTTTTACCAATGTCTTGTCCACTTTTTCATTTATAATAATTGTATTCCAATGTTCCTTATTCATGTGATATGCTGGAATTATATAATCATAAGTATTTCTCAATATATCGGAATAATTTGAATCTGTCTTAATATTAAGGTATAACTTATTATTTACATTCATTAATAATGCAAACCACTTTTTATTTTTCAAATGTTTCATTGTTACAGATTCAAAATCATCTTGAAACGGACAATCTTTATATGTATTTTCTAATATTAAACAATACTTTATTGTTTGAATATTTCATTTTTAGTCCTCTTTCATTTTTATTTTACTAAAATATTATAGTACAAAAATTTTATTGTGTTAATTATTTTTGTATATTTATAACAAAATAAAGCTTCAAGAAACTTTGGAACGTATAGTTAATGAAGGTTCAGGCGGATTAATTTGTATTATTTTATAATGATAAAATAGTCAGCAGTTAAAGCACTTTTTTAACAGATGCGAGGTTGTTTTATAGAAATTTACTATAAAACAACCTCGCATCTGTTAATTATGCTAAATAAGATAATTCATATTTAGTATTATATTAAACTTCTTATTTAAAATTTGTAGATAATGTTTTAACTAATCCATATGAATCCACTCTGAAAAAATATTCTCTTCCGAGTAATCCTACATTCTTGGTATCAACCTCATTTACAATTCTTTCTGCAAAAGTTGCTTTTGTTTGATTTTCACCATGATTAAGCAAAACTAATTTCAAATTTTTGAACTGCTTTAAAAATTTAATCATTTCATCAGCTTTTGCATGTGCTGAATACTCAGTTGTATATTCTACATCTGCTCTTTTCCCATTGTTCCTTCAGCAGTATAACCTGTAAACTGTATTAGAGCATTACTTCTTGTAATATACTCTGGTATATATACCTGTGCTGGTCCATATGATCCCATTCCAGAAGTTGTAAGAATTATTTTTTTATTTGTATCCTCTAATACCTCCATTCTACTAGATTTATCAACATATATTAAATTATTTGGCAGAAAGTCTCTCATATTTGGTTTTATATCCAAGCCATCATTAATATACAAATCTGTATATCCAATTGCCAACTTTCCATCAAAGTAGATTGGAATATCCTCATTAAGTTCTCCTTCTTTTTGCATACACCGAAATTCATACAATACTTCTTGCGCTTTTCCTAATGAATATACTAATGCAACTACTGTACCATCATTTTTTAGACATTTCTTGATATTGGCTTTAAAAGACTCGTGAATTTCACTCGAATCCATATCCCCATAAGTTGATTCCTGAATTACTGTCAATGGTAATTCTAAAATCCATTTTGGTATAGGATTAACATCAAAAAACATATTTTTATTATTGTAATCGCCAGTAAATAACAAATTAATATCTTCATAACCTGGATAACTAATTTGCACAAGAATAAGTGCAGCTCCAACTAAATGACCATTATTAAGAAATGTAATCTTAACATTTTCATGAGTTGATATTGTTTCATTAAATCCACATGGTTTTAATAATGCTAATGTTCTATCCACATCTGTTTCTGAATATAAACATTTTACATTTTTTCTTTTGGCTAATGAACTTAATACTTTAACACTATCATATAAAGCTAATGGTAGTAACTTCCCTGTTGATTCTGTTACATAAATTGGATTACAAAAGCCTTTCTTAACCATATACGGCAATCTTCCTACATGATCTACATGTACATGTGTAACTAAACAAAAATCAATATTTTCCGGATTAAATGGTAATACGGAATTTAGTTCATCATATTTCTTTTCCTGGAATAAACCACAGTCTACGACAAATATCAAAGTTTCTCCATTTGGAAATTTAACTATCACAATAATACATGAACCTGTAACCTCATCATGTACTACTATAATGTCTACATGGAACCGATACTTCTTTCCCATAAATTTTTCCTCCTACATCAAATTATTTTATTCAATGTTTCTCTGCTACATTGTAACATTATAATCTTAAAAAAACTACGATATTGTACAAAAAATAATTTTATATTTTGTACAATATCGTAGCTTTTATAGAATTACTTCAAAACTATTGAAGTATCTCCTATATTAACGGTAATGTTTTTGGCATGTGGAATTTTTTTAACAGCCTCTAAAGAGAATTCTGCAATATAATCCTCTTCGCCTCCTGTGATGGATACGTAATGTTTTCCATCAAACATAGCTAAATATTTAACACTTGTTCCATCTATAGGAATAGATGTCAACATACTGACATTATTTATAAATAACCAACCTGTTTTGCCATCAGTATTTACTGCTAATTTACAAGAAAAAGGTAAATTCAAGTGATATTTCACCTGTCGGAATTCTCCAAATTGTTTAAGCGGTTTTATCCCTTCTCTAGATAATTCATATATTTGGTCAAATTCCTTTCCTACTTCTTGATTTATCTGGAATTTATCCAGTCCAAACGATTCCTTATACTTGGCACTAACCCCTATTTTCTCACCAGCTAAATACAAATAGGTATAACCATCTACACTATGTATTTTTAATCCAGATTTAAAAGGAGCATAAACTTTTGTAACTGATATTACATCCTTTATCTTTTTTACTGTAGCATTATTCATATCAATAATAATAACTACACCATCGTTTTTTTCTACTGGTTCTTTTACAAATACAAGTTTTCTTTTATCAACCTGTTGGAGTTTAAATCCCTGCAACTTAGTTATTATTTTTACGTCTTCATTGTGCTTTTTAATATATAGCTCATCATTGGAAACAAAGATTATTGCATTTTTTTCAAGATTTTCCCAAAAACCTTTGACTTTAACTCTGTTTATTGTTTCTACAGATATATTGAAAACCCGACCATTTACATAGAATGTCTTCTCTTCATTATTTGAATCAAACATTTTCAAAATTGTTTCCAATCTGACTATTCCATATTCAGCCAACATTTCATCTTCGACCACCTTATAAATCCTTTCATTCGCTATCATAAAATTTCTCATTTTGTTTTCCTTTCTACCCTAATTAGGATTAAAAACTCTTCAACGTCAGTGTCTATAGCATTATATCACAAAAACACTTTGTGGTCAAATTATGTTACCTTATTTTTTCAATATTTCTTTCAATCTTTCCTGTTGCTCTGTTAAATATAAATATCCAATTAAAGCTTCAAATGCTGTTGATTTCATATATTCCTCTACACTAGAATTTTTTGGTACATGATGATTTTGTGTATTTCTCCCTCTTCTTACAATATCTTGTTCCTCTTCTGTCAAACTATCAAAAATTTCATTTAACTTTTCTGCTTGACTTTTAGCTTTCACATACTTTATAGCTTCTATATGTAATTTATGAGGTTTCATATTTGTTTCATTTATTAATTTATTTCTAATATATAATTCATATACTGCATCTCCAATATATGCCCATGTAAGTGGTGACATTAACGCTACTTCTTCCTTCGTTCTTTTTGTTATAAATAGTTTTTCCATTTTCTCCTCTTTTCTATTCTAAAGTTATTTTTCCTATTTTTCCGTTTTTAAATTCATCAAGAATAATTCTTGCAGTTTTTTCTTCATCTATATTACCACCAGAAATAATACAACCTCTTTTTCTTCCTATATCTAAAAACACTTCATATATATTTTCATTTTCTGGTCTATCTACTCTTTGCAATTTTTCTTTGATTTCTTGTACATTTAATTTGTATCTACTACACAATAATTCTATATAGTTTTCTAATAAAAACTTCACTAAATAATATGCAATCTCTGTTCTTTGCAATATTTCTTCTTTTATTGTACCTGTAAACGCCAATTTTAATCCTACTTCTTCACTATCAAACTTAGGCCATAAAACTCCTGGTGTATCTAATAACTCTATTTTTTCATTTACCCTAATCCATTGTTTTTGCTTAGTTACTCCCGGTTTATTTCCTACTCCTGCTGATGTTTTCTTAGAAATCCTATTAATAAATGATGACTTACCAACATTAGGAATACCTATAATCATAGCTCTAATTTTTCTTCCTATTCTTCCTTTATCTGCTTGTTCTTTCATGTTCTCCTTCATTACTTTTTCTATTTTTCTTATACACTCTTCTATCCCTTTTCCAGAATTCGCATCTGTTAATACAGCAGGTATATTTTGTTGATTAAAATATTCTATCCATTTTTTATTTTTGTTTTCATCTGCCAAATCACATTTATTTAATACTACAATTTTTTTCTTGTTTTTTGTTATTTCTCCTATATCTGGATTTTGACTTGCTAGTGGTATTCTGGCATCTAACAATTCTATAACAATATCCACTAATTTTAAATCTTCCATTATTTGTTTTCTGGTTTTTGCCATGTGTCCCGGATACCAGTTGATACTCGTTGATGGTAAACTTTTTGTATCTTCGTTCATTTTTTTATTTTTTCTCATTTCTCTTTTTTGATACATATCCATTATTATCACTTCCTTTTAATTATTATTAACTTCCTAGTTATACTCATATAAATCATTATTTTTTTATTGTAGTCGATTTTGATTCATATTCCTGATAATTTATACTAGTTCTTAAAGCATATACTA
>CAKPPS010000034.1 GCA_934177795.1 uncultured Clostridia bacterium | reverse complement strand
CAAGTAGTCATTTAATAAAAAATAGTGAATGGGGTACAGTAGCATATTTAAGTTATAGTGAATATGGAAGTGTACCAAAAATAAATGCAGTAGGGACATATAATAATAGATGGTATGATTTATATACAGGACAAGGACCAAAGTCGGAAACAGAAGAAGAAAGATATGAAAAAACAGATGATACTCGTAATTACAATACAACAAATGGTCAACTTGCTAGTACAACAGGAAATACAACAGGAGTATATGATATGAATGGTGGAGCTTGGGAGAGAGTAGCAGCATACTTAGATAATGGGAATGGAAATTTATCATACTATGGAAAAAGTGCAGATGGAAAAATTGAATATTTTAAAAATGAAGAATTAAATGGAGCGTACTCAAGTTTATGGGACAAATATGAAGTAAGTGAAGAAGAAAAAAGCAATAAGATAAAAATAGAAGGAGAAACAGAAACTTTAACTCAAGGCCAACTATGGGAATGGAAAAAACAAGAGGCAAAATATAATACTGCTAGACTTAGATTAACAACAGCAAATTACAATAATCTTGAAAAACACAAAGGAATAGGAGTAAATGAAGTAAATGTAACAGGTATATCATTCTATGCTCCAGCAAAACCTATAACAAACAATGCTACACCATGGAGATGGTATCAAACAGTAGAGCAAGCAGTAGATGGAACAAAAGACTATTATGGAAAAGCATGGGACGGTGATGCAACTCTCATAGGACAATCGGCTTATCCGTTCGTTATACGTGGCGGCGCTTGCAATAATGGTAGCGGTGCAGGTGTATTCGACTCGAATATCACTGGCGGCTACGCCATCGAGTACGGCGGGTTCCGTTCGGTTCTCGTTCTCTAGCGCTTTGAAGTGACTTAAAAATTAAATGTTACAGTTCAGTAAGAAATTAAAAAAAGCATAGCTAAAAGAGGTTTTTAACCTTAATTTGCTCTATGGGAGCTTGTCAAGATTATGCAAAAAAGTGAATCAAAAAACAATAGAGGAATTACACTAATTGCTCTAGTGATAACAATAATAGTATTGTTAATCCTAGCAAGAGTAACAATAGCAACATTAACAGGAGATAACGGAATACTAACAAAAGCAACAGAAGCAAAACAGAAAACAATGGAAGCAACAGCAAAAGAGAAAGTACAAATAGAGGTAATGGCAAGTTATGGAACAGATGGAAATATTAATATAGATGAATTAAATAAAAATTTGCAAAATATTAATGGAATAAAATATAACGGAAATGAAATATCAGATAGTAATAAAATAACAAATTTACCGGCAATAGTAGAATTTGATGGATATAAAACCATAATAGGAGCAGATGGAAAAATAAAAGAAAAAATCATATTACAAACTGCAAAACAGAATGAAATGCTAAATAATGCAGAAAATTCTTATATAAATTTAACTGATGGATTAGTCGTAATCCCAGCAGGATTTAAAGTGGCAGAAGATAGTGGAACAACAATAGATGAAGGAATTGTAGTTATGGTTATCCATATAGTAGTGCCAATTATGTAGGTTTCCGTCCCACTTTATTCTTGAAAGGCTGAAATGATAGAAAAGAATAAAAAATATCAATCAATAGTATAAAAGACATTGAAAAGAAAATACTAAAGAAAAAAGACAAATACAATGAAGAAAGGAACAGAGGATATGCAAAAAAGTGAATCAAAAACCGATAGAGGAATCACACTAATTGCTCTAGTGATAACGATTTTATTCTCTTATGACGAAAAATTAAAATGTAGTAATAGCAAAGGTTTCCTCCTAGCAACAATTTAGAAATAATAAAATTTTCACATATTTAAAAGATGATTTGTAAAAAATATAATTACAAGTTCATCTTTTTTTGAATTTGTAATGAAAAATTTTGAAATAAGTGATATAATGCCAATTAATAAAGGATAATTAAATTTTGCAGACAGTGTCTGCAAAATTAGAAAGAAGGTAATGATGAACGAATTAGAAAATATAGATAATATCAATATAGATGCACTATATAATGATGTAGCAGGTATGATTGAAAAAGCTAAACAACAGGTAGCTATACATGTTAATACAGAGTTAGTTATATTAAATTGGAATATAGGAAACAGAATAAAAGTGGAATTATTGAATAATAAAAAACCAGAATATGGAAAACAAGTAATAAAAGAATTGAGCAAAAAACTGGTTAGGAATTATGGTAGAGGTTATAGTAGTTCAAACTTGTATAGAATGTTGCAATTAAATGAATTTTTTGAAGATTTTGAAAATTTCGCGACACTGTCGCAAAAATTAAGTTGGTCACATTTTATTGAAATTGTAAAAATGGATACTGACATTAAAAGAAAATTCTATGCAACAATGTGTATAAACGAGCATTGGTCTGTTAGAACATTAAGAGAAAGAATAGGTTCAGCATTATTTGAGAGAACAGCTATATCTAAAAAGCCAGAGCAAACAATTATAAATGACTTACAATTATTAAATAATGAAAATAAAATGACAACTGATTTATTTTTTAGAGATCCATACATATTAGATTTTTTAGAACTGAAAGATACTTATAGCGAAAAAGATTTAGAAAATGCAATTATTAGTGAATTAGAAAAATTTATTTTAGAAATGGGAAATGATTTTGCATTTTTAGCTAGACAAAAGAGAATTACAATAGATGGTAGGGATTTTTACATAGATTTATTATTTTATCATAGAAAGTTGAAAAGATTAGTAGTTATAGAGTTAAAATTAGATGAATTTAAACCTGAACATAAAGGACAGGTAGAATTATACTTAAAATGGCTAGATAAATATGAGAAAGCAGAAGGAGAAGAATCACCAGTAGCTATTATATTATGTGCTACTAAAAGTGATACAATGGCAGAATTATTGGAATTAGATAATAGCGGTATACATGTTGCCCAATATCTTACAAATTATGTACCAAAAGAATTGCTAGAAGAAAAGTTTTTGTCAAGTATAAAGAATGCAAAAATACAATTAGAACAGAGAAATAAAAAAGAAGAAAAAGATTAATTTTGAATTTTCGCGACACTGTCGCGAAAATTTAGAAAAATAAAAAGCTTTAGATTTAGAAATAAGTCTAGGGCTTATTTTTATGGAAATTTTTTGCCTACTTTAAAAAATATAAAATTATACTAAAAACAATTTAAAACGGCTAAAAGTTAAAAATAAAGCGAATAAACGAAAGAAGGTGAGGGAATGTCTAACTTAAATTTAAAAGGTATATGGATACCAATAGAAATATTAACAGATGAAAAATTAAGTGATAAAGAAAAAATAATATATGCAATAATTTTATATTTAAGCAAAGAAAATAGTTATTGCTATTTAACAAATAAAACCATAAGTGAGTTACTAAATGTATCAATAACTCAAGTATCAAAATTAGTAAATTCATTAAAAGACAAGAAGTATATTGATATTGAGTTAATCTATAAAGAAAATAGTAAACAAGTAGAAATGAGAAAACTGATTCCAATAAATAAAAATACCTATTTAACAAAAGTTAAATACCCTCTCCAACAAAACTTCAATACCCCTATTGAAGAAAAGTTTAAGGATAATAAATATAATAATAAAAATATAAGTAAATATAATAATGCAAAACAAAATTTTAGAAAGTCAAGAGCTAACTTTGAACAAAGAGATTATACAAACTATGACTTTACTAAATTATATGCAAATGCAGATATGCTAGTGTAAGCTATGGCATTTGCATATAGAAAATCAGCTATTAGAGTAGGTAGACTACTTTGATAGCTGATTTTTTAGTTAAAGTTGCGAATAGCAATTTTAACGAAACCTAAAAAATATACAGATATTTTTTAGGAAAAGGGGTGTGGGGAAAAATTTATTTTTCCCTGCCACACTAACACTTTTTAGCGATAGCGTTAAAAAAGTGTTGTAGTGTGTTTACATCACATTTTGAAAAAGTGCTTTTAAGCGAGTTCAAAGAAGAAATTTTATTCGTGTGAATATACACGAGCAAGGAGGTTAAATATGAGTTATGCAATAATAAGAAATGCAAAATATAAAAGAGAAAATTTAATGGCAGTATATCGCCATGATGAAAGAAAGAACAAACATTATTCAAATAAGGATATAGATAGGACAAAATCACATCTAAACTATTCGTTAAAAGATCCAGAATTTAATTATGTGAAAGAATTTGATAAAATTTTAAAGAAATATGATTTGAAAGGACAAATAAAAACAGTAAGTAATATAGCTTGTGAATATATGATTACATCAGATAATGATTTTTTCAAAAGAATAGGAGAAGAAGAAACAAAAAGATATTTTGCTACTGCATATAAATTTGTATGTGAATATAAAAATTTAGGCGAAAAGTATATTTTATCTGCAAAAGTGCATTATGATGAGAAATCTCCTCATTTGCACTTACTTTTTTTGCCTGTTGTTCATACAGTAGATAAAAAAGGAAATCCTATTGATAAATTAGCTTGTAGTGAATTTTGGAAAGCTAAAGATAGTTACAGGCAATTACAAAATGCTTTTTTTGAATATATGGTGTCAAATGGGTTTGAATTACAAAGAGGCTTACCAAAAGAAGAAACAGACAGAGTTCATTATACATTGAAAGAATATAAAAATATAACAAATTATGAACAAACGAAAGAAACTCTAAAAAATATAAAATTAGAATTACCAGATGTTCCTAATATTACCGACATTAATATTAACAGATTATCAAAGAAAAGAGATGAAAAGATTTTAGAAGAAATCATAAAACCAAAAGATGAGTTAATCCAAAATTTATATCAAGATAATATGAATTTGCATAAGGAATTATCAAGGCAAACAAAAGTTATAGAAGAAGCAGAAAAGTATCAAAAAGAAAGAGATATAATAATGAGTGATAATGCGAATTTACACAATGAAGTAGAACAAATTAAGGTTGAATACAAGCAAAAAGAATTTGATATAGAATGGAAATATAAAAGTAAAATTAAAGGGTTAGAAAAAGAGAATAGCAGATTAAATAAAATAATAGATAAATTCTATGAAACTATTGATAAATTCATACATTGGATTTGTAAAAAGTTTGATATGGGAGCAGAAGATAATTTAATTAGAGATTTTCAAAAAGAAACAAATACTTATTTAGATGCAGAAAAACAACTTAAACACGAAGAAAGAGAAAAAGAATGGAATCTAGAAAGATAGCAGTAGGTTCAAACCTACCGCTATTTCCTATATTTCCTATTTTTTATCAATCGTATAAAACATAGAGTATGGATATTCTTTCCATAAGTTATTTTGATAAAAAATCTTCTTGTGGCTTTGCTTTTTGATTTGTAGTTGCTTTAGATGAATTAGCACATTCTTTTAATTGTTCTGGAGTCCAGTTTTTTAAATCCCAAGAGGGTAATTTTTTTTGTTTATCATCTGGTAATAAAGTTACCAATTTCAATTCTTCTCTTATCATATCTTCATCATGATCTGCTTTGCCCAAAAAAGCTTCTTCTCCAATTATTTCATATAGTTGTACTTTGTTTTTATCATCAACAAAAAACAAAGCATGTTCATTATATTCTTGTCCATCATATTGTTCAGCAACTTTATGGATTTTAGCAGAAGCCAGATAAGCTTGATAAATAATATCTTTACATTGTTTTAAATCAATATTTTCATTTATAATATTGATTTTTGGAAATGCATGTGAAGGATTTGTAACATGATCATAGGTTAGTTGTATATCAGCTGGTAAATCACGAGGTGAGATACCTTCTTGTGCATATGTTAAAATAGGATTTTTAAACGTTATATTTATAGTAGTTGATTTGTTAAAATAATCATACAATCCTTTTTGCGAATTAGTATTTATAACTCCTGAAAAGCAAATTTTAGATAAATCTTTAACTTGGAAATCAGACATAATAAAAGCTTTTCTATGATTTAATTTTTTTTGTGTTTCTACAAATTCTCTTAACTCTTCTTCATTATTACTAAAACATGCTGGTACATTAGTTTCAGGAAAATCACCGATTGACACAGGTAAACAAAATTTATATGTATTATTATTCATATTTATTTTATTTTTTGCATCATCAAACTTTTCAAAAGCACACATGGGCAAAGCATAATTGATTAAATCTTCTCTAAAAATTTTTGAACTAAAAATTCTTAACATTTCATATATTTCCTTTCTTACATTTTTCCTATTTTATGTTTAATAAAATAATAAATATATTATATATGCTTTTGATAAAAAAAACAAGCCTTTTTGTAATATCTTTGTAATAATATTGTAATAATTATTTATTTTTCAAAACCCACTCATAGACTTCATTTTCAGTAAGTTTACCTTTTTTCATAAGATTAATTTTTTCTTTAGCTTGTTTTTTCCAAAACTCAAAATCATTAGAAAGTTCCTTATTTTTTCTAACTTGCATAAATTTTTGTTGATAAGTTCTTCTATATTCGCCCATAGCCTTATTTTGCTTTAATCTTTCCGTATAAGATTGAAAAGCACCTAAATCTCTACAAGTTTTTGAATCTTCTTTTGGATAGTTGCAATAAATTTCATCTACTTTTGAGGTTGGAATAAAGTACATTCCACAATTTTGACATTTTTTAATTGGATAGTTAGGTGTTTTTGATAGTTCATCAAGTATAGCATAGCAAACACTTGATAAATCGTTACTTTTATGAGTATCACTCATTGAAAGAAACATATTTTTAGTATGTAAAGATTCTAGTATGTCATATTCATTTTTATTACAAAATTCTTGATATTTCTTTGAATAACTATCTCTCATAACAAAGTCATTCTTGTAATATGTATGTAATTTTCCGATTCTTTTTATTAAATAAACGGCATATCGTTCAGTATATGTATATTTCTCTAATTCACTATTGTTATTTAAGTTATAGATATAGGTAACTGCTTTTGTTAGTTCTTGTTGTAAATCTAGTAAGTTTTCTTGTAAATCTTCAAATATTTTAGTAGTAGTCTTTAAATAATTTTCATTATTTCTATAATTACTACTTAATTCAAATTTATAATCTTTATCTAAATCTCTTAATATCTCAAAACCATAAGCATAAAAGAACGTTTTATTAGCCATTTCATAGTTAGACAAGTCAGCATTTAAAAATCTTAATAGCATTAGTCCAAATTTTTCGTGAAATGGAAAGTATAAAGAGGCAGGATGCTTTAAGCCATTATCTGTTTCTTCAGTTTCCTTATAATATACATCTCTTAATTTATTTTCAGTATCTAAATGGAAATCAGCTTTATAAAAATATAAAGGTGTAGCATAATATTCTTTTTTAGTTTCAGTATTAAACCAAAAGTAGAAATCGCTAAAAAAGGTTACTTCTGGTAGTTCCATACGAATTTATCTCCCTTCTAAAAATCAAATTTTATAAAACAGCATAAACAATTCTATAAAAATAATAAATTGTTATTGGCATTCTATATTTATTATACTATAATACTAATATAATTACAATACTTTCTTCAAAACTAATTGCTAAAAGTTGTAGAATGAAAATTCACTAAATTTTGAGAAAAGTTTGTAATAACAATGTGTTTAAGATTTTAAACAAACTATTAACAACACAGTAAAGTAATTTGATTTGTATATTTTTGTTTTAATTTTTAGGTGTGAAATTGTAGTTTGTTGGAATAGAGAATTTAAAAAAGAAAGAGGGTGAGAAAAATAAAACACAAATTAGACAGCAAAGGTACAAAAGAGAAAATTATTGAATTATTTTTTGCAAAACATTTAAAACCAACAGAAATATCAAAGAAATTAAAAGTTGGTATGCCATATATAACAAAAATAATTCAAAAGGATTCAAGATATATTCAAGAGAAAGAAACTAGAAGGCAGGAAAACAAAGAAAAGAACAAAACTCAAAAACGAATATATGCACAAAATAGAAGAAAAAAGGAAAAAGAGGAAAAGCAAGAATATCAAAAACTATTAGTACAGATAAATAGAGATAATGAATATTTATCTACTAAAAAGAAAGAAAATGATTTGCAATTTGTAAACAGCAATAGAAGTGCTTATGATTATGACAAAAATAGTAGTGATTTAGTATTAAAGGATAATATAAATGCTGGATATGCAATTCCTAAAAGAGTTAGCAATATTGTAAATCCAAATATGATAAAGAGTAATAAAATATATGTTTAATTGTATGCTTTGAAATAATCAAGGTGTATTTTTTTACTCTAATTTAGAAAGAGATATTAAGAATGATTTTATTAATCAAGAATTTTGGAAAATATGTTGAATAGCAATAGGTTAATAAACACAAGTAACTGAATTTATAACCATAAATAGCTATTCACAGGGAAGGAATAGGTATTTTATGAAACAAGAATATAAAATAAAAGAAGTATTTGATGAGAAATCAAAACCATTAGAAGAAAAATTGAAAGATATATTTATAAGTTTTCTAATTGAAAAAATTAATAAATAGTAAAAAGGCTAGTTTGTATATATTTTGCATATATGAACTAGCCTAAATTTTTAAATATGAGTTGAAAAAATTTTATATAAATTGTATAATTCAGTTGTAAATTGGATAGGAGGAAACCTATTGTTATTAGAAAGAGAGGTTAAAATGATAACAATAGCAAATCCTGAAAAATATATTGCAGGATTATATGAAAGATTATCCAATGAGAATATTGAAGTTGGTAATGGCGAAGTAATAGTAACAAACGAAGATGAACAAGAAAGTGGAAGTATTAGCACACAAAAATTATTTTTAAGAAACTTTTGTAAAGATAACAACATACAAGTATATGATGACTACACAGATGACGGAGTTTCTGGAGCAACATTCGACAGACCAGACTTTAATAGAATGATAAAGGACATTGAAAATAAGAAAATCAATTTAATAATAGTAAAAGATTTATCTAGGTTTGGAAGATTATCAAGCAAAATATCGTATTATTTAGAAGAATTTTTTATTGAAAAAGGTGTAAGATTTATAGCAGTAACAGATGACATAGACACAGGGCATATTGAAACATCAGAAGAAATGGTACAATTTAAGGCATTTTTTAATGAATGGTTTTTACGAGATACATCAAGAAAAGTAAGAAATGGAAAGAAAACAAGAGCAAAAGAAGGAAAAGTAATGACAACATATCCTACTTATGGGTACAAAAAAGATCCATTAGATTATAACCATTATGTAATAGATCAAGATATAGCACCAATCGTTAGAAGAATATTTATGTTAGCACGAAATGGAATGACACCAACTGAAATAGGAAAAATACTAACAGATGAAAGAACTCTAGTACCATCAGAAATAGTTGGAAATGGACATACTAGAAAAGATGGAATAAAACGAGGATGGAACAGAAACACAGTAAAACGAATATTGCAAAATGTAACTTACTTGGGTTGGGTATCAAATGGAAACACAAAAAAGATAAACTATAAAAGCAAGAAAACAATGATAATGCCTAAAGAAGATAGAATAATTGTAAAAGATATGCACACACCAATAATTGATGAAGAAACTTTTTATATAGTACAAGATATGATAAAAAGCAGAACAGGAGTAAGAACAAAGTCTTATGATTGGCTATTAAAAGGGTTAGTATGTTGCAAAGAGTGTGGAAAAAAATTAAGTCTAGTACCACAAAAACACCCAAACAAAACAACATTTTATTTAAGGTGTAACACCTATGCTACTAATACACATTTAGGCTTATGCACACCACATAGCAACAATTTAGAAAAAGTAACAGACTTTGTAATTGAGCAAATTAGGAAAAGATGTAGAGCGTTCTTAAATGAAGAAAAATATACTAAAATAGCAAATACATCAAAAGACAAGATAATCAAAGATAAGTTTAATGTAAAAAATGAAATTCTTATTTTAGAAAAGAAAGTTAAAGATATAAACAAGCGAATAGACAAGTTATACGAAGATAAATATAACGGACTATTTGAAGATGAAGATTTTACAAGACTTTATTCAAAGCAGATAGAAAATAGAAAACAAGCAGAAGAAAGAATAAAGCAGTTACAAGAACTAGAAGAAAAAGAAGATAGTTCAATAGATATAAATAAACTTGTAAGCGACTTTGTAAATATGAAAGAAATAACAAGAACAATGCTTGTATCTTTAGTAGATAAAATAGAAATATCGGAAAATAAAGAAATAATGATATATTATAAATTCAATATTTTAAATATGGAAAATGAAAATAAATTAAAAAATGTTGGCTAAATTTAAAAAATAGTCATAACAGAATATTAGGACAATAATAGTATTGTTAATCCTAGCAGGAGTAACAATTTCTATGTTAACTGGAGAAAATGGAATACTGACTAAAGTAAAAGAAGCAAAAGAAAAAACAAAGCAAGCAGAACAAGAAGAAACTTATGCTTTAGAAAGTGTATTAAATAAAATAAATAGTTCAGCCCCATCAACAGATGGATATAATGAAAGTAAAGAAGTAAATAGTCCCAAAATAACCCAAGGAATGATACCAGTAAAATG
>CAKPPS010000033.1 GCA_934177795.1 uncultured Clostridia bacterium | reverse complement strand
GATGATGCACCAGTACTATTATCAGTAGAAACAGGAAGAATGAAAATGTATACAGCATTAGGATTAACAGTGTTAGTGACATTAGCAGGAGGAATATTCTTAATAAAAAGATATGTGTTATAAAAACTAAATAAAAGGGAAAAATAAATGTAGAAATCACAATATAATCTTATGAATTATATTGTGATTTCCTTTACAATTAAATGTTGGTATGATATAATTTTTTTGTAATATGACTAATGAGGTGAATTATATGAATCAAATATTGGAAACTAGCAATGTGAATCAAAAAAGCAAAAGAAAAGGACCAGCTGATATAAAGACGATAGTAAGAGTATTTGCAATTATGATGATTATATTTGGAATTTGTATGATTGCAACTGGAACTTATGCAATATATAAAGATAATGGAATAAAAGACTCAGGAACAACAAAACCAACTATAACAGAAACATTGAAAGATGAAAAAACAGTATTATTAACAATAAGACACGATAAAGCTATAGATAAAGTTGAATATGGTTGGAGTAATGGTAAAACAGAAACAATTACTGGAAATGGTAGAAAATATATAGAGCAGGAAATAAAAATACCAGGTGGAAAAAATACATTAACAGTAAAAGCGACAGATGTACAAGGACAAGAAATAACAAGTGAGAAAGAATATACAGCAAATGATATTATAAAATTAGCAGTTTCAGGCGGAAAAATGAAAATAACAGCAGAAAACGATGTGAATATTGCGTATATGACATATAGATGGGATGAAGAAGAAGAACGAAAAATAGATATCAATTCTAAAAATGTTGACCAAGAAATAGATATACCAATGGGAGAACATACATTAACAGTAATTTTAGTTGACGAAAATAATGAAACAACAACTAAAGAACAAACAGTAAAAGGGGTAACAAAGCCAACTATTGAAGTAAGTTTAGATGAAAATAAAGAAAATTATGTTATTAAAATTACAGATACTTCAGATATAAAACAAGTTGATATACAATTGAGAGGACAAAACAAAACTATAACACCAGAGGCAGGAAAGAAAGAGTTAAAATATAAATTAAAATTAAAAGCAGGAGATGAGAATTACTTAGAAGTAACAGCGCAAAACACAGAAGGTATATCATCTGGAACTAGAAAAATAAAATACAAAAAACAATAGTATAAAAATGAATTCCCTACATATTTTATGTAGGGAAAAAGATTAAGGAGAAAAGTGAATAATATGTTTTTTCAGATATTAACATACTTTGTCATTTATTCATTTTTGGGATGGGTTTTTGAAAGCACAGTAAGAACAATATATGAAAAGAAAATTATAAATACAGGATTTTTAAGTGGACCATTTTGCCCAATTTATGGTTGTGGGGCAATAATAATGATAATATTTTTTAATGGATTAAAAGATAATATATTTGTATTATTTTTATCAGCTTTTATAATATTAACATTATGGGAATATATTGTAGGAACACTATTAGAAAAAATATTTAAAACAAAATATTGGGATTATTCAGAACATAAATTAAATTACAAAGGACAAGTATGCTTAACAAATTCATTAGCATGGGGAGTAATAGGAGTTTTATTTATAGAATATATACATCCATTTATAAGTGAATTGATAGGAAAAATAGATAGTAGATATATGACTATATGTATCATCGCTATAAGTATAGCATTATTAACAGATTCAATTATTAATATAGTAATAACTAAGAATATCAAATCTGCATTACAAAAAGTAGAAGATATAAATGAGCAAATTAAGAAAAAATTAGGAGAAATTAAAGACAAAGCATATACAAATGATAGTAATACAGGAATAATAGAAAGCTTAAAAAAACGTAGAGATAGAATGATTCGAAAATTATATAGAAGAGCATATAGATTAAAAAAAGCATTTCCTGCAATTGATACAAAAGAATTTACAGAAATTCTTAGTACAAAAATAGATTTTAAGCGAAAAAAAAGAAAAAAGGGTGAATAACTATGGTACAAGAAGTATATATTATTGATGATGATGATTCGTCTATTGTTATATTTAGGGAATTATTTAAAAATGATAAAGATTATAAATTTATAAGTGTAAAATCAGAACAAATAGATATAGCATTGAAAAATATACCATCAATAATAATAATTAATGAAGATGCAATTGATAGAGATGTAGTTGGAGTATGTAAACAAATAAGAAGAGATGAAGATAATACAATAACACCTGTTATAGTAGTATCATCTAACACAGACAAGGAACATAGAATGAAAATCTTAAGAGAATCAATAGAATACTATATAAAAAAGCCTGTTGATGAAGAATATTTATATTTTACAGTAAAAAATATAAATAGATTATTATCTAATAATAGAAGAATTAGTCCACTTACTGGATTACCTGGAAATGTACAAATACATGCAGAACTTAAAAAGCGAATTACAAAAAATGAGCCATTTTCTGTTTTATACTTAGATTTAGATAATTTTAAAGCATATAATGATGTATATGGTTTTGTAAAAGGTGATCAGATAATAGAATTTACAGCTACAATAATTTTAAGAGTCATACATGATAATTTTTCAGAAGAAGCATTTGTTGGACATATTGGAGGGGATGACTTTGTAGCTATATTACCAACAACTAATAGTGAAGTTATATGTCAAAATATTTTAGCAATGTTTGATGGACAAGTAAAAAGATTTTTTACAGAAAGAGATTTAGAAAAAGGATATATAGAAGTTGAAAATAGAAAAGGAATAATAGAACAATTTCCATTGACATCACTCTCAATAGGTGTAGTAGTTGTAGATGAAGGAAGATTTGATAATATTCTTGAAATAGGAGAAGTAGGAGCACAAGTAAAACATGCAGCTAAGTCAGTTATGGGAAGTAGTTATGCAGTAGATAGAAGAAAATAAAGACAGGAGCAACCTTATAATAAGGTTGCTCTTTTTGAAAAAAATGATTCTAGTTATTTGAGTAATCCCAAGGCAAATGGACACCTTGGTGAGTGATCAGAATTGTTTACACAATCATTCGGAATACTTCCGAACATTGCGATAGCATTCTGCTGAGTATTTCTCTGAGAATTCTTGTCCCAACATCTGCCCTGACATTTGTGACATTTTGGGCTAATAGTCTCTTGCGCAATTACTTTAACTTCTCTTTTCATTTTTTTCTCCTTTGCCTTGCTTATATATAGCAAGGACTTTTTAATGTAAAAATTTTTTGTAACATAATTATTATACCATAAATTTACATAAAATGCAATAATTTGAGATTAATAATTTTTCATATTTTTTGTTATATCAGTAATATTATATAAAAAACTCTAATATTTTAGTTATAAGAAAACTAAACAAAGGGGGAAAAATGAAAAGAATTTTAAATAGATTGTCAATAATAGTAGTTGTAATAGTAGGTAGTATAATGTATGCTAATACACAAAAAGAAAATAGAAATATAGGAGAGGCTGTACAAGTAACGTCATTACCTGTATCAGGAAAAGTAATAGTATTAGATGCAGGACATGGAACACCAGATGAAGGAGCGCAAAGTAGTAAAGGAACTACTGAAGCAGAAAGTAATTTAGCAATAACGCTTAAAGTTCAAAAATTACTAGAGCAAAGCGGAGCACATGTGGTACTAACACGTAGTGATGAAAAAGCTATATATGATTTAGATAGTAAAACATTAAAACAAAAAAAGATATCAGATATACATAATAGAGTAAAAATAGGAAATAGTGCATCAGCAGATATATTTGTATCAATACATCTGAATAAAATTCCACAACAAGAATATACAGGCTGGCAATGTTTTTATAATTCCAAAAATGAACATAGTAAAAAACTAGCAGAAATGATACAAGAAAATCTAAATCAAGCAATACAAAAAGAAAATGAAAGAATCGCAATGAAATTAGATAAAGTATATATAATGAAACATGTAGAAATACCTATTAGTATTGTAGAATGTGGATTTTTATCAAATCCACAAGAAGAACAAGAATTATTGCAAGATAGTTATCAAGAAAGATTAGCATGGGGAATATATAATGGAATAATAAGTTATTTTGAATAATTTGTACATATAATATTAAGTTATTTCATATACATTAATATTACTATAATTGAGGAGGAAATAAATGTTTTTGATATTTAGTAAGCAAAAAATATATACATATTTAATTTCAATTATAACAGTATTATTGTTATTTTGTGTGGCAGATACATTAACTGTAGACAATAAGGCAATGCAAGCTTCATCAACCACAGAAAAATTATTGCCAATATATAATGTAAAAACAGACGAGAAGAAAGTTTCATTAACGATGAATTGTGCTTGGAATGCAGATGATATTGATAAGATTTTAGAAGTATTAAAACTAAATGATACTACTATAACATTTTTTATGGTAGGTGATTGGATTGAGAAAAATCAAGAAGTGGTTAAAAAAATAAATGAAGCAGGGCATGAAATAGGTTCACATAGTGATACACATCCACATGTAAACCAACTGAGTTATGAGGAAAATATTGAGCAAATAGAAAAAAGTAATGATAGGATAGAGAAAATTACAGGAAAGAGAACTAACTTGTATAGAGCACCTTATGGAGAGTATAATCAAACAGTTATAAAAGCAGCCCAAGATAAAAATTATTATACAATACAGTGGAATTTAGATACTTTAGATTATACAGGACTTGATGGTGTAAGTATGTGGAACAGGTTAAAAGATAAATTAAATGGAGGAGATATAATTTTAATGCATAATGGAACTAAGCATACTGCAGACAGTTTAGATATGATAATAAAAAATATAAAAGAAAAAGGTTTGGAAATAGTGAAAATATCAGACTTGATTTATAAAGACAACTACTATATAGATGTAAATGGAATGCAAAATCAAAATTAATATGTATAAAAATACCAATAATGGAAATACTAAAGTTAGATTTTTATAGGAGTTTAAATGAAATGCATTTTATTGGTATTTTTGCAAATCATAAAGAATATGAAAATATAAAAAAGAATGTAATAAAAATATTAAAAAGAGATGATATAAAATTAATCAATATAAATAGTACTAATATATCAAATGTTAGAAATATAGTATTTGAAACAGTAGTATTTTGTGATGAAATTAAATTTAGTTCTAAATATGAAAACATAGTAAATAATTTATGTGTAAAGTGTAAGTATGTGATAGTAAATGCAGACATATCAAACAAATTTGAACTTTTATCAAATAAATTTATTAATTGTATAACTTATGGATTAAATCAAAAATCAACTATTACTATTTCTAGTGTAATGAATGATAAAGTAATAGTAGATATACAGCGAAATATGAGAAATATATCAAATCAAAATATTGAAATGAAAGAAATAAGTGTAGATTTAAAAAAACATAAATATATAAAAATACAAAATATTTTAGCGGTATATGCGATATATTGTATATATAATGAAATATAGGAAAAAATAAGAAAAAAAGAAACAAAATTACAAAAATATTACAAAAACATTACAAAAATATTACTAATTTAACTTTTTATGTAGACAAGACTGCCAAAATGTAGTATAATAGGTAATGTAAGTTAACATTTAAGAAAAATATACAATTGATAAATAAAAATTTAAGGAGGAATTAAATTGGATACTAATTATCTAGAAAACAACTATTTAACATTAGTTGGAAAAGTTACAGGAGAAAAAAAATTCAGTCATGAAATATATGGAGAGAGATTTTATATTTTTAATTTGGAAATACCACGACTAAGTGGAACATCAGATTTAATACCAATCACAATATCAGAAAGATTGATAACAGAAGAGACTTTAAAAGAAGGACAAAAATTATTAGTAAAAGGACAATTTAGATCATATAATAGTTATGAAAGTGAAAAAAACAGATTAATATTAACAGTATTTGCTAAAGATGTTAGAATTATAATAGACGAAGAAGAAAATGAAGAAGAAAGCGAATTTGTAAAAAAAGATGTAATTACAAATGAAGTTGTTCTTGTTGGATATATTTGTAAAAAACCAATATATAGACAAACACCATTTGGAAGAGAAATTGCAGATATATTATTAGCGGTTAATAGAGCATATAACAAATCAGACTATATTCCTTGTATTGCATGGGGAAGAAATGCAAGATTCTGCCAAAATCTAGAAATAGGTTCAAGAATAAAATTAGTAGGTAGAGTTCAATCAAGAAATTATGAAAAGAAACATGAAGATGGAACAGTAGAAATAAGAGTAGCTTATGAAGTTTCAATAGGAAGTTTAGAAGTAATAGAAGAAAAAGATGGTCAAAATGAAGAAAATCAGGAAAATCAAGAAGCAGTATAATAAAAAATGGTATATATAAAAAAAGTGAGTATATCACTTTTTTTTTTGACTGATTTTTGATATAATCTGAATCAAAAGAAAAATAAGATTCTTGGGAAGGAGAACTATATGATAAAAATAAAAAAAGGAGAAAAAAAAGAAATAGAAAAAACTACAAATATGAATAAATGGATTTTTCTAATATTATCAATTATATTATTAGCTATTTTTTGTATAGCTATTACACCTAAAACATTGCAAAATGATACATTTTATACAATAAAAGTAGGAGAACAAATAACAAAAACAGGAATAGATATGCAGGACCATTTTTCATGGCATCAAGATTTAGCATATACATATCCACATTGGTTATATGATTTAATTACATATTATATTTATTCAGGATTTGGAATGCAGGGGATATATGTAACAACTTGTATATTATCAGTTATTTTAGGATTATCATTATATTTTACAAATACCAAAATTGCTAAAAACAAATTTTTATCATTTACATTAAGTGCCATAGTTATTTATTTATTAAAAGATTATATAGCTGCAAGGGCTCAACTGGTTACATTTATTCTATTTATTTGGATAATATATTTTATTGAAAATTTTATAAAAAATAGAAAAGTAAAATATGGTGTAGGAATAATATTAATTTCAATATTAATTGCAAATTTACATGTTGCAGTTTGGCCATTTATGTTTATATTATTTTTACCTTATGTAGGAGAATATATAATAGCTTTAATAGCAGAAATAGCTATTTATAGAAAAATAAGTATAGCAGTATTGAAAATAGCAATAAAGATATTAACAAAACGTGAAAAAAATGTTGATAAATTACAAGAAAAATTAAATAAAATAGAACAAAAAAATGAAAAAATCAAAGAAAAAAGGGAAGAAAATCTAAAAAATCCATATAAAATAAAATTAGAGAAAAATCCTAATATTAAGTGGTTAATATTAGTTATGATTATATGTGCATTTACAGGATTATTAACACCACTTGGAGATACTCCATATACATACTTATATAAAACAATGCAGGGAAATACAACAGAAAATATCAATGAACATTTACCAATGACATTATCAGAAGACCATAATGCTTTAGCTGCAATAGTGTTGATTTTAGCTATTATGACATTTACAAAAACAAAAATTAGGCTAAGAGATTTATTTATGATAGGTGGTTTGTGCTACTTAATGTTAGCTACCAAGCGACAATTTACAATGTTTTGTATAATTGGTATATTTATAGTAAATAAAATGATATGTGATTTAATTAATATATATACTAAAAAAGGATTGCAAAATAGAGATACTAAAATGTATTCAAGTAAAATAATTTGGGTATTGATGATAGTTATAATGCTAATAAGTAGTAAAAATCTTTGGGAAGATAAAAAAGGAAATGAATATATAGAAGAAAAGACATATCCAGTACAAGCTGCTGATTTTATTTTAAATAATATTGATTTAACAAAAGCTAAATTTTATAATGAATATAATTACGGGAGTTATCTAATATATAGAGGAATACCAGTATTTATAGATTCTAGAGCAGATTTATATGCACCTGAATTTAGTGGAAAAAAAGACGATATTTTTATGGATTTCATAAACGTATCAAGTATTGGTACATTTTATGAAGATACATTTAAAAAATATGGAATCACACATGTTATAATGTATAAAAATGCAAAGATTAATATGATTATAAAAAAGACTAAAGATAGTAATTACAATAAATTATATGAAGATAAGCATTTTGTTATATATGAAAGGCTAAATGTATAGTTGAGGAGATTTAATGAAAAAAGGTAAAAACAAAATATATATAGTGATATTTATAATAATAGTATCAGTGATTATTATAGACCAAATATCTAAAGTATATATAATAAAAAAAGACAACATAGAAAATAGTAACATATTGTCAAATAATGAAGATACAACCAAAGGAGTAGGAATTATAACTAATTTAGCAATTTTATTTATTATCTTAAAAATCATTGTAAGTGATAATCAATTCATAGGAAATAAAACTAAAATATTGATAAGTTTTGCTTTTGCAGGAGGACTTAGTAATTTAATAGATAAAATGATAAGAGGCCAGGCAATTGAATTCATACATATAGGTCGATTACCTGCGTTTAATATTGCAGATATAAGTATATTAATAGGATGGATAACATTTGTTGCAATATTTACCAGTTTTTCATCTAAAGAATTTGAGAAAAAGGCCAATATAAAGAAAAAGGAATGAAATAAATGAAATATCTTGAAGTAGGAGAAGAAGTAAAAAGAATAGATGCTTATGTATCTGATAAAATAGAAGAACTATCAAGGGTAGCTGTTCAAAGACTATTAGCTAATGGACAAATATTAGTAAATGGAAAAAAAGTGAAAGCATCATATAAAGTACAAAAGGGAGATAAGATTGAAATAGAAGAGGAAGAACCTGTTGAAATTTCGTTAAAAGCTCAAAATATTCCAATAGATATCATATATGAAGATAATGACATAATAGTAGTAAATAAACCTAAAGGAATGGTTGTGCATCCTGCCAATGGAAATCCTGATGGAACTTTAGTAAATGCAGTAATGGCAATTTGCAAAAATTCATTATCTGGAATAGGTGGAGAGATTAGACCAGGAATATTACATAGATTAGATAAAAATACATCAGGAGTAATTATCATTGCAAAAAATGATAAGGCACATATTAATTTAAGTGAACAAATAAAAGCACATAAAGTGAAAAAGACATATGTTGCATTAGTTAGAGGAATAGTAAAAGAAAATGAGGCAACAATAAACATGCCAATAGGAAGAAGCAATAGAGATAGAAAGAAAATGGCTGTAGTAAGAGAAGGAAAGGAAGCAATTACACATTTTAAAGTAATACAAAGATATGATAAATATTCATTATTAAAAGTAAATATTGAAACAGGTAGAACTCATCAAATAAGAGTTCATCTAGCACAGATAGGTTATCCTATTATTGGAGATGATACATATTCAAATGGAAAAAATGAATGGGGAATACAAGGACAATGTTTACATGCTAAAAGTTTAGAGTTTACACATCCAACAACAGGCAAAAAAATGTATGTTGAAGCAGAAATGCCTGAATATTTCAATGAAATATTAGAAAAATTAGAAAAAAGGAAAATAGATATATAAGAGGTGAAATTTGTGTGGAAAGTATGAGATTACAAAAATTTTTAGCAGAAGCTGGAGTAGCATCTAGAAGAAAAGCAGAAGAACTTATTTTACAGGGGAAAATTAAAGTAAATGGAGAAATAAAAAGAGAGATGGGGATTAAAATTAATCCTGAACTTGATGAAGTAGTCTATGAAGGAAATATAGTAAAAATAGAAAATAAAAAAGTTTATATATTATTAAACAAACCAATAGGATATGTTACAACTGTTAAAGACCAATTTAACAGAGATTCTGTTTTAGATTTAGTAAAAACAAAGGAACGATTAGTACCAGTTGGGAGATTAGATATGTACACATCAGGAGCACTAATATTAACCAATGATGGTGATTTTGTATATAAAGTAACACATCCTAAGCATGAGATAAATAAAACCTATACAGTTACGATTAAAGGAATAGTGAAAAAAGAAGATGTAGAAAAACTAAGAAAAGGTGTAGACATAGGAGGTTATAGAACTAAGCCAGCAAAAGTTAAAATTTTAAAAACAGATGATGAAAAAGATATATCTAGATTAGAAATAATAATACATGAAGGAAAAAATAGGCAAGTACGAAAAATGTGTGAATCAATAGGATATAAAGTTTTAGCATTACATAGAAGTCAGATTGCTGGAATAGGAGTTAAAGATATAGAACTAGGAAAATGGCGATATTTGTCTAAAAAAGAGGTAGACAAGATATTATTTTTGTAATAATATCTTGTCTTAAAAAAATTTTTGTGTTTTAATAAATATGGTTTTAATCTATATAATTTATTCAAAAAATTTTAATGTAATACTATATTAAAGGATGTGATTATATATTATATAGAATTACATATTATGATTATATAAAATTAATACATAATATAAAAAGAGAAGTATATTTTACAATGAATGAGAATACACAAAAGTATGAATATCAACTATATAGTGAAAAAGCAGAGTTTATAAAATATGTATTTAAAGACACTAAAAAAGTAAAAGAAATGTTAAATAATTTTATACAGCAAAATAAGATTGCAGAAGAGGAAGAATTTGAGTGCATAGTATATAAAATAGATAAAGAAAAAGTAATTGCAATATATCAAAGAAATAAAATAAACGTATTTTTTCTAATTATATATACAAAAAGAGTTCTAACAGATATGCCATATACAATTTTGAATGAATGTATACAGATATTTCAAAGATGCAAATATAATAAACTAGAAAAAACAGTAATAATTCCAATTATATTGACTTTTTCAAACATTGATAAAAGCAAACAAATTAAAAAAGATTTAAAAGTAACTACTCAAGAAGGTAATGTAATACAATTAAAATATAATGTTATAAATATAAAAAATAGTAGGAAAAATGAATTGTTCAAAGATTTGAACTATATAGAAAATAAATAGAGATATGCTTAATTAGCACATCTCTATTTATTTTACATAAAATATAGCGAGGAGGTAAGCTAATGAATACCATATTGGAAATTAAAGGAGTAAGCAAAAAGTATCAGAATAAAAAAGGAGAAGTTTTAGCTTTAGATAATGTGAATTTTAGAGTAAAAGAAGGAGAATTTATTTCAATTATCGGACCTAGTGGATGTGGTAAATCGACATTACTTTCAATTATTAGTGGATTAGAAGAAAAAACGGAGGGAGAAATATTTATTGATAATAAAAAAAACAATGGAATATCAGAAAAAATTGGATACATGTTACAACGAGATTGCTTATTAGAATGGAGAAATATAAGAAGTAATGCTTTGTTAGGACTAGAAATCAAGAAACAAATAAATAGTGAGAACGAAAAATATGTAGAAAATTTATTAAAGAAATATAACTTATATGAATTTAAAGATAAATATCCATCAGAATTATCAGGAGGAATGAGACAAAGAGCTGCATTAATTAGAACTTTAGCAACAAAGCCCAAAATACTGTTATTAGATGAAGCATTTTCAGCATTAGATTATCAAACTAGAATAATGGTAACAAATGATATATATAACATATTAAGAAAAGAAAAAATGACAGCTATTATTGTAACACATGATATTTCAGAAGGTAGATTACAAAGTAGACAGTATGCGTGATAAAACAATTTGAATTTAATATAAATACTTAAATTTCAGAGTTTGAAAAATTTTGAAATTTATTTTTTTTATTGACAAAAACAGATGTTTGATGTAAAATTGAGAAAAATATAAATTTTGTAAGTTTATGGAAAAGTTTTAAATAATATGATATAAATAGAATAATTAATGTAACTTATAATAATAAAAATATGATGTTGAAATAAAATTTGAAACAAAAGAAGAAGCAATAGGTTGGGAAATAGGTGTTTATGATGTTGACAAAAATATTTTATATTATTATTGGCAAAGTATATAATAAAGATTTATTGGATGATAACTATAATCCAAATATTCAAAAGCTAAAAAACGAGATAAAATCGATAAATATAATATTAAGTTGTGGAGAAGGATAATAAATGAAACATGATAATAGAAAAAAAGCAGATGAATTAATTCGTTCAAGTGCTGCTGAGTATTTAACATATGTAGCAGCGACTGGAGAAAACGGAGTAGAACTTAGATATGAAGATGAAAATATTTGGTTAACTCAAAAAATGTTATCAGTATTATATGGTGTATCAACATCTGCAATTAATCAACATATTTTTATCAAAAAATTACAGATATTTATGCAACGTCTATTGACTATGATAAAACAGCAAAAGCAACAATTAGATTTTTTTCATCTGTTCAAAATAAATTACATTATGCAATTTGTTTCTAAGCTAAGTTAAAAATAAAAAGCCCGTTAAATAAGGCTTTTAACATTTTTACAATAAGAAAAAAACGTGTTTAGATACTAATTATATACTAAAAATTATTAAATGAAATTGATTTTTAATATATATTTGATTTTTCTTGTAGTATCTAAAATATA
>CAKPPS010000032.1 GCA_934177795.1 uncultured Clostridia bacterium | reverse complement strand
GTCTTACAATTATGATAGTGTAAGACTTAAATATATTATTTTATATTAATACTTGATTTTAGTTTTACAATTCACTTAATTATAAAAAATTGAAGAAAATGTCGGAAAATTATTGACAGGTGTTTTTTTATGTGATATTATAAGTATTGTTATAAAGGCATGGGTCAATAGCTCAGTTGGATAGAGCACACGCCTTCTAAGCGTGGGGTCGGGGGTTCGAATCCCTCTTGGCCCACCAAACTTATACGATAAGAACTACTACTTTTATGTAGATAGATTTGTAATAATCGTAAGAATACAGAACAAAGATGAACAATCATAATAATATGGTTGTTTATTTTTTTTTAATAAAATGCCAATAAAACTACATAGTAATGTGAATTTTTTGTGAAATTCTTTACTTTATATATTTAAAATGATAATATGTGTGTAAATAGAAAAATCAAAGGAGGAATTTTTTGTGATAGAGGTAAAAAATGTTACAAAAAAATATGGAAAAGCCGTAGCAGTAGAAGATATAAGCTTTTCCATAGAAGATGGAGAAATTGTAGGACTACTTGGACCAAATGGAGCAGGTAAAAGTACTACAATGAATATTTTAACAGGTTATATCGAACAAACATCTGGGGAAGTAACAGTAGAAGGATATAATACTTTAAAAAAACCACAAAAAGCAAAAGAGCAAATTGGTTATATGCCAGAAGGAGTACCTCTTTATACAGATTTAACTGTAAAAGAATTTGTCACATATATGGCAGAATTAAAAAGAGTAAATAAAAAGGAAAGAAAAGCGAGAGTAGAAGATGTACTTAAAAAAACTGGACTAAAAGAAGTAGAAAACAAGCTAACTAAAAATTTATCTAGAGGATATAAGCAAAGAGTGAGTATGGCAGGAGCCTTGGTCGGAAATGCAAAAATTCTTATATTAGATGAACCTACAGTTGGGTTAGATCCAAAACAAATTACAGAAATTAGAAGTTTAATAAAAGAGCTAGGAAAAACACATACTGTTATTTTAAGCTCACATATTTTATCAGAAGTTAGCCAAATTTGTAATAAGGTTATTATAATAAATAAAGGTAAAATCATAGCGATAGATACACCAGAAAACTTAGAAAACAAAGTAAACAAGGAAAACTGTGTATATGTAACAGTTGAAGATACAGAAAATAAGATTTTTAATATGAAAGACAAAATAAGCGAAATAGAAAAAATAGAGCTAGTTCAAGAAAATGAAGATAGAACAAAACAATACTTAATTGAAACTCAAAAAGATATAGACATTAGAAAGAAGATTTTTTCTGAGTTTGCAAAAGAAAATATTACAATATTTGAAATGAAAAAAGCAGATACAACTCTTGAAGATGCTTTTATGAAATTAATAGAAGGAGGAAATAAATAAAATGTGGGCAGTTATAAAAAAAGAATTAAAATCATACTTTTTTTCACCAATTGGATATATTTTTATAGGATTATTTTTATTAATGTTTAGTATTTTCTTCTATACAGATGTATTCATGTATCAAAGTGTAAATTTTGAATATATATTTTATTCAGGCTCTACAATATTAACATTTATAGTTCCAGTACTTACAATGAGAGCTATAGCAGAAGAAAGAAAATCAGGAACAGAGCAATTGCTATTAACATCACCAGTTAGTTTAACAAAAGTAGTTTTAGGAAAATTCATTTCAGCAACAATTATAGTAATAATAACAGAGCTTTGCACATTCATGTATTTTGGAATATTATCATATTTTGGAACACCACACTTAAAAACAGCACTTGTAACTTTATTAGGATTTTTACTACTTGGAATGAGTTATATTTCATTTGGAATATTAGCATCAAGTATAACAGAAAATCAAATTATAGCAGGAGTAATAACAATAGGATTTTTAATTCTTAATTGGTTTTTGCCAAACTTTAATAGTGCATTTGATGATTTTTCATTAATTAATATATTTTCTAAATTTCCTAACGGACAAATAGATATTGCTGCAACAGTAACATTTATAACATTTTCAATAACATGTATATTATTAACAATTATAGTAATGCAAAGAAGAAAAAGTGTAAGATAGGAGGTTAGTAAATTGAAGGAAAAAGAAAACAAAATAAAAAAACAAAAGATGCCTAAAGAGAAGAAGGTAAAAAAAGAAAAAGAAACTAGTAAATTTATTTTAAAATTAAAGAAAAAATGGTTAGTTGATGGAACTAAAACTATAATATTAGTATTATTAATAATAGCAGTATTTTTAGGAATTAGTTATGGTATGAAAAAATGGGATTTAACACCAATAGATTTAACAGAAGAAAAATTATACACTCTAACTGATGAAAGTAAAGAAAAAATTAAAAATATAGACAAAGATGTAAACATATATTTTGTTGGATATGATGATACAAATTCTGATTTAGAATTAGCAAAACAATATAAAAATACTAATGAGAAAATAGTGGCAGAAGCTGTAAAAGCTGATGATAGACCAGATTTAGTGCAAAAATATCAAATAGATAGTGATGCACAAGGAATTATTGTAGAATGTGGAGATCGTTCAAAAGTATTATCAGCAGATGATTTAGTAACTTATGATACATCAACTTATGAAACAATAAGTATTGCAGAAGAAAAATTAACTAGTGCAATTTTATCTGTTGTTACAGATAAAATGCCAAAAGTATATTTCTTAGATGGATATAGTAACTTTACACTAGATAAAAATATGACAACATTAAATATGTATCTGGAAAATGAAATTATGGAGGTTAGCCAATTAAATATTTTATCAACAGGTAATGTACCAGAAGATTGTGAAACATTAGTAATAACAACTCCATCAAAAGATTTTGATGATGTAGCAACTACAGCAATTACAGATTATATCAATAGAGGCGGAAATATATTATGGCTAAATGCAGCGATGGCAACATCAGTAGATTTACCAAATGTAAACAAAATTCTAGCCTTATATGGTGTAAATCCATTTACAGTCGGAATTATAAGAGAAACAGATTCATCAAGTATGGTTTCTGGTTCACCAGATTTAATATTTCCTAATTTAGGATCTTCAAAAATTACAGAAGATTTATATTCAAAAGGAGTAATATTTGCAAATGCAACAAAAATAAATTTAGTAGATGATGATACATTAGAAAGTTTAGGTGTGGAAGAAAATGATTTAGCAACAACAAGTGAGGGTGCATATTTTAGAACAGATTTTAACAATAGTTCATCAACAGCAGAAGAAGGAGAAGAATCAAAATCATTTGTAGTAGGAACAGAATTAAAAAAGACAATATCAGATGAAAATTCAGATGACAAAGAGTCAACAATGATTATATATGGAGAAAATTATTTTGCTGGAGATTACCAATTAACACAAAATTCACAATACCCAGCAGTACAATTAGTAAATAATAAAGATTTAGTATTAAACTCAATTGCATATTTAACAGATAAAGAAGAAGATATAACAGCAAGAAAAAGTACAGGAACAGTAACATATACAGCAACAACAGAACAAGATAGAATAGTAAAAATTATTATATTTGCTGTACCAATAATAATAATAATAATAGGAATAATTGTATGGCAAAAAAGAAGAAGAAAAAAATAATTGAATAATAAATTAAAAGACTTCATAAAATTTTATGAAGTCTTTTAATTTATTATAAATGAGGTTTTTTATGAATAAAAAAGTTTGTAAAGTACTATTTGTTATTATAGGAACATTAATAGGGGCGGGTTTTGCTTCAGGTCAAGAAATAAATATATTTTTTTATCAATATGGAAGTAAGGGATTATTAGGAATATTAATTTCAAGTATTTTAATAGGACTGGTCATAAGGAAAACAATAATGTTAAGTCAAAAGTATAAAATTGAAACATATAAACAATTTTTAGAAATATTTATTCGTAACAAGATAGGAGCAGAGATATTTAATATTATTATAAATATATTTATTTTAATAACATTTTATATAATGGTTGCAGGTTTTGGAGCTTATGTTGAACAACAGGCAAAAATTCATAGTATCATAGGAAGCACACTTCTAGCACTAATATGTTTTATAATATTTTCAAAAAATGTATCAGGTCTTGTAAAAGTAAATGAAATTATTGTTCCAATATTAGTTTTTTGTATTGTTGCAATATGTACAAAGATTATAAATGCACAAGATTGGATAAGTATTATAAGCCTAGAGACTGTAACATTAAAGAATAAGTGGATATTAGATAGTATGTTATATGGTAGCTATAATACGATATTGTTAATTCCTGTGTTGATAACAATCAAAAATTTATTAAATAGTAAAAAAGAAGTAACGATAGTTGCAATATTAACCACAAGTATATTTGCAATTTTAGCTATTATCATATTTGCAATATTATCAAAAATAGATATAAACATATTAGAAGTTGAAATGCCGGCTGTATATGTAGTATCTCAGATTTCAAATTTTTTTAGATATATATATGGCTTTATTATATTAAGCTCTATATTAACAACTAGTGCATCACTTGGAACAAGCTTATTAAAAAATATAGCAAAAAATAAAAAACAAAATCTAATATATGCAATACTAATTTGTGTAACTGCGGTTATTGTATCTAGAATCGGATTTTCAAAGTTAGTTAAATTATTATATCCGATATTTGGATATATGGGTATTATTCAATTGATTGCATTCTTGATTTTTTAATTATAGTATAGTAAAATGACAATAAACAAAAGAACATAAGGAAGGAATATAATTAAAATGAAAGATTATTGGAGAGAAGATGAATCCAAAAATGTAAATATAAAAAAAATTATAATATTAATAGCAATTATAATCATAATAGGGGTAATTGTTGCAATAGTTATTCTATACAAAAAAAATGATAATTTTAGAAATTGGATAGATGTGCAAATATTACGAAAACAAGTGCTGCAAGAAAAAGTAACAACAATTGATTTAGAAGAAAATCAGAATGCTAATATATATGCATTTAATAAATATATAGGAATTTTAAATAAAAACAAATTAGAAGTATATGGCAGTACAGGAAATAAAGAGGCAGACTTAGATGTGCAAATAGTTAATCCTTTATTTAATACAGCTAATAGGTTTTTAGCAATAGGGGAACAAAATGGTCAAAAAATATATTTAATTGAAGACAAAAAAGTTAGTTGGGAAAAAGAAGTAGAAGGAAATATATCACAAGTATATGTAAATAAAAATGGATATGTTGCCGTTACAATATCAGGAACAAGCTATAAGAGCATAATACAAGTATTTGATTCAGATGGAAATCCATTATTTAAAAAATATTTACCTTCAACTTTGTCAGTAGATGTATCAATTTCAAATGATAATAAATATCTAGCTATTGCTGAAGTAGATACATCTGGTACAGCAATCCAATCAAATGTCAGAATAATATCAATAGATAAAGTAAAAACAGATCCTACTAATTCAGAAGAAGAAAGTTATAAGAGTGAATCAAATAAATTATTAGTAAATATAGAATATGAAAATAAAAATAAAATAGTTTGTATGTATACAGATTCTATCAGTTTAATTGAAGATGGAAAGGAAAAAAGCTTATTTGATAATAAAGATAAGAAAGTAACAGCACAATCTATAAATTTAAATAATAATTTTACAATAATACAAGAAGAATCTTCAGGAATTTTTTCTGCTAACTCACTGGTAAACATTCAGAATATAGATAATCAAGAAACTAAAAATTATAGAGTTGATACTGTGGTTAAAGAAATATATACGGATGGAGATATAATAGCGCTAAATCTAGGAACAGAGGTAGAGTTTATCAATACAAGTGGTTGGCTAGTAAAAAGATATGTGGCAAACCAAGAAATTACGAAAGTTACAGTTTCTAGTAATATTGCAGGTATTATTTATAGAGACAAAGTAGAAATTATTAACTTTTAAAAGAAAGGAGATTATGATATATTTAGAGTATTAAATATATCATATAAGAAGTAAAATGATAGTAGATTTTATAATAGTTTTAATTATTGCTATATCAACTTTTTTGGCATATAAAAAAGGATTGGTAGTAGTGGCAATTCAATTAGTAGCAGCAGTTATAGCTGTATTGATAACATTAGTGTTATATAAACCAGTTACAAATTTGGTAGTTAATTTAACAAGTATAGATGAGACAATACAAAATCAAATATTGGAGAGAGCCAATGATGCTATAGAAAATCAAAATGAAAATAAAGATAAAGTAATAGAAAGTATTCAAAAAAATATGCTACCAGAAACAGCCAGAACAATATCAATAAATGTAATTCAAGGAGCAGTTATAATTATTTTATATGCTATTATGAGAATTGCATTAAGATTTATTACAGCAATAGCTAATTGGATATCAAAGTTACCAATATTAAATCAATTTAATAAACTAGGTGGAGCTATTTATGGTACTGTTAGAGGAATTATAATAGTATATGTAGTATTGATAGCAATAAGTTTAATAGGAGAAGTTAATCCAGAAAATAATATATATCAAAGTATTGAAAATTCATCTATAGGTAAGAACATGAGTAATAAAAATGTATTAAATGTACTATTTGAAGAAATAAAAGAAAAATAGTGTCGTTTATTGATTTTTTATATTATATTTGCTATACTTGATATATGAAATTTTTAGGAGTGAATATAAGTGAGTAAAAAAACTAACAAAAGTAAAGAAACCAAAAAGAAAAGAAAGATTTGGAAAAAAGTATTAATAGTTATAGTATTAATTTTATTAGGAGCAAGTGGAGTATTTGCTTATAAAGTACATATAAATGGTGGAGGAACAAAAGGAATATTATCAACAGTGTTAGATACAAAAAAGGATGTAGGAGAGTTCAGATGTTTGGTTTTAGGAATTAGCACAGATGAAAAAGGTTCATTATTAACAGATACAATTATGATAGCATCATATAATCCGCAAACTCAAAAAGCAGCTTTAGTTTCTGTACCAAGAGATACATATACAGGAAAAAATACAGCAAAAGCAACAGCTTATGAAAAAATAAATGCATTATATAGTAGAAAAGAAGATCCTCAAACAGTATTAGATGCTGTAAATAATTTAACAGGGCTAGACTTACAATATTATGTTATAGTAAAAACAGAAGCTTTCATAAAATTGGTTGATGCAATAGGAGAAGTAACATTTAATGTACCAATAGATATGAATTATGATGATACATCACAGGATTTGCACATACATTTAAAAGCTGGAGAGCAAAAGTTAGATGGAGATAAAGCTGAACAATTAGTACGTTTTAGACATAATAATAATGGAACTTCATATCCTGATGAATATGGAAATAATGATTTAGGAAGAATGAGAACACAAAGAGAATTCATCATGGCTGTAATAAAACAAACTGCAAAAGTAGAAAATATAACAAAACTAGGACAAATTTTAGATGTTGCAAAAGAAAATGTTATAACAAATATTGATTTTGATGTTGCAAAAGATTATATACCATATATAGTAGAATTTAATACAGATAATCTAGAGACTGCAGCATTGCCAGGAACTACACCAGATTGGTCTAAAACAAATAATGTTAGTATATTTGTTTTAGATAAAGTAGAAACAAAAATATTAATTAATCAAATTTTTGAGTTAGAAGATGAAGAAGAAACATCAAGTAATACTACAAATACTACTAATTCAACCAAAAATACAATAAGTAATACGACTAATACTACATCAAGTACAACAAATAAAAGCTCAAATATAAAAATAGAAATACTAAATGGAACTGGTAGTGGAAATAATCTACAAAAAGTGACAGAAAAATTGAAAGCTAAAGGATTTAATGTAAGTAGAACAGGAACTACTAACGAAACCAATAAAACAGTTATTATTAATAAAAAATCAGTTTCAGAAACAATAATGAAAGATATTAAACAAGCTGTGGGGGTTGGAACAATATCTAATGTAGAATCAGGAAAATCTAGTAAAGTGGATATTACTATAATAATTGGAAAAGATTATGATAATAAAATAGGGGCAGACGATTAATCGTTTGCTCCTATTTTGACATACTCATATTAATAATGTTTTTTAGTCTATATTAATATCATCATTTTTGCTTTTCTTTGGAAAAAATATAATAAGAATAATTAGCAAAATTACAAAAGACATAATTATAATACATATAAATTCCAGCAGTTTAGATTTTTCAACATTATGAGTAGCAATTAAATTAGAAGAATAATTAATACCATCTATATTATAAGTAACTGTTCCTAAAATATCACCTTGAGAAATAGGAGCAGAAATATTAGTGTTTAAATTAATAGTAGGTATATAGCTTGTATTTAAATCATTGTTGTTTACTAAAACATTTATACTGTCAGTAAAAGCTAAATCTAAATTAGCAGTAGAGTAAGAACCATTAGCTACATTTATTTGAGTAATTAAATCTCCTGGATTAGCTATATTTTTGAAAGAAAAATTATTAAATCCATATTCATATAATATTTTAGATTCAGAAAATCGTGTGGAAACATTATCCACGACTGAACCACCTAATACAACACATACTAATTCTAGATTATTATTATATGCAGATGAGACTAAACATTCACCTGCTTCTGTTGTAAATCCAGTTTTTCCAGAAGTAACATATTTGTAATAGTAAGAGCTAGTAGGAACTAACAGTTCATTGGTGGAACTGAAAAATCTAGAACCAGACTTATTAGTTTCAGAAATCGAACAAGAAGAACTACCAGCGATTCGTCTAAAATCTGAATTTTTGAGACAATATTGCATGATAGTAGCTAAATCGTGAGCTGTTGTATAATGATTATTATCTTGTAGTCCATAAGTATTTGTAAAATGAGTGTTAGATAAATTTAATTCATACACTTTATTATTCATCATATTAACAAAATTAGCAATTGTTCCTCCTACATGAATAGCTAATATATTAGCAGCATCATTAGCTGAATGAATTAATAATAATTCAAGTAATTGTTCAACTGTAAGTTGTTCATCAACTGAAATATTTGCAGTAACATATCCTTCTGGAATAGAAGCCAAACCTTCAGCAGTTGCTGTAACAGTATCATTTAATTTACAATTTTCTAAAACTAAAATTGCTGTAACTATTTTTGTAGTACTTGCTGGAAACATCTTCTCATCAGGATTTTTACTATATAATACTTTATTTGTTTTGTTATCAATTAAAAATGCAGCTTTAGAATTTAAAGTAGGTTCATCATCAGAAGCATAAATATAACTAAAATTGCTAAAAGATAATGTTATAACTAAAAAAAATAAAAAAATAAAGTTCCTTATATTTAATTTCATGTTTTACACTCCTAAATTTCTTATATCTTAATTTTAATAGTAATAATATATAGCATTTTGCAGGATTTTGCAATTATTTTAGAATAGAAATTTTTGTTTAGTATATTTTTCATTGGATACAAAGGATAAAGAGGGAGTTAAAAGGAATGGGTCATGTACAATACAGAGTTCATTTCCAAGTTGCCTAGTACCTAATCAAAAAATGTCCAATTTTTTGATTTCAGTACAGTCTAATTTAATTAATATAATATAAAATAAAATATTAAGATAAATAGAGATATCGAGAGAGAATTATTAATTCATAGAGATAGGAGAGGATAGAATGTTAGACTTGAATAAAAGAAAAAAAGTTATAATAACATCATTAATAATTTTTATAGGAATATTAGGATATTATATATATAACAAAAATATAGAAGAAGTGGTAATATCAGAAAGTACTACAACTGAAAATACAGAAAATATAGAAAAAGCAACAGAAGAGACGAAAACTAAAATTGTGGTACATATTTCTGGAGCTGTAAATAAAGAAGGAATAGTAGAGTTAGAAGAAAACAGTAGAGTAGTAGATGCAATAAATAAAGCAGAAGGACTCAAAGAAAAAGCAGATATGAAAAATATAAATTTAGCATATAAACTTGAAGATGGAATGAAAATATATATACCAACAGAAGGAGAAGAAAGTGAAGAAAATCAGACAAATAATATAGTGGTAAACAGCAATAATCAGATAAATCAGAAAGAAAATAGTAAAAATATAGAAAAAAGTACCAAAATAAATATAAATACTGCAACACAGATAGAATTAGAAAATTTACCTGGTATAGGAGCAGCAACAGCTATGAAAATTATAGAATATAGAAAACAAAATAAAAAATTTAATAATATAGAAGAAATAAAACAAGTAAAAGGAATAGGAGAATCAAAATATAGCAAAATAAAAGACATGATATGTGTCAAATAAGAATATTGACAAAAAATATTAAATATAGTAATATGTTAACATAAGCTTACAAGGAGGAGAATATGAAACTAACCAATTCTCAAGAAGAATATTTAAAAACGATATATATATTAGAAAAAAATATAGGAAAAGTTAGAGTAACAGATATTGCGGAAAAACTGAAAATTACAAAACCAAGTGTTAATAAAGCAATAAAACATCTCAAAGATATAAATTTAATAGAATATGAAGTTTATGGAGAAATTAACTTGACACAGAATGGAGAAGAATTAGCAAAAGAAATAATAAAAAAACATGATATAATAAAAATGTTTTTAGTAGAAATTTTAGGAGTGGAAGAAAAAACAGCTGAAGAAGAAGCAAAACTAATGAAATATGCAATGTCAAAAGATACAACAAGAAGTTTAGAAAAATATATTGCTAATGTAATGAATTTAGGAGATTTAGATTGTGATTATGATGAAAATAATCCTAAATGTCAAGAATGTTCGAAGGTAAAAATAATACAAGGAAATAGAAATATTACAAATATATAACATTTTAAAAAAACTACTAGAAAAATTAACAGAAATGTGTTATAAAGAAAATAGAGTAATAAATAATATTTTAGGATAAATATTGTTTAATAAACATTTGTAAAATTACAAAAGAAAGGAAGAGATGAGAATGCCAGATAGAAGATCAGAAGATAGAAGACAAGGTGATAGAAGAGCACCAGGAGGAAAAGCTTCAGATATAACAATGAGTTTAAAAACATTTATTATAATAGTTGTATGTGCAGCAATTGTAATTATAGCAGGAACATATTTTATTGTACATAGAGCTGTTAAAAATGCTCAAGATGCAGCTTTAGATAGTGGATATGCTTATGATGAAGATTATGAAGACTATGATGAAGACTCTACAGACGAAGTAGAAGAGACTCAAGATGACAGTGATGAAGAAACAACAAATTCAGCAACAAATGAAGAAATAAATTCTACTAATGATGCAACTACAAACGAAACTTCAAATACTGAAGTAACCGAATAAGAAAACAAAATGTAGGAAATTGAACTATTTTCTGCATTTTTTTTAACAATTTTTAAGTAATTATATGTCTATACTGGAAAAATGATACTTTTACAGAAAGTAATAAAAATTTTATACACAAATGGTTTGATGAATATAATGGAAAATGTAATAATTATATAGTGTTTATAGTAAAATTTGGAAGAATAGAAATATATTAAATATTGAAAAAGAGGGAAAATATATGAGTAATGAAAAAATTGGGTTTACAATAGGGAAATATGCACCATTGCATAAAGGACATCAATTATTGATAGAAACAGCAATAAAAGAGATGAATCAAGTTTATTGTATAATTTATGATACTGATATTATAGATATAGACATACAACAAAGAGCTAGTTGGATAAAAAGATTGTATCCAACAGTAAATATAATTTATGCTTATAATAGTCCTAAGGAATATGGATTAGATAAAAAAAGTGTTAATATACAAATGAATTATCTATCAAATTTAATTAAGGATATTCCAGTAACACATTTTTACTGTAGTGAAAAGTATGGTGAAAAAGTAGCAGAATATTTAAGCATTAAAAATAGAATTGTTGATATAGAAAAAAAGATAGTACCAATTAGTGCGACTCAAATTAGACAGAACTATGAACAAAATAAGCAATACTTGGAAACGTTTATATATATGGATTTAAAAGAGCATAAATAAAAATAAAATCCTAGAATTAAAATAAGGTATTAATTTTTTGATATAATGGCGAAATATGTAGTATTTTTAGCATAAAAAAATTTGAAAATGTATTGACAAATAACAGTAATAAGTTATATAATAAAAAAGTAGTTAATTATATTAAATATCGCAGGATGGAGCAGTTGGCAGCTCGTCGGGCTCATAACCCAACGGTCATAGGCATTACGAAGAAAAGTATAACAGCCTATATTCAATAGTTACAGACATTCTAAGTTTTTTATAAATTAGGAATAAACCAACTATTTACTAATTTTTTAATAAAATTCATAAAAGTTTGTCATAAAAATTAGCTTTTGTGAATAAAATAATTTATATATCGCGGGGTGGAGCAGTTGGCAGCTCGTCGGGCTCATAACCCGAAGGTCGTAAGTTCGAGTCTTACCCCCGCAACCACAATAAAATGAAGCATTTGCTAGATTTTAGCAGGTGCTTTTTTCTTACATTTTTAGGTAAAATTGTCACACTTTGGTCACAATTAGGGCGAGACTTAGCACAGTTAGACAAGTTTTAACAGAAAATGTATTTAAATAATTCACAGGAAGTGGGATAATTGGGGAAAATGAATTCAAAAATAATAGAGGTGACTCATATGCTTGAAGTATATAATCTTTTAGATAAAATAGATTTTTTAAAAGAAGTTGCAATATTGGAATATGAAGAATGGGCAGATAATAAAGAAAAGGATAAGAAAAATAGAATTGCTAAAAAAATAGAAAAAATAAAGAGTAACTTAAACAAGGATGATTTTTGTAAATTAATATTGTTAAGTAATGACATGTTAATTGGATTTATTTCAATATTTCCAAATGATTGTGATGAGTGTATAAATTTAAAGCCTTGGTACGCAACGATGTATGTAAAAAAAGAATATAGAGGAAAGGGATATTCAAAAATATTGAATGATGCAATTTTAAAAGAAAGCAAGAAGAGAAATTATAACGAAATATTCCTAAAAACAGAATTAAATAATTATTATGAAAAATTTGGTGCTAAATTTATAAAAAAATTAAGCAATGGCGAAAAGTTA
>CAKPPS010000031.1 GCA_934177795.1 uncultured Clostridia bacterium | reverse complement strand
AGTCTTACAATTATGATAGTGTAAGACTTAAATATATTATTTTATATTAATACTTGATTTTAGTTTTACAATTCACTCTAAAATTTGTAGACGTATATAAAATATTATACTTTTTCATATATCACGTGTTTTTCTATAGTTCAAGACCAATATACTTATGTAATTTCATGTTTAAAAATTCATCTATGTCTTTATTTGCTTTATCAGAAATATCTTTTATTCTACTAATTTTATTATTACAATCAACTAATGATTTGTTCATAATTATTATTTTCTCCTTTTGGATATAAGATAGTATATATAATTTAAAAGGCTAGAAATGTTTTGTAAATATTTCTAGTCTTTTTATTATTATCAATTATATTTTTTATTTTACTGAAGCAATATAGCAAGCTAAATCAACTAATTTATTTGAATATCCCCATTCATTATCATACCAAGATACTAATTTTACAAATGTATCTGTTAACATTATTCCTGCTGTAGCATCAAATATTGATGTATGAGAATCTGAAATAAAATCTGAAGAAACAACAGGATCTTCTGTATATCCGACAATTCCTTTCATCTCATTTTCTGATGCTTCTTTCATTGCTTTACAAATTTCTTCATAAGTTGTTGGAGTTGCTAAATTACATGTTAAATCAACTACTGAAACATCAACTGTTGGTACTCTGAATGACATTCCTGTTAATTTTCCATTTAATTCTGGAATAACTTTTCCTACTGCTTTTGCTGCTCCTGTTGAAGATGGTATAATATTTGCCGCTGCTGCTCTTCCACCTCTCCAATCTTTTTTAGAGGCTCCATCTACTGTTTTTTGTGTTGCTGTTGTTGAATGTACTGTTGTCATTAATCCATCTTTTATTCCAAATTTATCATTTATAACTTTAGCTAATGGCGCTAAACAGTTAGTTGTACATGATGCATTTGATACTATATTCATTTCTGGTTTATATTCTTTATTATTAACTCCCATTACAAACATTGGAGCATCTTTTGATGGTGCACTTATAACAACTTGTTTTGCTCCAGCATCTATATGTGCTTGTGCTTTTTCTAGTGTTGTAAATACTCCTGAACATTCTAATACATATTCTACTCCAACTTCTCCCCAAGGAATATTGTGTGGATCCATTTCATTATATACTTTTATTTCTTTTCCATTTACAACTAACATTCCGTCTCTTGCTTCTACAGTTCCATCAAATTTTCCATGAACTGTATCATATTTTGTCATATATGCCATATAATCTGCTGTAATAAATGGATCATTTATTGCAACTACTTCCACTCCTTCCTTTGCTATTGCTGCCTGAAATGAAAGGTTTCCTATTCTTCCAAATCCATTAATTCCTATTTTTACTGACATAAAAATTCCTCCTTTATATTTTTAAGTTTTATCTTTTTTCTTTAGTCTTCCTAGACTTCTTACATTCTATACCAAAAAATATTACTTTTCAAGTATTATTTTATTTTTTGTCTCCTTTTCATTTTTGTAAAATAAGTATATTCAAAAATATTTTTTACCTATAAAACTACTTTCCTGACAACTTTAAATTTTACGACTTTAGGGTTCAACTTTTCAAGAATAAAGTGGGACGAAAACCGATGCCGAAGTCGTCGCCGTTGCGAGAAGGATTGAAGCTGCCACGGTAGGAAGCTGGATAGTTGGAACCTGTACCATAGTAACCGCCTCCTCTGTGAACTCGATTATCAGTGTCGTGGGACTCCATAGTCCATTCATCTACATTTCCTGCCAAATCATATATTTTTTTGACTTGGTTTTTTCCTCCATTTAAATCTATTCCTGTTTTATTCTCAGAATTTCCTGAAACTCTAAAATACCATCCCATTCCTGTACTATCTATAATATATTTTTTATCTGTTGATGTAGCACTCGAATTTTCTACATCTTTCATCCAATTCATCACAGCATCCCATTGTACTCCATATATTAATGTACTTTGCACTGTTTTATAATTATTTTCTCTTGCAAAATTTCTTGATAGTTCTACTGCTCCTTCGGTAGTTGCTCTTTCATCTTCTTGCATTTCACCTGTTGATGACCATGGAATCCTATTATATACATTAGCATTTTTTTGCACTACTACTTTTTCTTCTGTGTCCTTTCCTGCTTCATATCTTCCGATGTAAAATCCTCCATTTTTCTTCACACTTGCATACATGTCTTTTGCTTCTTTTTTTGTTGTTGCTGTTTCTATTACTTTAGCATTTGTATTGTTTCCTGTTGCATCTGCTTCTCCACAGTTAGAAAGGTAACTCTGTTGACTACCATTAGAATATCCTTCTCTTCTAATAAATTCACTATATGTCTTTACAGGCACCCATACAAATTGGTTTTGTTTACTATCTTCTATTACTATTCCTTCATCTATTGTTGTTCCACTATCTTCTGCTACTTTAAATCCTGCTGGGATTTTTACTGTTCCATCTGTTACTGTTAAATCTGAATTCTCTGTTTTATTTTTCATTTCGTCTTTTTTTGCATCAGTTATTGTAATAGTTCCTCCTGTTGGTGGGGTTATTGGAGTGCTTTCTCCTGCTACTGTTGTTGTTCCATTTTCTTCTATTTTTACATTATATCCATCTACTGTGACAGTTGCTGGTAAACTTTCTATTTTATTGCTGTCTGATATTGAACTTCCCTTATATTTTAATCCACTTATATTTTGTAAATTTTTATTTAATTGATTTAAATCAATCTTTCCATCTGTTCCATAACTTGCCATTACCTCTGTTTGTACTTTCTCTTTTGCTGTTGCTTTTGCTGTTTCATTTTTGGAATTATTTGCTTTTGTTATAATTCCATTTTCTCCTGTTAACATTGCTATTGTTACTCCTGCTAAGATTAACAATACTATGATTGTTATTACCAATGCTATTAATGTTATACCTTTGTTTGTTTTTATTTCTCTTGTTTTCATCTCTTTTGTTTCTCCTTCCTTTTATTTCTTTTTTACTTTAGTATTTACTTCTTTTTGCTTTTTATTACCTTGTTTTTTGTTTTTTCTTCTTTACTTTTTCTTCGCAATTTTTTATAGCCAAATACTTTCAGCTTTTTACAAAGGTATTTTATTTTCAATGTACTTGACTATTTTTCTTATTGCTATTTTCTTTCGACTTTTATCGTCTTTTAAATCATATATTATCCCTTATTATTTTTTCAAGTCTTTTTGATTTTATTTTTGATTTTTATCTTTTCTCATTTTACAAAAATAAAAAACATAGTAAAAAAAGATTTCTAATCTAATTTTACTATGCTATAACTATCCCATATTTAAATAGTTTTATTCCATTTTTTATGCAACTTGTAACCTAATATAGCCTTAATTCATCTGTACAGTTCCTACTATATCTGTCAACTTATCAATATCATGTTTTTCCATATATTCTTCTATTCCTTTTATAGTTTTTATACTTGTATATGGATCCACAAAATTTCCTGCTCCTATTGATATTGTTGACGCTCCTGCTAGCATAAATTCAATAGCATCTTCTCCATTCATAATTCCTCCTAATCCCATAATTGGAATATTAACTGCTTGCGATACTTGATATACCATTCTAACTGCAATCGGCTTTATAGCAGGCCCTGATAATCCTCCTGTATTATTTGCTAATACAGGCTTTCTTTTATTAATATCAATTTTCATACCTAATAGTGTATTTATTAATGAAACTGCATCAGCCCCACCATCTTCTACACCTTTGGCTATAGCTGCAATATCTGTTACATTTGGAGTTAGTTTTACTATTAGTGGTTTACTTAAAACTTTTCGTACTTCTTTTGTTACTTTTTTTACTCCTTCATAAGTATTTCCAAATGCCATACATCCTTCTTTTACATTTGGACAAGATAAATTTAACTCTACTCCATCTATATCTAATTTATCTAAAATTTTGCATAATTCGACATATTCTTCTATTGAACTTCCACATGCATTAACAATAATTTTAGTATCAAATTTTCTTAAGAAAGGTAAATCATTATTTGCAAAATATTCTACTCCTGGATTTTGTAATCCGATACTATTCAACATTCCACTTGCTGTTTCACATACTCTTACTGGTTTATTTCCATTTCTAGGTTTTATAGATGTACCTTTTGTTATAATAGCTCCTAATTTTCCTAAATCGAAAAATTCTGCATATTCTCTACCATATCCAAATGTCCCAGATGCAACTGTTACTGGATTTTTCATTTGTATACCAGCAAAATTAATACTAGTGTCCATTAAAGTTCCTCCATTCCATTTTTCATTATTTTTTCCGCAAATTGTCCTAAATCTATATTAGACATGTCTTCTATAAATTTTTCCACTTTTTCTTGTTTTAAATATTTTGTTTCATCTTTTGAAGTTTGTAAATATTTTTTTATTTTATCCATTATTTGAATATCATATTTTTTTATTATGTACTCGTTTAGACAATCATAATCATTATAAAATGACTCTCCATTTTGTTTGGCTTTTATTGTTTCTTCATGAAAATATCTTCTTCCGAAATAATAATCTGTATATAAATGTATAAAATAACCTTTCCAATAGTCTTCATTTAGATCTACTTTTGGATCTTTTAAAAATCTTTGTAAATCTATACTTTGAGGCTTTCCTGACCAATCTCCCCATTCTCCGTAATGTGTTATATTTTTACTTTTTTCTTTATCTGTAAGTGATATATAATCTGGATCAATTACTCCTCTAATTAATTCTTGTTCATCTTTTACTTTATTTTTTCTTATATATTCTTTTGCTACTGCAATATGTATTGAAAATCCTGGCATTTTACTTCTCCTCTATCTTTAAAATTCAATATCTTTACACTTAAAGACTGGACCATTTTTGCATACATGTAAATATTCTGGATTTTCTTTAGTACTTTTTGCAGTTTTTACTGCACAGCCTAAACATACGCCTAGACCACAAGCCATTTTTTCTTCCAAAGATATTTGACATTCTATGCTATTTTCCATTGCGTATTTCTGTATAGCTTTTAACATTGGAAGTGGTCCACAAGCACAAATACAATCATATTTTTCTTCCTTCATATCTTTTATTAGACAATCTATAGCATAACCTTTTTCAGCATAACTCCCATCATCTGTGGTTATTGTAATTTTATCACTTATATTTTGAAATTCTTTTTCTAACATCACACATTCTTTATTTCTAAATCCTAAATATGTATTAACCTTCTTTTTTTCTAAATATGCTTCTTTAGCAAGTTCAAATAATGGAAAAATCCCTATTCCGCCACCTATTATTGCTATATTACTATAATTATCTATACTAAATATTCCATGACCTAAAGGACCAATAATATCTATTTTATCTCCCTTTTCTTTTTTGGATAATATTTCTGTTCCTTTTCCCTTAACTTGAAAAATAAATTCTAAAGTTCCATCTTCTCTATCCAAATTATAAATACTGATAGGTCTTCTTAGAAATGGCTCCACTTGGTTAGAAACTCTAATCTCAATAAAATTCCCTGGTTTAGCATCTTCTACTATTTCTTCTGCTTTAACTGTAAATTTAAAAACTCCAGGTAATATCTTATCTTTTTTTATAATCTCTGCTAATAATTGTTTTGGCATTCTAGCTCTCCTTTCATTCTTAACGCTTCTGTTCTAGTTGCTTCTGCAAACTGCATTTCTGTATATTTTGAGCTCCATCGTTCAGATTTATATGCACACATTAGTCCTCTAGAACTATTTACAATCCCACCAATTCCATTTTTGTCAAAACCTAATAATATATCTTCTGCCTTTCCTCCTTGCGCTCCATAACCAGGAATTAGGAAAAATGTGTGTGGAGCTTCTTTTCTTAATTCTTCTAATTGTTTAGGGTATGTTGCTCCTACTACAGCTGAAATACTACTATATCCATATTCACCTACTAAATCTTTTCCCCATTCTTCAACAAGTTTTACAACTTTTGTGTATACTTTTTCACCTGATTCTAACTGTAAATCTTGTATATCTCCTGAAGATGGATTTGATGTTTTTACTAGTATAAATACTCCCTTATTATATTTTTTACAATCATCTATAAACGGTTTTATTGCATCTATGCCCATATATGGATTTAATGTTACAAAATCCACATCATAAATACTTTCTTCTTTATCTCCTATTAATGTTTTTCCTAAGAATGCATTTGAATATGCTTTAGCTGTTGTTCCTATATCTCCTCTTTTTATGTCAGCAATTACTATCATTCCCTTTTCTTTTGCATATTTACAAGTTTTTTCAAATACTTTCATTCCTTCTAATCCATACATTTCATAAAAAGCAATTTGTGGTTTTACAGCTGGAATTATATCATAAACTGCATCTATAATTTTTTTATTGAATTCAAGAATTGCTTCTGCTACACCTTCTAAATTTTTTTCATATTTATTTTTTATAAACTCTGGTATCATTTCATATCTAGGGTCTAATCCAATTACAGTTGGATTTTGCATTTCTTGAATTTTATTTATTAACTTGTCCATCATATTTGTCATTTTATTGGCTCCTTCCAATATATTTTAATCTTTATACACTATTTTTCCATTTACAATTGTATATTTTACTTTTCCTTTCAATTTTTTTCCTATAAATGGACTATTCTTAGATTTTGATACTATATTTTCTTTCGTATATACATATTCTTCTTCTGGGTCAAATATTGTTATGTCTGCCATTTTTCCCACTTCAATACATCCTCTTTCATTATCTATTTTTAATAATTTTGCTGGTGTATAAGATGTTAATCTTACTAAATTTTGATAATCTATATATCCAGGTTCTACTAAATTCATTATCTCTGCTGAGAGTGCTGTTTCAAAACCTATTATTCCATTTGGTGCTTTAGCCAATTCCACATTTTTTTCTTCTTCTGAATGTGGTGCATGATCTGTTATTATACAATCTATTGTTCCATCTTTTAATCCTTCTATAATTGCCATTCTATCTTTTTCTTCTCTAAGTGGTGGATTCATTTTTGCATTTGTACCTGAATTTAATACTTCTTCTACTGTAAAAGTAAAATAATGTGGACATGTTTCACAAGTTATTTTTACTCCTCTATTTTTTGCATCTCTTATCATTCTTTTACTTGTTTTTGTACTTATATGGCATATATGTCCTCTAATATTATTTGTTTCTGATATTACTATTTCTCTTGCTGCCATAATTTCTTCTGCTTCTGGTAATACTCCTTTTACTCCTAGTTTATCTGCTATTTTCCCTGCATTTATAGCTCCTGCTGATACTGATTTTTCCTCACAGTGTGAGGCTACATAAGTATTTAATTTGTCTGCTTCTATCATTGCTTGTCTCATCATATTACTGTTTATTACAGGCATTCCATCATCTGAAAATGCAATTGCTCCAGCTTCTTTTAGTTCTGCAAAATCTACTAATTCTTCACCCTTTTCTCCTTTACTTACAGATGCATAAGGCAATATATTACATAAATCTACTCTTTTACCTTTTTCTATGATTTTTTCTAAAGTTTCTTTATTGTCTGGAGTAGGTTTAGTATTAGGCATTGGACATATTGTTGTAAAACCTCCTGCTACAGCACTTTTAGCTCCTGTTTCTATTGTTTCCTTATATTCAAAACCAGGTTCTCTTAAATGACAATGTATATCTATCATTCCTGGTATTACTTTTAAATTTGTACAATCTATCTCTTTTTCCACATTCTCGTCTATCTTTTTCGCTATTTTTATAATTTTTCCATCTTCTATTAAAATGTCACTTATTTCGTCTATTTTATTTTTGTAATCTATTACATGTCCATTTTTTAATACTATTCTCATATTCAATCTCATTCCTTCCTTACCTATCTAATGCACAAATCTTTATAATATCCTTATGATTTCTTTATGTTACATTCATTTATTAACTTTTTCTTCACAATATTTACATCTATAGACTTCATTTTTTCTATCTGCTAGTTCACAAATATGTGGCAATCCTTGTTCTATAGATGTTATACATCTTGGATTTTTACATTTTACTATATTCACTAGTTTTTCTGGTAATGTAGGATGAAATTTTTCTACAATTTTACCATTTTCTATTTTATTTATTGTTATTTTAGAATCTATATATCCTAATATTTCTAAATTAATCTTTGTATTTTCGTCTATTTTTATAATATCTTTTTTTCCAGTTTTATTACTTTTTGCATTTTTTATAATTGCTACAGCTGTATCTAATTCTCCTAGTTTCAAATAATTATATATTTCAGAGCTTTTTCCTGCTTCTATATGATCTATTACATAACCATTTTTTATACTATCTATATTCATTACTTAAACCTTGTATAATACATTTAAAACTAAATATATTATACCTTCCTTTCCATTTTATTTTCTCTTTAATTTATTTCTAATAAACTCAATATTAGAGCCATTCTAATATATTTTCCATATTTTGCTTGTTTAAAATAGCACGCTCTTTTATCATCATCTACATCTGTAGATATTTCATTAACTCTTGGAAGTGGATGCATAATACATAAATCTTCTTTTGCTTTTTCTAGCTTTTCTTTATTTAAAATATAATAATCTTTTAATCTTACATAATCATCTTCATTAAAAAATCTTTCTTTTTGTACTCTTGTCATATACAAAATGTCTAATTCTGATATTTTTTCTTCTATATCTGTTGTTTCATAATATTCTATATTGTTTTTTTCTAATATGTCTTTTTTTACATAATCTGGTATTTTTAGTTCTTTTGGTGAAATTAAAACGAATTTAATATTTTCATATCTTGACATAGCCGCTATTAAAGAATGAACGGTTCTACCGAATTTTAAATCTCCACAGATTCCTATTGTTAAATCAGTTAATCTGTGTTTTTCACATTGAATAGTTAATAAATCTGTTAAAGTTTGCGTTGGATGGTTATGTCCACCATCTCCTGCATTTATGACTGGAACTTCTGATTTCATGCTTGCAACTAATGGTGCTCCTTCCTTAGGATGTCTCATTGCAATAATATCTGCATATCCTCCTATAACTCTTACTGTATCTGATACACTCTCTCCTTTTGATGCTGAACTAGAATTAGCAGAAGAAAATCCTAATACATTTCCTCCTAATTCCAACATAGCTGCTTCAAAACTTAATCTTGTTCTTGTACTTGGTTCATAAAATAATGTTGCTAATTTTTTTCCTTCACATTTCTTAGCATATTTTTCTTTGTTATTAATTATATCTTTTGCTGTATTAATAAGTCCATCAATTTCATTTGTTGATAAATCTTTAATATCAATTAAATGTTTCATTGTTTCCTCCTTAATTTTTTTCTTTCATTACTATATATAATATCGACTAATTTGTCAATATAGTTTTCATTATAAAAGACTCTATTTGCTAAATTTGACTTATTACTTTTTTTATTATATTATTATTTTAAAATTTAAAGGAGGATTTTTTATGTCTGATATAATATCTTATTTATTTGAAACCAAAGCTATAAAATTTTGTGAAGAAAACAAACCTTTTTGGTATACTTCTGGCAAAATAGGTCCTTATTTTATAAACACACATTTTGTTTATGGTGATGAGCAACAAGCAACAAATTTCTTATCATTTATTGATGAATGCTTAAATGACAAACAAACTTTACCAGAAAAAGTTTTTCAATCTGTGTTAAAACAATATACCCAAAATGAAATTTATCATAATATTATTGATTCTATGAAAAAATATATCGAATCACATATTGATATTTCTGAAATTGATTTTATATCTGGTGGTGAAAGAAGAGATTGGTTTTTTTCAAATATACTTGCTTATTTATTGAATAAACCACATATTTCAATTTATAAAGATTTAAGTACAATTGTTAGTGATAGTAATTTTTCACATTCTAAAATCATTACTGACATCTCTGGTAAAAAGGTTTTACATATTGCTGATTTAATTACTGTTGCTTCTAGTTACATACGTGCTTGGATACCTGCAATAAAAAATATAAATGGTAGTATTTGTTGGTCTTGCGTAGTTGTTGATCGTATGCAAGGTGGAAAAGAAAAAATTGAAGCCGAAGGAATTCAATCTTTTTCATTGGTAAACGTTGATAATTCTTTATTTGAAACTGCCTTAAATAAAAATATTATTAATGAAAATCAATTAATAATGTTGAAACAATTCTTTAAAAATCCTGATGAGACTATGAAAAATTTTCTAATTGCTCATCCTGAATTTATAACTAACTCTTTAAATTCTGACCCAAAAACTGCTAAAAGAGCAAAATTATTGGTTGAAAATAATTTATATGGTTTAAAATAAGTTATTTTTAACCTTCCCAAGAGCAAACAGGCCAATAATTATACCTGTTTGCTCTTATTCTTTATTTTTCTCTTCTAATTCTTCTATAACAACTTGTTGATTACTATCCAATTTATATTTAGGTAATTCTGGTAAATCTGATAATGAAGCATAACCAAACAATTTCAAAAATTCTTCTGTTGTTTTATATGTCATTGGTTTACCTGGTAAATCTGCTTTACCAGCCTCTTTAATCAACCTATATTCTAATAATTTATACACACACCCATCTGCTGATACTCCTCTAATAGCTTCTATTTCAGCTCTTGTAATACGTGGATTATATGCAATAATAGCTAATGTCTCTAATGCTGCTTGTGATAAATTAGGCTTTGTTCTTTTATCTAAAATCGAATATATATATTCATATAATTCTTTCTTTGTTGCCAATTGATATCCATCCTCTATTTTTATTATATCTATCCCTCTATTTTCTTTACTATATTCATCTTTCATATTATTTATTATGTTTTCTATTTCATCTTCATTTTTTTCTAGCACTAATATTAACTCATTTACTTTTACTACTCTTCCAGCTGCAAATAAAATTGCTTCTATTATTGCTTTTGTTTTTTCTTCTTCCATATCATTTACTCCTTCAATTCTTTCTTTTTTATATCATAAAAAACTAAAAAAGTCTACTAAATTAAAACACTAAATAAAATTACCATATTTAAATATCAGGATAAAATCATGAAATTTCTTTTTTAGATTGTATAATGCACTTGTATCATGTGTTACACGGACTTTTTAAAACAAATTTTCAGTAAAATATCAACTAATGACTAAAAAAAATTTTCTCATGTTTTTATCCTGAATATGAGTTAAATTTTTCGTGGCAAAATTGAATAAAAAAATAAGACTAGTCTAAAAAGACTAGCCAAACATAAATACCTTGTGTATAATTTGGTTTGTACGAATCAATATACAGGAGGTATTTTAATGCTTGAAAATATTTTAACAAAAGAAACAATAAGTTTCAAGGATTTAGAAGAAATTGCTTTTAAAATTGCATGTGAATTTGCAAATGAGATATTAAGAAATATGTTAGAAGAATATGATAAGAAAATAATGAATAGTAGAGATACCAAGAAATTTAGACATAAAGGAAAAGAAACAACAACAGTGAAAGCCAAAACAGGATTAGTAGAATATACAAGGACTAAATATATACAAAAGCAAGAAAATGGTAAAAATAAATGTGTATATCTAACAGATAAAATATTAAATATAAAAGAAATGGGACAAATATCTGGAGGAGTAATAGAATTAATAGTTCAAAACATATCGGAAGTTTCATATAGAGTATGTGCTGAAATGATAAGCAAAATGACTGGATTATCAATAAGTGGAGTTGGAGTTTGGAATATAGTACAAAAATTAGGAGAAGAAATAAAGCAATACGAAAAAGAAAAAGTTGAAGCACATCAAAGTGATAAATTGCAGCCAGGAACCAAAGAAACACCAACAATTTATCAAGAAGCAGATGGAATAATGATATATACCCAAGGAAAAGATAGAAAAGAACAAATTGAAAAATATAAAAAAGAACATCCAAATGAAGAAGTGCCAAAGAAAGTAAGAAATATAGAAATAAAATTAGGAATGACTTATGAAGGGTGGAAAGAAATAGGTAAAAATAGATATGAATTAGTAGGAAAAGAATATGTAGCAGGATATATGACAGGAGAAGAAATAGCAAATATTACCAATGCTAATTTGCATAGTAAATATGACATGAACAAAGTAGAATTAAGAGTTTTAAATAGTGATGGTGGAAGTTGGATAAAAAGACTATTAGTTACAAAAGCAATATATCAAGCAGACAGTTATCATTTAAAAGAAAAAATCGCAACTCATGTAAGAGATACAGAAGACTCAGAAATCTTAAAATCTATGTTTTACAAAAAAGAATATTCAAAAATGATAGAATATGTAGAAGCATTAAAATATAAATATGATGGTGAAGTTGAAGAAGTAGAAAAATTAAATGAGTTACAAAGATATTTAAATAAACGAAAAGAAACAATGAAACGATATAAAGATTATGATGGCGTAAAGCAGAAATTAAAAACATATAGTAAAAAAACAGGATTAAAGTATAGAAATATGGGATGTCAAGAAAGTAATAATTACTGTAGGCTTACAAGAAGAATGAAAAAGAAAAGAATGAGTTGGAGTAAAAATGGTTCAGAAAATATAGCCAAAGTAATTACAATGTATGCTAGTGAAAGTTGTACAGATATAATAAGACACTTAAATATACAAATATTACCAGAAAGTTTTACAGAATATGCAGAAAGATACATAGCTGAAATAGAAGAAAACATAAAAGAAATGAAGAAGAAAAAAATAAAAGCAAAGAAACTATATACATTTAAACAAGGTAGTTTAGAAGGATATCCTCAATTAAAGAAAATATTAGAAAATAAACCAATAAGTGAATTAATATATAGATAAACTGTGATGAAAATTTAGGCAAAATTACGAAGGGAATTAAAAGGGTAGTAATTTTGCCGGTATTACAGCTTCTTTGAGTTGCTCACGAAGCAGTAATAAAATTTTTATCATAGCGTATTTCCCTTCATAAAATTTTATGATAAAATATAGTAAATTGAAAAGAGAAAAAATAGCCAAAAAATACGCAAAAATTTATAGGCAAAAATTTTGCCACGAATTACTTAACAGATACTTATGGTCAATTGAAAAAGTAAATTCTATTTGGAAAAAGTAAATTCTAGTTACCAAGTAAATGCTATTTATAAGCAAA
>CAKPPS010000030.1 GCA_934177795.1 uncultured Clostridia bacterium | reverse complement strand
AAAAAGCAAACACAACGAAGAAGAAAAATACAACAAAGAAATCAACAAGTACTAAAAAAGCAAACACAACGAAGAAAGCAAATACAACAAAAAAATCAACAAGTACAAAAAAAGCAAACACAACGAAGAAGAAAAATACAACAAAGAAATCAACAAGTACTAAAAAAGCAAACACAACGAAGAAAACAAATAAAAAATAAGTAAAAAGCATCTATAAAAGATGCTTTTTATTTGGGAAAATTATGAAAAAACAGTTGACAGATGAAGTGAAGCATAGTATAATAGATGAGCATGAATTGAGCGAAGAAGCTGAATGTGGCTACATCTTAACATAATAAAGATGGAGGGAACTTCAGTGGAGTATGTCATGGCTAAGACCAGGCGGTAAGTTTTATGAAAATAGCACTTATCCCAAAATTAACATGCATATATTTTGGGGGTCAATAGTTTTTATGAAAAGACCCAATTTTATACAAAAGTATAAATAAATGTCTTTTTTATATTATATAGAAATGAAAACACCAGAGTGCGTTTTAACTTGCCACGGTAATTTAAGTAGCAATAAGCTACAACAAAATATTTAAGAAGGAGGGAAAATTACAATGGCAAATAATATAGCAACAAGTGAAAAAATAAGAATAAGACTAAAAGCTTATGACCATGTAGTTTTAGATCAGTCTGCTGAAAAAATAGTAGAAACAGCTAAAAAAACAGGAGCAAAGGTATCAGGTCCTATTCCATTACCAACACAAAAAGAAATCGTAACAATTTTACGTTCACCACACAAATATAAAGATTCAAGAGAACAATTTGAAATGAGAACACATAAAAGAGTTATTGATATATTATATCCAACACAAAAAACAGTTGATAATTTAATGAAAATAGAATTACCAGCAGGTGTAGATATCGAAATCAAATTATAATTAATACTGCACAACGTAGCAGCAAAACCAAGCTGGTATAAAAATATCAGCCAATAGTTAGGAGGAAATAAAAAATGAAAAAAGGAATAATCGGAAGAAAAATAGGAATGACACAAATTTTTGACGAAAATGGACATGTTATTCCAGTAACAGTTATAGAAGCAGGACCTTGTGTTGTTGCCCAAATAAAAACAATAGATAATGATGGGTACAATGCAGTTCAATTAGGTTTTGGAGATATTAAAGATAAACATATAAATAAACCAGAAGCAGGACATTTTGCAAAAGCAAAATTAGCTAACAAAAAACATTTAAGAGAATTCAGATTAGATTCAATAGAAGGAATCAAAGTTGGAGATGAAGTAAAAGCAGATGTTTTTGAAGCTGGAGAAAAAATAGATGTTCAAGGAATATCTAAAGGTAAAGGATTCCAAGGTGTTATCAAAAGACATGGACAACATAGAGGACCTATGGGACATGGTTCTATGTATCATAGAAGACCAGGATCAATGGGATCTACATCAACACCAGGTAGAGTATTTAAAGGTAAAAAATTACCAGGGCATATGGGAAGAGTTACAATTACAATACAAAATCTAGATGTTGTAAAAGTTGACATGGATAAAAATGTAATATTAGTAAAAGGTAGTGTTCCAGGAGCAAAAGGAGCTATCTTAAAAGTAAAATCAGCTGTAAAGGCTACTAAATAGAGGGAAGGAGGAAGAACAAAATGCCAAAAGTAGACGTTTTAGATATGAAAGGTAAAAAAGTAAATGATATAGAATTAGCTGAAAGTGTATTTGGAATTGAACCAAATGAAGCTATAGTACACAGTGTATTAGTAAATTATTTAGCTAATCAAAGACAAGGTACACAAAGTACAAAAACAAGAGCAGAAGTTTCAGGTGGTGGTAAAAAACCATGGAGACAAAAAGGAACAGGTAGAGCAAGACAAGGTTCTATTAGAGCTCCACAATGGATAAAAGGTGGTATTGCATTAGGACCAAAACCTCGTTCATATAAATATACAGTAAATAAAAAAGAAAGAAGACTTGCTATAAAATCAGTGTTAAGTTCTAAAGTTTTAGAAAAAGAGTTAACAGTTGTGGACAAATTAGAAGTTAAAGAAATCAAAACAAAAACTATGGTAAAAGCTTTAGCAGACATGAAAGTTGAAGGAAAAACATTAATTATACTTCCTGAAAACAATAAAAATGTTTTAATGTCATCAAGAAACATAGAAGGTGTTAAAACAATAGTTGCTAATAACATAAACATATTTGATTTATTAAAATATACAAACCTAATTTTACCAGTAGATACTGTTAAAAAATTAGAGGAGGTGTATGCATAATGTTAGCAGAAGAAATTATAATAGCACCAGTTGTTACTGAAAAAAGTAATGATCAATTACAAGAAGGTAAATACACTTTCAAAGTAAATAAAAAAGCAACAAAAGTTGAAATAGCAAAAGCTGTTGAAAAACTTTTTGAAGTAAAAGTATTAAAAGTAAATACAATGAAAGTTAACGGAAAGAAAAAAAGAGTTGGATATCATGTAGGAAAAACATCAGACTGGAAAAAAGCAATTGTTACAATTGATACAAATCCATCAGATGAAAAATATCTAACTAAAGGCGGAAAAGAAGTTAAAGTTTCTAAAAAATACAAAGATAGTATTGAAGAATTTATGGGAGCTTAATTTTAAATAAATTATCGGGAAAGTCCCGGAAAATAAAGAATATCTGTAGTGCGATGCAGGAAAAAAATCGTAAATAAATATAAAGGAGAAAATCAAAATGGGAATGAAACATTTTAAACCATATACACCATCAAGAAGAAATATGACAGTTTCAGACTTTTCAGAAATAACAAAGAAAACTCCTGAAAAATCATTACTTGCAACTAAGAAAAAAAATGCAGGTAGAAATTCTTATGGTAGAATAACAGTAAGACACCAAGGTGGTGGAAACAGACAAAAATATAGAATAATAGATTTTAAAAGAAATAAAGATAACATGGCAGCAACTGTTATCGGAATAGAATATGATCCAAACAGAAGTGCAAATATAGCTTTAATTCAATATGAAGATGGAGAAAAAGCATATATTTTAGCACCACAAGGATTAACAGATGGTGACAAAGTAATATCTGGAGAAACAGCAGATATCAAACCAGGAAATTGTATGCCAATAAGCAGTATACCAGTAGGTACATTAATTCATAATATTGAATTAAATCCTAAACAAGGTGGAAAATTAGTTAAAGCTGCTGGACAAAGTGCACAATTAATGGCTAAAGAAGGTAAATATGCTCATGTAAGATTACCTTCAGGAGAAATGAGATTAATACTAGCTAAATGTAGAGCTACAATAGGTGTAATTGGAAACAGTGACCACGAAAATGTAAAAATAGGAAAAGCTGGTAGAAAAAGACATATGGGTATCAGACCAACAGTTAGAGGTTCTGTAATGAACCCAGTAGATCACCCTCATGGTGGTGGTGAAGGTAAAGCTCCAGTAGGACACGCAGGACCAATGACTCCTTGGGGTAAACCAGCACTTGGATATAAAACAAGAAATAAAAAGAAATTATCAAATAAATTTATCGTTAAGAGAAGAAAATAATATTTTGTGGATTGGGGTTATAATTTTAAGACCCCCTATATCCCACGAAGAAGGAGGAAAAAACAATGTCAAGATCAAGCAAGAAAAAACCTTATGTGGCACCTAAATTATTAAAAAGAATAGAAGCTATGAATGAAACAGGAGCCAAAGATGTTTTAAAGACATGGTCAAGAGCTTCAACAATATATCCACAAATGGTTGGTCATACAATAGCTGTACATGATGGAAGAAAACATGTTCCAATTTACATTACAGAAGAAATGATTGGTCATAAATTAGGTGAATTTGCTCCTACAAGAACATATAGAGGTCATGCAGGAGAAAAAACAACTAAAGTAAAAAAATAATATAAATATGATAAAAAAGACTTTATCAAAGCAAGATAATCGTCCAAAGGAGGTAGAATAAAGTGCAAGAGCAAGAAACATTAGTAAAAAATGAAGCTAGAGCAACTCTTAGATATACAAGAATTTCTGCTAGAAAAGTGAAAATAGTAGCTGACTTAATTAGAGGAAAAAATGTTGATGAAGCTTTAGCTATAGTAAAATTCACACCTAAAGCAGCATCAGAAATAATAGAAAAATTATTAAAATCAGCAATTGCAAATGCTGAAAATAATCATGATATGAAACGTGAAAATTTATATGTTGCTGAAATATATGCAAATCAAGGTCCAACTTTAAAAAGAATAAGACCAGCAGCAAAAGGTTCAGCAGTTAGAATAAGAAAAAGAACAAGTCATATAACAATCGTATTAAGAGATGACAAATAGGAAAGGAGGATTTATAAAAAATGGGACAAAAAGTACATCCAACAGGCGTTAGAGTTGGTATAATCAAAGATTGGAACTCTAAATGGTATGCAGATTCAAAGAATTTTGCAGATTATTTAGTAGAAGACCAAAAAATCCGTAAATTTTTAAAGAAAAAATTATATACAGCTGGAATTTCTAAAATAGAAATAGAAAGAACAGCAAAATTTGTAAGAGTAAATTTATATACTGCAAAACCAGGAATCGTAATAGGAAAAGGTGGAGCAGGAGCAGAAAGCATAAAAGCTGAATTAGCAAAAGAAATAGAAAAAGACGTTAACTTAAATATAGTAGAGGTTAAAAATATAGACCAAGATGCACAATTAGTAGCAGAAAACATTGCAGGTCAATTGGAAAGAAGAATTTCATTTAGAAGAGCTATGAAACAATGTATGCAAAAATCTATGAAAGCAGGAGCTTTAGGAATAAAAACAGCAGTTTCTGGAAGATTAGGTGGAGCAGATATGGCAAGAACTGAATTCTATAAAGAAGGAAACATTCCATTACAAACTTTAAGAGCTGATATAGATTATGGATTTGCTGAAGCAGATACAACTTATGGAAAAATCGGTGTAAAAGTATGGATATATAAAGGTGAAGTTCTTCCTACTAAAAAAGAGGAAGGAGGAGACAAATAATGCCATTAATGCCAAAAAGATCAAAATTTAGAAAAATGCAAAAAGGTAGAATGAGAGGAAAAGCAACAAGAGGAAATAAAGTAACAGATGGTGAATATGGAATTCAAGCTGTAACAGCTGGATTAATTACAGGAAATCAAATAGAAGCAGCCCGTATAGCAATGACACGTTATATAAAAAGAGGTGGAAAAGTTTGGATAAAAATATTCCCAGACAAACCAATAACATCTAAACCTATTGGAACTCGTATGGGTAAAGGTAAAGGTGCTCCTGAATATTGGGTAGCAGTTGTAAAACCAGGAAGAGTAATGTTTGAAATAGCTGGTGTACCAGAAGAAACTGCTAGAGAAGCTTTAAGACTTGCTATGAACAAACTACCTAATAAAACAAAATTTGTAGCAAGAGAAACTGAAAAGGTAGGTGATAATGATGAAGATAAATAAAATAAGAGAAATGTCTTCACCAGAACTAGAAAAAGAATTAGGTGAACTAAAAACAGAATTATTTAAATTAAAATTTAGTTTAGCTACAAACGGATTAGATAATCCTATGAAAATTAAAGAAGTAAAAAAAGATATAGCTAGAATAAATACAATATTAACAGAAAGAAAAATAGAAGAAAGCAAAAAATAAGAATTATATATAAGTTTAGATTAAACTACAATAATAGAAAGGAGAAATCTAAATGGAAGAAAGAAATCTTCGTAAAGTGATGGTTGGAACTGTAAAATCAAACAAAATGGATAAAACAGTAGTAGTAGCAGTAGAAACAAAAACAAGCCATGGAATATATGGAAAAACAGTAAAAAGAACATATAAATTAAAAGCTCACGATGAAGAAAATGTTTGCCAAATTGGTGATAAAGTAAAAGTAATGGAAACAAGACCACTTTCTAAAGATAAAAGATGGAGAGTAGTTGAAGTTTTAGAAAAAGCAGATTTAAAATAAAGAAGTAAGGTAAGAAGGGAGGAACCAATAATGATACAACAACAAACAAGATTAAAAGTAGCAGATAATACAGGAGCAAAAGAGATTATGTGTATTAGATGTTTAGGTGGTTCTTACAGAAAAACATGTAATATTGGAGATATAATTGTTGCCTCTGTTAAATCAGCAACACCAGGAGGCGTTGTAAAAAAAGGTGATGTTGTAAAAGCTGTTGTTGTTAGATCAAAAAAAGGTCTAAGAAGAGCAGATGGATCTTATGTAAAATTTGATGAAAATGCAGCTGTTATAATAAAAGAAGACGGAACTCCAAAAGGAACACGTATTTTTGGCCCAGTTGCTAGAGAATTAAGAGAAAAAAATTATATGAAAATACTTTCTTTAGCTCCAGAAGTTCTATAAAATAAAGAGAGTTTAAAATTGAAGAAAAGGAGGCAATCTTTAATGAGAATAAAAAAAGGCGATAATGTTCAAGTTTTATCTGGAAATGATAAAGGTAAGACTGGAGAAGTATTAACAGTAATACCAAAAGAAGATAAAATAATTGTTAAAAGCGTTAATGTAAGAAAAAAACATGTTAAAGCTAGAAAACAAGGCGAAGAAAGTGGAATAATACCAGTAGAATGCGCTATACCAGTATCAAAAGTAAATATTGTTTGCCCAAAATGTGGAAAAGCAACAAAAATAGGATATAATATAAAAGAAAATGGAAAAGTTCGTGTTTGTAAAAAATGCGGTGCAGAATTAAAATAGTAAGTAAGAAAGGAGGATTAAAGCAAAATGGAAAAATTAAGAGAACAATATGAAAAAGAAGTAGTCCCAGCATTAATGAAAAAATTTGAATATAAATCAATTATGCAAGTTCCAAAACTTGATAAAATTGTTATAAATATAGGATTAGGAGATTTAAAAGAAAATCCTAAAGCATTAGAAAATGCTATGAATGATTTAACACAAATTACAGGTCAAAGACCAATTGTAACAAAAGCTAAAAAATCTATAGCAGCATTTAAACTTAGAGAAGGTGCTAATATCGGATGCAAAGTAACATTAAGAGCAGATAAAATGTATGATTTTGCATATAAATTATTTAATGTAGCACTTCCAAGAGTTAGAGATTTTAGAGGTGTATCAGCACATTCATTTGATGGAAGAGGAAATTATGCTATGGGAATAAAAGAACAATTAATATTCCCAGAAATCGAATATGACAAAGTTGATAAATTAAGAGGTATGGATATAATTTTCGTAACTACAGCTGAATCAGATGAAGAAGCTAGAGAGTTATTAAAATTAATGGGAATGCCTTTCAAAAATTAGTCAAAGGAAAGGAGTAAAACTATGGCTAAGAAAGCAATGAAAATAAAACAAGCTAGACCACAAAAATATAAAACAAGAGAATATAACAGATGTAAATTATGTGGTAGACCACATTCATATATTAGAAAATATGGAATATGCCGTGTATGTTTTAGAGAATTAGCACATAAAGGAGAAATACCAGGAATTAAAAAAGCTAGCTGGTAAAATAAAATATCAAAAAGAGAGAAAAGGAGGTTAGTAATAAATGAACATTACAGATCCAATAGCAGATATGTTAACAAGAATAAGAAATGCAAATAGTTCTAAACATAAAACAGTTGATATACCAGCTTCAAAAATGAAATTAGGTATAGCTGAAATATTGTTTAAAGAAGGATATATAAAATCTTTTGAAGAAATAAAAGATGATACTCAAGGTATAATCAGAGTAACTCTAAAATATGACGAAAAAGGTACAAGAGTTATTGATGGATTAAAAAGAATTAGTAAACCAGGTTTAAGAGTATATGCTTCAAAAGAAGAATTACCAAAAGTTCTTAATGGATTAGGAATTGCAATTATTTCTACATCACAAGGATTAAAAACAGATAAAGAAGCTAGACAATTAGGAATTGGTGGAGAAGTATTAGCTTATGTATGGTAATATAAATAATAAAGGGTAAAACCGAAACAAAAAAGAAGGAGGAAAACCTAGAATGTCAAGAATAGGAAATAAACCAATTACAGTGCCATCAGAAGTTACAGTAAAAATTGAAGGTCAAAAAGTTACAGTTACAGGACCAAAAGGTACATTAGAAAAAGAATTTGATCAAAATATTACTATAGAATTAGATGGAAATATAATCACAGTTTCAAGAAACAGTGACGAAAAGAAAATTAGAAGTTTACATGGTTTAACTAGAACTTTAATTAATAACATGATAATTGGTGTAACAGAAACATATAGTAAAGAATTACAAATAAATGGTGTTGGTTATAGAGTTGCAAAACAAGGAAAAGACCTAAATTTAACATTAGGATATTCTCATCCAGTAATATTTACAGCTCCTACAGGAATTGATTTTGATGTTCCTAATACAAATACAATTATAGTAAGAGGAATTGATAAAGAATTAGTAGGTCAAACTGCAGCTGAAATTAGAACAAAAAGACCACCAGAAGTATATAGAGGTAAAGGTATTAAATATGCTGATGAAGTTATTAGACGTAAAGAAGGTAAAACAGGTAAATAAAAATAGTTGAAACCAATATAGATTAAAAATCTAGAAAGGAGTAATATAAAATGGTAAAAAAGACAGATAGAAAAATGGAAAGACAAAGAAGACACATTCGTGTAAGAACAAAAATATCTGGAACAGCAGAAAGACCAAGATTATGTGTATATAGAAGTAATAGTAATTTATATGTGCAAATTATTGATGATGTTGCTGGAAAAACTTTAGTTCAAGCATCAACATTAGATAAAGAAATCAAAACAAAACATGCTAACAAAGAAGCTGCTAAAGAAGTAGGAACTTTAATAGCAAAAAGAGCTGCTGATAAAAAAATAGAGAGTGTTGTATTTGACCGTGGTGGATACATATATCATGGAGTCGTTAAAGAATTAGCAGAAGCTGCAAGAGAAGGCGGATTAAAATTCTAATAAAAAAAGAAGGAGGGAAAACAAACCGATGGAAGAAAAGAATGAATTAAAAGAAAAAGTTGTTGCTATCAACAGAGTAGCTAAGGTTGTTAAAGGTGGTAGAACTTTTAGATTTAGTGCTGTAGTAGTTGTTGGTGATGAAAACGGACATGTTGGTGTTGGAAATGGTAAAGCGGCAGAAGTTCCAGATGCTATAAAAAAAGCCATTCAAGAAGCTAAAAAGAACTTAATCGAAGTTCCAATAGTAGAAACATCAATACCTCATGAATATATAGGAAAATTTGGTAGTGCTAAAGTTATGTTAAAACCAGCTGTAATAGGTACTGGATTAATAGCTGGAGGTAGTGTTAGACCTGTACTAGAATTAGCAGGATATAAAAATATAAGAACAAAAGTTATTGGAACCAATAATCCAAGAAACGTTGTTTATGCTACACTAGAAGGTTTAAAATCTATGCAAACAGTAGAACAAGTTGCTAAAAAAAGAGGTAAAAAAGTAGAAGATATATTATAAAAAAATGCTAAATAATTGAAGGAGGTGCAAACCGTAATGAAACTAGATGAATTAAAACCAGCTGTAAGTAAAGTAAAAAGAAATAGAGTAGGTCGTGGAATGGCATCAGGTAATGGAAAAACATCAGGAAGAGGACATAAAGGTCAAAAAGCTAGATCTGGTGGAGGAGTAAGAAGAGGATTTGAAGGTGGTCAAACACCATTATATAGAAGATTACCAAAAAGAGGATTTACAAATATTCATGCTAAAACTTACACAGAAGTAACATTAAAAATGCTTAATTTATCAAAAGCAACAGATGTTACAGCTGAAACTCTTTTAGAAGAAGGAATCATCAGTAAAGTAAATGATGGAATAGTAGTATTAGCTACTGGAAAATTAGAGAAAAAATTAAATGTTAAAGCTAAGAGATTTACAGCAAAAGCAAAAGAAACAATAGAAGCTTTAGGTGGAAAGACAGAGGTGATTTAATTGTTTAAAACAATAAAAAATGCATTTAAAACACCAGATATAAGAAAAAGATTATTATATACACTATTACTAATCGTAGTATTTAGATTAGGATGCTATATAACAGTACCAGGAGTTAATAGTATTGCATTAAACCAAGCAATGTCAAATAATCAAGGAATTGCAGGATTAATCGATATGGTTTCTGGAGGAGCTTTTTCAAGATTTTCTGTTTTTGCAATGTCAGTAAGTCCATATATCACAGCTTCAATTGTTATACAATTGCTAGCTATGATAATACCATCTTTAGAAAGATTAACTAAAGAAGGTGGAGAACAAGGAAGAAAAATAGTTAATAGATATACAAAACTATTAACTATTGTCTTAGCATTAGTAGAATCAATAGGAATATATATTTCATACAAGTCAACAGGAATATTTGTTAATAGTTCATTTTTAACAGGAGCACTAGTAGTTACTGGATTAGTAGCAGGGTCATCAATATTAATGTGGCTAGGAGATCAAATTACAGATAAAGGAATTGGAAATGGAATTTCTTTATTAATATTTGTAGGTATTATTTCAGGATTACCAAGTGGAGCTGTTAGTTTATGGAATTTAATTATTAAAGACGGGGCATTTAGTACAACTGGATTTTTAATAGCTTTAGGAGTAGTATTAGGAGCTATAGTATTAATTACAGCTGTAGTTTTTGTTCAACAAGCAGAAAGAAGAATACCTGTACAATATTCTAAAAAAGTTGTTGGAAGAAAAATGATGGGAGCACAAAATACACATATACCATTAAAATTAGCAATGGCAGGTGTAATGCCAATAATTTTTGCTTCATCATTTATGACATTTCCAGCAATGATTATTCAAATTTTTGTAAAAGATATATCTACACAGACAGGATTTTTAGCAGGATTATATAAATTCTCTATAGCAACATCAACTTCTCAAGTAGAAATAGGCTATTCAATAGCTAATGCTATAGTATATTTATTATTAATCGTTGGATTTACATTTTTCTATACTTATGCTACATTTAATCCAGCAGAAGTATCAAATAATATTAAGAAAAATGGTGGTTTTATACCAGGAATTAGAGCGGGAAAACCTACAACTGAATATTTATCATCAGTTATTTCTAAATTAACATGTTTTGGAGGAGTTTTCTTAGCAATTATCGCAATATTACCAATGTTGTTAAGATTTACAAACTTAAACATTGCATTTGGAGGAACATCAATATTAATTATTGTAGGAGTTGCTCTTGAAACAATTCAACAATTAGAATCATTCTTAGCAATGAGACATTATAAAGGATTCTTAGAAAAATAAAATATGAGATATAAGAAACAAAGATAGAGTATATATTATATAATATCTTTGTTTCAAAATTCATTATACAATATTAAATTAATAAGTAATAAATTTTTCAATATTTATTTAAAAATAGATATCACAATTCTATTAAAGAATAGCTACAAATCTATAAAAAGATTGTAGTAATAAATAAATATTGAAAAGGTTATTATATAACTATATTTTGATAGAGTATTTATACTCGGTAGGAGGTTTTTATGATAGTGATTATGTTAGGAGCACAAGGAACAGGAAAAGGAACAGTTGCTGGAAAAATGAGCAATGAACTAGGGATTCCACAAATTTCAACAGGAGATATTTTTAGAAAAAATATTAGTGAAGAAACAGAGCTAGGAATAAAGGCTAATAAATATATATCAAAAGGAGAATTAGTACCAGATGAGATAACAATACCAATGGTACAAGATAGATTAACTTGGGAAGATGCTAAAAATGGAGCAATACTTGATGGATTTCCAAGAACAATAGAACAAGCAGAGAAATTAGATGAAATATTAAAAGACAAAGGACAAAATGTTGATTTAGTAGTTAATTTAGTAACTCCAAGAGAAGAGATAATAGATAGGATGTTAACAAGAAGAGTTTGTACAAATCAAGATTGTAAAGCAACATATAATATAAAATTAAATCCACCAAAACAAGAAGGAATTTGTGATAAATGTGGTTCACCATTGAAACAAAGAGATGATGATTCAGATCCTGAAGCAATCAAAAAAAGACTAGAAATATATGAAGAAAAAACAAGTCCATTAGTTAACTACTACGAAAAAAAAGGAGTACTAAGAACAGAAACAGTAAGTATAGCAATAAATAGAATGGGCGATGAAGTAGCAAAAGATATGGTGAAACTATTAAAGAAATAGGAAGAAGGAATATTTTATGGTAACAATTAAATCAAAAAGAGAAATAGAATATATGAAAGAGGCCTGTAAAGTAGTTGCTTTAGTTTATAAAGAACTAGAAGAAAAAATTAGACCAGGAATGACAACTTATGAATTAGATCAAATAGCAGAAAAAAAGATGAGAAGTTTAGGGGCTATTCCAGCTGAAAAAGGATATGATATAGGTATTAGAGGAGTACCAAAATATCCAGCATCATTATGTGTATCTATAAATGATGAAGTAATTCATGGAATACCATCAAAAAATAAAGTAATAAAAGATGGAGATATAGTAAGTATTGATACTGTAGCTTTAAAAAATGGATTTAATGGAGATGCTGCTAGAACATTTATGATAGGAAATGTTAGTAAAGAAGCCAAAAGATTAGTAGAAGTAACTAAACAAGCCTTTTTTGAAGGAATAAAATATGCAAAGCCAGGAAACAGAATAGGTGATGTTTGCCATGCGATAGGTGAATATGTACATTCTCAAGGCTATTCAGTTGTAAGAGAGTTTCAAGGACATGGAATCGGAAGAGAAATGCACGAAGATCCTGGTATTCCAAATTACGGAAAAGCAGGAAGAGGAATAAGATTAGAACCAGGAATGACATTAGCTATAGAACCAATGGTTATTGAAGGAAAACCAGGAATCTTAGAATTAGATGATGGATGGACAATAATAACAGAAGATGGAAGTTTAGCTGCACATTATGAAAATACAATATTAATTACAGAAAAAGAGCCAGAAATATTGACAATACTTTAAGAATACTGTATAATATAATAGTTATTATACAATGAAATAGATTTTGTATAAAAAAAGCTCTTTAAGGAGGTAGAAATTTTGTCAAAAGAAGATGTTATAGAAGTAGAAGGAGTAGTTGTAGAATCACTACCAAATACTACATTTAAAGTAGAATTAGAGAATGGACATCAAATTTTAGCTCATATTTCAGGTAAATTAAGAATGAACTATATAAAAATATTACCTGGAGATAAAGTAAAAGTTGAACTTTCTCCTTATGATTTAAATAGAGGCAGAATTACTTGGAGGGCAAAATAGAATAAGATAAAATTAACCCAATACATAAATAAAAGTAATTTTAGGAGGTGCAAAAAAGTGAAAGTAAGACCATCAGTAAAACCAATTTGTGATAAATGCAAAGTAATAAAAAGAAAAGGGCAAATTAGAGTTATTTGTGAAAACCCTAAACATAAACAAAGACAAGGATAAAACCTAAAAGTTAATAACACAAATTAGATAGCGGCTGTGAAATCTAAAAGATTTACATATCGAATTTGTGTTTATATATATGTCTTAAGAAAAATTTAAAGACTAGAGTAAACGCTAGTGCATTTCACCTTTAAACTAAGTATTAAGACAACACAAACAAAGATAAAATAATAAAGAAAACAAAAAATTTGGAGGTGCAAAAATATATGGCTCGTTTAGCAGGAGTAGATTTACCTAAAGAAAAAAGAATAGAAATAGGACTTACATATATCTATGGAATAGGATTATCAAGTTCTAAAAAAATCTTAGAAAAAGCTGGAGTAAATCCAGATACTAGAGTAAAAGACTTAACAGATGACGAAGTTAATAGCATAAGAAAAGTTATTGATGAATCATATAAAGTTGAAGGTGATTTAAGAAGAGAAGTAGCATTAAACATAAAAAGACTAACAGAAATCGGATGCTATAGAGGATTAAGACATAGAAGAGGTCTTCCAGTTAGAGGACAAAGAACAAAAACTAATGCTAGAACAAGAAAAGGTCCTAGAAAATTAGTTAGTAAAAGCAAAAAATAAATGAAAATAAATGTATACCTTATTATTAGTAAGAAGGAGGGAATTATAGAAAATGGCAAATAACAAAACAACAAGAAAAACAGTAGCTAGAAGAAATAGAAAAAATATCGAAAAAGGTGCAGCACATATTCATTCTAGTTTTAATAATACAATAGTAACAATAACAGATACACAAGGAAATGC
>CAKPPS010000029.1 GCA_934177795.1 uncultured Clostridia bacterium | reverse complement strand
AAATTCTTTCCAATAGTCTTTCTAGCATATAGTTTTGTAAAATAATGTTTTCATTTACATTAACTTTTGATGACATACTTTTTATCCAAGCTTTTAATTGTGCTCTATTTTTAGCTATCATAGCAACACCTCCAAATATTTTCTTATTTCATCTTCTATATTAAATATTTTTGCATATTTGTGTAATCTAATGGAGTTTCTATCTTTTCTTTCTGCATATCTTTTCATCGCATCTGTAAATAAGGCTATTTCAATTCTCTTTTTATTTCTAATAATATCGCAAATTGTTCTTTCTAAATCGTATACTTTAATCTTATTTCCATACGGTGTTTTCATTTCTATAATTCCTATTTCATACAATTCATCTTTTAAATAAAAAAAGTCATAACTTTTATCTTTTAATAATTTTGTATTATAGTAACTTGGTATTGTTAATTGATACTTTATTGGTGTTCTATCACATAAGTCATGAAAATATAAAGCAGTTTCGTGAGAAAATATTCCTTTTCTACAGATAGCTTGTGTAATAAAATATTGGTCTTCAAATGTATCTTCTCCTATATATACTCCTCTTGCAACTCTTTCTATTAAGCCTTTTTCAATCATTCTTGTTAGTACTTTATTGTTGATTCCTAATTCTTCTACTTTATATGTTTCAATCACTCCATTATTCTTTTTTAATAATTTTTCTACTTTTTGTATATCATCCATATTTTCTTTCTCCTTTGCCGTTTTCATTCGTAAATATTGTATCATTTACGAATAAAAACGGCAAGTGCTTATATAAAATTTGCTCTTTTCATTTTTATTTCTTTATTTAGAAAAGATATTATTATTATACTATAATTTTTCGTATTAAAAAAACTGATAGAATTTTATCAATTTTAAATTGAATTTTTCTATCAGTTTTATTATAACATTTACAGTAATATAAAAATAAGAACTCCAAGAAATAGAAACGGTTCATTTAGACCTACAATATATGCATATAAAGATATTTTAGGATTGTGGATAGATGATACAGAGTCTGGCAGCTTTTTGAGTAATGTTTTTGAAGATTTAAAGGAACGAGGAGTAAATGATATACTATATATGTCTATCGATTGCATATCTGGTTTTAAAGGTTCTTTAGAAAGAGTATTCCCTAAAACTCAAAGTCAAAGATGTATTGTTCACTTAACAAGAAATATTTATGGACTATGTCCTAAAAAAGATGCTAATGTATATATACGTCAAATGCCATAGAATCAGTTAATTCAGCATTAAGAAAAGTTACTCGTGGCAAGGGCTCTTTTCCTAACGAAAATTCCGTTTATAAAGTTTTATATTTAAGAATAAAAGAATTAAGTGAAAAATGGAAAAAGCCGATTCAAAATTGGAAAATTATTCAACAACAATTAATAGAATTATTTGGTGACAGATACATGAAACATTTGAATATGTAATATATTCAATTTGAACATTGAAAATAAAATATGTAACAGAAAAAGTAGTACGACACCAATTATGTTATCCATACTACTTTTTAGAATCATTTAAAAAAATTTACACACCAATCTTGACAAGCTCTAAATAATAATAAAATTAAAACAAACGCATATAAATACAAATTTAGCACATAATAAATATATATATTATATGTGGAGGTATTTTATTATTATGAATAAACCAGAATATATCTTGAATCAAATTAATAAAGGAATAAAAATGGGAATGGATTCTATTTCTTCAATTTCTGAAAAAGTCACTGATGATAAATTAAAAGATGATTTACAATTTGAATATAATAAATATAATGAGATTTTAAATGATGTAAATGCAGAATTAGGTAAATATGATGAATTTCCTAAAGAAGTTAATCCTGCTCAAAAAATGATGGGGTGGTTTGATATTCAGATTAACACTTTAAACGATGCTTCTGATTCTAAAATTGCTGAAATGCTAATAAAAGGTACAAATATGGGTATCATTGAAGGTGTTAAATTGTTAAATAATAACCCAGAAACTTCAGGTAGTATAAAAAATATTTTAAATAATTTCGTTCAATTTCAGGAAAATACTGTAGAGCAGTTAAAAAAATATTTATAAAAAAAATGGACATTACATATTTTTATGTTTTGTCCATTTTTATCCTAATTTATAATCTTATTATTTACTAAGTTCTATTATATTATCCATTATTTCTTTTGTAACTTTATCTAAAGTTTCTTTATCTTTAGTCCCTTTATATTGTTTAAAATCTAATGGTTTACCATATTTTATTATGAGTTTATGGTTTTCTTTCGTTCCTCCTTTTATTCCACAAGGTACAACTTTTGCTCCACTTCTTACTGCAAAAAATGCTACTCCATCTTTTACTTTTTCTCCTTTTTCTAGTCCATTTCTAGTTCCTTCTGGAAATAGTGCAATACATTTTCCACTTTTTAAATCTTTTAATGATGTTTTTATTGCTGTTACATCTTTTTCATCTCTTTTTACTGGAATCGCTTCAAATACCCATCCTAAAAATGCTAAAAATTTATTATTATATAATTCTTGTTTTGCTAAAAATTTCATATCTCTTTTTCCTGTTGCTACCATTAATGGTGGGTCTATATAACTTCGATGATTTCCACAAAATATTAGTGCTTCATCTTTTGGTATATTTTCTAGTCCTTCTATTTTTACTTGATATACTATTTTAAACCATAAGTATAACGCGCCTTTTACTATTCCTTTTATGATTGATTTTATTCCTTTTTTCATTTTATTTCTGTCCTTTCTTTTGGTTTATAATATCTATTATTCTATTTACAACCTCATCTATTGTCAATTCAGTTGAATCTACATATATGGCATCTTCTGCCATTTTTAAAGGTGCTACTTTACTTGTTTTATCATTATTATCTCTAAATTTTATATTTTCTATAATTTCTTCTAATGGAATTTGTATTCCTTTTTCCTCATTTTGCAACATTCTTCTTTTTGCTCTTTCTTCAGGAGTTGCATCTAAATATATTTTTACATCTGCTTCTGGAAATACATTTGTTCCAATATCTCTTCCCTCCATAATTACATCTTTTCCTTTTGCCATCTTTCTTTGAAATTCTGCCATGCGATCTCTAACTTTTTGAATATGTGATACTTGAGATACCATGTTATCTACTTTAGATGTACGTATTTCTTTAGTTACATCCTTATTATTCAAATATGTTTTTTCTTTTTTAAATTCTATACTTATTTTATCTAGTAAATCAACTATTTTCTCCTCTTCTTTTAATGTATATCCATTTTCTATTGCTGCAAGGGTAACACATCTATATGTGGCTCCAGTATCTATATTCATTAAATTTAATTTTTCACCCACTAATTTAGTTATTGTTCCTTTTCCTGCTCCTGCAGGTCCATCTATTGCTACTATAAAAGACATTTTTATTCTCCTTTTTTCTAATTTTCTTTTTCTGGTACATATATATTTTTAGCTACTACATCTAATTCTACTACATTCATAGCAGTTAGTTTTTCAATTTCTTTTTTAGCCTTTATTTTAAAATCACTTATTCCTTCTATTACATTTATTCCATAGACCACTGTTACTTCAATATATATTTTTGCTCCTTCTCCATAATTGTCTACTCTTGTTCTTGTAATTTTGTGTATTGCTGGCGTTTGTACTGCTATATATTCTAGTATTTGCCTAAATACTACATCTGATATTGTAAATTTTCCCATATAACTAAATGTTGGTCTAATTATTGATTTCTCTGATATATATGGTTTTTGCCCTCTTCCTTTTGATTTAAATATCTGTAATGGGTCTAATAAATATCCCGAAAAATCTTTTTTTATCTGAAATGTTGGTACTGGTATAACATGTTTTCCTTCTGTTACTCTTATTCTTCTTGCAGTTTCCATTTCTTGTTTTGTAGCTACATCTGATATATATATATATTCGCTAATTTGTGGTAAATTCAAATTAGCAGCTATTTTTTGTACCATTCCCTCAGATGTACCCAATATCAATATACTTTTTGGCTTTTCTTTTTTTAAAGCTCGTATTATTATATCTCTTTCTTCTTGTTCATAAAATAATGCATGTTTTACTGTTCCTACCTTTGTAGGTGCTTTTTTTGCTGATTCTCCTGCTAATACTTCATTTTCTTTTATTAAAAGTCCATCATCTATAATACATGGTATATCTCTTTCACTCGCTACCATCTGTGCCCTATAACTTTTTCCTGTTCCTGATGGTCCTACAAAAGCATATACTTTTATTTCATTTTTTAATTTTTCATTTATTAACATAAATTTTTCCTCTCTTTATAGCTTTTACTATTAATTTTCATAATCACTTTCACTTAAATTTGGATATACAAATACTTTTCCTCCCTCTGTAAATTGCCCTTCTGCTTTATGGTCTTCGTCTATTTTGTTTTTTCCGACTAAAAAATATTTATATTTAGACTCATCTGTTAATATTCCATCTCCAATTATTACAGGGTCATCCCATGTTGTATCTACAGCATACCAATTCCCATTTAATTGCACATAATTCCAAGCATGATTTTCTGTTTCACCTTTTGCATTAGTTCCTGTTCCTATTACCAACACTGACTGAATTCCTAATTCATCTAATAAATATTTGAAAGCTTTTGCATATCCTTCACAAACACATTCTTTATTTACTAATGCTCCATATATACTATATATATTTGATTTACTTAAAGTTGTATCATATACTATATTATCTACCAAATAATCATGCACCATTTTTATATCTTCATAAGCATTTCCCGTTTTATTTTGAATTATTTGAGCTTTAACTTGTTCTATCTGAGCAAAAGCTTCATCTATTTTTTGTTTTGAGTTAAACTCATCAGATAAATAATTACTTGCTTTTCCAGAATTAATATATACATTAAATGTCTTCTTTTCTGCTTTTGTTGTTGTTTCTATGTTTAAATACATATTTTTAGGATTTAAATAAAATACATCAACATTATCATAAGTATATGCCTCTATTGCAGATTGATAATATTGCCCTAATTTTTTTTGCCCATTCTCTTGAGATAATACATCAGAAAAATTTTCTCCTAATTCTATTTGATATGTACCTGTTTTCATTTGTTCTTTATCACTTTCAAATGCTCTATATATTATTCTTGATTTTTCGTCTAATTGATTATAAAAATATTTATCTATTTGCACTTTAGAATAATTATCAACTTGATTTTGATTTGTCTTATCTATTTTATTTATTGGATTTTCTACTATTTGTGGTACTTCAATTTTATTTTCTAATGTTTTTCCCTTACTAGTTGTATTATTTTCTTCCACATTTTCTACCATTGCTACTTCTTCATTTTCTCCCGAAAATTCTTTTATTCCTATAATTACAAAAACTATTACAAATGAAAAAATACCCATTGTAATTAGAAATAATAATATTGATATTATTCTATCTTTAAATCTTTCTTTCATCTATTTTTCCTCTCTTTTGGAAAGTATTTTTAGTTTTTATTTTATTATAGCATTTTTATATTCTAAAAACTAGTATATTTTTTAAAATTTTACTAATACTATAATGGGTGATAATTATGAATTTTAAGAAATTTTTCTCATCTTTTTTTACTTATACTCCTCCTTATACACAAAAACATACATTTAATTTAGCCGAAGATGCAAATAACAAATATTACCCTGATAGTAATATTGATAATACTATTACAGAAAAAGTATTTAATAGTGTTGATGTTAATATAGATTTTTTAAAGAGTAAATTTAATATATTAATTAACTCTGATATTGTTTTTCGTGATTTTATTTTAAATATAAAAGGAAAGCAATATAAAGCTTTATTAGTTTTTATTGATGGTTTAGTTAATACTCAAATTGTTAACCAATTTATTTTAAAACCTCTTATGATGAGAAACAAAAATAATTTATTTGATGGTTCTCATAACAGAGTAATTTCTGAAGCGGTTACTAATAATGTTACTGTTAGAAAAGTTAAAAAATTTAATTTACCTAGCTATATTTCATCATGTCTTGTACCTCAAAATGATATTAAAGAAGTTTCATCATTCGAAGAAATTTTAGCAGGAATTAATTCGCGGAAATTGTGCTTTATTTATAGATACTTTAGATATTGCTTTTGATATTGATGTTAAGGGGTTTAAAGAAAGAAGTATTGATAAACCTAGTAATGAGATTGTTATAAAAGGCCCTCACGAAGCTTTTGTTGAAAATATAAGGACAAACACTTCTCTGTTAAGAAGATTTGTAAATAATGAAAATTTAGTAATTGAAGATATATCAATTGGAAGTATAACTAAAACTTCTTGTGGACTTTGCTATATTCATGGAATTACAAATGATAATTTAATTGCAGAATTAAAATTCAGATTAAATAATATAGATGTAGATTCTGTTCTTTCTGCTGGACAACTAGAACAATTAATTTCAGATTCTAGTCTTCTTAGTATTCCTCAATCATTAACTACAGAAAGACCGGATAAAGCTGCTAGTTACTTAATAGATGGTCGTGTTATAATTCTTATCAATGGTTCTCCTTATGCTATAATTGCTCCCGCTATTTTAAGCGATTTTCTTAGTTCTCCAGATGATAAGAATCAACAAAGTTTATTTTCTAATTTTGCAAAATTATTACGATTATTTGCCGCTTTCATCACTTTGCTGTTACCAGGATTATATATGGCAATTACCAGTTTCCATCACGAGATACTTCCAACAGAATTATTATTCACTATTTTAGCCTCTCGTGAAAATGTACCATTTCCAATTTTCTTTGAACTATTACTTTTAGAAGTTTCTTTTGAACTTATTAGAGAAGCTGGTTTAAGAGTTCCTTCTCCCATTGGTCCTACTATAGGTATTGTTGGTGCCTTAATAATGGGTGAAGCTGCTGTTAGCGCTGGTGTTGTAAGTCCTATTCTTATAATTATTGTTGCCATTGCTGGAACAGCTTCTTTTGCAATTCCTGATTATTCTTTTGGATTTCACTTAAGAATTTATAGATTTATATTTATATTTTTAGGTTATCTATGTGGTTTTTTAGGCATTGCTATTGGTTTATTTGTATATATGGCTTTATTGTGTGATTTAAAATCATTTGGAACTCCATATACTACTGGTATTTCTCCTTTTGAAAAAATTAGAGGAAATTCTTATTTTCTGCCACCTATATGGAAAAGAGAGTATCGTTCTAATTTTTTAAATCCACAAAAAGAAAAAAAACAAAATCATATTTCTATGAAATGGAAAAATTATTAATATAAAGGAGGTCTGACATGGAAAATTCCAAAATAACAACTTCAGAAGCAATTAGCATCATTTTAGGTATTTTTGCAACTCATACATTAGTTACATTACCTAGAAGTTTAATAGATACTACTAAATCTGGTACTCTTGTAAATATTGTATATGTTGGAATTATTGCTTTTTTTATTACTGTTTTTATTTATAAACTAATCAAAAATTTTCCTGGAAGTGATATTATTGATATTGCAGAATATATAGGTGGCAAAAAGCTAAAAACAATACTTGGTTCTATATTTATTTTCTTTTTTATATCTACTGCTAGCATTTTATTAAGAAATTTTTGTGAATGCTTAAAAATTGTATATTATCCAATGACTCATGTTATATTTATTATTTTATGCTTTGTAATAGCTATTGGCATTGGTGCTAGACGAAATTTTTCTTCTATAACAAAAATTAATTTAATTATTATTCCTTTTGTTGCCATAGCTATGTTGTTTTTATTTATTGCCAATTATCGTAATTTTTCTTTTGACAATATTTTTCCTATTATTGGCACTGGCTTTTATGATACTTTTGTAACTGGTTTATTAAATATTGGTGCTTTTGGTGGTTTGACTTTATTATATTTCATACCCCCTTACTTAAAAGAGCCACAAAAAATGAAAAAAGTATTTACAACTTCAATGCTTCTTGGTACTGTTTATCTTTTGCTTAGTGTTTCCATTATACTTTTAATGTTTATCTCTTTAATTTACACTAATCAAATTATGCCTTTATATTCTGCAGCAAGATATATTGAATTTGGTTCCTTTTTTCAACGTTTAGAAGCTTTGTTTGTTCTAATTTGGTCTTTGCAAATGCTTTGTTATTTAACTATATTATGCAAAATCTCTGTATCTATATTTAAAAAAATAACAAATATCGAAGATGAAAAATCCCTCACTTCAGTTTTTTCATTATTGATTTTTGCTATTAGTGTTTTTCCAAAAAATTATGCAATCTCGAAATCTATAGAAGAACAAACTTACAAATATATGGTTATTATATTTTCTATTTTTATTGGATTATCTATTTTGATTATTGGATATTTCAAAAAAAGAAAAAAGAAGGAGTCTTTAAATTATGAATAAAATTTTGTTAAAAATTTTTATTATTATTTTAATTATTATGTTACTAGTAGCTTTTTCCTCTTCTTATTCTGCTTTGAATTTAGAAAATTTAGCTGTTGTTGTAGCTATAGGAATAGATACCTCCAAAGATAATAAATTGGATATAACATTTCAATTTACAGATGCTCTTTCTGTTTCTGAATCTGGTAGTTCTGAATCCGCGCCATCAATATTATATACTGTTAAGACATCTTCTATTACCTCTGGCATCAATCTGATGAATTCATATATTGGCAAAGAAGTTAATTTATCTCATTGCAAAGTAATCGCCTTTTCTGAAAAAATCGCTGCACGTGGTATATCAGATGAAATATACACATTAATTAATGACGCACAAGTTCGCCCTTCAACCAATATTGTTGTTTCTAAATGTTCTGCTAAATATTACTTGCAAAATTCCAAACCTATATTTGAAAATCTAATTACAAAATATTATGAAGTATTTTCTAACTCTAGTCAACATACAGGTTTTACAGTTAATGCTACTATTGGTAATTTCTTTGATGACTTATTAACCAAATCTGGTCAACCTTTTGCAGTATTAGGTGGAGTAACCAATGATTCTACTAATTATTCTAGTAATATAGATTCTGAGAAAGATTTTACATCTAAATCTAACTCATCTGCTATTACTGGCAAAACAAATTCTGAAAATATGGGATTAGCAGTTTTTAAAAATGATGTTCTAGTTGGTGAATTAAATTCTATTGAAACTTTATGTTCTCTCATCGTGCGAAGTCAAGTTGATAGTTTTCTAATTTCTGTACCTAATCCTAATAAATCTAATTCTTATGTTGATTTACATTTAACGCCATTATCTGAATCAAAAATAAAAGTTACTATTATAAATGGTACACCTTATATTGATATTGTTCTTAAATTTACAGGAAGAATTTATTCTATGGAAGCCAATTCTGACTACCTTTCTTCTGAGATGTTAAATCTAATATCTAATTCTTGTAATAGTTATTTAGAATCTATAATTACTGATTATTTATATAAAACTTCTAAAAATTTCAAATCTGATATTAATAATTTGGGAAATGATGCAAAACGTTCATTTTTGTTTGCAAAAGATTTTTCTGATTATGACTGGAACGAAAAATACAAAGATTCATTTTTTAATGTTCATGTAAATTCTTCTATTCAATCTTCTTCTATTTTAACAGAAAGCTAGGTGATTTTAATGTTTTCTACTACAGAATTAATATTTTTAATATTAATAAGTCTATATATATTAAAAATTGCGGTTTGTTATGGTATTTATGAATTTAAACATAATAATAAATTCGGAGGGATTTCGGTAATTTTATTTGCATTTTTTACTGTTATATTTACAATTATTGTTTTACTAAACAAATAAAAATATTTTAATATAAATTACTAAATAATTATTTTAATTTAATAATACCTAGAAAATATAAGATTGAAATGAAATGTCGAATGTGCATGGAAAAATTTCAGAAATTCTATAATAAGCCGAGACATGTAATGAAAATCTTATATTTTCTAGGTATTTCTTTAATTAATTATATTAAATTCTTGTCTTTTAACATATCTAAATCATAATTTTTATATAAAATTTTGTTTAATGGAACAAATCTTTAATTTTTCAGATTTATTCTGTAATTTACACTTTTTTAAAATCTATAGTCCTTAATAATTTATTAGCATCTTTAACTTTGATGTTTATTCTATCACCAATTTTATATGTATCACCTGTATTTTCTCCAATTAATATTTTTTTATTTTCATCATATATAAAATACTCATTGCCTAAATCTTCAAACCTGATTAATCCTTCTATTGTATTTTCTAATTCTACAAAAATCCCGAAAGATGTAACTGATGATATTATTCCTTGATATTCTTGTCCTATTTTGTTTTCCATATATTCTGCTTTCTTTATGTCTTCACTTTCTCTTTCTACTTTTGTTGCAATATTTTCTCTCTCTGAAGATTGTTTTGCTCTTTCCTCTGCTTCTTTTGTATATTTGTCTATAAATTTATCATTAACATCATAATTTTCTTCCAAATATTTTGAGATTATTCTATGTATAAATAAATCTGGATATCTTCTTATTGGTGATGTAAAATGGCAATAATATTTACTTGCAATACCAAAATGTCCTAAGTTTTTTGATTCATATTTAGCAACTTTTAATGTTCTTAATATCAAATTTGAAATTACTTTTTCTTCTTCTTTACCTTTTACTTCTTTTAAGATTTTTGCAAATTCCTGTGGATATATGTTATCTGCATTTGCCTTTATTTTTAATCCAAAATTAAATAAAAATTTATTTAACTCTTTTACTTTTTCAAAATCAGGATTTTCATGAACTCTATATATAAATGGTGCATTCAACCAATAAAATTTTTCTGCTATTGTTTCATTTGCTACAAGCATGAATTGTTCAATTATTTCATTTGCAAAACTTGTTTCATATTTTGTTATATTTGTAACTCTTCCATCAATATCAAGTTCTATCTTACTTTCTGGAATATCTAAGTTTAAATATCCTTTTTCCATTCTTTTATTTTTTAATATTTTAGCTAATTCTTCCATTAATTTAAAATCACTTAAATATTTCTTATATCTTTCATTTACTTCTTTATCTGAGCCGTCTAATATTTTTTGTACATTTTTATAAGTCATTCTTTCTGTTACATTTATTACTCCCTTATATATATCAGAAGAAACTACATTTCCCTTATTATCTATTTCCATACTACAAGATAATGTAAGTCTATCCTCTCCAGCATTCAAACTACAAATTCCATTTGATAATTCTCTCGGTAGCATTGGAATTACTCTTCCAAGCATATAAATACTTGTGCCTCTTAATAATGCTTCTTGATCTAACAAAGTATTTTCTCTAACATAATTACTAACATCTGCAATATGAACATCTAGCTTATAATTTCCATTTTTCATTTTTGAAACTTTTACAGCATCATCTAAATCTTTTGCATCATCTCCATCAATAGTAAAAATAATTTCTTTTCTTAAATCTCGTCTATCTTTTAAATCTTCTTTTTTTATTTTATTTCCACATTTAATTGCTTCATTTACTACTGGCTCTGGAAATGTAGATGGTAATTTGTATTCTTTTATTAATGATAGCATATCCACTCCTGCTTCATTAACATTTCCTAATACTTCTATTATTTTACCTTCTGCCTTTTTCCCTTTTTGTGGATATTTGGTGATTTTTACTAGTACCTTATGATTATTTCTAGCTTTTCCAAAATTCTTTTTTGATATAAATATGTCTGTTCCGAAATTTTTATCATCTGGCACAACAAATCCAAAGTTTTTGCTAAATTCAAATCTACCAACAACTGTATCTTTTTCATGTTTTAATATTTTTACAATTTTACCTTCGGCTTTTTTTAATTTATTTCTTTCTTCTATTATCTGTATTAATACTTTATCACCATTTAATGCATTTTTGGAATTTTCCTTAGATATATATATTTCATCTTCTTGTTCTTCTAATTTCACAAATCCAAATCCTTTTTGATTTTTTCTATATATCCCATCATAATATACTTCTTCCACTACCCTATACTGATTTTTTCTATTTTTTTTAATTTTTAGTTTTATCTCTAAATCCCCTAAAATTCTCAAAAGTTCATTATATTCACTCTTTGGAACTCTCATAAGCATTGCAATCTCTTTGGCTTTCATCGGTGAATAATCTTTATCTTTTATAAAATTTAAAACTTTCAGTTCTTGTTCTTCCATAAAGTTTTCCTTATATTATATATTTAGGTTTTTAAATAAGGTTTTACCTATAAACCTTTCTAAGAATTCGATTTCATCTCATTTAATAGCTTTTATTATAAGCAAAAATTTTATTATTTATATATTTTTATATTATAAAAGAGCGAGTTATTACTATTAACCGCCCCTTATTTTTTATGCCATATATATTATTCCCAATACTATTGTTAATACTGCAAATACTATTGACAAAATGATTGTCCATCTTTTCTGCTTTCCTTCTTTAGTTCTTCCTTTGTTTTTTTCATAGAAATTATTTGTTGATGAACCTGTGATAGTTGATGATAGTCCAGAATCATCTTTTGATTGTATTAATGCTAAAATTATTATAGCTACTGCTACTATAAAATATATTACAACCAATATCCATTTTGCTATTTCCATTTAATTTATTCCTCCTAACGGTTTTTTATCTCAAATAATACTTTGATATTTTAACATATATTTTTTTAAAATGCAAATTTTTGCTCTATTTTTCTTGTATTATTTTATCTATCGAGTTTTTTCTCATTTCTTTTATTATTTTACAACTTTCATCTAATTTATTTTGTTCTTCTTGATTTAGTTCTAAATCAACTAATTCTCTAACACCATTTTTGTTGATTATAGCTGGAACTCCTATATATATATCATCTTGTCCATAGGCATTATCTAAATATGTAGATACTGTTAATATTGAATTTTCGTCATCTATTACTGCCCTTACTAATCTATTTAATGCCATTCCAATTCCATAATATGTTGCTTTTTTCTTATTTATAATCTCATAAGCTGCATTTACCACTCCTTGATGAATTTTATCTAATTTTTCCATTGGATAATTATTATCTTTCATTACATCTACTATTTTTTTACATCCAACATAGCAATGAGCCCATGGTACAAATGAAGAATCTCCATGTTCTCCCATAATATATGCATGTATGTTTTTACTTGATACTTTTAAATATGTTCCAATTAAATACCTTAATCTTGCAGTATCTAGTACTGTTCCAGAACCAATTACTTGGTTTTTAGGTAACCCTGAAACTTCTGCCACCACATAACTCATTAAATCTACTGGATTACTTGCAACTATAATTATTCCATTAAACCCACTAGCCATTATATTTTGTGTAATACTTTTCATTATTTTTGTATTTACTTCTGCAAGTTCTAATCTTGTTTGTCCTGGTTTTTGAGCTATTCCTGCAGTAATTACAACAACTTGCGCATCTTTACAATCTTTATAATCTCCTGCTTTTACTACCATTTTTTGTGGAGCAAATGGCATTCCATGTGATAAATCCATTTCTTCTCCAATTGTTTTATCTTTATCTATATCTATTAAAATAAGTTCTGGTATTCCTCCTCTGTTTAACATTGAGTATGCCATACTCATACCTACAAAACCAGTCCCTACTAAAACTACTTTTCCTCTTTTCATACTATCATTTCCCTTCATTATTCTTTTTTTTATTGCATTAATATTATACTACTTTTATTCTATAAATTAAAGATTTTTTCAGATTTATTTTACTTTTTTTCACATTTATGATATAATTTCAAAAAATAATCAAAGTGAGGAGTGCTATTTATGAGTTCTAATTCAGATAATACTACTACTTTGGCTGAAAATAAAGTACTAATTCTCTATATTTTAATACAAATTAATGGAGAAATTGTACAAGATAATTTGTTTAAAATCATTTCTGCTATAAATAATATTAACTATTTTTATTTTAAACAACTTTTAACAGATTTAATCGATTCAAAGCTAGTAGGTGTATACACAAAAGATGATGAACAAGTATTAAAAATAACTAGTGAAGGTGAAAATGCTTATGAATTAACCAAAGATGTTATGCCTGGATTATTAAAATTAAAAGCTGAGCATGTATTTAAAACCGAATTTCCTAATATAGAAGAAGCATCTTCAATTATTGCTGAATTTACCCCTAAAAATGAAAATAATTATACTGTTAAATTAAAAATTGTTGAAAATAACGAAACAATTTTTGAAGTAAAAACTTATGCAGGTTCTAGAGAAAGAGCAAAAAAGCTTGTTGATAATTGGAATAATCATGCTAATACTATATATCCAAATATTTTAAAACTTTTATTTAATGATACGATTAATAATTAAATTGTTCTAAAAGTAGCTTATTTTATATTAATATAACCTCTTTTAGGACAATTTGAATAATTTTTAAAAATATATTGCATTTTTTACTTGACAAAAGGTTAAACTAACATTATAATATTATTTGTCAGTGAAATGGCGAAGTAGCTCAGTTGGCTAGAGCATTCGGTTCATACCCGAAGGGTCATGTGTTCGAATCACATCTTCGCTA
>CAKPPS010000028.1 GCA_934177795.1 uncultured Clostridia bacterium | reverse complement strand
TGGATTTTATGTAGCAGGTATTTTATAGAAAAAGTCTTATAAAAAAGTCAATTGCAATTGACTTTTTTTACTTTTAAATATATACTATAACCATAATTTCTCTACAGAAATTAGGAGGATGGTTAAAATGAATTATAGAAAACAAATAGTAATAGGAATAATGGCATTATTAATTAGCTTAATTTGCTCTACAACATGTATGGCAACTACTGCTATTGTAAATACAGATACACTAAAATTAAGAAAAGAAGCATCTACAGATTCAACAGTTTTAGAATTACTAAATCAAGGAGAAAAACTTGAAATTATAGAAGAATCTGGAGATTGGTATAAAGTAAAAGTTAATAAAATGACAGGTTTTGTGCACAAAGATTATATAAAAGTTGATGAAGATACTACAGAAACTAAAACTGAAGAACCAAAGACTGAAGAAATTACAAAACAAGAAGATCCAGCTAAAGAGGAAATAAGTGCAAACCAAGAACAACCTGTAAATGAAGAAACAAATACTACTACAGAAAAAAATTCTAATAATGTAGTAGAAGAAACGAAGGAAGAAAGTTTTATAGGTAAACAAACATTAAAGTCTGATTCTAATGCATATATTTTACCATTAATAAATTCAAGTAAAATAGGAAAATTAAATAAAGGTGAAGAAGTTTTAGTATTAGATGAAGTAAAAGGTTGGGCATATATTCAAACAGATGATATAAGTGCTTGGATAAGAAAAGATGTATTAAAAGAAGAAACAACTAATACAACAACTACAAAAAATGATGATAAAGCAAATAATAATGATATACAAGAACAAGAAATAGAAAAGAAAGTATTGTACGTAAATTCACCATCAATTTATGTTAGAAAAGGACCTGCAACAACTTATGAGGTAGTAGATACATTAGTACAAAATAATCAAGTAACAGCAATAGCAGAATCTGGCGATTGGTATAAGGTAGAATTAGGAAATGGAACACAAGGATATATTGCCAAAAGATTATTATCAGCAAGCAAGGCTGAAACAACTTCAAGAGGTGCAGAGGAAAGAACAACAGAAGAAACAGAAAAGATAGTACAAGCAGATCAAGTAGTGCAAACAAGTGAAAATACTACAACTTCATCTTCAAAAGGAGAAGAAATTGCAGAATATGCAAAAAAATTTTTAGGATGCAAATATGTATATGGTGGATCTGGACCTTCTACATTTGATTGTTCAGGATTTACAATGTATGTATATAAAAATTTTGGAATATCTCTAAGCCACTCAGCTAGAGCACAATCTAGCAATGGTACATATGTATCAAAAGAAGAACTAGAGCCAGGAGATTTAGTATTTTTTAAAGATTATGAAACAATGGATGGAATTGGACATTGTGGAATTTATATAGGAGATGGAAACTTCATTCATGCATCTTCAGGAACAGGATATTGTGTTAAAATTTCTACATTATTATCAGGAAGTTATAATACAAGATATGAAACAGCAAGAAGATTAATTTAAAATAGGGGCAAATAAAAATACAAGGAGTGTATATGGAATTATTTTTCATAACTATTGCATGGATATTTGGAGTAATATGGGGGTTATACTTTAAAATAAGTATAACCTTTTTTATTATACCTTTAATTCTTACGTGTATATATCTAACTATAAAAAAGAAAATACAAGTAAGAAAATATGTAGTTTTATTTTTGATAAGTGTTCTTATATCAAATATACAAATCACGTTATTAGAAAAGTCTTTTGATGAAAAGTATCAAAATGTTGGAGAAAATCTTGAAATAGTAGGAACTATTATTTCAAATCCTATAGACAAGCAATATAAGAATCAATATATTTTAAAATTAGAAGAGATAAATGGAAACAGAAAAAACCAAAATACTAATCTACAATTGAATGTAAAAAAAGAAAAAGAGACATTAAAGTATGGAGATGAAATTATAGTAAAAGGAAACTTTGAAGAAGCGAGTACTGCTAGAAACGAAGGTGGTTTTGACTATAAACAATATTTGAAGTCGAAAAACATATATGGAATTATAACTGTAGATAAAAAAGATATAGAAATCATAAATAAAAATAATGTAGGTGTAATTGATTTATTAGCAAACAAAGTTAGAAATTCGATGAAAGAAAAGATAGAACAAAACTTACCTAATGAAACAAGTGAGTTACTTTCAGGCATGCTAATAGGAGAAAAAAGTAATCTTCAAAAAGAAATACAAGAAGACTTTAGAGATAGCAGTTTATCACATGTTTTAGCAATCTCGGGTATGCATGTATCATATGTAATATTAGGAATAACATTTGTTATAAGTAAGGTGAAATTCAGTAAAAAAATGTCGAAAATAGTAACAATTTTAATTCTATTATTTTTCATTATTCTTACAGGAAAAACAGCTTCTGTAACAAGAGTATGCTTTATGAGTTCGTATATTATTTTGGCAAGCCTGTTCCATAAAAAAGCACATGTATTAGGAAGTATAAGTATTTCGCTTTTAATTATTCTAATTATAAATCCATATTTCATTTTAGATATAGGTTTGCAACTTTCGTATGGAGGAACTATAGGAATAGTACTTATTTATCCAACTTTGAAAAAATATAAAAAGAAAAAAGAAGATAAAACTGGAAGAATTAAAAAAGTATTGTATAAAATAAAAGATAAAATAATTGATACTATACTTATTACAATAAGTGCAAATTTAGTTATATTTCCAATAGTTTTATTTCATTATAATATAATGTCATTCACATTTATTATTTCAAATCTATTAATATCACCAATAATAGGAATTATAATAATACTCGGTTTTTTATCTGTGTTTGTTTCATATATAGTTAGTCCTATTTCAAAAATAATGTTCTTTTTCCTACAGATATTCTTAAGTGTATTAGCTCAAATAGCACATTTTTGTGCAGAGTTGCCACTTTCTAAAGTTTATTTTCCAACACCTAAAATATATATAATAATTATTTATTATCTATTTTTAATTTACTTTATTCTAGTAAAAAACAAAATAATAACAGGCAAGAAAATAGGTAAAAAAGTATTTATTATCTTAATAATAATTGTAATTATTTTAAATTTAATTCTATATTTTATACCTAAAACATTTACCATATCATTTATAGACGTAGGACAAGGAGATTCTATGCTTATTTCAACACCAAAAGGAAAAAATATTTTAGTAGATGGTGGAGGTTCAAGAGATGAGACAACTTTTAATATAGGTAAACAAACTTTAATTCCATATCTTTTAAATAAAGGAATAACAAAATTGGATTATATTATAATATCTCATTTTGATTCAGACCATGTTGGTGGAATTTTAAGTGTGTTAGAAGAACTAAGAGCTGAAAAGGTAATCATTTGTAAGCAGGAAGAAAATGAAAATTATAAAAGATTTAAAGAGATTGTAAAAAATAAAAATATAAAAGTATATGTTGTAAAAAAAGGAGATAATCTGAAAATTGAAGAAAATATTTGGCTAAATATTTTATGGCCAAAAGATGAGAGGATAAAAGAAAATGCAATAAATAACAATTCTATAGTTGCTAAACTAAATTATAAAAGTTTTTCAATTTTGCTTACAGGAGATATTGAAAAAATAGCAGAAAACGAAATTCTAAAAGAATATGAAAATAGCAATATTTTAAATGCAAGCATATTAAAAGTAGCACATCATGGCTCAAAGTCCTCAAGTATAAATAAATTTTTAGAAAAAGTAAAGCCTCAAATTGCATTAATAGGAGTTGGAGAAAAAAATACATTTGGACATCCTAATACAGGTGTTATAAATAGACTACAAAATTTAAACACGAAAATATATCGTACAGATGAAAATGGAGAAATTACAATAAAAATAGATAGCAGAGGTAAAGTGAAAATTAGAACAAAAATATAATATATAAAAAAGTAACAACCTATTGACGTAATAAAAAATTATGGGTAAAATTATTAAAATAAAAAGTAACAACTTATAAACATAATGTGAATCTTTAGAAAGTGTATAAATTTACTAAATAAAAAGATAATAACAAAAGAGGAGTAATTAAAATGAAAAAAATGTTAAAAAAAGATAATGGAATAACTTTAGTGGCATTAATAGTTACAATAATAGTACTTATTATACTAGCGGGAATAAGTATTAATTTGATATTAGGAGATAATGGAATAATAACAATTGCTCAAAAAGCAAAAGAAAATACAGAATTAGCTAAAGTTGAAGAAGAAAAAGAATTGAATGAATTATATATGCAATTAGAGAATAATGAAGAAAATACAGGTGATGTTGAATCAGGAGATTTAAAGGCGGAATTAGCACAGACAAATGCAACAGCAGATAAAATTTTAAAAGACTATAAGGCATATTCTAAGGGAAAATTACTAACAGGAACGATGGAAAATTATGCAGGGCAAACAGTAACTGCGAGTACAATAACAGAAAACGGGGATAATGTTGAAATAACAATTCCATCAGAGGGGTACTATGGAACAGATTCAAGAGTAAGCATACCGATTAGTGTAATCAATGATAATTTGATAACTAAATTTGAGGGAAGTTGTAGAGTAGTTACATTAACTAATACCTATACAAGTTATAATTATATTCCAACAAAATATTATAAAAAGATTACTATAGATATTAAATCATTTTCAAATTTACAAAATGTATGTATTAAAGATGTTGATGGTAAAGTAATATATTCAAAAAGCTCAACTGGTAGTTTTTCATATGATATCACAGATTATGATGCTATAATAATTGCTAGTACAGCTATTAGTGGTGTTGCAGGAACAGCTTTAATGAATTTTACATTAGAGTAATTATTTATATTTAAAAACTGAATTTTGATAGAATGAATATAATAATTATGTAAATATAAAAGATTGACTTTTATATTTCAAAATCGGAGCACGAGAGACATTCCTTACTTATTTGACATTATTATATCAAGATTTATAATAAATAAAAACTAAATCAAAAATATAATATATAAAAAAATGCGGGTGTCCGCATTTTTTTTATGAGCTATTGAGATAGTTTCTACAGATTATTTTAATATTTTTATAAAAGCAATTAGATACGCAAAAATTTTTTTTAAAATGTAATAGCATATTGACGTAATAAAAATTTATTAGTAAAATTATTAAAAATAAAAGTAGCAACTTATAAACGTAATATGAGTACTTGAAAAAGAAAAAATGTATAAATTCACTAAATAAAAAAATAATAACAAAAGAGGAGCAGATAATATGAAATTGATATTGAAAAAAGAAAAAGGTATAACATTAATAGCACTTGTAGTAACAATAATAGTGTTAATAATACTAGTAGGAGTAAGTATAAATTTAGTGCTAGGAGAAAATGGAATAGTAGAAAAGGCAAAATTTGCAAAGGAACAGACAGAACAGGCAAAAACGAATGAAGAAAAAAGTTTAAACGAAACAGCAAATTATATTGAAGATATAGAATCTGGTAATGGAGGAAGTTCAACACCGAATCCAACTTTAACAACCAATGATTTGCCAGCAGGAGCTTATATAAATTACAATACAGGAGTAAGCAGTGTAGGTGAAAACGGAGTAGTAACATGTAGAGTATTGTATGATGCAAGTTCAGAATATGGTTTACAAATAATAACAGATAAAAATATAAAAGATGTAACCTTAGGAGGTAGTGACTGGGCTACAGCGAGTGCTTCTTACAACAATGCAATAACAACATTAAATAACGAAGCAGGAAAATATTTAAATAGAACATATGTAACAGATTCAAGATGTGTAGGAAGTGTACCAACAAACCAAAATGGAACATTTACAAATAAAAATTCAGAAAATGTAGGACCAGTACAATTAGGATTTGATTCATCAGTATCAGGAGCAAAAAATATGAAAGGAGCTGATACTAATTACACGATAGACCAAACACAAATGAATAACTTAAATATAATGAAAACAGGAGAAATTTACTGGCTAGCATCCCGCTATGTGTCTTCGCATTCTCCTAGCTACTATTTCATCGTGCGTAGTGTGAACTCTGTCGGCAACTTCTACAGCTACGACTTGTGCATTGTGGTCAGCGACGGCAATGCTAGTGGTTATCCGCGCACGCATGGCTTTCGTCCTTGCTTTTCTCTAAAATCAGATATCAAGATAACAGGAGGAAATGGATCAAGCGAAAATCCATATACAATGTAAGGAACACTAGGGACGATCCTTTTCGTTCCGAAATCGGAACACTTGGGACACTCTTATAATAATGTAGATAGGATAATGTATTATATAGTGTATAAATTTTTAAAGTAATAAAAATTTATGCACTATATTTTTGTGCAAATTTGATTGAAGAAATAATTGAATTTAGCTTTTATTTTAGGTGAATAAAAATTTTCAAAAAAATGTAATAACCTATTGACGTAATAAAAATTTATTAGTAAAATTAGCATAAATAAAGTAACAACTTATAAACATAATATTTTGCTACAAATATAAATATATGAATAAAGAATAATAAAATGTTCATAATGTAAAAAAGAAAAAATAAGGAGGAAACAAATGAAAAAACAAGAAAAAAGAATGTTACTAATATTAGTAATAGTATCAGTATTAATCATAACAATAATATGGTTTGCAACAAGAAACAAAGAGAATAACAATGTTGGAGGAACAGGAACAACAGAAAATGTAGAACAAGGAGAGTTCACAAAAGTAGAAGCAGATGGAACAATAGTAAACACAAGTGAAAAATTAAAACAAACAAAAGAAAATTTAGGCTTCTCAATAACAAATATAAATTTTATGAAAAAAGGAAATGAAACAATATTAACAGCAAGAGTAACAAATAATACAGGAGAGGCACAAGGAGACTTTTTAGGACAATTAGTATTATTAGATAAAAGAGGAAACGAGATAGGAAGAATCCCAGCAATGATAACAGAAACAGAAAATGGAGAAGCAATAGATATAGAAACAACAATAACAGAAAGCTATGCAAATGCATATGACTTTAGACTAGAAAAATAGACAGATAAAACAAAACTAAAATAAGGTTGGATGCATAAAGAGGTCCAACCTTAAATGTTTATGTAGAGAGTTTGTATAGAAATTAATAATCTAGAAAATGAAAGGAAAAGCCTAATGAAACAAAAGTTAAAACAAAGTAAAGGTATAACACTAATAAGCTTAGTAGTAACAATAATAGTATTAATAATATTAGCTGGAATAAGTTTGTATTTAGTATTGGGAGAAAATGGCTTAATAGAAAAGGCAAAAGAAACAAAACCAATAGTAGATATAACATCAGCACAAGAAAAACTAGAATTAGTAAAAGGACCAGTACAACTAGAAAAATATAGTGTAAATTTAGATGATTATTTAGAAGAATTAGAAAAAGTAAAAGAAAAATATGAAGTAGATGATGTAGAGAGAATAGATAATGATAATGCAGAAATAATAATAGGTGGAAAGTATAAATTTATAGCAACAGATGAAAAGAATGGAAATGTAAAAATAACATATCAAGGAGAAGTAGGGGGATTAGAAATATCACCAACAAGTGGAACATATATATATCCAACTACAGGAACATTTGAAGTAATAAAGAACATATCTGGAGGAGAGTTATCTGTAAGATCAGAAAATGAGAATATAGCGAAAGCAAGTATAAGTGGAACAATAGTAACAATAGTGCCACAAGATATGGCAGGAACGACTAAAATAGTAGTAACATCAGCAGCAAAAGGAGAATATGCACAAGGAAAAGCAATATATACAGCTATGGTAGAAAATGGAACTATAAGTTTGGAAGCAGATGCATACGAAGGAAATTATGACGGAAAAGATCATGATGCAGTATCAAACGTAAAAGTAACACCAGCAGATGCAACATTAACGTATTCACTAAATGGAGGAACATTTAGTAGTACAATACCAAAAGTAAACGGAGCAACAACATATACAGTAGTAGTAAAAGCAAGTAAATCAGGTTATGCAACTAAGACATTAACAAAAACAATAACAATAGGAAAGAATACAGAAACAGGAAACTTAGTATTAAGTGCAAATAGTGGAACAATAACATACCCAACAGCAGGAACATTTACAGTAACTAAAAATACAAGTGGAGGAGCATTAAGTGTAACGTCAAGTGATACGAATGTAGCAACAGCAAGTATAAATGGAACAACAGTAACAATAACACCAAAAGCAATAAGTGCAAATGGAAAGAAAACAACAATAACAGTAACAAGTGCAGCAACAAGTAATTATGAGGCACAAACAAAAACATATACAGTAACAGTAAATATGGGAACAATAACATTAAGTGCAGACGCCTATACAGGAAATTATGACGGAAAAGACCATAATGCAGTATCAAACGTAAAAGTAACACCAGCAGATGCAACATTAACGTATTCACTAAACGGAGGAACATTTAGTAGTACAATACAAAAGGTAAATGGAGCAACAACATATACAGTAGTAGTAAAAGCAACTAAAGCAGGATATGCGGATAAAACATTAACAAAGACAATAACAATAGGAAAAAATACAGAAACAGGAAACTTAGTATTGAGTGCAAATAGTGGAACAATAACATACCCAACAGCAGGAAAATTTACAGTAACTAAAAATACAAGTGGAGGAGCACTATCAGTAATATCAAGTGACACAAATGTAGCTACAGCTACAATATCAGGAACAACAGTAACGATAACACCCAAAGCAATAAGTGCAGATGGAAAGAAAACGACAATAACAGTAACAAGTGCAGCAACAAGTAATTATGAAGCACAAACAAAAACATATACAGCAACAGTAAATATGGGAACAATAACATTAAGTGCAGATGCATATACTGGAAACTATGACGGAAAAGACCATGATGCAGTATCAAACGTAAAAGTAACACCAGCAGATGCAACATTAACATATTCACTAAGTGGAGGAACATTTAGTAGTACAATACCAAAAATAAATGATTTAGGAGAATACTCTATAATTATAAAAGCAAGTAAACCAGGATATACAACTAAGACATTAACAAAAAATATAACAATAAATTTAACCACTTATATTTTAAAAGCAGGAGATTATATAAAATACGATACAGGAGTAAGCAGTGTAGGAACAAATGGAGTAGTAACATGTAGAGTATTATATGATACAAGTTCGCAATATGGTTTACAAATAATAACAGATAAAAACATAACAAATGTAACCTTAGGAGGAAGTAGCTGGGCTACTGGAAGTGTTTCTTATAATAATGCAATAACAATATTAAATAATGAGGCAGGAAAATACTTAAATAAAGCATATGCAACAGACGCAAGATGTGTAGGAAGTGTACCAACACTAGAAAATAAAACGTTTATAAATAAAAATTCAGAGACAACAACAAATGTAAAAATGTCATTTATACCGACAGGATGGTCAACAAATGATTCAGGATGCAAAGGATCAGATACAAATTATATAACAGACATAACACAAATGGGAAATATAAATATAAGGAAAACAGGAGAGAACTATTGGATAGCATCTCGTATAGTGGATTCGAATTCTTCTAATTACTACTTTGATATTTTCTTCTTTATGGCTAGTAATAGTTTGCATGGGGAACGGTTTATGTGGTGTAAATAGCGGAGGTAATGCCTATGGACATTTAATTACGTATGGCCTTCGTCCTTGCTTTTCTCTAAAATCAGATATCAAGATAACAGGAGGAGATGGAACAAGCGGAAATCCATATACAATGTAAGGAACAATAAGGACGGTCCTTTTCGTTCCAAAATCGTAACACTTGAGACACTCTTATAATAATGTAAATAGGAAAATGTATTATATAGTGCATAGATTTTTAAAGTAATAAAAATTTATGCGCTATATTTTTGTGTAAATTTGATTAAAAAAATAATTGAATTTAACTTTTATTCCAGGATGAATAAAAAATTTTAAAAAAATGTAATAACCTATTGACGTAATAAAAATTTATTAGTAAACTTACTATAAATAAAAATAACAACTTATAAACATAATATGAGTACTTGAAAAAGAAAAAATGTATAAATTTATTAAATGAAAAAATAATAACAAAAGAGGGTAAGTTAAAGTGAAAAAAATATTAAAAAAAGAAAATGGTATAACATTAATAGCACTTGTAGTAACAATAATAGTGTTAATAATACTAGTAGGAGTAAGCATAAATTTAGTGCTAGGAGAAGATGAAATAGTAGAAAAGGCAAAATTTGCAAAGGAACAGACAGAACAGGCAAAAACGAATGAAGAAAAAAGTTTAAACGAAACAGCAAATTATATTGAAGATATAGAATCTGATAATGGAGGAAGTTCAACACCAAATCCGACTTTAACAACAAATGATTTAACAGAAGGAGTTTATATAAAATATGACACAGGAGTAAGCAGTGTAGGAACAAATGGAGTTGTAACATGTAGAGTATTATATGATGCAAGTTCAGAATATGGCTTACAAATAATAACAGATAAAAACATAACAAATGTAACCTTAGGAGGAAGTGACTGGGCTACAGCAAGTGCTTCTTACAACAATGCAATAACAACATTAAATAATGAGGCAGGAAAATATTTAAATAGAGCATATGTAACAGATACAAGATGTGTAGGAAGTGTACCAACAAATCAAAATGGAACATTTACAAATAAAAATTCAGAAAATGCAGGACCAGTACGATTAGGATTTACTTCATCAGTATCAGGAGCAAACAATATGAAAGGAATTGATACTAATTACACTGCAGACCAAACACAAATGAACAACTTAAATATATGGAAAACAGGAGAAGATTACTGGCTAGCGTCCCGCAATCCGGACGACGATGCGAATTCTTATTCCTGCCGTTTCTTCCTGCGTTATGTGGGCGATAGCGGCACATTGTTCGATTCCTACTTGTGCCATGTGATCAAAAACGGCGAAACTATGGGTCGTTCGTATACGAAAGGCCTTCGTCCTTGTTTTTCTTTAAAATCAGATATCAAGATAACAGGAGGAGATGGAACAAGCGAAAATCCATATACAATGTAAGGAACACTAGTGGTAATCCTTTCCGTTCTAAAATCGGAACGAAAGAGATACTCTTTTTACTTATCTAACATTATATCAAGGCTTATAATAAATAAAAACTAAACCAAAGATGAATTTAAAAGTTCATCTTTTTTTGAACCAAAAAATAAAAATTATGAATAGTATAGAATTAAAAAAAGAATTTACAGATGAAGAAACTGGAATAAGTTATACATTGATAGGAGATTATTATGTACCAAATTTAGTATTAAAACAAGAAGAAAAGGTTATACTAAATAAATATGGTAGATTAAGATTAAATTATTTGAAGGAACATAAGAAAACTGAATATGCAATATTGTTTATGGAAGGATAGTTAAATAAGCATTTAAAGGAAATACAGGAAGTAGCAACAAAAAGAGTAAATGATATTATGACAAAATTAAAGCAAAAAGAGATTTAACAGAATATATGAAAGATTCTAATCAGTTATATTGGGTAGGAACGATGAACTCAATTAAACAACAAGCCGAAGAAATAGTATTAAATGAGTTGATTTATACATAAAAATATTTCAACACAAATGTCGGCTTTGGTTTGACAAAAGCCGACATTTGTGTTTATAATAAAGAGGGGAGAAAAAATGGTATATTATTATAAAGAATTATTAGAGAGTGGATTAAACAGATATCAAATAGAAAAGAAAGTTGCTAATAAAGAATTGTATAAAATTGAAAAGGGAATATATTCAAACGAGGAATTTCCAAGTGAATTAGCAATAATAACAAAAAAATATTCTAAAGCAATATTAACTTTGAATAGTGCTTTTTTCTACTATGAACTAACGGATAAAATACCAGACTACTACTATTTGGCAACAGATAAGAAATCAAGAAATATAGAAAATAAATCAATAAAACAAATTTTCACAAAAAAAGAATTATTAGATATAGGATTAATAAAAATGAAAATTGAAGATACAGAAGTTAATATATATGATAAAGAAAGAATGTTAATTGAACTTATAAGGTATAAATCAAAATTACCTTATGAACTATATAAAGAAGTTTTGAATAATTATAGAAAAATCAAAGACAAATTGAATTTTATTAAATTATATAAATATGCTCAAAACTTTAATAATTCATATATAATGAAAACTATTGAAACGGAGGTAATGTAATGAATAGTTTACAAGAATGTGTAAATGAGTATATAAAAGGTGGTTATACTAGGAACTATGCAATTTCAAAAGTATGCCAAGATATTATTATAAATAGAATTTACAATTCAAAATATAATGATAAAATAACAATAAAAGGTGGAGTTGTAATGTTCCACTTAACACAAAATATTCGTAGAGCAACAATAGATATTGATATGGATTTAATAAATATGTCTATTGCAACAGATAATATAGTTAAAATATTTATGGAATTAGGAAAACTTGATAATATTGATGGTTTTAAGTTATAAATTGATAAAGATAATATTGAAGAATTATCTCATCAAGACTATCACGGAAAAAGATTAACAGTTACAATATCTGATAATTATAATAAAAGCTATCATATAAAATTAGATATTGGGGTACATAAACACATAGATATTTTGCAAGATACATTATTATTGGATACTAAAATAATTGATGATAATATTAGTTTTTTAGTTAATCCAAAAGAGCAAATATTTGTAGAGAAGATAGTTCCATTATTAAAATTTGGACCACTTTCTACTAGATACAGAGATATATTTGATCTATATTGGTTAATTACAGAAGGAAATTTAGATAAAAAACTAATTGCTGATTATATGAAGATTTTAATTTTTGATACAGATATTGAAATAACTAACAAAGAAGATATTTCAAGTATAATAGATATGGTTTTAAGTGATAAGATGTTTATTCAAAATTTATCAAATAATAACAATTGGACAGGACAAAGTATATCAAATATATTAAAAACAATAAAAAAATATGTTGTGGAGTTATAGAAAATATAATAATGTAGATAGGATAATGTATTATATAGTGCATAGATTTTTAAAATAATAAAAATTTATGCACTATATTTTTATGCAAATTTAATTAAAGAAATAATCGAATTTAATTTTTATTTTAGGATGAATAAAAATTTTAAAAAATGTAATAACCTATTGACGTAATAAAAATTTATTAGTAAAATTAGTACAAATAAAGTAACAACTTATAAACATAATATGAGTACTTGGAAAAGAAAAAGTGTATAAATTTACTAAATAAAAAAATAATAACAAAAGAGGAGTAATTAAAATGAGAAAAATATTAAAAAAAGAAAAAGGTATAACATTAATAGCTTTAGTAGTAACAATAATAGTGCTAATAATATTAGCAGGAATAAGCATAAGTTTGGTATTAGGAAATAATGGAATAGTCGAGAAAGCAAAACAAGCAAAAGAACGAACAGAACAATCAAAGTTAAATGAAGAAGTAGGGCTAAATGAGGCAGTAAAATATGTTGAAGATATGGAATCAGGAAATGGAGGAAATTCAACACCAGATCCAGCTCCAACTCTAACAACAAATGATTTAAAAGCAGGAGCTTATATAAATTACAATACAGAAGTAAGCACTATAGGAACAAATGGAGTGGTAACATGTAGAGTATTATATGATGCAAGTTCAGAATATGGTTTACAAATAATAACAGATAAAAATATAGCAAATGTAACTTTAGGAGGGAATGACTGGGCTACAGGAAGAGACTCTTATAATAACGCAATAGCAACATTAAATAATGAAGCAGGAAAATATTTAAATAGGGCATATGCAATAGATGCAAGATGCGTAGGAAGTGTGCCAACAAATAAAAATGGAACATTTATAAATAAAAATTCAGAAAACCCAGGACCAGCAAAATTACAATTTGCTTCATCAGTTGCAGGTGTAAATAATATGAAAGGAGAAGATGCAAACTACGAAACTGATAAAACACAATTAGAAAGTTTAAATATATGGACAACAGGAGAGACTTATTGGATAGCGTCTCGCATTGTGATCTCGGGTTCTTCTCTCTGCGGTTTCAATGTGCGTTATGTGAATACCGACGGCAGCTTGTTCAGTGGTGCCTTGTGCCGTGTATCTAGCAACGGCAGCACTTATGGCTATTCAGGCACGCTCGGGCTTCGTCCATGTTTTTCTCTAAAATCAGATATCAAGATAACAGGAGGAGATGGAACAAGCGGAAATCCATATACAATGGAGAAAAGAGAACTAACAACCAATGATTTGCCAGCAGGAGCTTATATAAATTACAATACAGGAGTAAGCAGTGTAGGAACAAATGGAGTAGTAACATGTAGAGTATTGTATGATGCAAGTTCGCAATATGGTTTACAAATAGTAACAGATAAAAATATATCAAATGTAACCTTAGGAGGAAGTGACTGGGCTACAGGTAGAGATTCTTACAATAATGCAATAACAACATTAAATAATGAAGCAGGAAAATACTTAAATAGAGCATATGCAACAGATGCAAGATGTGTAGGAAGTGTACCAACGAACCAAAATGGAACATTTACAAATAAAAATTCAGAAAATGCAGAACCAGTACAATTAGAATTTACTTCATCAGCATCAGGAGCAAATAATATGAAAGAGACTGATACAAATTACACGACAGACCAAACACAAATGAACAACCTAAATATATGGACAACAGGAGAGGATTATTGGATGGCGTCCCGCGAAGTGATTTCGGATTCTTATTTCTGCAATTTCCACGTGCGTGATGTTGAAACTGACGGCTTCTTGAACGTCAGCTGCTTGTGCTTTGTGGACAGATACGACAATGCTAGTGGTAGTTTGCACCCGCTAGGCCTTCGTCCATGTTTTTCTCTAAAATCAGATATCAAGATAACAGGAGGAGATGGAACAAGCGGTTCACCATACACAATGTAGCGAACACTAGGGACGGTCCTTTTCGTTCCGAAATCGGAACACTTGGGACACTCTTATAATAATGTAGATAGGATAATGTATTATATAGTGCATAAATTTTTAAAGTAATAAAAATTTATGCACTATATTTTTGTGCAAATTTAATTGAAGAAATAATTGAATTTAGCTTTTATTTCAGGTGCTATAATTTGAAAATAAAAAAGTAAAAATGTTGTATTACAATTGATGTGAAACAAAATAAATAAAATTGAATAAGTGATTTAAATCATATATAATTGAGTTGCC
>CAKPPS010000027.1 GCA_934177795.1 uncultured Clostridia bacterium | reverse complement strand
CTATTTACTTCTTTACTTTCATTATATCCATCTGTTGATGGGGCTGAACTATTTATTGAATTTAATACACTTTCTAAGGCATAAGTTTCCTCTTGTTCTGCTTGCTTTGTTTTCTCTTTTGCTTCTTTTGCTTTTGTTATTATCCCATTATCTCCAGTCAACATTGAAATAGTTATTCCTGATAACATTAAAAGCACTATTACTGTTATCACTAATGCTATTAGTGTAATTCCTTTCATGTTTTCTTTTGTTTTCACTAGTTTTACCACCCTTTCTTTTATTTCTTACTGGTTTTATTATATTTTTACTACACTCATTATAACAATAGAATTTTTAAAAAGCAATAGTAATATTTCATTTTTTGAAATTGACTTTACCTAATCTACATGATAAAATTTAAGTACAAACTAAAAGCCTAAAAAAAATTATAGAAAAGAGGATTTTTATGACAATTTTAGAATTTATTTTAAATAATAAAAACTATTTAGAAGATTTAATTACTAGAAGTACTTATCATTCCAACGCTATTGAAGGCAATACACTTACTTATGCAGAAACTTATGCCATACTTTATAATGATAATAGTTTTAAAATTGAAGGAAAAGAGCCGAGAGAAATATATGAAGCAATAAACCATAAATCTGCATTAGAATTAATTTTTAAAAGATTGCAAAATAATGATGATATACTTGACGAAAAATTTATTAAAAATTTAAATGAAATAATTAATAAAAATATTAAAGAAACTGACGGATTTAGAACCATCCAAGTTTTTATTCAAGGAAGTGAACATATTCCACCAGAACCTGAAAAGATACCAAATTTGATGATGTATTATGTATATAATTATAATCATGATGAACAAAATATTTTTACTAAAATTGCTAGATATCATATTGAATTTGAAAAAATACATCCTTTTGAAGATGGTAATGGTAGAACTGGTAGATTGCTTATAAATTATGAATTATTAAAAAATAATCTTCCACCTATTGTTATAGCCAAAGAAGATAGAATCAAATATTTTGAATTTTTAAGAAATAATGATAATACTGGTTTGGCTAAATGGTTAAATGATTTATCTTTCAATGAAAAAGAACGTATGAAAAAATTTGGATTTGAAGATTAATTTATATAAAATTCAATTTACTTGTATTAAACTTATTATATTATAAAATAAAGTGTATAAGTTTTAAAAACATAACTTATACACTTTATTTTTATATTTTATTTTATAATATCTATATATTATATAAATTATTCATACAACATTTATGCTCTAGGATGAGCTTTTTTGTATATATCTTTTAATCCTTCATCTTGAAATTGCATATACACTTGTGTAGAAGATATATCTGAATGTCCTAACATTGTTTGTATAGCCTTTAAATCTGCACCATTTTGTAATAAATGTGTTGCAAAAGAATGTCTTAAAACATGTGGTGTTATATCTTTAGCTATATGTGCTTGATCTTTATAGAATTTTATAATTTTCCAAAATCCTTGTCTTGTAAGTCTTCCTCCATTTATATTTACAAATAATGCTTTTTCATCTTCTTTTTTTATTAATATATCTCTTGCTTCTTCTATATATTCTTTTAATGCTTTTAATGACATTGCTCCTAATGGTATTATTCTTTGTTTATTTCCATTTTTGCATAATACGTAAGATTCTTCTAAATTAACATCATCTATATCTAATGATATTATTTCTGTAACTCTCATGCCTGTAGCATAAGCAAATTCTAGCATTGCTTTATCTCTTATTCCTTTTAAATCCATATCATCTGGTTGTTTTAATAATAATTCTACTTCCTTAGTTGTTAACACATTTGGAACTCTTTTTTCTATTTTAGGTGATTGAATATTAGCTGTTGGATCTTCTTTTATTTTTCTATTTTTTAATGCAAATTGATAGAAAGATCTTATTGAAGCAATACATCTAGAAATGCTTGATGCTTTCTTTCCTTCTTCTTGCATATATTGTATATAATCTTTTATATCTTCTTCTTTTACTCTGTTATAGTGTAAATTATATGCTTCTATATATCTTCTGAATTGTTTTAAATCTCTTTTATATGATTGTAATGTATTTTCTGATAATTTTTTATCGTTTTCCAAAAAGTTAAAAAATAATTTTAATTGTCTTTCCATTTTTTACCCCTACCTCTATGTTTTTTTAGTTATTTACATAAACCATATATGTTATATCAAACAATTTAAAAAATGTAAATACATTTTTCGATATTTTTTAAAAATATTTAATTATCATTTTTAAAAGATTTGTAGACATAAATCCTTCTATTATTGATGAGATAATTAAAACGCCTAACATTATAACAGAAAATATCGTGTGTCTTAATATTTCTATTCTTATATTTTCTTTTCTCTTATCTTTAACTATTGATTTATATAATTTAAAGCCACTTACCGCTAATGCTAAAATAGCTGGAATAAACAATATGTTTTGTAATAATAATGTTGATAATATAAAAATTATTCCTTTTCCAGTTCCCATTATTGATACACATAAAGAAATCGTATATCCCAAACAAAATCCACGATATAGTACAATTCCAAATACTACTGGTATTCCTATTACTGTGGTTCCAAAAAACCATAATAGTATTGCTAGTATTGTGTTTTGAATTATTGAATCTTTTATCAGTTCTACTTGATTTAGACTGTTGGCTGCTTGGATTTCTTTAAATTTTGTCATAAATTCATTTAAATAATTTGTAATTTCACTTTTTGCTGGCTCTTGTAAATTATTTATAAAAAATACACCAGCAAATATTCCTATAATAAATAATAAAAAGAATATGATATAACTTTTTTTATTATTTATTATATGTTCCTTTATTACTTTAAAAGTCTTTACACCTACATTTTTTTTCATAAAAAAAATCTCCTTATTGTTTATACATAATGTGTATTCAATAAAAAGATTTATAGAACTATTATTATACTACTTTTCCATAATTGCCTCCACCACCAGATTGTACTTTACATTCTCCCTTTCTTGCTTTATCTATAGTTGTTGCCAATTTTTCTCCTACTATTGCTTCTATATCATCTTTAGATAGTTTATGTAATATATTCATTTCTGTATCAAAATTATCTAATAGTTTTGATATAGTCTTACCTCCAACTCCTGGAATAAATCCTAATGGTATTTGATATATGTATGGTGGTCTATTTTTTGGACTTTGAGATTGTTTTTTATCACTAATAAGTTCTATTCTATCAAAAACTCCAAAAGTGACATTTTTTCCTCCACAATAAGGACATGTTTCAACAGGTTCTGTTGTTTCTATTGCTTTTTCACAATCATCACAATATGTTCTATGATATTTTCCTAATTTAGGATCTAATCCATAATTTGCAATTATTTTTCTTCCATCTTCATTTTTTAAAGCTTTTACTATTTCTTTAAATGATATGTCTTCTACTTGCATTTTATTATATTCTCTTGCTATTTTAGGCAATGAGTGTGCATCTGAATTTGTTACAAATGCCTTATTTTCTAATTCTGAAATCATATCTGCTAAATATGTATCTGAACTTAATCCTAATTCTACTGCAAATATTTTATTATATTTTTCTTTAAATATATTTTCTAATCTGTCAGTACAATTTCCATAATAGCTTTTATGTGGTGTAAATATATGGGCCGGAATTAGTATTCCATTATATTTTTCTACCATATCTATTAGTTCATATCCAGATAAATCTGTTCTTTGTGTACTCAATGTGATATTTTTTAAATGTTTGCTTAATTCTTGTGAGAATCCTTTTATATCTATTAAATGTGGAAAGAAACAAATATTATGTGCTGCTCCTTTTTTTCCATTTCTGCTTATTTCTGACGTCTCTACTTCGCTTCCTAATAAGATACATACCTTGTCTTTGTAAATTATTCCTCCATCTTCTAATTCATAAGCTTCTCCTGTCTTTAGAAAGTTTTCTATATCTTCAATTACATAAGGTGATGCACAATCTATAATTCCTACAACATTAATTCCTTTTCTTTCTGCACATTCTTTAGCTATATTAGCAAAATTTAATGATTTTGCTGCTGTTATTTTTATTGGTTTTCCGTTTTCACTTCTTCCTATATGTACATGTAAATCTGCAAATATTTCATACATTTTTTATTTTCTCCTTTTTGCCTTCTTATTCTTCTTGCATATTTTCTTCTGCTATATGAGCTAATATTTTTTTAGTTGTCTCTTCACTAAATAAAGGTCTATTTTGTTCTTTATCTTTAAACATTTCTTCTTTTAGATTTTGACTATATTCCTTAAATGCTTTATTTATTTGATTTTGATAATCATAGCAAACTTTTTTTATAAAAGTTTTTATATCTTTTGAATCATAATATATTTTTTCTAGTCTTATTAATGATTTCATTGATGTTGCTTCTTTTAGTTCTATATTTTGCATCATTTTTACGAATTCTTCAAAAGTATGCAAAAATCTGTTATACTTGTCCTTTAAATTTCTATGTTCTAATAATACTAAAGCTTCATCAGGTTTAAATCCAATTCTTTCTGGTCTGTCTAAAATCATTCCACTAAACTGGTCTACTAATTCTAGAACATCACTTTCTTTTTCTCTTGGATTACTATTACTATATCTATTAACTTCCTCGCAAATTTTGCAAAATTTTTTATCAAATCCTAATGTTGATAAATATTCTGCTCCATTTTTTGCATATAAATGTACTTGTTCCAAATTTTGTGCATTATCTATCTTTTTACAATTGCACAACAGACATGCTGTTAAAACTAAGTTTCTATCTACTTCGATTTTCATATAATCTATAAACATTCTTGCTATTTCTGTTTTAAATATTATTGATTTATCAAAAAAAATCTTTGTTTTTTTAGCTAAATAATATGTTATTTCCATTTTACATGCTAAATCTTTTTCTTCAAGAATATAATCAGCAAATGTGTTCATTCGTTTCCTCCTTAGTTATTGTTCATACAATTTTATTATACTTAAATTATGCAGATATTTCAACATTTTTTGAAAATGTAATACAATTGTAACATTGATTTTGTATTACATTTTCTCTATCACATTTACTGTCTATTCATACCATTCTAATTCCCATTCATCTACTATTACAGTATCACCTTCGCAAACTCCTAATTCTTTTAGTTTATCATCTATTCCCATATTTTTTAAACATTTTTGTAAATAATACATAGATTCATTATCTTCTATATTAACTCTTCCCATTAATCTTTGTACAGCTCTTCCAGAAACTATAAATACACCATCTTCTACTTTAATTGTCCAATCATTTTCCTTCTCTTCAAGTGTATATACTTTTCTATCTTCTATTTCTATTAATTCTTCTTTTGGTAATGTTTTTAATGTTTCTGAGACATAATCTATTAATTCTTGTACTCCTTGTCTTGTAGCTGCTGAAATCATAAATATTTCTAGATTTTCTTTTTGGGCTAATTTTTTTACTTCTTCTAACAACTCATCATTTTTTGCATCTATTTTATTTGCTACTATTATTTGTTTTCTTTTACTTAATTTTTCACTATATTTTTTTAATTCTTTATTTATTGCATAAAAATCTTCAACTGGATTTCTTCCTTCTTGTCCTGATATATCTAAGAAATGTAATAGTAATCTTGTTCTTTCTACATGTCTTAAAAATTGTATTCCTAAACCTACGCCTTCACTTGCTCCTTCGATTATTCCTGGAATATCTGCAATAACAAATCCATCACCATTTTTTGTTTTTACAACTCCTAAATTAGGTTGTAATGTTGTAAAATGATAATTTGCTATTTTAGGTTTAGCATCTGTAACTACTGATAAAAATGTTGATTTTCCGACATTAGGAAATCCTAATAATCCTACATCAGCAAGCAATTTTAATTCTAAGATAACTTCTTTTTCTTCTCCTTTATCTCCATCTTCTGAAAATCTTGGTGTTTGACGTGTAGAAGTCGCAAAATGTGAATTTCCTCTTCCACCTCTTCCACCTTTTAATACTAATTCAGTTTGATTAGGTTGAGACAAATCTGCAACTACTTTCCCTGTTTCTACATCTTTAACAACAGTCCCTATCGGTACTTTTATATATAAATCTTTTCCATACTTTCCGTTACAGTGGCTACCGCTTCCGTTTTCACCATTTCCAGCTTTAAATTTTTTATTATATCTAAAATCTATTAATGTATTTTTATCTTTGTCAACTTGGAAATATATGTCTCCACCTTTTCCTCCATCTCCTCCATCAGGGCCTCCTGATGCAACATATTTTTCACGTCTAAAGGCTACTGCTCCATTTCCGCCATCTCCAGATTTTATAATTATTTTAGTATAATCTGTAAACATATATATCCTCCTCTTTTACTTATTCAAAATAATCTAATTTCATTGCTTCTTTTACTTTTTGCATTGTTTGTTTTGCTGTTTCTCTAGCCTTTTGTGTTCCTTCTTTTAAAATTTTATCTATTTGTTCTGGATGTTCTTCATAATATTTTCTTTTTTCTCTTATTGGTTTTAAATATTGAATTATATTTTCTGCTAGTTGCTTCTTACAAGCTACACATCCTCTTTTTCCTTCTCTGCATTCATTACATACATTATCTATTTCTTCTTCACTTGAAAATAATTTATGATAATATGCAACCATACAAATATCAGGATTTCCTAAATCATCTTTTTTTATTCTATTAGGATCTGTTACTGCACTCATAACTTTTTTCTTAATTTCCTCTTCTGAGTCTGATAGATATATAGCATTTCCTAAAGATTTACCCATTTTTTCATTTCCGTCTAATCCTTTAATCCTTTTTCCTTCTGATAAAACTATTTGTGGCTCTACTAGTACATCTCCATAAATATTATTAAATTTTCTAACAATTTCTCTACATTGTTCTATTAATGGTTCTTGGTCTTCACCTGCTGGAACAAGTTCTCCCATAAATGTTGTAATATCTGCTGCTTGACTTACTGGATATCCTAAAAATCCATAAGTTACACTTTCTCCAAATAAGTCTTTTTTTTGTGCTATTTCTGTTTTTACTGTAGGGTTTCTTTGTAGTCTTGATATTGTTACTAAATTAGAATAATACACTGTTAATTCTGCTGTTTCTGGTATCATTGATTGAATATATATTGTTGTCTTTTCTGGGTCTATCCCTGCAGATAAATAATCCATTGCTAATTCTCTTACATTTTTTCTAACTTTTTCTGGATTATTGAAATTATCTGTTAATGCCTGTACATCTGCTATTAATATGTACATATCATAATTTCCACTATTTTGCATTTCTACTCTTTTCTTTAATGAGCCAAAATAATGTCCTATATGAAGTTTTCCTGTTGGTCTATCTCCTGTTAATATTCTCTTTTTCATTTTCTATATTCCTTACATACTATATTTAGGTTTTTAATAGTTTTACCTATAAACATATTTTTAAATCATTTCTGCAATTAAATCATAATTACTTACATCTATTATTTTACAAGTTATAAATTTATTTAATATTTCTTCTGCTTTTTTATTTCCTGTATTTTTCACATATACAATACCATCAATTTCTGGTACATCTTGCATTGTTCTTCCTATGTAATATTTACCATCAAACGATACATCTTCTATTAATACTTCATATTCTTTTCCAATTTTTTGATTTTGAATATTTTTTGATATTTCTTGTTGAGCTTGCATTATCTTATTATATCTTGATTTTTTTGTATTTCCATGAATTTGATTTGGTAATTTTTCTGCAGGTGTTCCATCTTCTTTTGAATACATAAATGTTCCTAATTTATCAAATTTAGCTTTTTTTATAAAGTTATTTAACTCTTCAAAATCTTCTTGTGTCTCTCCTGGAAATCCAACTATTAAACTAGTCCTTAATGTTACATCTGGAATTTGAGTTCTAATTTTATCTAATAATTCTTCTATTTGATTTTTATTAGTTTTCCTATTCATTCTTTTTAGAACTGTATTTGATATGTGTTGTATTGGTATATCAAAATATTTTGATATTTTCTTATTATCTCTTACTGTTTTGATTAGTTCGTCTGTTATTCCTTCTGGATATGAATATAAAAATCTAATCCATTTTATACCATCTATTTCAGATAATTTTTGTAATAATTCTGCTAATTTAGTTTCTCCATATATATCGACTCCATATTTAGTTGTATCTTGTGCTATTACTATTAGCTCTCTTATTCCATTTTTTGCTAATAATTTTGCTTCTTCTAAAATATCTTCTATTGTTCTACTTACAAATGGACCTCTTATATATGGTATTGCACAATAAGTACATTTATTGCTACATCCCTCACCTATTTTTAAATATGCATAATTTTTTCCTGTAGTTGTAGTTCTGCTTAAATATTCTTCTTGTGTAAACATAGGCATTTCTAGTACTTCACTAATCTTTTTACTAGCTTTTTTATGACTTTTTTCTACTATACCTGCTTTCACTAAATCCTCTATCTTATCCCACAATTTATCATAATCTTCTATTTTTATAAATAAGTCCACTTCTGGTAATTCTTTTACTAGTTCATCATAATACCTTTGAACTAAGCAACCTATAACTATTAGATATTTACATCTATCTTTTTTATATTCTGCCATTTCTAATATTGTATTTATAGCCTCTTCTTTAGCTGATTCTATGAATCCACAGGTATTTATTACTATAATATCTGCCTTTGTTTCATCATTTACTACAGTATATCTATTATTCTTAAATATTCCTATTACGTTTTCTGTATCTATCAAATTTTTACTACATCCTAATGATATAAAGCCTACATTCATTACTAATCCTCTTTTCTTTAACACTTATGACTACAAATATGTTTTCTTGTTAGTTCCATTAAATCTAATTTTGTAAATCCTTCTATTTGTGTTTTACTTCTATCTTTTTTTAATTCTTCTACTAATATTTTTTCTACATCTTTTTTGTCTTCTTCATTTTGCATATCTATGTAATCTATTATTATTATTCCACCAATATCTCTCATTCTTAGTTGTTTGGCAATTTCAACTGTTGCTTCTTTATTAACTTTAACTGCTGTATCTTCCATTGTTTTATTTCCTGTATATTTTCCAGTATTTACATCTATAGCTGTTAAGGCTTCTGTTTTATCTATAGTTATAAATCCGCCACATTTTAACCATATTTTTCTATTACTTATTTTTGATATTTGTTTTTCTAAATTATATTTATCAAAAATTGATTGTTCTCCTTTTATAAGGATTTTTAAATTTTTATATTCTTTATTTTCACTTTTTATATTTGATATTTGATTATAATCTCTACTATCATTAACTGTAACTGAATCTACATTTTTATCTGCTAAATCAATTAACATTTTTTCTACTATATCTTCACTTTTATATAGTAACCTAGGTGCTTTTATATTCTCCTGTCTACTTTTTTGAAAAATTTCCTGCCATTTTTTTTCTAATTTTTTAATTTCTTCTATTACTTCTTTTTCTTTTCCTTCTGCAGATGTTCGAATAATTGCGCCATTTTCTTTTGATATATTTTCTTTGACTATTTTTAACAATCTTTCTTGTTCTTGAACATTATTGATTTTTTGTGATATTGTAACTATATTTGTATTTGGCATTAATACTACATATTTTCCTGGTAAGTTTATATGTGTAGACGTTCTAGCTCCTTTTCTTTCATTACTATCTTTTTTGATTTGAACTAATAATTTTTGATTTGGCTTTATTATTTTGGTTATTTCTTGATTTAAATTTACTTCTTCCATCTTTTCATCTTTTTTTTCTAATATATCTTTTAAATGTATTAAACTGTTTTTTTCTATTCCAATATCTATAAAAGCTGCTTGCATTCCTTTTACAACATCTTTTACTACGCCAACATATATATTTCCTTCTTTTTTCTCTTCACTTTCTTTTTCATCATAAAATTCTATAATTTTTTCATTTTCTACTAATGCTATTTGTCTTTCACTCTCTGTTCTTTTTATTAATATTTCTAACATTTTTGTCTACCTTTCCTTTGTTTAATTTAATTAAATTTATTCATTGCAGAATCGACTCCATTTTTTATTATTTCTATAATCGCTTCTTTTGCTTGAGTTGTTCCCGTGTCTAATCTTTTCTGGTCTTCTTCTGATGATATTTTTCCTATAACATATTCTATCATTTCATTTTTATCTAGTGGTTCTCCTATTCCAACCCTTATTCTAGTAAATTTTTCTGAGTCTAATTGTTGTACAACCGATTTCATACCATTGTGTGAACCAGCTCCACCTTTTTTTCTTATTTTTATTTTTGAAGGTTCTATACACATATCATCATATATTACTATTAAATCTTCTAAATTAATTTTATAAAATTTTAATACCTCTACAATGCTTTCTCCACTAAGATTCATATATGTCTGTGGTTTTAATATTATAACTTTTTGATTTTCTATTGTTCCTATTCCATATATTCCTTTAAAATTTTTTCTATCTACTTCTATATTATATTGTTTAGCTAGTTTATTAACTGCATCAAATCCCATATTATGTCTTGTGTTTGAATATTCTTCTTCTGGATTTCCTAAACCAACAATTAAATACATTTTGTTTTCCTCTTTTCTTTTATAATCCATAATATTTTACATTGTTTTTGCTATCTTTTCAAGCATTTATGCCAAATTTATTTAAGTAAACTTCCACTTTTTATAATAAGAATATATCAAAAAAATCATATTATAACTTTTGCAATTTTTAATAATAGCAAAAAATGAGAAAATTTAGATTTATTATCTAAATTCTCTCACTAGTACTTTTATTTATTATTCTGCTGATTCTTCTGTTTCTGGAGCTTCATAAGCATCTAATATAGCTTTTTGAATTTTCTCTCTAGTTTCAGCATTGATTGGATGAGCTATATCTTTGAATTCTCCGTTTGGAGTTTTTCTACTTGGCATAGCTATAAATAATCCATTTTGACTTTCGATAACTTTGATATCGTGAATTACGAATTCATTATCGAATGTTACAGAAGCAACAGCTTTCATTCTGTTCTCTGAATTAACTTTTCTTAAACGTACATCTGTTATTTGCATTTTGTAGTGCACCTACCTTCCTTAAGTTTATATATTCTTTGTACATATTCTTAATCTTATGTACAATTATATTATTCTACATTTAAAAATTTTTTCCTTCTTTTTTTTACATTTTTTATTATTTTTTTATTTGCTTAACTAAAAAAGTTAGAAATACTTTTATATTCATATTTCTAACTTTTTACCATTAAGTATTCTCTTACTATTTTTTTATACTAATTGTTCTTGTTACTAGTTCTGAGTACATGTATTGATCTTTTCTTCCTTTTAAAGAAGATCTATATTCTCCTTTAGAATTTGTAAAAGAATGTCCACCATCATAGAATCTATAATTTCCTGCATATACATTCATGTGTGATTCATAGCAAATTATATCTCCAGCTTTTATTTTTCCGTCTGATATTAAATCATATACTGTTACATATTTTGATTCTACATTTTTTACAGTTGCATATTTATGAACTCTGTCCCTTGCATTTTTGTTTGTATATGTAATTTTTCCTCCTGCTTTTTTATAAAGTCTTTGACCTTTTGCTAAAATTCCTGCATCAATTAATGCCCAACTTACATATCTAGCACAATCCATGACTCTTTTATTTTTACTTCTTGCTGTAGCAAAAGATGTAGAAACTTGTCCTGTCTTACTGTATTTCCATACCCTTCCAGCTTTCGCATCTGCTTTAATTGTACTTGACATGCTACTTAGTGCATTTATAAATTTTTGTCTCCTTGTTGTAGCTGCACTTACACTACAAATTTGTGTTCCCATCATTACCATTAATATCATTATTCCAATGACTCTATTCATCATTTTCATAAACATCACCTCAATATTTTTCATATTTCGGCAACCTAGCAATCATGAGAGCTTAGCTCTTTTAGACCTATGGCTTTGCGTCCCAACTTTTCAGTTGGTTTGCCATTAACTATCTTTATTATACTACATTTTACATAATCAGTCAACTTTTTTTTGTGGTGAAGCATAGTGGATCGGAAATTTCTACTTACCAATGTTTGCTTGTATATTTTTTATTAAATTTTCCTACTAAAAATTTATACTAACTATTCTACACTTTTTAAACTTTCTATCATATCTATTTTCTTCAATACAAAATGTATTACTTTATTTACTATAATAGAAAATACTGCTGTTATTACTGCAGAATAGACATAACTAATTGGCGCTACTTGTCTAATAAATTTTAATTTGTCTATTTCAACACTTGCTACAACTCCATCTGTTAAGAAATATCCAAATATTAAACCTAAACATATACCTATAATTGTAAAAATAATATTTTCTTTATTTATATAATTATCTACTTCTTTATCATAAAATCCTAGAACTTTTAAAGTTGCAATTTCTCTTTGTCTTTCTCCAATATTTATATTGGCTAAATTATATAATACTACAAAATCTAGTAAAGCAGATGCTACTACCAATATTATTACTACATAATTTAATGTTCCTAGCATATCACTTATTGAAGACATCAGTGTTGAAATAACTGTTACTGTAGCCACTCCATTAATATTTAATAATTCTTCTGATATTTGACTTAAATTTTGTTCAGAAATATTGGGGCTTGCCTTTAATAAAATCATATTTGTATTGAATTCTTTTATTTTTGAATTATAGTATTCCTTTGTCATATATATATAATTTGAAACATAATTTTGTGCAATACCTATTACTTTTAATTGATATTCTTTATTATTTCCATCTACTAAAGTAATCTCATCTCCTGTTTGTACTCCTAAAAATTCTGATACCTTATCAGTTATTATTACTCCATCATCTCTTAATTCTAGTTTTTTACCTGTTTTATATTCTTTTAAATTACACATTTTTTCAAAGTCTTCATTTTTATCAGGTACATATATTGTTGTGTCATAACTTTTATCTTCACCCTTTAACTTCCCAGTATTTGCACATAATTCTGAATATGCTTGTATATTATCATTATTTTCAATATATTTTTCTATCTCATCTAAATTATCTGTATTTAATAATGTTGCTGCTGAATCATATACAAAGATTTCTTTATATTGTGTATTTGGTATATCTATTATAGAATCTCTTATCCCAAAACCTGTAAGCATCAAACCTGTGCAACCCGCAATACCTATTATTGTCATAAAAGCTCTCTTTTTATACCTAAATATATTTCTCATTGTTACCTTTTTAGAAAAATTTAATCTATTCCATACAAATTTAATCCTTTCTAAAAATATTTTTTTGCCGTTTTTCGGAGCCTTAGGTCTCATTAATGTTGCTGGCATTTCTTTTAATTCTTGATATGCTACTAAGATTGTTGCACCACATATACATAAAAATGCAATAATTGTTCCCATTAATCCAATATTTAATTGATATTTTAAATAGAAATTTGGAATTGTATACATTGTTGAATATAAATTCCATACAATACTTGGTAATAAATAAAAACCTATACTCATGCCCACTATTCCACCTATTACACAAGCTAGAAAAGAGTACAATACATATTTCATTATTATTTGTAGATTAGTATATCCAAGTGATTTCAATGTTCCTATTTCTATTCTTTCTTCTTCTATCATTCTTGTCATTGATGTTAAACTTATCAATACTGCTACTAAATAAAATATTATTGGAAATAGTTTTGATATATTTGACATTGTTTTTATCGCATCAAATATATTTGAATATCCTACATTATCCATTCTATCACTAATCTTCCAAGTTGGTTTTTCTATATTTATAGCTTCTATATTTATTCCTGGATTTATCATTCTATAGTTTTCTATTATTTGCTCATATCTCGCATTTTCTCTTTCTTCTTTTATTTCTTCTATTTTATCTTTTATAGGATTTATGGTATCTAAATATTTATCACTATTTGTTAAATATTTTTCTGCCTCTTTTACTTTGACATCTATTTCTGTATAATAATCTATATTTAAAACATCATCTTTTGTATAAATATAGTATCCAATACTTCCATCTCCTATTGATGTATTCCCTCTTTCATTTGAAATATAAATTGGTGAATTTACTATTCCTGTTATAGTGAATTCTTTTTGTGTTACTAAATCTTGTCCTTGACTGTTTTTATCTTCATTTTCTATAATTATTTTCTTTCCTATTAAATCATTTACATTTTCTATTATTGTATATCTTGAATCTAATAAACATTCACTTGATGTCTCAGGAAATCTACCTTCTATTACTGTAGGCTTATTAACATTTTCATTATATTCAATTATTTTACATACTTTTTCTTTGTTTTCCAGTTTAGATAATACATCTTTAGTTTGGACTCCTTCTACTTTTTCTATTCCGTCTATTTCTTTTAAAGATTCTACATCATTATCTGTTAGCCCTGCTGTTGATATTACTTGTAGGTCATACATTTTATTTGTATCTGTATATTTATCCAAGCTTTCTAACATATCTGGACTTGAAGCTCTTAATCCAGAATAAAATCCGACTCCTAGAAAAGCCATTATCATAATAGAAATAAATCTTCTTCTTGTTTTACTTATTTCTTTTAAATTATTTTTTAATAATGATTTTTTCACTTTTTTTCCTCGTATAATGTAAATATCTTTATTATACGAATTTCTCCTTTCCTTGAAATTTGTTATATTATTTATAAAATTTGCTACCAATCTTATATAATCATCTATTCTTTTACCCTTCACATACTTACCATTCAATGTTATCTATTGATTCTGGGTTTTTATTTATTTCTACTTTTTCTACTGTTCCATTTTTGAAATGTATTACTTTATCTGCCATCGGTGCTATAGCACCATTATGTGTTATGATTATTACTGTAATATTTTCTTTTCTTGACATATCTTGTAATATTTTTAATATACTTTTTCCTGTTTTATAATCTAAAGCACCTGTTGGTTCATCACATAATAATAATTTAGGATTTTTAGCTATTGCTCTAGCAATTGCCACCCTTTGCTGTTCTCCTCCTGATAATTGAGATGGAAAATTATCTTTTCTGTTTTCTAACCCAACTTTATCTAATATTTCATTTACATCTAAAGCATCCACACATAATTGCGTTGCTAATTCCACATTTTCCTTAGCGGTTAAATTTTGAACTAAGTTGTAAAATTGAAATACAAATCCAATGTCGTTTCTTCTATATGTTATTAGCTGTTTTGTTGTTAATTTTGAAATTTGTTTTTCATCAACTTGTACTTCTCCTGATGTTGCAGTATCCATTCCTCCTAAAATGTTTAATGCTGTTGTTTTTCCTGCTCCACTTGGTCCTACTATTACTACTAATTCTCCTTTTTCTATTTCAAAACTAGTATTATGTAATGCATTTATTTTTATTTCTCCCATTGTATATTGTTTACTTACTTTTTTAAATTCTATATATGCCATCTACACTCCTCCTTTTTTTGTCCTTATTATATCTTTCGTTTACTATTTTTTCAAGTAATTAATATTTATAACGGAAAAAGTAGTATGACAACCATCATGTTATCCATACTACTTTTTAGAATCATTAAAAAAATTTACACACCAATCTTGGGAATCTCTTTTATAACGCAAGTACAGAGCGGAACCCGTAATCGCAAATCAGTGCTACCGCTAGTAATGTGCGTACACAACACACCAGCAGTGGAGCTATAGTCGAAATAGCCACCGCGTATAACGAAGGACATAGTTGCATGCCCGATTAGTACTCCATCATAATCCCATGATCTGGCAGTCTGTTGAATAACTCCACTTTCTTTAGCTGGTTCTTCTGCTGTCATAAACCATCCTCTTTGTTTATCATTATAAGGCGCATAATATGAACATTCACTTGCTACTTCATTTACTCCTATTCCTTTATACTTTGTCATCTGTTTAAAATTATAATCTGTTAATCTTTTTCTTGCTGTTTGATATTTTACTTCTCTTTTTGTATAATCCCATAAACTATCTTGTGATATTGGTGATTCTCCTTCTATAGCTATTTTATTACTTTTTTCTTCTTCGCTTACTTCGTAAGAATCCCATAAGCTTGCATAAGCTCCATTTAATTTTCCATTTTGAAAATATTGTATTTTACTATCTGATGTACTTTTTCCATAATTATTTAGGTTGTTATTTCTATTATCTAAATAACCTGCTACTCTTTCCCAGGCTCCACCATTCATATCATATACTCCTGTTGTATTTCCTGTTGTACTTGCCATCTGTCCATTGGTTGTATTGTAATTACGAGTATCATCTGTTTTTTCATATCTTCCTTCATCTGTCTCTGACTTTGGTCCTTGTCCTGTATAAATATCATAAGTATTCCATGGACTCTGAATTAATATTCCCGAAGCATTTATTTTGGGTACACTTCCATATTCACTATAACTCAAATATGCTACTGCTCCCCATTCAGTATTTTTTAT
>CAKPPS010000026.1 GCA_934177795.1 uncultured Clostridia bacterium | reverse complement strand
AGCAAGGTTGCCGGAAAAACAACAATGCTTATGGCTATGATAGAAAATATATACGAAACTATGAACCTTCGTATTACTGAAACAGCATTCGAGTTACATTTAAGAAAAATATATCCAACAAGAAATATTTTATCAATGAGAGAAACAGAAACAATATCTGGACAAGATTGTTTGGATGTACAGAAAAAAACTGATGGTTCTGTTAATATCATTGGTGAGGTTGCAACTGACCCCGTAGCATCTTGGATGATTCAATCAGCACAGGTTGCTTCTAAATTTACATTATTCACTCACCATGCTAAAACATTCCCAGATTTAGTAACAGCATTAAGAAACTCAATGTTAAGAGCAGGAGTATTTAAAGATGAAAAAACAGCAGAAGAACAAGTTGTACAAGTATTAAATTTTGATATACATTTAGTAAAAGACTTTAGAGGGAGAAGATATATTGAAAGAATTACAGAATGTGTACCAGTAGAACAAAAAAATGAATATACATTTGATCATAGAAAAGAAAAAACATTAGAAGGAAAATTTGATAAATTTTTCGATAACGCAACACATTATTTTACAAAAACAACAGACAAAAAATTATATACATATAGAAACATAATGGAATATGTTGATGGAGAATATATAATGACAAATCCAATAACAGACCAAAATATCAAAGAAATGAGAAAAAATATGGATGAATCAGATATAGATGGATTTGACGAATTTGTAAAAAGAAATTGGGGAGCTAAAAAAATGAAAATTGCTCAAGCAAGTATGGAAGAAAAAGTAACTAAAAAATAAAAAAAGGAGGTGCTATTTCTAAGTGTCTAATCAAATTATACTTTATTTAATGGGTGGCTCAGTAGCTATTTTGGTAGTAATTATATTAGTATATGTAGCACTATCAAAAAAGATGCAAAAATCTGATTACCAAAGAATAAGAAAATTACAACAAGGAACACAAGCTAAAAGCTTTTCATCAGAAGTATTATTTCAAAAACTATATATAACTTATGCTAAAATACCATTTTTAAAAAGATATATATTAAAATTAAGAAGAAGACTAGAAATTATAAATTTAGATGATGAATATAATACTAGACATGATGCAGCAAAAATATTAACTAAGGCACTAGCAGTAGTAGTTCCATTGTTAATTGTAACAATTTTAATTACTAAAAGTAATTATTTGATAATGTCAATTTTACTAATATTTGAATTATTTATGATAGATACATTAATAGATTCTTTAATAGATAAAAAAGATTCACAATTATTAAAAGAACAGTTAGATTTTTTTTCAGAAATAAGACATGCATATCATGAATTTAACATGGTAGAAGAAGCAATATATCAAGTATCACAAGATGACGAAATGGATATATCAAGACAAGGAGAAAAAATATATGAAATTCTAATTTCTAATGATCCAGAAATGGAATTAGAAAAATATTATGATATAGCACCAAATGTATTTTTAAAAGAATTTGGAGGAGTATCATATCTTACAAAAGAATTTGGTGATAGACAAGTTAATGGAGCATCATTATATCTAAAAAACATTAATAATATAACAAAAGAAATGCAATTGGAAATATTAAAAAGAGACAAATTAAATTATGTATTTCAAAGTTTATCATTTATAGCAATAGCTCCAGTATTATTATTGGAACCATTAAGAAAATGGTCAATAGACAACTTTTCTTTCACAGAAAGTTGGTATAATGGAAAACCAGGTACAATAGTACAAATATTAATATTAATATTAACATTTATATCTTATGTACTTGTAAGAAGGCTAAAAGATAATGGAGCAACAGGAATAAATACAAAAAACACAGAAAATCCATGGCAAGCAAAATTATATAAAAAACCAATAATAAAAAAGATAGTTGATTTATTTATACCAAAAGAGGGAACAAAAGATTATAGAAAAAAACAACAATTGCTAAAAGATGCAGCATCGCCATTAAAAATGGAATGGTTGTATATAAATAGAATAACACTAGCAATAGTTACATGTATTTGTTCATTATTTGTATTTGTATATTTACATAAATTATCAATAGATTATGTGTATACAGAACCAACAACTACATATAACGTATTGCGGAGAAATGACAGAAAAAGATAAGAAAAATGCTATGGAACTAACAAAACAAGATAACGAAATTATAGATCAATTTAGGGGAAAACTAGGCACAAAAGAAGATCAAGTAAAAATAGCAGTAAAAAGGTCAAAATATTATAAAGATGCGAAAGATAAAGAAATAGATCAAGCAGCAGAAAGAATATTTAAAAAAATACAAACCGTAAACTCAGAATATTTCAAAGCTTATGAATTATTGCTTTCATTTGTCTTTGCACTTCTAGGATATATGGTACCAATTTGGTTATTGGTATTCCAATCAAAGATGAGACAAATAGAAATGGAAGATGAAGTAATGCAATTCCAAACAATAATTTTAATGCTAATGCGTATAGAAAGAGTAAATGTAGAAGTAATATTAGAATGGCTAGAAAGATATGCAAATATTTTTAAAGAACCAATAGCTAAATGTTTAAACAACTACGAAGCTGGTGCATGGGAAGCATTAGAAGCAATGAAAGAAGAAGTAAGCTATATGCCATTAATTCGTATAGTTGAAAGTTTACAAGCAGCAGTTGAAAAAATACCAATAAAAGATGCTTTTGATGAATTAGACTCAGAAAGAGATTACTATCAAGAAAAAAGAAAAGAATCAAATGACAGATTGATAAAAAAGAAAGGTATGATAGGAAAAGCTATAGGATTTGCACCAATGGTATGTATGTTTGTTGGGTATTTAATAATTCCACTAGTATTTATTGGATTAACAAGTATGTCAAGTTCATTTAGCACGATGACATCTCAATCAATGTAAGAATATAAGGAGGAAAGGCAATGGAAAATGCATCAAAAGCTTTGTTAATGGCTGCAGGAGTCCTAATGAGTTTAATTATAATTGGTGCATTTATGCTAATGATGAGCTATTTAAATGGTTACCAGGGAGAAGTAGAACAGTCAAAAAAAGATGCACAATTAACAGAATTTAATGTTTTATTTGATACTTATAATAGACAAAATATTCGTGGTAATGAGATGATTTCATTGATGAATAGAATCGTAGATTATAATAGTAGAAAGACAGATGAAGGATGGCCACAATTTCGTGTATCAATAAAAATACCAAATGAAATAAAAGATAAATTAAGATATCAGGGAAATAACAATATATATATAACGGAATCAGAATATACTCAAGATACCATAATAAATATAGTTGGCAAAGCAAATAAACCATCTGAAATTCAAGAAATAGAAACTACGTATGAAGCTAAATATGCAACGCAATTAGCTAAGCAAATCTCTAATATATCTGATATCATAGATAATGATAATTATGGAAAGAATAACAGTCAAAAGGAAAAAACATTTAATAACAAAGGCTGGTTGCCAAAAGACTTAAATAAATATGGAAAGACTCTAACAAATGTGTTTAATGATGCTAAAATCTATTATGAGTATGTACAATTTAAAAGAACAAGATTTGATTGCACACAAGTTTTTTATAATGAGGGAAGAATTAATTATATGTTTTTTGAATGTACAGGAATAGGAGAATAATATGGAAAATGCATCAAAAGCGCTATTAATGGCAGCAGGTGTTTTAATAGGATTAATGATAATTTCATTAGCGGTGTTTTTGTTCAGTAACTTTGGAGGAACATCTGCAAAAATTTATGAGCAAGTTAGAGAAAATCAAATAAAGCAATTTAATAGTCAATTTACAGCATATGTAGATAATACAAATGTCACAATTTACGATGTGGTTTCAATGGCAAATTTAGCTACTCAAAATAATAAAGAACATGGATACTCTAAAAAAACAGCAGAAGGAAAAGATGACTATATTTCAGTAGAAATGGATGGAATTTCTATAGAATATGGAACAGAAAAAGAACCTAGTCTAATACAAATAGAATATAATAAATATATTTCTGAACAAGTAAAAGATATAGGAAGAGATACTAATTTAAAAATATATACGGTTACAGTAGATATAAGTTCAGAAACGGGAAGAGTATATCAGGTAAAATGTGATAGCCGATAAGATTGGAGCCAAGATGAAAAAAATAATAATATTTTTAATAATTATATTACTAATAATTACAGGAATTTCATATATGTATTTAAACTATAAAGCAACCACGAATGATTCAAAGATAAAAAATATACAATATGCAGGATATTTGAATAAAGAAATATATGGAACAGATTTAGCAACTGTAATAAATAAAGCTGTAAATGACAACATAAAAAATGAAGTTCAAAAAAATAGTAATGGATTATATGAAGATAATCAAAAAAATTCAATAAAAATAGATATAAAATTTAAAGAAGATGATAAAATCCACAATATGGAAGAAGTATATAATACAGGAATAGATAAATTTATGCAATTATATAATCAGATAAAATTCAAATGTACAAAATTAGAATATCATGAAAAAACTCAATTAGTTAGTTATATGTACTTTGAAGAAGTGGATACATAAGTTAAGTTATTAAAGTTACTAAAGAAATTTTAGTAAAATATATATAAATAAATATATTCAAAGGAGGAATTTATTATGGAGAATGCATCAAAAGCATTAATCATCGCAGGTGCTATATTACTTGCAATTTTAATTATATCTTTAGGGATATTAATTTATAATCAAGCTTCAACTGTTGCTCAAAAAAATGGAATGGATGAAGTAGAGGTTAGTAGTTTTAATCAAAAATTTACACAATATGAAGGAAAGGTAAAAGGGTCAACAGTAAGAGCTTTAGTTCAAACTGTAATTGCTAGTAATTCTTCAGCAGAAAATGAAGAAAGAAAGATAGCATTAACAGGAGATATTACAATGGCCGAGGGAGGTACAAGTGTTAATACAAGTGGTATTAACTCAGCTAGTACATATACAGTAACATGTTCTTATACTAATGGTTTAGTAAATTCTATTGACATATCTGCCGACTAATAATAAAAATAGAAAGGATGGTATATTATGGAAAATGTTGCAGACGCATTAAAAATGGCAGCTGATTTTTTAGTATTTATAACAGCATTAGCTATAGGTATAGCATCCTTTTCTCAAGCTAGATCAACAGCACAAATACTATTAAATTACACAGATAGAGAATATGAAACTCAATATGTTGAATCTACTTCGACTACAGACAGAGTAGTCGGAGCAGAAACAATAATACCAACAATATATAGAGCATATAAAGAAAATTATAAAATAATGTTTTATGAGAATGATGGTAGTCCAATGTCATTATTCACAAAAAAGGATTCAAAAGGAACTGAAAAAGATATCAATTATATTGATTTAGGTTCTGATTCAAAAATTCTTTCTTTGGCAGATGATGCAAAAAAAGATGATTTTATAATGGTATTATTATATGGTAAGAAGGCAGAAGTAAAAACAGTAACGACTGGTGGTGAAGACTTTATAAAGAAAATGAAAAATGAACAAGGAATTAACTTGTCAGAAGCTGGAATATATGATACAATAAAAAGTAGTAAGTTTATAGAAAAGTTTGGAGTGTATTATCCTGATGAAGAGCGAGAAAGCAGTGATACAGGTGATGAATCAAGTAATACAAATGTACCAACAGCAAATAAAGATAAAAAGAGAATTATTTCTTATTATCTAACAACTGATTAATTACAATATAATAATGTTATTATAAAAGGAGGAAAAAAATGGGAGATTCAGTAATAACAATAGTTGCAATCGTATTAGCAGCAATATTGATGTTTGTTTTTCCATTAATGACAATGTCTGATAGAACAGATGACATATCACAATTAACAGTACAAACAGCTACAACAGATTTTGTTGATAATGTAAGAACAACAGGAAAATTATCAATGGATAATTATGCAGCATTTGAACAAAAGATAAATGCAACAGGAAATACTTATGATATAGAAATGGAAGCTAAAATATTAGATGAAAATCCAGCTAAAAAAACAACACAAGCAACAGCTACAAAAATAGGAGAGAATGTATATTATTCAATGTATACATCACAACTGTTAGATACAATGGGAAGTAATACATTGAGATTAAAAGAAGGGGATATGTTTTCAACTAGTGTAAAAAATACAAATACGACTTTGAGTCAACAATTAAAAAACTTCTTTTATAGAGTAACTGGAAATGATACATATTCAATAGCAGCACAACATGGAGGATATGTAACAGCATCAAGCACTGCAAACTAAAAAATTACCAAGGGCCTGTAATCGAAAGTTACAGGCTTTTAAAAAATATTACAAAGGAAATAAGAGTATGAAAATTCAATATTTAGCAGTAATTTTTATAATAATAATGTTACCAATCTCATTAGTATTTTCAGCATATACACGGAACACAGGTGCAAACACTACAATTGCAAATTGATTATGATACAAAATTAGATAATGCTACTTATGATGCAATAAAGGCTTTTCAAATGAATACAGCAAACAGTAGTACTTCTGATTTAGTAAATTCTAAAATAAGAGATATAGAAGCAGCAGGAAATGGTTTTTTTACTTCTATAGCTAATGCTTTTAATATGTCTGGATATGATAGTGATACTTTAAAAAATTATGTTCCAGCATTAGTATTTACAATGTATGATGGATTTTATATATATTCTCCATTTAAAAATACGTTAGATGAAGAGACTAAAACAAAATTAGATAATAATAATGGAGAAAAAACATATAGTGACGGACAAGAAATTACAGGATTAAAACCATATATATTTTATAGTTGTAGGTATCAAAAAGGTAATACAGATGTTATTATTACATATTCATTAGATAATTATATTGCAATACAAGGACAAGTAAATGGTGAATATGTTAATGATGCAGGATATTTATTGTCAAATGTATCGGGAAATGGAACTAGGGCAACTTACAGAGGAATAAATATAGATAAAGAAGATTGCTTGGAGGAATATATATATAACAAAAAATATAAATATATAAAAGTAAATGGAGTTAAATATTATCAAGAAGTATATAGTAAAGATAGGACATATAACGGTAAATGGTTTCATATAATAAATGGAAAAAAATATTACGAGGGAAATACTTTTAGTACTGATGTTAACGATATGGCTGTACGATATTACACAGAGGCAGCAGAGTTTAAGGAAAGAATAGCGAGCTATGGATTAGAAAGTTTAACACCTAAGGATGCTGTAGCGTTAGATGGACAAAGCATTGGTGATTTAACAGATGAAAATGGTGATAGTGTATATGATTTTATAGACAATAATTCAAAAATATTCGATTTTGGTAATATTGAATCACCAACATCTAATTTTAACCAACATAGAAGAGCAGTTATTAGATATACAATAGAAAAAAATTTATCAATAGCATTAAATAATTATAATGAGTTTGGAAAAAATCATGATTTTAGAATGCCTAAATTAAAAGAAACAGACTGGGATAAACTTTTAAATAATATTTCATTAATCAGCTTTTTACAGGGATTAAATATTGGCGGTAGAATTTATAATGGGTATTCTATTATTAATAATAATAAAAATAAAGAAGTAGTAACAGAAGATTCTATATATATAGCAGATGATACGCAATATACAAGAGTTACAGACAAGGATCTAATAAATGATAATCTAAATAATAAAATAGGTGTGTTTAATTATGATTTTGAGAGACAAACAATAGAAGCAGATGACAATGATGATAATGTGTTAACAAGATATTATTATCCAAAAAAACAATTAGGAAGTTATACTGGATATGTAGCACAAACTAACACAAACAATACAAATGATATATATCAATATTTAGAAGATAAAGAAAACTTAGCTAAAATATATTATACAGCTTTAGGAAGAGAAAGGTATAGTATGTATAAATCTTTTAGGAATCCAACAAAGCATAAAACAGAAATTATTGGAAATACTCAAAGTGAAGTAGGTGGATCAGCTATAAATGAAGATAAAACTTATGTTGGTGTTGATGGTAATACGTATAACACAATTCCAGACGGATATGAAGCAACAGGTGTGAAAGATGCGAATGGGTATTGGAAATTACAAGAAATAAAAAGAAATATTAATATAAAAGTACAAACAACTACACAGACTATAGGAAATTATTCAAACATACCAATAAATGGGAAATCTATAGATTATTCTAGGATAGCAACTTATGTACCAACAGGATATGATATAGTTAGTATAACTGTTGGAAAAACAACTATTCAACCTGGAGAAACTTATAATGATTTAGTTGATAATGAAAAAATTGTGGTTTATGTAAAAGAAAATCAAAACTTGGTTTTACCATTGAATGTATATGACACAACAGGTAAGACAATAACATCTCAAATAATAAGAAGTAAGAAAAAAGGAGATAGTATTACTTATGGTGAGATAGCAGGGTATGTATCGAATATATATGAAATAGTAGACATAAATATTGCTGATAAAAGACATTTAAGCAAAGGGGGAAAATATGACAATTTAACTAATGGAGACAACATAAAAGTAACAGTTAAGAAAATAATTACACATCCAACTTTACGAGTACATGATGATAGAGAAGGAGTAATTCTGAAAGAGATAATAAATGTTGAAGGAAAAAGTATTAACTATAAGGATATAAAGCAATATGTACCAGAAGGGTGTGAGATTAGAGTGATACGTATAAAAGGAAAAACATTATCAGAAGGAGGTACATACTCTAACTTACAAAATGGAGATATGATAGAGGTATATACGTCTAGAATATATTATGTTATAGAAGCAAATTACATAAGAAATCAAAAAAATCAGAAAAGTACAATAAAATTAAAAATGTATCCTAATCAAAAATATTCATGGAGGTATTTTGCACATAAAAAAGGAATAAGTAGCTCAAGTATATATAAAATAAGAATAAAGAAAAACAATCAAGATGGATATATACTACTGAATAGATATGATGAAGAAACAATAAAAAGTAATATCATTGCTCAAATATATTATGACAACTAAATAATTAAGAATAAAAAAATAAAAAAAGTAAATACTAATAATAACAAAATACATAAGGAGATAATTATGAAAAAGAAAATTATAATGTTATTATTAGTATTTTTTTTGTTATTAATATATATATATACATTAGTAATAAATTATATACCAGATAAAATTACATTATTTGAAGGAGAAGAATTGAGCCTAAAAACATTTGTGGGAATAGGCTTAGAAAGACAAGAAGAAAGTTTAACTGTATCAAGTGCTACAAATTCAAAATCAATAGGAAAAGAAAAAGTTTCTGTAAATTTATTTGATAAATTATTAATAAAAAACATAGATGTATCAGTAATACCAAAAACAAAAATTATACCTGTAGGAAGCATTGCTGGATTAAAACTATATACAAATGGAGTTTTAGTAGTGGGAATGTCAGAAATAGAAGGCGAAAAACCTTATGAACATACAGGAATAGAAGAAGGAGATACTATATTAAAAATAAATAATGATATGGTAAATTCAACTGATGACTTAATACAAAAAGTTAATATGTCAAAGGGAAATGAAATAAAAGTACAATATATTCATGATAATCAGTCAAAAGAATGTAGCATAAAACCAGTTGCAGTAAAAAATGAATATAAAATAGGGTTATGGGTTAGAGATAGTGCAGCAGGAGTGGGTACAGTAACATTTTATGAACCAGCTACGCAAAAATTTGGAGCATTAGGGCATGGAATAACAGATATAGATACAGGAGAATTAATAGATATAGCATCAGGAGAATTTGTATCTGCAAATATCTTAAACATAAAAAAAGGAGAAAATGGAAATCCAGGCAAAATTCAAGGTACAATTGAAGAACAAGATACAATCGGAAATATAGATAAAAATACACCATTTGGTATATATGGCAAAATGAAAAATATTTCCAATTTAAACATTGATAAATCAAAGGAAATGGAAGTAGCATTAAGAGATGAAATAAAATTAGGAAAAGCTACAATTTTATGCAGTTTAGATAATAGAAAAGTAGAAGAATATGAAATAGAAATAAAGAAAATATATAAAGAGAACAATTATAATAATAAAAGTATGGAAATAAAAATAACTGATGAAAAATTAATAGAAAAGACAGGGGGAATTATTCAAGGAATGAGTGGTTCACCAATAATCCAAAATGGAAAATTTATAGGAGCAGTTACACATGTTCTAGTAAATTCGTCAACAGAAGGTTATGCTATTTTTGGAGATTTAATGATAAAACAATCAAAAGAAATAAATTAAAAAAGGCACTCACTAGATAATTTTAGTTTGAGTGCCTAAGTACTATTAAAAACGATATATTATTTTTGTGTTAATAAAGTACCAATATTTGTGACAGTTCCAGCTCCAAGAGTTAAAACAATATCATTTTCATTAATATTTTCTTTAATATAAGAAACACAATCATCGAAATCTGGGATATATACAGCTTGTTTTCCTAATTCAATAATTTTATTAACTAAGTCTTTAGAAGAAATATTGTATGTATTTTTCTCCCTAGCAGCATAAATATCAAGAACAATAATATGGTCAAAATTCATTAAAGCTTCTGCAAAATCATTTAATAAATTCTTAGTTCTACTATATGTATGAGGTTGAAATACAACCCAAGACTCATTATATTTTTTATTCATTAAAGATTTTGCGGTAGCTACAATTTCAGTTGGATGGTGACCATAATCATCATAAACACTTGCAATATTATTAACTTTACCTTTAAATTCAAATCTTCTATGTGCACCAGTAAATTCATATAATGCAGATTTTATTGTATTCAAATCTAAATTATACTTTAAACAAATAGCAATACAAGCAATGGCATTTAAAACATTGTGCTTACCAGGAACAGACAATTGAAAAGTATCTAATAATTCATTGTTGTGATAAACATCAAAACTTGCAAAACCATCATTATTAAAATTGATATTAGAAGCATAGAAATTTACATTAGTATTTTCTATTCCATAAGTAATAATATCAGCATCTGTATAATTAGGCAAATCTAAACAATTCTTATCATCACCATTAATAACTAAAACTCCATCATTAGGTAACAATTTAACATATTTAATAAAAGCCTTTTTTATATTGTCAAAAGTTTTAAAATAATCTAAATGATCATTATCAATATTTAAGATAATTTCGGCTTTAGGACTAAATTTTAAAAAACTTTCTACATATTCACAAGCTTCTAAGATAAAATGTTCACTATTTCCAACTCTGTAATTTCCATCTAAAGGTTTTAAATAAGCTCCAACCTGAACACTAGGGTCTGTAAGAGCTTTTATAAAACATAATGAAATCATGGAAGTAGTAGTTGTTTTTCCATGAGTACCAGAAATACATATTGTATCTTTGAAAGCTCTTGTTATTTCACCGAGAAAATCTGCTCTTTCTATAGTAGGAATATTTAATTTATGGGCTTCTACCATTTCAGGGTCATCGGCTTTTATTGCAGCAGAATATACTACAACATCTGCATTTTTTACATCAGCTATATTATGACCGATATTAACTTTAATTCCCCTTTTATTTAAGATTTGTACTGCTTCAGAATTAGCTACATCAGAACCACTTACATTAAAATTCCAATTGTGAAGTATTTCTGCAATACCACTCATACTAGTTCCACCAATTCCTATCATATATATTTTTTTATATTTTTTCAAATTATTTATATTAGGCATAAATGACACTCCTTTTGTAATTTATAAAATCTAGTGCAAATTATATAATTTTATTAAAAAAAATTCAATAGTTTTGAGCAAATTCATATATTACAATAATAATATATTATAAATATTAAATATTAGTTACTATTATTAATATAATTTGTATGTTGAAAATACATGATGTAATTATTTCAATAGAAGACTTATCAAAAGTTCAACAAAATATGGAAAGTATGTTCAAAGAAATTGAAAAAAGAAAATCTGATTTATTGCGCCAACAAGGAAGCGTTATGAATGGATTAAGAGATATTCAAGAAGGTGCTGCAAATTTAATTGTTAGTAGCTTATAAAAATAATTATTGAAGAACGGGAGCCTGAAATAGGCTCCTATTCAATATAAAAAATATATTTTAAATATTCCAAAAAATATGTATAACTATTGAATTTTAGAAGAAAATACTATAAAATGATAATGTTCATGAAATATGAAATAAAATATCTAATATAAAGGGAGGAATCTTAAATGGATAAAAAAACAGTTAAAGATATTGATTTAAAAGGAAAAAAAGTGTTTGTAAGATGTGACTTTAATGTACCAATGGATGAAAATCAAAACATAACAGATAATACAAGAATTGTTGCAGCATTACCAACAATAAAATATTTACTAGAGCAAAATTGTAAACTAATTTTAGCATCACATTTAGGAAGACCAAAAGGAGAATTTAAAGCAGAATTTTCATTAGCACCAGTTGCTAAAGAATTGTCAAAATTATTAGGAAAAGATGTAATAATGGCCAAAGATGTTATAGGAGAAGATGCTACAACAAAAGCTTCAAATTTGAAAGAAGGAGAAATATTATTATTAGAAAATGTAAGATTTCATAGAGAAGAAACTGACAATGATCCAGAATTTTCTAAAAAATTGGCTTCAATGGCAGAAATCTATGTAAATGATGCGTTTGGAAGTGCACATAGAGCACATGCTTCAACAGCAGGAATAGCAAAATATTTGCCAGCAGTATCAGGATTTTTAATAGAAAAAGAATTAGAATTTTTAGGAAATGCTGTAAACAACCCAGAAAGACCATTTGTTGCAATATTAGGAGGAGCTAAAGTATCTGATAAAATAGGAGTAATAGATAGTCTATTAGAAAAAGTAGATACATTAATGATTGGTGGAGGAATGGCATATACATTTTTCAAAGCTCAAGGCTATGAAGTAGGAAATTCTATATGTGAAATGGATAAATTAGATTTAGCAAGAGAAGCAATGGAAAAAGCTAAACAAAAAGGTGTAAAATTAATGTTACCAGTAGATACTAAAATAGGAAAAGAATTTAAACCAGATACAGAAAGCAAAATTGTTGAATATACACAAATTCCAGCAGAATGGGAAGGATTTGACATCGGACCAAAAACAATAGAAATGTTTAGTGAAGAATTAAAAAATGCAAAAACAGTTGTATGGAATGGACCTTTGGGATTATTTGAATTTGACCAATTTGCTATAGGAACAAATGAAATAGCAAAAGTATTATCAGAAATAGAAGCAACAACAATTATTGGTGGTGGAGATTCTGCAGCAGCTGTTAGAAAAGCAGGCTTACAAGATAAAATGACACATATTTCAACTGGTGGAGGTGCATCACTAGAATTCTTAGAAGGAAAAAAATTACCAGGAATTGAATGTTTAATGGACAAATAAAAAGATAAAAAAGAATACTTGAAAAGTATTCTTTTTTGTTATAAAATAAAGGCACTAATAATCTTATAAATAAGGAGGAATTTTTATGAGAAAAAAAGTAATAGCTGGGAACTGGAAAATGAATATGTTACCAGATGAAACAATAAAATATATTGATGAGCTAGCTAAGCTAGTAAAAGATACTAAGAATGAAGTGATTTTATGTGTTCCTTACACAGATTTATTTTATGCATTATTAACAGCACAAAATACAAATATAAAAATAGGTGCACAAAATATGCATTATGAAGAAAAAGGAGCATATACAGGAGAAGTATCAGGAAAAATGTTAAAATCTATAAATGTAGATTATGTTATAATAGGACATTCTGAAAGAAGACAATATTTTAATGAAACAGATGAGAGTGTTAACAAAAAAGTTAAAGCAGCATTTGCAAATGGATTAAAACCAATCGTATGTGTTGGAGAAACTTTAGAACAAAGAGAAGAAAATAAAACTGTAGAAATAATAACAAAACAAGTAGAATTAGCATTAAAAGGATTAACAGAAGCACAAGTTGAAAATACTATAATTGCTTATGAACCAATTTGGGCAATAGGAACTGGAAAGACAGCTACAAGTGAAGATGCTAATAATTCAATTAAAGCTATACGCAACAAAATTGCAGAAATTTATGGACAAAATATAGCTGATAGAGTTATAATACAATATGGTGGAAGTGTAAAATCTAAAAATGCTAAAGAATTATTTACTATGTCTGACATTGATGGAGGATTAGTAGGTGGAGCAAGTTTAGAACCAGAAGAATTTTCAAAAATTGTAAACTTCGAATAATACACAAAGTTTAGAAGTAAAGGATGGTAAAATATGAAAGATAAATTAACGATGCTAATGATATTAGATGGATTTGGAGATAATCCTAATAAAGAAGGAAATGCTATAAGTTTAGCTAAAACTCCTAATATAGATAAACTAATGAAAAAATATCCACATACAGATATATATGCGAGTGAATTATATGTAGGATTACCAGAAGGACAAATGGGAAATTCAGAAGTAGGACATACAAATATTGGAGCAGGAAGAATTGTTTATCAGGAATTAACAAAAATAACAAAATCAATAGAAGATGGAGATTTCTTCTCAAATCCAGAGTTTATAGCAGCAATAGAAAATTGCAAAAAACATAACTCAAAATTGCATATTTTAGGATTAGTATCAGATGGAGGAGTACATAGTCATATTCGTCATTTATATGGATTATTAGAAATGGCAAAAAGAAGAGATTTTGAAGATGTATATGTACATTGCTTTTTAGATGGAAGAGATACACCACCAGCATCAGCAGAAGTATATATAGAAAAACTAGAAGAAAAAATGAAAGAAAAGAAATTAGGAAAAATTGCAACAATATCAGGAAGATTTTATGCTATGGATAGAGATAAAAGATGGCAAAGAGTTCAAAAATGTTACAATGCTCTAGTTAATGCAGAAGGAAATAAAGCAACAAGTGCAGAAAAAGCTATAGAAGATTCATATCAAAAAGAAGTATTTGATGAATTTATTGAACCTACAGTTATATATAATGGGGAAAAACCAGTTGCAAAAATAGAAAAAAATGATTCAGTTATATTCTTTAATTTCAGACCAGATAGAGCAAGAGAAATAACAAGAGCTTTAGTAGATAAAGAATTTAATGAATTTGAAACTAAGAAAGACTTAGATTTATATTATGTATGTTTCACAAATTATGATGAAACAATGCCATCTGTTCATATTGCATTTGAAAAAGAAGCATTACATAATACTTTTGGGGAATATATAAGTAAAAAAGGATATACACAATTAAGAATTGCTGAAACAGAAAAATATGCACACGTAACATTTTTCTTTAATGGAGGAGAAGAAAAACAATATCCAGGAGAAGATAGAATATTAGTACCATCACCTAAAGTAGAAACTTATGATATGAAGCCAGAAATGAGCGCTTATGAAGTAACAGATAAAGTATTAGAAGCAATAAAGAGTGATAAATATGATAGCATAATATTAAATTATGCTAATACAGATATGGTTGGACATACAGGTAGTTTAGATGCAGCAATAAAAGCTGTAGAAACAATAGATGAATGTGTTGGAAAGGTTGTAAGTTTAGTAGAAGAAAAGCAAGGAAACTTAATAATAACTGCAGACCATGGAAATGCAGAGCAAATGATAGACTATAAAACAGGAGAACCACATACAGCACATACTACAAATCCTGTACCATTTATACTAGTAACACCAAAGACAGATATCAAATTAAAAGCAGGTGGTAAATTAGCAGACTTAGCACCAACCATGCTTGATTTAATGAATTTAGAAAAACCAGAAGAAATGACGGGGGATAGTTTATTAGATAAGGAATAAAAGGGTATGTTAAATCACACAAGGAAAATAAAGGAAATATATGAAGAAATACAAAGAAAATTATTATATATGATACCAGAAAAATGGGAAGCATTATATTTGTATAGTTCGGTTATAGATAAAAAAGATGAAAAGCCTACAGGAGAGTTATTTTTCTACTATATTCCAAAAGGAATATTTAGAAAAAATCCTATAAATGTCTATGAAATTCCAAGTAAATTTAATATAGATGAAAACCAGTATTTAGAATTAGTAAAAAGACTTTATGATGATATAAAAATACTTAGGGAAGAATTCAAAAAAAATACTTTAGGACCAATGTGGAGTAATATAACAATATCAATTACTAATATGAAATTTAGGGCAGAGTATGTATATGAAGATCTAATTAATAATGCATTTAATAGTTATGAAAGACATGTTATATGGAGATATAATTATTTAGATATTGGTCCTGAGCAAGTTTCCAAAAAAGAAAAGGAAATATTAAATAGATATTTTAATGGTGCAAGAAATCTTGAAGAAAAAGAAGAATATGTTGCTGGTATATACATAGAACAGGATACTAGTAATATAATAGAATATAATACACAAGAAGATTATGAAGAAAATAATGCTGAATATATGGAAGAAAGCCAAGAAAAGGAAAAAAAAGGATATAATGAAATAAAAAGCAAAAAGATAACTAATAATTGGTATGAAAATGAAAAAAAGAAAGAAAATACTTTATGGAGTCATAATAATAAAGGTAAAGAAAAAATAGAAGAAAATATAAAAAAAGTAGAAAAACCAAAAAAACAAAAAAGAAATCAAATATTATTTTCAGAAAGTGATGATGATAATAAATAGTTATTCAATTTAGGCTTTTGCCTATATTAATATACAAAAAAGAATTGAAAGGAGCAATAAAAATGATTTATTCAAAGGAATTAGAAGAAATGTGTGTTGTAAAAAAAGGAGCAAACCATGGACCAGCACCTATTCCAGAAGAGGGAAAATGGGTAAAAGCTAAAGAGATAAAGGATATATCAGGTTTAACGCATGGAATTGGATGGTGTGCACCACAACAAGGAGCTTGTAAATTAACATTAAATGTAAAAGATGGAATTATTCAAGAAGCCTTAATAGAAACAATAGGATGTTCAGGAATGACACAATCAGCTGCAATGGCAGGAGAAATATTAACAGGAAAAACATTATTAGAAGCATTAAATACAGATTTAGTATGTGATGCAATAAATACTGCTATGAGAGAATTATTCCTACAAATAGTATATGGAAGAACACAAACAGCATTTTCAGAAGGAGGACTTCCAGTAGGAGCAGGACTTGAAGATTTAGGAAAAGGACACACATCACAAGTAGGAACAATTTATTCAAGTACATTAAAAGGACCTAGATATTTACAATTAACAGAAGGATATATTGTAGAATTAGGACTAGATAAAAATGATGAAATTATTGGATACAAATATGTACATATTGGAAAAATGATGGAAAATATTAAAAAAGGTATTGAACCAATGGAAGCAATAGAAAAAGCTACAGGTACTTATGGAAGATTTAATGAAGCAGTTAAGACTATAGACCCTAGAAAAGAATAAGATGTAGTATAAGATATTTATTTGAATATCAAAAATGAATATATTGAAATTTTCAGAGAATTTATAGAAAATTTTGATAAAAGAATGAAAAATTAAGGAGGAATAAAAATGGCAGTAACATTTGAAAGTTATGAAAGAAGAATAGACCAAATAAAACCAGTAATGGAAAAATACGGAAT
>CAKPPS010000025.1 GCA_934177795.1 uncultured Clostridia bacterium | reverse complement strand
AAAGTGCTTATTTTTCTATTTTAATCTTACAATCTATTTTAGTTTTACAAATTTGATTTAACTTTTACAATTCACCCTACAAATTTTAGTGGTAAAATATATAAAAAGCTAATAAAAGGAAAATAGATTATAAGAGAGGTAAAAAATGAGTGATAGTGAGAAGAACCGATATGCAAAGTATAATAAGTATGGAGACAGTGATTTCAGTTGGCAAAAAAAATGTACAAATATGATTAAAGATAAGAATAATGTGATTTTAAGTTCGCCAACAGGTAGTGGAAAGACTAAAGTGTTTTTAGATTGGGCACAGGAACAAACAGGAAAACCAATTATAATAACAGCACCTATAAAAGCTTTATCTAATCAAAGATATAGAGAACTAAAAGACCAAGGATATACAGTGGGGTTAGAAACAGGAGATATTAAAAATGTACCAGAAAATTGTGATTTTATATGCTGTACACAAGAAATATATACAAATAAGTATACAGAATTAGAAGATGCTACATTAATTATGGATGAGTTCCATTATATTTTTGAGAATTCAAGTAGAGCAAGAACATATATAGATTCATTATATAAATCAAAAGCTAATAATATTTTATTATGTTCGGCAACATTAGGTGATATTGATAAATTGACAAAGTATGTAGAGAAAGTATCAAATAGGGATTTCTTTGCTTATGAAAATGATTCAAGATTAACTTCTTTATCTTTTGAAGGTGATATAAATTTGGAAGAAATTAAAAATTCGTTAATTGTTACATTTTCAAAGAGAAATATTGAGGAAATTTTGAATGACTTATCTTATGACAGGGATAATCAAAACGAAAAAAATATCCAGGAAATTAAAGAATTAGCCATTAATAATGAAATAGAAAATGAGGAATTGATAGAATATGCGGAAAAAGGGATATCTGGTTATTATGGAGGATTGTTACCTAAAGAAAAGATATTTATCGAAAAGTGTTTTGAACAAGGATTAATTGATACTGTAGTTGGAACTGATGCTTTAGCTTTAGGGGTTAATTTTCCAGTACAAAATGTAGTGTTTGCACAATTAGCAAAATATTATGATGGGCCAATCAGTAAAAACCTATTTGAACAGTTAGCAGGTAGAGCAGGAAGAAAGGGTTATTTTGATGAAGGACATGTATATTATTGTTCGGCTTTTGCAAGACAATTAGAAGCACGAGGATATAGTACAGATGAATTATATGAAGAAATACTTGATGAGCCAAATGAAGATATACATATTGATTTAACACCTAATATAAAAGATATATTGCTAGAAAAAACAACTGTTGAATCAGAGGCAGAATTTATAGCCAATTTTTCAACAGAAGAAGTCGATAAAGACTTAACAAAATCAAGAATAGTAAAAACAATAAAGTATATAAAAGACAATTCTTTTGAGGAGCAAGTGGATAGAATAGCTAGAGAACAGTTAGGATATGAAGAAGAGGATGATAGTAGATATTATGATGAATATGATTATTATGACGAGGACGAGTATGACGAAGAATATGATGAGGAATATGATGAAGAAGAGAACAAAGCAGAGATAGAGATATACAACTTAAAAGAAAATTTAAGGACTAAAGAAGAAGAATATTACGAAAATATTGCGAGAGTATATTTTGATGAGTATACTCCAGAAAAGAATTGTGCGATATTTGCAGATATAGTATGTGGTACAGAGTCTGATGATATTTTAGAAAAATATGCAGGAACAAGTAATTTTTATAACATGTTACAATTTAGAAAATATGTAAAATCTTTACCGAAGCAATATAGAAAAGGATTAACAAAGATAAATGATAGAATTCAAGAGATTGATAAAACAGCGATTGATGGATTCAGAGGAGATGTATCTAAAGAAGAAATAAGTGAAGAGCTAGAAAAAGAAGGAAAATATCGTGCAGATAATGTAATGACAGTCATAAAAAATCAAGAAAAAGTCTATAAAATTAATGAAAGAGCAAATATAATTGAAGAACAATTAAAAATTGCTCAAGAATATGAATTGGAGGATTACTAATGACAAATTTGGAAAATTATGATGAAGCTTATGCGGAAGTTCTTGAAGTGTTAAAGTATATTTCATTAGAAGACTATAATAAAATACCAAAACAATACATTGAGTTTATGGAAGAAAATTGTGATGAAAATTGTTCTTTTGTGTATAATATTGCATTACCATTTGAAAAACAAGAGATTTCAAACAAAGCAAAAGATATATTAGGGATGATATTCCGCCTATTTATTATTTCTACCGAACAAAAGAAGGAACTTAATGCTAAAGATGTAGAGATAAAAAAACAAAAAGAATTAGAAAAAAAGATTAAATATAATACAGATAATTTATTTAAAAAAGAGCATATAAAAAGTAATGATGGAAATTCAGTAAACACAGAAGAACATGGAACAACTTTAATAAAAAAAGAAGAATCAATATTTATAAAGATATGGAATAAAATAAAAAATATTTTTAGAAGAAAGTAAATAAAAAATATTGAATTTTACATAAACTAGTAGTATACTATTATGGTTACAATTAGTATTAAGTAAAGTGAAAAAGGAAAAAAACTTCGGAGGACAAAAAGATGAAAAGTGTAAGTAGAAAGAAGAAAAACTGGGAAGAAGCCGAACGATTGATGCAAAAAATTCCATATATGTGGGAAGATTTTGCTATAGTTATAGCATCACATAATACTGATTTCCTTCCTGAACAGAGAATTACTGATGAATTTCTAAAACGGGTAATAAAGCAAGGAGAGAAGATGAAAGCAACTAATAATAATGAGCAAACAATGAAACATCTGAAAGCAAAACATAACGGAAAAGCAAAACTGAGAGAACTGCGAGAGCTGATGGGAGAAGAGCTATTTACAGAAATGATATCCAAAGGATTAACTTGGGGATATTATGCTATTTTGTATAGAAAAATCTATGAAGAATAACAGATATTTTCACTATACTAAAAAGACTGGCTATTGCCAGTCTTTTTGAGATCTAAAAATTTCCTATAACTTCAACAAAATGTACTTGTAAAAAACACAATAATGTTGTAAAATACAAAAGTATAACAAAGTATACTAGGAGGAATTTTAGATAATGAGATTTGTAACAGATGAAAAATCAAAAGAAGAATATAAAAAATTTTTAGAAGGAAATGAAAGATGTAATTTTCAACAATCACTGGAATGGGCAGAAGTAAAAAAGCCTAATTGGAAACCAGAAGTAATATTAGCAGAAGATGAAGAAAAAAATATCATTGGGTCTCTATGTGTATGGGTAAGAAAAATGCCTTTGTTCGGGAATATGATGTATGCTTCAAGAGGACCAGTTTGTGATATACATAATAAAGAAGTAATGGAACAATTAACAGAAGGAGCAAAAGAATTAGCCCAAAAATATAATGCTTTTGTTTTAAGAACTGAACCAGATATTTTAAAAGATGATGAAGCTTTTAGACAAATAGTTACAGAATTGGGATACAAAATTAAAGATGATGCAAAAGACTTTAAGGATGAAATACAACCAAGATTTGTATTTAGGTTAGATATAAAAGGAAAAACAGAAGAAGAAGTAATGGCAAATTTTCATCAAAAGTGGAGATATAATATTAGACTAGCAGGAAGAAAAGGAATTGTAGTAAAAGAGGGAACTAAAGAAAATTTAAAAGATTTCCACAGAATAATGGTGGAAACAGGAGAAAGAGATGGATTTATTATAAGACCATTAGAATATTTTGAGAAAATGTATGATTGTTTAGGACCAGAACATATAAAAGTGCTGATGGCATATTATAAAGATGAACCAATTTCTGGGGTTATTCCAATTTTTTATGGAAATAAAACTTGGTATTTATATGGAGCAAGTAGTAATAAACATAGAAATTTAATGCCAAATTACTTATTGCAATGGGAAATGATAAAAATGGCAATTGCTAGAAAAGATGATATATATGATTTTAGGGGTGTTTCTGGAGTTGTAGATGAACATCATCCACAATATGGATTATACAGATTTAAGAAAGGATTCGGAGCAACTTTTACAGAATTTATAGGTGAAGTATATTATCCATTTAAACCATTAAAATACAAATTATATAAAATTTCAGAAAAAGCATTTAGAACTTTAAGACAACTAAAAAGAAAAAGTTTAAACAACAAATAACTAAAGTGAAAAGGAAGATAGAAAATGAAATCATTAGTTATAGAAAAAAAAGATTTAGTGTATAATATAGAAAAGATAAAGCAGCATGCAGAAACTAATGGGCCAGATGATAATGGGAAGAAAGTAAAAATAATCGCAGTAGTAAAAGGAAATGCTTATGGATTAGGATTAGTGGAATTTACTAATTTTTTAATAGATAATGGAATCTCATATTTTGCAGTTTCAACAGTAGAAGAAGCAATAAAATTAAGAAAAGCAGGAATAAAACAAGATATATTAATGTTATCAACAACAGCTATAAAAGAAGAAGTAAATAAGCTAGTAGAAAATAATATTATAATATCTATAGGTTCATTAAAAGATATAGAAGTAGCTGAAGAAATTGCAAAAGAAAAAAAACAGAAAATAAGAGCACATTTAAAGATAGATACTGGTTTTGGAAGATATGGTTTTATATATTCAGATAGAGATAGCATGATAGAAGCATTAAAAAGTATTGAAAATATAGAAATAGAAGGAACATTTTCACATTTTTCTGTAAGTTTTTATGATGATAAATATACAAAAATACAATTTGATAGATTCTTAGATGTAATAGAAGTTTTAAAAATGAACAATATACAACCAGGAATGTTGCATATATGTAATTCATCAGCATTTATCAAATTTCCTAATATGCATTTAAATGCAGTAAGAGTAGGGTCAGCATTTTTAGGTAGAATATCAGTACCTAATACTTTAGGATTAAGAAAAGTTGCAAATTTAGAAGCAAATATATCAGAAATAAAAGAATTACCAAAAGGATTTAATATAGGTTATTCTAATACTTATATAACAAAGAAAGATACAAAGATAGCTGTAATACCAGCTGGTTATGTAGATGGAATAAATATAACTACAGGTAGAGATATGTTTAGAAAGATAGACAAGTTAAGATATATAGTAAGAGATATAAAAGATGCTTTTAAAAATCAATCTATGTATGTAACAATAAAAGGTAGAAAATATAAAATTTTAGGAAGAATAGGAACATATCATGTGATTTGTGATATAACAGAAAGTAATGTGCAAATTGGAGATAAAGTTATATTCCAGATTAATCCTAAATATATAGATTCTAATATTAGAAGGGAGTACAGATAAATGGCTTCAGAAAAAAAAGAACAAGAAAAGAAAGAAAAAGGTCTAAGTTTTTTTACAAAATTGAAAAATTCAATATTTAAAATAGAAAAATATCCAGAAATGGCTATAGAAGGATTTGGAAAAGCCGTATTATATATTTCTAAAATATTAATAATTTTAGCTGTTGTAGTAAGTGTGTGGACACTATACAAAACAAATGAATTTGTACAAGAAGGAATAAATTATTTACAAAATGATTTTCCAGAGTTTTCATATAATGATGGAACATTGAATGTAGAATCTGAAAATAATACAATAATAGAAAATGATAAAGTGGGAAAAATAATAATTGATACTAAAACAGACTCAGAAGAAGAAATTAATAAATATTTAAATGAAATTAATTCAGAAGGCACAGGAATATTAGTATTAAAGAATAAAGTAACATTAAAAAATGTTGCCGTAAATGGTGAAGTTTCTTATAATTATACTGAATTATTGAAAGAATTAAACTTAACACAGTTTAATAAAGAAGATATTGTGAATTATGTAAAAGATGGAAGTATTAATCAAATTTATTTAAATATATTTTTAACAATATTCTTATATAGCTTTGTAATGTATTTTATAAATACATTATGGTATGCAACAGTAATATCTATAATAGGTTATTTAACTATAAAAATATTAAAATTAAAAGTGAAATTTACACCTATATATAGTATGTCAGTATATGCACTTACATTATCAACCATTTTAAATATAATCTATGTTATAATTAATGCTATATTCAATTTCAACATTAAATATTTTGATATCATGTACACAACTGTTGCAACAATATATTTAATAGCAGCAATATTTATGTTAAAATCAGACTATATCAAAAAGAGTGAAGAAGTTATGAAAATAGAAGAAGCTCAACAAATAATAAAAAAGGAAATGGAAGAAGAAAGAAAAGAACAGGAAGAAAAAGAAGAAGTAAAGAAAAAAGATAAGGAAAAAGAGAAAAAAGAAAAAAAATCAAACAATGATGAACCAGAGCAGTCTAATGCATAATATATAGAGAGGAGTTAAAGATGGACAAAAAAGGTAATGAAAGTCAAAAAGACAAAAGTCAGAAAATTCTTTTGGCAATAATAGGAATAGTCGTAGTAGCTGTAATATTTACAGTAGGAATGATAATGTATTATAACAATAATGATGAGCAAAAAGATGAAAAAACATTAGCATATACTGAGCTTATAAAAGAAATATCTTATGGAAATATTGAGAAAGTAGAACTTACTACAGGAAGTAAAGAGGCTAAAATAAAATTAAAAAACGAGGATAAAGATAAAAAAGCAATAATACCTGATACAGAAGCTTTTATAACTTTAATTCAGACAAAGGTTGCAGAAGGAAACGAAATAGAATTAATACAAAAATCACAAAGTTTTTTAGCAAAACTACCAGCTACAATATTTTCTATACTTCCAACAGTAATTATGGTAGCATTATTTGTGATGATATTTAAAATGCAAGGTCTTGGAGAAAAAGGAAAAGTTTATGATGATACAGAGAGAAAAACAAAAATAAAATTTGATGATGTAGCAGGCTTAGAAGAGGAAAAATCAGAAATGATAGAAATAGTCGATTTCCTAAAGAGACCAGAAAAATATACTAAAATGGGAGCTAGAGTTCCTAAAGGAGTATTGTTATACGGAAAACCGGGAACAGGAAAAACTTTAATAGCTAAAGCGATTGCAGGAGAAGCAGATGTACCATTTATATCAATGAGTGGATCTGAATTTATTGAAATGTTTGCAGGGCTTGGAGCATCACGTGTTAGAAAATTATTTGAAAAAGCAAGAAAATTAGCTCCTTGTATCGTATTTATAGATGAAATAGATGCAATAGGGTCAAGAAGAACATCAAATAGTGGAGCAGAAACTGAAAATAATCAAACTTTAAATCAATTATTAGTAGAAATGGATGGATTTAGCTCAGAAGAGACAATAATCGTATTAGCAGCAACAAATAGACCAGAAATGCTAGATAAAGCATTATTAAGACCAGGAAGATTTGATAGACAAATAACAATACCTGCTCCAGATTTAAAAGGAAGATTAGATATACTAAAAATTCATAGTAAAGACAAAAAATTAGCTGATGATGTTAATTTAGAAAGTATAGCAGAAGATACAGCAGGATTTACAGGAGCAGAATTAGAAAACATATTAAATGAAGCTGCAATTGTAGCAACAAAGATGAAACATGATGAAATAGAAAATGATGATATAGAAGAAGCGGTAAAGAAAGTAACAGTTGGATTAGAAAAGAAAGAAAGAGTTATATCAGGCAAAGATAAAAGATTAACAGCTTACCATGAGGCTGGACATGCTGTTGTAAGTAGATATTTACCAACACAAACTAATGTCAAAGAAGTATCAATTATACCTAGAGGAGTTGCTGGTGGGTATACAATGTATAAAAATAATGAAGATAAATTTTACGTTTCAAAAACAGAAATGCAAGAAAAATTAATTGCACTTTTAGGTGGAAGAGCAGCTGAAAAATTAGTTTTAGATGATATTTCAACAGGTGCAAGTAATGATATAGAAGTGGCTACAAGAATTGCAAGAGATATGGTAACAAAATATGGAATGAGTGATAAACTAGGTCCAATTGATTTCCAAGGAAAAGAACCTTATGAAATGCAGATGTTTGGTGAAGACATTGGAGATAAGATTGGACAAGAAGTAAAAATGTTAATAGATACAGCATATAGTGATGCTATAATTTTATTAAAAGAACACAGAGATAAACTAGATGCTATAGCTCAAACATTATTGCAAAAAGAAAAGATAAATGAACAAGAATTTAATGATATATTTGATAAATAGAAATAGGCAAAAGCCCCACAAGTATTTACTTGTGGGGTAAAACTTAGTCCATATCAGAATAGAATGCGATACCAACTAAATTGTTAACAAATTGCTGAGCCAAAGAGGAATCATTACTAAAATAAAAGTTATTTCCCTCATGCACGGCTTTGAAAAATTTAGCTTCTCCGACGAGAGTATCCCAACTCTCTTTTATAGGTCTATTCTTGGGAACAGAAACTTTCTCGGAATCATTAACAAATACCGTTACCCTTTCCTTTTCTGGTTCAGAGTCACTTTCATCGCCCAAAGGATGGAAATTGATGATGAATTTTAGGAATTTGTTGAATGGCTCAGGGGAAGTAAAGTTTATATTGTAGTTGTCAACAATATAAGCTCCTAATTCTGAAGCATATTTGATAATCTCAGCTCGATTTGAGCAAATCCTAGAACTATCAGTAATGCAAATTTGTTCTCCGTCCAAAAGGTGTACAGTTAAGCTAAATGTTCCTACAGACATAATTATGCCTCCTTTTTTGTGTATAAAGTTAATAGTAAACATAAATATTGTAACATAAAAAAATATTTAAATCAATTTAAAATAGAAAATTTTGTGTTTTTTCATTTGGATTTAAAAATAAAATGCAACAAATTCTAAATATTATCAAGACAAAAAATTTTATAATAACTAGTAAAATTTAATTATTTGTGGTATATTAATAAAAGATAAAAAGCGAAGAGGTGTTGATTTATGAAATTAGAAAATATACAAGATTTAGAAAAGATGGCTAAAGAAATAAGAAAAGGGATACTAGAAGAGGTATATAATGCACAATCAGGTCATCCAGGAGGATCTTTATCAATAGCAGACATATTAACAGTATTATATTTTAATCAATTAAAAATAGATGAAAAAAATCCTGAATGGAGTGAAAGAGATAGATGTATATTATCTAAAGGACATTGTTCACCAGCACTATATAGTTGTTTAGCACATAGAGGATTTTTTCCAGTAGAAGATTTAAAAACATTTAGAAACATAAATAGCTATTTACAAGGACATCCAGATATGAAAAAAATTCCAGGTGTAGATATGACAACAGGATCATTAGGACAAGGATTATCAGCAGCTGTAGGCATGGCAATATCAGGAAAGATAGATAAAAAAGACTATAAAGTATATTGTATATTAGGAGATGGAGAAATAGAAGAGGGACAAATATGGGAAGCAGCTATGTCAGCTAATAAATATAAGTTGGATAATCTTTGTGTGATAGTAGATAATAATAATTTGCAAATAGATGGAACAATAGAAGAAGTAATGAGTCCATATCCAATAGATGAAAAATTTAGAAGTTTTGGTTTTGAAATTATAAAAATAGATGGACATAATATACAAGAGATTATAGATGCTTTTGATGTTGCAAAAAATATAAAAGATAAGCCAGTATGTATTATAGCAAAAACTGTAAAAGGAAAAGGAATATCATTTATGGAAAATCAAGTAGGATGGCATGGAAAAGCACCAAATGAAGAACAATATAAATTAGCAGTAGAAGAATTAAATAAAAAATAAATGATAAAAACATTAGGGAGATATAAATGGAATTAGTAGGAGAAATTCAAGACATAATATATTATAATGAAACTAATAGTTATACAATAGCTGAGTTTGAAACAGAAGATGAGCAAACTATTGTAGTAGGGTATTTACCATTTATAGGAAGTGGAGATAATTTAAAAGTAATAGGAAATTTTGTTGAACATAAAAAATATGGGAGACAATTTAAAGTAGATACATTTGAAAAATTAATGCCTCAAACAACTGCAGCACTAGAAAAATATTTAGCTAATAGTAATATAAAAGGAGTAGGTAAAGCTATAGCTAAAAAAATAATAGAAAAATTTGGAGAAAATACAATAAATATATTTAAAACTGAACCACAGAGATTAGCAGAAATAAGAGGTATATCAGAATCTGGAGCCTTAGAAATTGCAGAAAGTTTTCTGGAAAATTGGGAAGTATGGCAGATTGTTGGATTTTTAGAAAGATTTGGAATAGGAGCAGAATTTGCCAAAAAGGTCTATGAATTATTAGGAATAAATGCAATTGAACAAATAGAAGCTAATCCGTATATATTAATAGATATAGCCAGAGGAGTAGATTTTAAGCAAATAGATAAGATGGCATTAGACTTAGGAATTAATTATGATAATGAAAAAAGAATTAGAAGTGGAATAAAATATGCATTAATTAGGGCAACATATAATGGAAATTCTACTGTAATAAAAGAAAATCTCGAACAATTTGTAATATCACTATTAGATGTAACGAAAGAAATGGTAGAAGATGGACTTATAGAACTTAGAGCAAAAGACGAAATAGTAATAGAGAAAAGAAACAAAAATGAAGAATGGATATATTTATCAAATTTTTATTATACAGAACAAGAAATAGCTATTAGAATAAAGAGGTTACAACAAGCAAATAATATTAAGAAAATAAAAAATATAGAAAATATATTAAAAAAAATAGAAGCAAATTCAAAAATAGAATTATCTGAAAAACAAAAAGAAGCAATAGAATTAGTAAATGAAAATAATGTAACAATAATAACAGGTGGACCAGGAACAGGAAAAACAACAATAATAAAAAGTATTATAGACATATATGAACAAAAAGGAAATAAAGTTGTATTGTGTGCACCAACAGGAAGAGCAGCAAAAAAAATGACAGAAACTACAGGAAAAGAAGCTTCAACATTGCATAGATTACTTGAAATAGGAAAAATAGATGAAAATAATTTTTATGAGACGAGTAATGAATATGAAGGAGCGCCAATTGATGCTGATTTGATAATTGTTGATGAGTTATCAATGGTAGATATGTTTGTTATGAGTTATTTATTAAAATGTGTATATAAAGGAACAAAACTAATTTTAGTTGGAGACTGTGACCAGCTATCATCAGTGGGGCCGGGAAGTGTCTTGAAAGACTTGATAAAATCAGAAGAAATAGTAACAGTACATTTAGACAAAATATTTAGACAAGCTGCACAATCTAAAATAATATTAAATGCACATAGAGTTAACAATGGTGAACAGTTTATAGCTAAAGGAGATTCAGAGTATACAAGTGAAACAAAAGAGGACTTTTTTTATATAAATGATTCATCACAAGAAAAAATACTACAAGAAGTATTGTCATTATGTACAGGAAGATTAAAAAATTATGGCGATTATGATTTCTTTCAAAATATTCAGGTATTAACTCCAACTAAAAAAGGAATGCTAGGTACAAGAGAATTAAACAAAGCATTACAAGAAAAATTAAATCCTAATAAATATAAATTGCCAGAAAAAGCCAACTTAGGAGCTATATATAGGGCAGGAGATAGAATAATGCAAATAAAGAATAACTATGATATAGATTGGGAACGTAAAAAATTTGGAAAAGTGGAAGTTGGAAAAGGAGTGTTTAATGGAGAAATTGGCACAATTACTGAAGTAAGTGAGAAAAATCGAATAATAGAAATAAAATTTGATGATGAAAAAACAGCATATTATGATTTCTCTGAATTAGAACAAATAGAACATAGTTATGCAATAACTATACATAAAGCGCAGCGGAAGTGAATTTGATGTTGTAATAATGGTAATTCCACCATCAGCACCAATATTATTAACAAGAAATCTTTTATATACAGGAATAACAAGAGCTAAAAAATTGTTGATTATATTAGGAAGTGATAACATTATAAAATTTATGATTCAAAATATAGATAGTAAAAAAAGAAATACGGGGCTAGAATATAAACTAAGAGGTGAAAATATATAAAATTTATAATAGATGCTATTTTTCCACAAGTATGTGGTATTTGTGGAAAAATAAACAGTGAAGGAATCTGTAATAAGTGTCAAATAAACTTAAAAAGCTTAGGAAATATGGAAATACTTGATATGCCTGAAAAAGAAGAAATGGATTATTATTTTGAAAAATTAATATATTTATTTAAGTATGAAGGATTAATAAGAAAACTTATAATAGACTATAAGTTTAATGAAAAATCATATTTATATGAATGTTTTGTAAATTTTATTATAAAAAATGAAAAAATATTTCAAAAATTGAAAACTTATGATACAATAATTCCAGTTCCAATAAGCAAAAAAAGAATGAAAGAAAGAGGATACAATCAAAGTTGGCTAATAGCAAGAGAATTAAGTAAAAAATTAAATGTGAATTTAGAAAATAAATGTCTAGAAAAGACAAAAAACGTAATAGAACAGAGTAAATTAAATAAAGAGCAACGAAGACAAAATGTAAATGGAATTTATAAATTAAAAAATAAAAATAAACTAATAGACAAAAAAATACTTTTAATTGATGATATATATACAACAGGAAATACAGTAAATGAATGTGCAAAGACAATTATAAAAGCAAGACCTAAAAAAATAGATGTACTTGTTATTGCAAAAGATTAAACAGATTGAAGACAATCTGAACCTTAGAAAGGATGAGAGAATATGGAAGATTTAGTTGAAAGCATTTTGGATTATGTTAGATCTGATTATACAGACTATGCAATTATGATAAATGGAGAATGGGGTTCACGGAAAAACACATTTTTGGAATCATAAAATAAGAAAAAAAATAGAATCAATGCAGTTAAATGGAAAGAAATATACAACAATATATATGTCTTTATATGGGATTTCTAATTTGGAAGAAATTAGCAAAAAAATATTTATAGAAACTACACAGTTAATGGATAAAAATTTAAAAAAATTTATGAATGCTAATTCACAAACAACAATACCAGAATATGCAAAAACAGGTTTAGATATGGCTAATTTCTTTGGAGTATCACAAAGTGGAGATAAAGTAAATTATGCAGATTTCTTTTCAACTGAAGATAAAGTACTTTGTTTTGATGATTTAGAGAGAGCAAATGTTGATGTTATAGATATATTAGGTTACATCAATAATTTTGTTGAACATGACCACATAAAAACAATAATAATTTGTAACGAAAAAGAATTATCAACAAAGTTAAAAAGTTCAAACTTAGAGATGAAAACATTTATTGCAACATATTTGTTAGATAAACAAAATGAATTAACTAAAACAGATCAACCAATTGTTGAAAAAATACAAAGAAAAATTGAAAATGTATTTGATAAAGCAAATGATTATGAAAGAATAAAAGAAAAATTAATAGGGGAAACATTTGAATATGCTCCTAAATTTGATTATATTATAAATGGAATTTTGATGAGATATGAAAATGATACTGAATTAATTAGATTTTTAAGAGAAAACACAAAGTTAATTATATCTACATTTAAAAGAAGTGGAACAAGAAATTTAAGAATATTAAAACATGCATTAAATGACTTTAAAAAAATATATGAAATGGTAACAAAATTATACCCAAATACAAGTCATAGAGTAATCCAAACAATGCTAATATTTACAATAGCAGTTTCATTTGAAATAAAAGCAGGAAAGATTACAAAAGATAAATTTATGAATATAAAAGACAATGAAGAATATAAAGCAATATTAGTTTCTTCAAGGGTATTAATGGATAATAGACAATTTTATATAAAAGAATTTGATAGTAATTATTATTATAATTTTAAATGTGAATATAGATTTTTCAAATTTATAGAATATTATATAAGAACCAGAATATTTGATATGAAAATATTTAAAGAAAATATGGAATCAATTAGAAATACAGTTGATACAGAAAATTTACCAGGATATCGAAGATTACTTACAGAAGAATACTGGAAAATCTCAGATGATGAATTTAATACAGTAATTGAAGGAATAATAGAAGATGTAAAACAGGGAAATTTAAATTTAATAGATAATGTAAAGATATATGCATATTTTAATCATTTTATTAAGAAAAATTTAATTAAATATGATTTAAGAGAAATAAAAACAATATTTTTTAATGGAATGAATTTAGCAGCATTAAAATCTGAATATTGTGATAATGTGGATGAAGAATTAGGAAAAATTGCTTTAGATGAAATAGTAGAAGATATGGATGATATATTGAAACATTTTAATATTTTAAATGGACAACTACATGATAAAATGTATACAGAAAAAGCCGAAGAAATATTTAAGTGTATTCCAATGAAAATGGAAATATTCTATGAAAAATTTGATAAAGAATGTATGAATGTACCAATATTTAAATATTATGACCCATATCAATTATTCCAAAGAATTTCATGTGCAAGTAATGAAGATATTGTAACTATAAAGGAAAAGCTGTTAAATAGATCTAATAAATATGGAAAACAATTGGAACCAGAAATAAGAAATATGAAACAATTAAAACAAATTATAGACAATTACCTAAATGATAAAACACCTTCAATAAAAATTGTAATGTTAAAAGAATTTGCAAAAGACTTAGGCTATATAATAGATAAATATAAACCAACCTTGTTTCCTAAAAAAGAGGACAAAGCAGAATACATAGAAGAATAGTTGTTATAAAACTATTCTTTTTTTGACAAAAAATGAATAAAAAAGAAACAATGAGAAATAATAAAGATATAATAAATTTATAAAACAAAAGGGAGGAAAACTATGAAAGCAACAGGTGTAGTAAGAAGAATAGATGATTTAGGCAGAATTGTAATACCAAAGGAAATTAGAAAAGTTTTAAGAATAAAAGAAGGAGATCCATTAGAGGTATTTACAGATAGAGAGGGACAGGTAATATTAAAAAAATATTCTCCGATAGGTGAATTATCAGAATTTGCTGCAGGATATGCAGAAACATTATCTAAAACAACAGGACATATAGCATGTATTACAGATAAAGATACAGTTATAGCAGTATCTGGAGGATCAAAAAAAGAATTTTTAGAACAAGATATAAGTCCAGAACTAGAACAACTTATGGAAGATAAAGAAATTTATACAAGCAAAGAAAATAGTGATATATCTATGCCTATAACACGTAATGATAAAAATGAAAGAAAATATAATGCACAAGTAGTATATCCAATAATTTCTAATGGTGACACGATAGGGACAGTAATATTAATGTCAAAGGAAGCAAATAAAAAAATGAATGATGTAGAAAAAAAAGTAGCACAATCAGCAGCTACATTTTTAGGAACACAGATGGAAATATAACAAAGAAAACAAGTTAAATTTTAATTCTAATAGAATAATAAAATTAACTTGTTTTCTTTTCTTTAAAATCACTTAATCCAACAATGTAGTCAATAGAAGTATGATAATAGTTGGCCAAAGTAATTAAATGTTGAATAGGAATTGTACGTTTTCCATTTTCATATTCAGAATAATATTGTTGAGAAATTCCTAACAAATTAGCAATATCTTTTTGAAGTTTATCATGATCTTCTCTTAAATCTTTTATTCGTTTAAATTTCACTTTAATCTCCTTTATGTTAAATATAAATATATATTAACAAAAAAATATCAACAAAGAATAATACACATAACAAATTATGTACAAAGAGATAAAAATAGTATATATAAATGTTACAATTTTATGACAAATTATTAAACTAATTGATAGGTAGAAAACAATATGGTATACTCTAAATGGTACATAATATATCGTGTAAGAAAAAAGAAATGAATAAAAAAGATTATAAGGAAAATACTAATGTAAAACATAGTGAGAGGAGAAACAAAAAGATGAATAAAAATCGAAATAATGGAATTACACTGATTGCACTAATTATAACAATAATAGTGTTATTAATATTAGCAGGAATAACTGTTTCAATGTTGACTGGAGATAATGGATTATTAAATAAAACATCAGAAGCACAATTCAAGTCAGACTTAAGTAGTTTCAAAGAACAATTGGAAATATTTAAGACTAGTAAAATAATGGAAAACAATAGCTTTTCAGAAGATACATTAAATGCAAGTGCTGATGAAAATACCTTGCAATATAATACAAAACCAGCAGAAGAAACAGGAAATATAGAAAAAATTATTAATAATATAGATAATAAATATAAAGGAAAAGTAGAAATAATAAAAGGACAACTAATATACAATACACAATCAAAACAAGAAATAAAATGGATACAGGATTTAGGATTAGAAGCAAACCCTTATGAAATAAACAATGGAGAATTAGCATCATCAGAAGGAAATTTACTATTAATGGATAGTACAGGAACATTAACAATACCAAGTAGCGTAACAAAAATCGGGTATGGAGCTTTTTCAGGTTTATCAGGATTAAAAAAAGTAATAATACCAGCAAGTGTAAAAGAAATAGGAAATTATGCATTTTCAAATAATAAGACATTAGAAACTGTTATAATACAGGGGAATTTAGAAAAAATAGGAGAATATGCATTTGATGGAGCAACGAATTTGAAAGAAATAAATTTGCCAGATTCAATAACAGAAATAGGAATGAGAGCATTCAGATATACAGCTGTAACAGACATAAAATTACCTGAAAATTTAACAATTATTTCTACAGACTTATTTTATGAATGTAAACTGTTGAGCAATATAGTATTGGGAAACAATTTAACTACTATACAATCAGGAGCATTGCAAAATACAAATATTTCAACAATAAAGTTTACTGAAAAGATAAAAGATATAAGTGGAAATTCATTTTATAATTGCAAAAATTTACAAGAAATACAAATAGGAAGTAACAAAAATTTTGTGTATGAATCAGGAGTATTAATGAGTCAAAACAGAAAAAACGTTATTTATATATTGGATTCTGTATTAATTAATCAGGAAAAATTTGAAATTCCAGAAGGAGTGGAAGCCTTTAGTGTCAATATTAGTGCATATAATATTAAAGAAATAGTAATTCCTAAAACTTTAGTAAGTTTATGGAATCCCAATATGCCTGGTACGATAAAAAATATTGTAGTTAAAGAAGGAAATCAACAATTTATTTCAGAAGATGGAATTTTGTATAACAAAAACAATGAATTAATATCTTGTTATAGCAAAGAAAAGGACATTAATATTCCGGAAGGAATAATTACGATAAACAATTCAGCATTTAAACAAGCGGTAAATGCTGAAAACATTAATTTACCAGAATCATTAGAAAAAATTGAAATGAATACTTTTAAGGCTTGTTTAAATTTAAAGAGTTTAAATATAGGAAAAAAAGTTTCGGAAATAGATCCTGTTTTTAAAGGAAGAAATTATAGTGGTACCGTAAATATAGATGAGAATAATCCATACTACACAGTAGAAAACAATATATTATATAAAAAGAATGGAGATAAAAAAGAAACATTAGTAGTCGTGCTATATGATATACAAGATACAATGAATATAATATCAGAAGTAAAGAAAATTGAAGATAAGGCATTTTATGGACAAATAAATATGAAAAGTATTACTATTCCAAATGGAGTAGAAGAAATAGGAAGGTCATTTACTTTTTGTTCTAATTTGAAAACGATAGAAATACCCAAAAGTGTTAAATCAATAGATGAAAGTTGTTTTTCAGATGCAACTAATAATTTAGAAAAAATAATAATTCATAATTCAGAAAATTCAATTTCAGGGGCACCATGGGGAGCAGTAAAAGGAATGAAAGTTGTAGAATGGAAAGAATAAAATATATTAAAAGGAAAATAGTAATATAAAAAAGGAAAACAAACGGAGAGGAGATAAAAAAAGTGAATAAAGGCAAAAACAAAGGGATTACATTAATTGCCATGGTTATAACAATAATAGTGCTGATAATTCTTGCTGGAGTAACAATAGCGATGTTAACAGGAAACAATGGAATATTAACAAAAGCAAAAGAAGCAAAAGAAAAAACAAAACAAGCAGAACAAGAAGAAACGTATGCCTTAGAAAGTGTATTAAATTCAATAAATAGTTCAGCACCATCAACAGATGGATATAATGAAAGTAAAGAAGTAAATAGTCCCAAAATAACCCAAGGAATGATACCAGTAAAATGGAATGGAACAAATTGGCAAGTATGTAGCCAAGATGATAATGAATGGTATAGCTA
>CAKPPS010000024.1 GCA_934177795.1 uncultured Clostridia bacterium | reverse complement strand
GAGGTGACAGGGATCGAACCTGCGACCTCATGGTCCCAAACCACGCGCGCTACCAACTGCGCTACACCTCGATAATTAATACTTTAATATATTATCACATTTATAAAATTTTTGCAATACTTTTTTAAAAAATTGTTGTAACTTATAAAAAACTATGATATACTAACATAAGTAAAAAATACTTTTAAATAATTTATAAATGCGGCTATAGTTTAACTGGATAGAATGCAAGCCTACGAAGTTTGAGATTTGGGGGTTCGAGTCCCTCTAGCCGCACCATTAAATATTACAATTTTATATTAAATTTTCTGGGTTTAGACATTTTAATTCAGGTAATACATTATCAAAATATATTTCGCCTCCACCATATTCTGGTCGTTGAATATTTACTATATCCCAATGAATGCTTGAACGATTGCCATTGTCACTTTCTTCCAATGCATTTCCAGGAGTAAAATGAAAACTACCTTTAATTTTTTCATCAAACAGAGTATCTCCAATTGGTCTTTCAATATAAGGATTTAAACCAAATGCAAATTCTCCAATATATCGAGCACCTTCATCTATATCTAATATTTCATTTAGCTCTTTGGTTTTATCACAAGTAGCATTTATAATTTTACCATTTTTAAATTCAAATTTTATATTATTAAATGTAATTCCATTATATGAAGTTTCTGTATTATATGTTATATATCCGTTTACACTGTCCCTGACTGGAGCAGATGCTACTTCTCCATCTGGAATATTAAATGTTCCTGTATATTTTTCTGCAGGGATACCTTTTGGGATTTTTCCTTTTAGTCGAAAACTCAAATTGGGTGAGAAATAATCGAAAAAATTTAAAATATTTTCTTATTTGCTATTTAGAAAAAGAGAGGAATTGCCTCTCTTTTTAGGTTATAAACTTTCTAAAATTTGAATGAGCTTTTGAAAATTTTCTTCTTGCTGAGAATTATAATTGTTTTTCCATTTTTTATAAAGTTCAAGTATTTCCTCTTTGTTATCAAGTGCAGTCGTAATACAGTTATAAATGCTTAATGGATCATCAGGTCTATTACAAATTAAAAGTTCTGACAATCTGGGTTCAGTTCTAAAGTAATGATGATTGTTACCAGTTAAGCAAATAACGCCATTATTTAAAGCTTCTAAAGGAAGGATAGGAGATCCTTCTGAAAAAGTAACATAAGAAACTAATTCAGATGAAGAGAGTCTTCTTAAAAAAGCTTCGTGATTGAGCATTCCTGTACCAGTTACACGATTTTCCATTCCAATTGCTTTTAAAATAGAATGAATATTATCATTGTAAGGTACAATATCAATTTTTTTATCTGTCAGCAAAGCGGCGTAAAAGTTGGGTTTAAAATTTTTGACCCAATAGTTACCAGAGCCAGAAAATAATCCTATTCCATTTTTAGGTTCTGATTGATACGAGCATGAAAATGAATTGTTTAATATAAAAAAGGATTTTACATTAAAAATCTTCTCAATGATTTCAGCTAGACCGTATTTACAAGTAATGAAAAGGTCAACTTGTTTATTATAAAGCAACGGAAGTAAGGAATTCCAAGCTCTACCTAAATCTGTATCCACTTCCATAGAAACAGAGAAATGCCAAAATACAATTACTTTTTTATGGGTTTTATTTGCCCAATTTACTAATTCAGAAAATTGTGAATCAAATCCAGAAAAAAGTATATTATGATAATCATTTAGTTTTGGGATAATATTGTAAGGATTTTCCTTATCTAAATATAAAATGGGCATAATCTCAGAAAATAATGTCCGTGTTACGGATTGGATACCACCAGATTTAGCCAGTGTTCCAGAAGTAATTACAATTGTGTTGTTCTTTGCAATGTAACTATTTTGCATTTGTTATAACCTCCATAAAAATATAGTAACATAATTATATCATAATGTTATGTAAAAACAACTATTTATGTTAAATTAACTAACGTAAGATAAAAAATTCTATAAAAACTGTTAAACATAAATATGTAATAAAAAAGTATATAATTTGTAATGTTAGATAGAAAAAATACTATCCGTAAGGAATTATTGGAGAAAAAGGCTATGAGAAAGAAGATAATATAATCAGTAGTCTTGACAAAACATAAAAAAGATAGTATACTAATTTGGTAGAATAGTATACTTGAAATACAAAAGATAAAATAACACAGAAAGGGATGATAAAGTGAAACGAGAGCAAGTGATTGAAGCAGCAAGAAAATTATTTCACCGATTTGGATTCAAAAAAGTATCAATGGACGAAATAGCAAGAGAAGCAGGAGTTACAAAAAAAACAATCTATATGTATTTTGGTAGTAAAGAAGAATTGCTAAAATATTTTATTCAAGAAGAAATATCAAATATGGAAAAGATTGTTGAAAAAGTAGAAGCACAAAACTTAGACTTTTTTGAAACAGTAAATCAAGCTATATACGAGATTTTACAGTATAGAAAACATCAGGATTTTTTAAATATAATAGCCAGAGAAGCAGAATGGTTAAAAAATCCAGTAATTGTAGATAGTTTGAGTCTAATTGATGGGAAAATTCAAAATTACATAAGAAATAAATTACAAAAAGCACAAGAAAAAGGGTATATAGAGTATACAAATTTAGATATTACAACATTTTTAATATACAAAATGTACATAGCATTAATATTAGAGTGGCACACAAATGAAAAAGAAGTAGATGAACAAATGCTAGCTAAAACAATATCAGATATATTAAAAAAAGGATTAAGAAAGGATGGAGATAAAGTTGAAAAATAGTAAGACTTTTAAGATTATAATTTTCATAGTTGTTGCATTAATACCTTTGATATACAGCTTTTTCTATTTAAAATCTTATTGGAATCCTTATGGGAATCTAAGTGATATGAGAATTGCTGTAGTAAATTTAGACAAAGGAAAAGATGATAAAAATCAGGGAAATGAATTTGTACAAAGCTTAAAAGATAGTGACACATTTAAAATTGAAGAAGTAAATAAAGAAGAAGCAGATGAAGGAATGAAAAAGGGAAATTATTATGCTACAATACAAATTCCAGAGAATTTTACAGAATGTTTAGAGAGTGGAGCTACAACAGATAAACAAATAGCTGAAGTAACATATAACCCTAATCAAGCAACAAATTATTTAGGAACTCAAATTATAAATAGTGCAATAAAAACAATACAATTAAATTTACAATCTAAAATAGATAAAGAAGTAATAGCAAACTTATCAAGTAAATTAAATGAAGTACCTGAAAGTTTACAAGAAATTAGTGATGGAGCAGGAGAAATATTAGATGGTTCTGAAAGTTTAAATTCTGGAATAGAACAATTAAATGAAGGAACAGAAAAATTAAGTAGTAGCTATTCTGAGTTTAACGATGGTGTAGAATCAGCATATACGGGAAGTAAAAGTCTAGAAGATGGAATTTCACAAGTATCAGGAGGAATTAATTCACTAAAAGATGGTGGTAAAACATTAGATAGTGCTATATCACAAATAAACCAAGGAGCAAATCAATTATCAGAACAAGGAAGTAATGGAATAGCAGATTTAGCATCAGGAGCTAATGATTTAAATGAAGGAGCAAAAACACTAGATGAAGGTATGCAAGCCTATGTACCAGGAACAAATGGATTAGCAAGTGGAGCAAAAGATTATGTAGAAGGAAGTAATAAATTATTAACTAGTGTAGAAGGATATTTTAGTAAAGTAAATGAATTAGGAAGCAATGCAGGAAAATTAATTACAAATTTGCAAGCAATTGCTAAGAAATATCCAAATGATGCACAATTACAAACTTTAGTACAAAGTACATCAGATTTAGCAAAAGGATTTTCAGAACTACAATACTATGAAGCAGGAATTAATAAAGGAAAAAGTGAATTACAAAGTAATGACACAAAAATAAAATCAGGAGCAGATCAACTATTAGCAGTAGGTAATAAACTACAAAGTGGAGCTGACAGTTTATATAAAGGAACTCAAAGTTTAGTAAGTGGAACAAGTGATTTAGGAAAAATAACTACAGGTATTCAAAGTTTAAAAGATGCTTTAGCACAAGTAAAATCAGGAACAACAACATTAAATAAAGGAATAGATACATTATCTAATGGAACAGGTACATTATCAGCAGGAAGTCATAGTTTAACAACAGGATTAGCAAAATTAGATTCAAGTTCAGAAACAATAGATAATGCATTAGATACATTAAATAATGGAACACAGACAGCTTATGACGGAAGTAATCAACTAGTATCAGGAGTTCAAACATTTAAAGTATCAATAGATGAAGGATTAGACAACACAAAAGAACAATTAAGAGCATTAGATGGAATCGAAGATTTCGGAGCAGAACCAGTAAAACTTAATACAGAAGCTTATGGTGAAGTATCTTCTTACGGTATAGCATTTACTCCATTATTCCTATGTATTGGATTATGGGTAGGAGCATTAATGGCTTATGTGGTATTATATTATGATCATGATGAAAGATTTGGAATATTAGGAATAAATAATAAACATAAAATAGTGCAAAATCTTATATACTTAGGAATAGGAGCAGTAGAAGGATTAATTACAAGTATACTATTAAAAGTAGGTTTAGGATTTGAAGTACAAAATATAGCATTATATTATGGAACATCAATATTGCTAGGAATAGCATTTATGAGTATAATACAATTCTTAATTAAAAATTTCGGAGACATAGGAAAATTTTTAGCATTAATTATTTTAGTATTACAACTTGCAGCATCAGGAGGAACATTCCCAGTAGAAACTATAGATAAAGGATTCCAAGCAATTTCACCATATTTACCAATGACATATGCAATTAAATTACTAAGAGAAATTCTAGTTCCAACAACACAAAACTTTAAAGCAGGTTATATAGCTGTTTTAGTTGGAATAATACTTGTTACAGGAGCAATTACATTTATAGTTGATATATTAAAAAGAAAAAATGGAAGTTATGATACACAAAAAGCTAAATAATTTTAAATAATAATAAAAATCAATATATTAGACTTATGTTTAATGTATTGGTTTTTTTATGAAGTCCATAAGTTTTGATAAACATATTGCACACAAATATTTTCATCAAAATCTTGTATTTATCTTGAATTATATATTTTTTTATGATAATTATTATGATAATGGAAGGGGGAAAAAATGAAAAAAATTAATAAAAAAATAATTATTTTATTTATATTGTTAATACTAATAATAGTCGGAGGAATTTCATTTATAAAATTGGAATCAAAAAAAGAAGTTACTAATGAAGTAACAAGTAATAATGAGCAAAAAAGTGAGAAAAAACAACCAGTTACATTTACAATGACAGCATTAGGGGATAGCTTATGTCATAATACACAATATTGGGATGCATATAATTCAAAAAATGATGAATATGATTTTTCCTATGTTTATGAAGATATTAAGGGATATACTACATCTGCAGATATAACAGTAGGGAGTTTAGAGACAACATTTGCAGGAAAAGAAAGAGGGTATAGTAATTATCCGACATTTAATACACCAGATAGCCTAGCAAAAGCCCTTAAAGATATTGGACTTGATGTTGTTTCATTAGCAGGAAATCATGCCTTAGATTATGGATATACAGGATTGTGTAGGACTATAGATGTATTTGATAATGTAGGAATTTCACATTTAGGAACATATAAAACAGAGGAAGAACAAAAACAAGTATTAGTAAAAGACGTAAAGGGAGTAAAAATAGCATTTATAAACTATACTTATGGAACAAATGGTATCGCTCTTCCTAGTGGAAAAGAATATTGTGTTAATATAATAGATAAAGATGCAATAAAAAAGCAAATTTTAGAAGCCAAAAATCAAAATGTTGATATGATAGTAGCTTGTATGCATTGGGGAACAGAATATAAAACAAGTTCAAATGATGAACAAGAAGAGTTAGCAGATTTTCTTTTTAAAAATGGTGTAGATGTAATTTTAGGAAACCACCCTCATGTTTTAGAAAATATGGAAAAAAAGACAATTACATTAGATGATGGTACACAAAAAGATGTATTTGTAGTTTATGCACTAGGTAATTTTACAGCAGATCAACGTGATGAAATCACTAGAGATTCAGCTATCTTAAATTTAACAATTACTAGAAATGAAGATGGAAAAATTTCTATTGATAAAGTTAACTATATTCCAATTTATATGTATAAAAATACTAATGTAACAACTCATAAATTTAAAATTTTAGATATTGACAAAACTTTAAAAGAATATGAAAATGGAACAAATACAAGTATAGGAAAAAATGTATATAACAATCTAGTAAAACAAAAAGAAAAAATAAAAAGTATTTTGGGCGAAGAAATACAATAAATACAACATATTTGTTGACTTATTTAGATTATATTATTATAATGCTAGTATAGAAGTAAGAAGGTTTAATAGTAAAACCAAAAACTATAATTTAGAAAAAAGGTAGGTTAAAATATGAATGAAAAAATGTATGAAATAATAAAAAATGGAAAAGGGTTTATAGCAGCTTTAGATCAAAGTGGAGGAAGTAGTAGTAAAACATTAAAAAATTATGGAATACCAGAAACAGAATATAATACAGAAGAAGAAATGTTTGATTTAATACATGAAATGAGAAAAAGAGTATTTACAAGCAAAGCTTTTACAAATGAACATATAATAGGAACAATATTATTTGAAAAAACAATGAATTCAAAAGTAGAAGATGAATTCACAGCTGATTATTTATGGAATAAAAAACAAATTGTTTCATTCTTAAAAGTGGATAAAGGATTACAAGAAGAAAAAGATGGTGTTAAACTAATGAAAGAAATACCTCAACTTGAAGAAGAATTAAAAGTAGCAAATGAAAGAAACATATTTGGTACAAAGATGAGATCAGTTATATATGAAGCAAACCCAAAAGGAATAGAAGAAATAGTAAAACAACAATTTGAATTTGCAAAAATAATTTGCAATGCTGGACTAGTACCAATTATAGAACCAGAAGTAGATATTCATTCAACAGAAAAAGAAAAATGTGAAGAATTATTGAAACAAGAAATAAAAAAACAATTAGATGCATGGAATAGTAATGACAAAATTATGTTTAAATTCACAATACCAACAGTTGCAAATTATTATTATGATTTATATAGTTATGACTGTGTAGTAAGAATTGTAGCTTTATCTGGAGGTTATGATATTGATGAAGCTGTAAATTTACTTACAGAAAATAATAGAATGATTGCAAGTTTTTCAAGAGCATTATTACAAGATTTAAATGCTAACCAATCTCAAGAAGAATTTGATAACAAATTAGACCATGCAATTACAAAAATTTATAAAGCTTCTATTACTTAGTTTCAATGATAATAGTTTAAGAACAAATAAGAAAAATTAAAAATTTTTCTTTAATTTGTTTTCGCCCGATTTGAGTTTTCGACTAAAAGGCGAAAATCTCAAAGGGCTAGCGATTATATAAAATAGAAAAAAGTTGTACTCATAAAAAAGTACAACTTTTTCTCTATAAATTATTTTGTTCGTTTAATCATTTTCATTCGAGTAAATTCTTCTCTATCACGTTCATCTAAAATTGATTGAATATTTTTTTCAGTTTTTAAATAATTAGGAATAATAATATCTTTCAAAGAGTTTGAACGTTTTTGTACTTTAGAAATAGCTTCGTTTAATCTAACAATAGTAGTTTCTAACTTAGCTAATTCAATTAAAGTATTTTTTAGATTTTGAAAAGCTACGATAGCTTCATCAATATTTATAGTAGTTCCTAATAAACCAAAAGTTAATTCTGGATTTTGTTTATTTGTATAAGATGTAAGAGGAATTTCAACGCCCATAATGGTTTTATATTTTATATCTAAGTCATTATCTATTTCTAAAGAATCTGATATATCATATACCTTATTTATTCCCATATCAATATTAGCATTTTGTAAAGCTTGAAAAGCCTTATTATATTCTAATTTGAATTTTTCTTCAAGTTCTTTTTTTGCATCTATGTATTTTTCTTTTTCATTAATTAAAATATATTTTTTCTTTTCTAGCAATTCATGTCCTTGCTTAGAGAGTTTAATAGTCTTCTTTAATTTTAATAAATTGCTTTTTGTTGGAAGAAGTGTGCTCATAAAAAGCCTCCTTTTTGTGTAGTATTTAATTAAATAATTTTATTCTTATACAAATTATAATTTAGTTAATTCTTCTTTAGGTAAAATATTTAAAATTTCTAAAGCCAAATCTAAAGTTTGGTTAATATCACGTCTTTCATCTGTTTTTTGATTTATAAATCTATCTTCAAATTGATTAGCAAATTCTAAATATTTTTTATCTAAATCATTTAAGTCATTTTCTCCTAAAACTTTTGCTAAAGCCCTAACATCTTGAGCTTTAGAATAAGAAGCAAAAATTTGATCTGAAATTTTGCTATGATTTTTTCTAGTGTATTTTTCTCCAATACCATCTTTCATCAATCTTGAAAGTGAATTTAAGATGTCAACTGGAGGAGTAATACCTTTTTGGTATAAATCTCTTGAAAGAACAATTTGTCCTTCAGTTATATATCCAGTTAAGTCTGGAATAGGGTGAGATATATCATCATTAGGCATTGTTAAAATAGGTATTTCTGTTATTGAACCAGTTTTGCCTTTTATCATTCCAGCTCTTTCATATATTGATGCCAAATCACTATATAAATATCCAGGGTAACCTTTTCTACTAGGAATCTCACCTTTTAGTGTAGATACTTCTCTTAAGCTTTCAGCATAAGCAGTCATATCAGTTAATATTACTAATACATGATATCCTAATTCAAATGCTAAATATTCAGCACAAGTTAATGTTACTTTTGGTGTTAAAATTCTTTCTATACTTGGGTCATTTGATAAATTTTGAAACATAACAACTTTATCAAGTGAACCATTTTCTTTTAAGCTGTTTTTAAAATATTCAGCAGTTTCAAATTCTGCACCCATTAAACCAAAACATATTGCAAATTTTTCTTCAGAACCGATATTAGAATTTGTAATAATTTTATTTGCTAATTCATTGTGATTTATACCACTTCCAGAGAAAATAGGAAGTTTTTGACCTCTAATAAGAGTCATTAATCCATCTATGCTTGAAATACCAGTTTCTATATAGTTTCTAGGATATTCTCTAGAAATAGGATTTATACTACTTCCATTAATATCTTTTTCGATATTTGAGTTTATAGGACCTAAACCATCAATTGGTTTTCCAGTTCCATCAAAAATTCTACCTAACATATCTTCAGATAGTTTTATACTTAAAGGCTTACCTTTTAAAACAGTTTTTGTTTTATCTAAACTAATACCATTAGTACCTTCATATACTTGTATCATTGTAATATTTTCATCCATAGAAATTACATTACCTAATCTAACTTCATCACCTGGTAAAATAAACTCAACTTGTTCATTAAAGATAACATCTTTAGGCGTTTTTAAATATACAATAGGTCCATTTATACCTTCTAATCCGAATATATTGAATATTCACGATAGTCTCCTTTCTAATCTTTATAGATTATAAAATATCTGAGTATCCTTCTGCTAATTTATCTAGTTTTTCTAGATATTCATCTTCCATATTATCTATTTTTCCCATTTCTATATTGGAAATTTCATTTTTTATTCTGACATAATTTTCAAAGAAACCAGTTTTCTTTATTTCAGATAAAGGAATTCCGTCATTTATCATTTTATCTGCACTTTCATATATATCAATAATAAGTTTCATCATCTTGTATTGTTTTAATAAAGGTACATAAGTATCAATATCTGAAGTAGCATTTTGTTGTAAAAATCCTTCTCTAATACATTTACTAACTTCTAAAACTAATTTTTTTGAATCAGAAAGAACATCTTGTCCAACGACTTTAGCAATTTCTTGTAATTCATTTTCTTCATTAAGAAGTCTTACAACTTTAGTTCTATATTCCATAAAGTCTTCTTGAACATTTTTTTCATACCATTCTTCTAAATTTGAAACATATTCACTATAACTAATCATCCAGTTGACAGCTGGATAATGTCTAGAATAAGCTAAATCTCTGTCAAGTCCCCAAAATACATGAACAAATCTTCTTGTGTTTTGAGTAACTGGTTCAGAAAAGTCTGAACCTTGAGGTGATACTGCTCCAATTATTGTAACAGATCCATCAGTTCCATTATTATTTAAAGTTCTACCAGCTCTTCCGTAAAATTCAGAAAGTCTAGATGGTAAATAAGATGGAAAACCTTCTTCTGCAGGCATTTCTTCTAGTCTACCAGAGATTTCTCTTAATGCTTCAGCCCATCTTGAAGTTGAATCAGCCATTATTGCAACTTGGTATCCCATATCTCTAAAATATTCTGCAATGGTAATACCAGTGTAAATAGATGTTTCTCTAGCAGCTACTGGCATATTTGAAGTGTTGGCTATTAATATAGTTCTTTCCATTAAAGGTCTATTTGTACGAGGGTCGATTAGTTCAGGGAATTCTTCTAGAACTTGAGTCATTTCATTTCCTCTCTCACCACAACCAATATAAACAATAATATCAGCATCAGACCATTTTGCTAATTGATGTTGAGTTACTGTTTTTCCAGTACCAAATCCACCAGGAATCATAGCTGTTCCACCTTTACTAATAGGGAAAATAGAATCTATAATTCTTTGACCTGTTTGAAGTGGAATATCAGTTTGTAATCTTTTTTTATAAGGCCTTTGAATTCTAACTGGCCAGTGTTGAACCATTGTAAGTTCAACGATTTTTCCATTTTCTAATTGAACTTTTGCTATAACATCAGTAATACAATAATCACCTTCTGGAACAATTTCTATAATTTTACCATTTTGTTTATGAGGATATAAGATTTTATGTGTTACACTTTCAGTTTCTTTTACAGTTCCAAGAATAAAATTATTTTCTACTGTATTACCACAAGATAAGGTTGGTACAAAGTGCCATTTTTTTGTTTCATCTAATTTAGATGCTTGAATTCCTTTTGAAATAAAAGGTCCAGATTTATCTTCTAAAGTTTTAAGTGGTCTTTGTATACCATCATATACACTACCAATCATTCCCGGACCTAAATCTAAAGATAGAGGAGCTTTTGTAGAAATAACTTCTTCACCTATTTTCATTCCAGAAGTATCTTCATAACATTGAATTGTAGCATTTTTGCCATCTAATTTTATGACTTCACCTAATAATTTATAAGTTCCAATGTAAACCATATCATGCATTGCAAAATCTTCATCACCACTTGCAATAATGACAGGTCCATTGATTTTAGTTATTTTCTTTGGTTCCATATATTTTCTCCTTTAAACTTGTTAAAAATGTATTATCAATAATCATATCATTATTTTCTAATATAAGTCCACCAATATAATTATCTTCTAAAGTTTTCACTTTTCCATAATTGCTGAAATCTATTTTATTCACATCACGATTTGTAACATATATGGTTAAATTATCAGTATTATCTAAATAATTTAAACTATTTTCTAATATTTGGTGTAAAAGATTTGTATATTCATTAGTGTTCACGTAATTTTTTAAAGAGTTTATACAATCGTGAAATAATTTTTGATTTTCTCTTTCTTTTTCTGATAATAATTGTTTTTTAGCTTTTAGTTGTAAATCTATATTTTTTTTGTGAAAGTCTTTTTCTAACTTAATTTTTTCTCTTTCTAGTTTACTATTAAGTTTTTTTGAATATAAATCAATTTCTTTTTGTATTTTACTTTCAGCTTTTTTATTTAAAGTATCTTCTAATTTTTGCTTGTCTTTGTTTGACATATCAAGACAGACTTCTTGAAATTTTTTTAATTTATTTTCTATTTCCAAAACTAGTTCAGTCCTTTCCATAAGACAAATTAGTATCTTCTACGAAATACAATTTATTATTATATTTCGTAGAGATTATATTAATTTAATTTTAATAATAATGGTAATTTTTGTTTCTGAATTTTATCAAATTCTTCTGGCAATAAGTTATAAATATCTTTACTAATTACTAATATACCAATATTATTATTTTGTTTTAATTCATTTAAAAGTTTTGTTAAGTTATCTGTAGTTTTTACATATTTTGAGTCTATACCAGATAAACGAAAACCAACTTCTTCTTCTTTTTTATTAAAAATTCCTACTATTTTCAATTGTAATCTTCCTTTATACTTTATTTAATATCATGATAGATATAATTAAACCATAAATAGCAATACCTTCTGCTAAACCAGCAAATATAATTGTTTTTCCTAGTAAAGAAGGATTTTCACTAATTGCACCAATAGCACTAGAAGCAACTAAAGCAACGGCGATACCTGCACCAATACAAGCTAAACCAGTTGATAAAGCAGCAGCTAATAATCCAATATCATGATTTGATAATCCTTTATTTTCATCTGAATCTGTAGATATAGCTTCTGCAGGTTGAGTAGTAACAGTTTCTGATGTACTTTCTGGCATTGGAGTTGTTACTACAGAAGTTGTAGTATTAACTTCGTTTGTTGTAGTATTTGAACTTGAATTAGTTTTGTTAGTATTTGCTGCATAAACAGAACCAGCACCTAAAATTCCTAACATAATTGACAATATTAATATGATATTAAAAACTTTTTTTCTCATTTTAAATCTTTCCCTTCGTATTTATTTTGTAATTAAAATTAATTATTTTGGCTTTCGATTGGAATATATTCTTTTCCATCTCCAGCATAAAATCTACTAAATAATTCATAATATTCTAGTCTTAATACTTGAATAGCAACAATTAAACCTTCTAAAACAATAACTATTATATTACCAATAATTGCTACTATAAGACTTCCAGCACCACCAACCATAGTTGATAAAATATATACAGCCATACATAATCCTACATGGTTAATTGCAAAAGCTGCTAATCTAACAAATGAAATAGTGTTACTAGCCATACTTAAAAGCATTTCTATTAATTCAAATATCTTTTCAACAATAGAAGCTTTTTCTGTACTTTTTTGTTTTGTAATTATTTTTTCTAAATTATCTTTAAATAATATACATATCAAAGGTAAAATAATTAATATAAGGCTTAATGTTAAACCTAAAATCATTTGTCCATTAAGTAATAGACCAACGATAGAAATTAATATAATAGAGTAAAAAATTAATCCAGCCAAACCATTTTTATCAAATAAAGCTCTGGCTAAGTCTTTATTTTTTAAACCATTTTTTATATTAAAAATCATTGCAATAATAATCAAAACAGCACCACTAGCAATTCCGAAAATAAGCATATTTTGTATATTTTCCATTGGGCTAGGAACAATACCTTTTATAATACCTTCTTTACCAAAGATACTACCATATATAAAACCAAATACTATAGCGGAAATGCCACCAGCAGTAAGTACAGGTCCAAGTGAACTTTTCTTTTTCATTAAAATTAATCCTATTATTGCGATAACTAATCCTTGTCCAACATCACCAAACATAAATCCAAACATTAAAAATGCTGTTATAGCTACAAACCAAGTTGGATCCATTTCAGTGTAATTTGGAGTACCATACATTTTTACTATTGATTCAAAAGGTTTGATTAATTTATTGTTTTTTAACTTTGTAGGTGGCGTACTTGCAACTTCATCATGACTTTTTATTGTGTAAGCTACATTGTGTTCTTTTAACTTAGGAAGTAAACTTTTTAAATTTTGATTAGGTATCCAACCAACTATATAAAATGAACCTTTATCATCATGAGCCATATATTTCTTTACTCTATTAATTTTTTCTAAAACCTTTAATTGTAAGAAGGCATTTATAATATCAATGCCAGAAGTACCTTTTAATTGTTCAAGTTTATTTTTTTGATTTTCTACATAAGTTAAACTTTCTTGAATATACTTTTTTACTTCACTAATTACATCAGAAGGTTTTCCTTTAAAATCTTCTGGTAACCAAACTCTTTTAAATTTCATAACTTTAAAATAGCTATCAACTTCTTCTGATAGAGCATCTGGAGTAAAATATATTATCCAAACACCTTTATCAGTTTTTTCTATTTCCATAACAATTGCATCAATATCATCAATATCAGTAGAAAGTTGTTCATAATATTCTGTGGTTAAAAAACCAAATCTAAAATTCATATATTTTAAATTATAAATTTTTTCCAATTCAATTGGAAAATTTTGAAGATGTGTAATAGGCGTTATACTATTACTTAATTCCTCAATTTCTTTTTGTTTATTTTCGATATCCTTATGAATAGTACTAATTTTCAATTCATAATCATCAATAAATTTTTTAATATCTTCAAAGCTTTGTGTTAATTGAGTATTTTTTTCTTTATAAGTAATATTTAATTCAGTTAACAGAGTTTCAGCCTTTTTTAGATATTCTTTAATCGTGGAATCATAAGAAAAATATGTCAATTTCCACCCTTGTTCTAAAACTTTTAAAGCATTTTCTGGTTGAAAACCGGCGCCAAGTAAGTCATTTGCAATAATGAAATCTAAATTTTCTTCTTTACCAGTCATGCTTAAAAATTTCATCTTTTCAATTGCCAAAACATTCACCTCTTTTGTTTATATTATAATTTTGTTATCAATATTTTGTTTAGTCATTTTATATCTAATGCCTTCTATAATTGTTACAACATTTTCTTTTTCTGTTTCTAACATCATAAAATAGCTGATAACCATACTTAAATCTAATATTTCATTTCTAAAGGTTTTTTTACATTTTCTATAGTAGTAGGTTTTTATATCATGTTCAATATCACCATGTAAAATATTAGAATAAATTGTTGAATGCAAAATTTGATTTAAATCTTCTAAAGAGTTAGCTTCATTAATTTTTTGAATAGTATCTAAATTAATGTGATAAAAGACATTAATCAATATGTTTTTATCCATAATGCCATAATATTTTTTACAGCGATAAGTCCAAAGAACATTTAATAAATCAATTCGCATTTTTAATAAAGATTCAATATTTTTGTTTTTGCCCTTTACTAACTTAAAAAAATTCTCAAAATAATATTTATCTAAAGCATTTTCTCGTTCAAATATACTGTTTTTTGTTTGAAAAATTAATCTAATATCTTTATCAGGGATTTTTTCAATAAATTCAATAGGATTTGTTACATTATAAAGTGGTTTTAAATCTGTAAACAATTCATTAACCCAGTTATTTTGAGATATAGTATTATGAACAGAAATTTCTTCATGCATCTGTTTAATTGCATTAATTTTATAACGTAATATATATTCTTCAAAAATTTCTTTATTAATACCTTGCAGATATTTGATAATTTTTTTCATATCATTAATAAGTAAAGAGTCTAAGGAATCTTCAAGTTCTATTCTATTAGCATCTATAGGTAAGTCATTTAATTCTGGTAATTTTGATTTTAATAGAATAATAGCCTCAGATATAGTATTTTGTTTTAGTAAATCGTCGAAATCATTGTTTTTTAACTTTTTTGAATACATTGCTTTTAACTTTGCATTCAAGCTTGGACTATTTACTGTATTCATTATTTGTGACCACCTCTTTTAATATTGAATTTACAATTTCTGATACTTTTTGTTCTCTAGTGGTTTCGAATATGTTAGATTGAGCTCTAATTTTCTCAGAAGTTTTTTCTTGTACATCCTTTTCTTTATTAGATAAAGCATCTTCAAATGTTTGTTTTAAGTTTAAAATATTTTGCTGGAATTCTGCTTCTAATGCGACTTCTTTTGCTGTTATTTGTTGGTGAATATATTTTTCTATTTCTTGATTTTTATTCTCCACATCAGCAATATTTTTTTTAGAAAGATTGTCTATATCTAATATGTTTTCTATAACTTTTAAGTCCACAAAATCACCTCTTTAAATATGATAATAACATTGTATTTTTTTTGATTTTATTTGTCAATAAAATTTCAAAAAAATATAAAAAAAGTATTGACAAAAATTTAAAAAGCATTTATAATTTTAAATGTCGAACAGAGAACATGCAGGTGTAGTTCAATGGTAGAACCTCAGCCTTCCAAGCTGATGACGTGGGTTCGATTCCCACTACCTGCTCCAATGATATATCTGTTCGAGTTTTTTTATAGAACAATAGATATAAAAATCAATCAGAGAATAAAAGCTGATTGATTTTTTGTTGACAAAAAAAATTATTTATAATATATTGTTTTCAAATCTAATGAAAGGAAGTATTATAAAAATGGATGAAAAAAAATATAAACAAGTTGTAGTAATATGGTCAATAATTCTATTGTTATTACAGGTACCAGGTTTGTTTTTTTATTTAGGTAATTCTGAGTCTAAAACTCCAATAATAGTAATTAGATGTGTAATTATAATTCTTATAATTCTATTTATGGTATTATCATTGCAAAAGAAAAAAATCGGACCAATTATTGGTATTGTCTTAGCAATTTTATATACCTTATTTGCTGTTTTGAATTTTTCGATTTTAGACATAGTAGTTGGAATTTGTTTTATTATTTCTACTGTAGGAATATATAAAGAATTAGGAAAATATTAATATTCAATATAATAAGTTTAACAATAGTAAGAAATATTTCTGACTACTTAGATAGAGTATATACTTATAGAAATAAATATGATATTAGTTTTAAAAATATCCTACTAACATATATTGTTAGTAGGATAAAATTATTTTGAATAAATTATTCCATCAGAAGTATCTTTTAATGTATTGTTGTCAATTATTGTTAATTCAACTGATTCTTGTACATTATAGTCGTTAACATTTGCCTTATGTTATTTTATACAATATTATTAAATATATAAAAAGAACTAGATTACTATTATAGGAGAAATCTAGTTCAATAAACAAAAAATAATTAATAAATCAATACATAAATATATGATTTATTACTGGTATTTTAGCAAATAAAAGGAGTCAAGTCAATAAAAAGAAGAATAAAATAATAAAAAAGTGGAAAAATAAAAAATATAATGATATACTTTATAAAGAAAATAATAAATAGGAGGTTATACAATGGAAGAAGATTTAAAAGAAAAACTATTTGACAAAAAAGAAAATGGATGGAATAAAGTTAATGAAGAAGAAAAGCAAAAGATCTTTGATTTATCAAAAAAATATATGAACTTCTTAAACCATTCAAAAACAGAGAGAGAATTTATAAAAAGTGCAAGGAAACTGGCTGATGAACATGGATTTAAAGATATAATGAATTTTGATACTTTAAAACCAGGAGATAAAATATACTTTGTTAATAGAAATAAAAGTATGTATCTAGCTATTATAGGAACAGAAAAAATAGAAGATGGATTACATATAATTGGATCACATGTAGACTCACCACGACTTGATTTAAAACCAAATCCATTATATGAAAATACAGAAATGGCATATTTTAAAACTCATTATTATGGAGGAATAAAAAAATATCAATGGACAACTATACCTCTTAGTATCCATGGAACAATAGTAAAAACTAATGGTGAAAAAATAGATGTAAACATTGGAGAAGATGAAAATGACCCTATATTTACAATCACAGATTTATTACCACATTTAGCACAAGATCAAATGGTAAAAAAATTAAAAGATGGAATAAATGGTGAAGATTTACAATTATTAGTAGGAAGTATGCCTTATGGTAAAGAAGGAAAAGAACAGGTTAAATTAAATATTTTAAATATTTTAAATAAAAAATACGGAATAGTAGAAGCAGATTTAACAAGTACAGAAATTGAGTTAGTACCAGCATTTAAAGCAAGAAGTTTAGGGTTTGATGAAAGTATGGTAGCTGCTTATGGACAAGATGATAAAGTATGTGCTTATACGTCATTAGCAGCCTTAATGGAACTAGAAAATGTAAAAAATACAGCTGTATGTATATTATCTGATAAAGAAGAAATTGGAAGTATGGGAAATACAGGCATGGAATCTCAAATGTTTGACTTCTTCATATCAGAAATATTAAACAAAATGCAAGTTAATAGACCAAATCTATTGGAAAGGGTATTTTGTTTCTCTAAGATGTTATCATCAGATGTTGATGCTGGTTTTGACCCAATATATGCATCAGTATCAGATAAAACAAATGCAGGATTTTTAGGAAAAGGTATTAGTTTAAATAAATACACAGGAGCAAGAGGAAAATCTGGAGCTTCTGATGCAAATGCAGAATATGTTGCATGGATTAGAAATATATTAGAAAAAAATGATATTAGCTATCAAGTGGCAGAGCTTGGAAAAGTTGACATTGGAGGAGGAGGAACAATTGCATTTATAATTGCAAATAAAGGTGCAGATGTAATAGACTGCGGTGTACCTGTATTATCAATGCATGCTCCTTACGAGGTAACTAGTAAATATGATATTTATTCAGCGTTCAAAACTTATAAAGCATTTTGGAATGAGTAATTTAATAACAAATATAAAAATAGATATAACCATAAAAGGCTATATCTATTTTTGTCGTTATTTAAAATTGATTAGTAAATCAATCATATTATCTACAAAATTAATTTTTTCTTCTGATAGTTCGTTTAATTTTTCGGATATTGCTACTTGTTTTAGTACAGTTTTACTTGTCATAAATTCTTTAAAAATTGTATTTGGGCTAATTCCCAAAATATTCATATAATTTATTAAAGTTTGGGTTTTAATTCCACTATATCCGTTCTCTATTCTGGAAATATATTTTAAAGAAATTCCTAATTTTTCAGCCATGATTTCTTGAGTAAAACCATTTTTAACTCGGAAATTTTTTAAAACTTTTCCAAAAATCTTATCAATGTCACTTTTTGATATAGAATTCATCGTTTCCCTCCATAAATTTATTAGTAATATAAGTATAGCAAGCTGAAAAATAATCTAAAACACATTATTAATATAATCTAAATCAGTTAGTTTTATTCGACAAAATTCGATTAATATTAGGAAAAATAAGAAAAAATTAACAAAAAAATGTATAAGTAACAGTTAGATATGCCAAAAACTAAACAGTCAATTAGATTAAACAATCTAGAACACATAGTATCATTATATATATATAATGAGAAAAAATGATAGAAATAAGAGTAGAAATTTTTATAAAATATTGATAATATATTAATAAAATAAAAATTTATCAACAAAATGTTATTAAACTGTGGATAAATGGAGAGGAAAAGAAAAAATGTGTGAAAATGAATCAAAACTGATAAATTTAAGCTTAGAACTTGAGGAAAATAAAGAAAGTTATGAAATAAAAGAAAAAGAATTTAAAGAAGAAATAGAAGAAAAAATAAATGCAGAAAATTATGATTTTAGAAATTGTGTATTCGAAAAATGTCAGTATACTAAAGGCAATTTTGAAAAATCATATTTTTCACATGTAATATTTAAAAACTGTGATTTATCAAATTCAAATTTTAGTAAAGTTGCATTTAATGAAGTAAAATTTATAAACTGCAAGTTAACAGGAACAGAATTTATTGAATCAGATTTTACAAATGTTTACATTAATGAAGTGAATTTTAACTATACCAATTTATCAAATTCAAGTTTTAAAAATGTAAAATTAAATAAAAGCAATTTGATATATAGTAGCTTAAATGAATGTAATTTTAAAAATATAGAATTTCATAATTGTGATTTAACACGAGTAGAATTATTTAAAAGTAAATTAAAAGGAATTGATTTATCTGATTGTAATGTAGATGGTATAGTTGTTAGGGTAGAAGATTTAAAGGGGGTGATAATGAATGAAATGCAAGCAATACAGATGGCAAATTTATTAGGTATAATTATAAAAAAGGTGAATTGTAAAAGTTAAATCAAATTTGTAAAACTAAAATAGATTGTAAGATTAAAATAGAAAAATAAGCACT
>CAKPPS010000023.1 GCA_934177795.1 uncultured Clostridia bacterium | reverse complement strand
GTAATACGAAGGTTCATAGTTTCGTATATATTTTCTATCATAGCCATAAGCATTGTTGTTTTTCCGGCAACCTTGCTCACCTGTTAATGATATAATTCTTGCACCTTTTACTAAATATTTTAATAAATCTATTGCATTTTCTTTTCCTGGATACAAAACTATTTGCTCTAGTGTTGCTCTCTTAACATCGAATTTTCTTACGAAAAATGCCCATGTTTCTGACATTGATGGTCTAACAACAACAACACGAGATCCATCTTTCATTTCATTAATTTTGTAACCATTTGTATCTGATAATTGTCCTGGGTTATTGTATTTATATATATTTTGACATACTCTTTTTAATTCTGCTTCTGTTCCAAATGATAAGAACGCCAAACGTATTGATTTACCATGAAACATTATCCAAATACTGTCACATGCTCTAGGTACTCTATGTTCTGCTATCTGACTTAAATAATCACCATCTGTTTGTGCAACTTGGCTTAAAAAGCTTTCTGGTAATCCAGATACCCCACCTGAAACACCATCTATATTCATATCTCTTACTTCATCTATTGCACTATATCCTTTGTAATGTTGATATATTCTTTGTACTACTATTGCTAATTTATCTCCAAAAGATAATGTTACATTTTCTTTTTCAAAAATTTCACCTATTTCTTCTTCTGTTATAACATAAGAGGGTTTAGCTTCTCCTTCAACATATTTTAATGCATCTAAGTTATATTTTTTTATCATTTCTGGTAAAGCTTCATATCCAAATTCTTTTTTAAATATGTAAATTAATATATCAAATTTATCTTGAGCTGTTAATAATGATGGTATATCAAATGGTATTGCTTTTGATATATTTGTTTCATTAACTCCATATTCTTGCGCTAATAAGTCATATATTAGTTCTTTTACATATTTCTTATCATTAACATCTCCATAAGTACAACCTTTTAATGCTTTTTTTAGCTCATACTTTTTATTTTTTCTTCTTTTTAATTCTTCTTCTGAAAGACCTATATCATATAAATTGACTTTTGTAATTTCATCTAATCTCTTTTTTATGAATTCTTGCATTAATTCTATTGTATATGTTTTATCATCAACATTTATTGTATCTTCTACTTCTTCTGTTTTTTTCTTTTTTATGTGATAATAAACTGCATATACTGCAAGTCCTAAAACAGCTATACTTAGTAATATATTTGTTATTGTCATTATAAGGTCTCCTTTCTTTTACATTTTCATTTGCAAATCTTGTAATCTGTATATTATATTTTCAGAAGCTCTTTGTACTTCTTCCATAAAAAATGCATTTCTATCTTCTGGATCTAATCCTTTTCTAAATCTTAAAAACATGTCTGGAACTCCAGCTTCTTCTGCAGCTTCAAAGAATAATGTATTGTATGGTATTGTTAATACTTTATTTTTTTCTCCTAAATATCTAGTAATATTTTTTAAATTATATTTTGAAAATTTATCATATCTTCCTATTAATATTAATGTTTTAGGTGAATTTAACACTTTATTTTCTTCTCTTAATTTCATATAATTATTTATACTTTTTAATCTTTGTGACATATTTATAATTACTACATCTGAATCTTTTATAATACTTTTCTTGCCTTCTTCATCAATATTTTCATCTAAGTCCACAAAAACTAAATCATAATATTGATTAGCTGTTTTTATCATTTCTGGGTATATTGTTTCAATTACTGTTCCATCTGCAGGTTTTTCTTCACACCCTAACAAAATTTCTAATCTATCTTTAAAAACCACTTTTGTATAATTTGTAATCATGTCTGGAGATATTTTATTACTTCTAATAATTCTAGCTAATCCTTCTATACCAGCTTGTATTTCTACAGCTGCATTTGGGCCAAATATTCCTAGATTTTTTCTTTTCTTTTTTTCTTTCCAAAAGCAACTTTTTAAAATGTCTTCTTTATTAGTGGTTGATACAAGTAATATTCTATAATTATGTGCTATTGCCATGTATGTAGCAATAGCTACCATCGACATGGTTTTTCCGGTTTGCTCTATACTGCTATTGTAAAATGTTACAATTGACATGTTTTATACTCCTCTTTCTATAATTTTAACAGCTTTTCGAATTTGATTTTCACTTATGTCATTTAAAATTTCACCTACAATATATACTAAACTATCTTTATATTGTGCGCTTAATCTTTTAAATTTTATTTTAGCTACTCTTTGATTTTCTGCTAATACTGACCAATCCCCGTTTTCAATAGGAAAATAAATCCTATATTCATTCCACATTACTTTATATCCTAATGCTAAAAAATTCAAATAGTCATCATCTTCTTTTAATATATCTTTTGAAAATAGAATCTTTGTTAAATGCATTGGTACATTTAGTTCGCTTAGTATTTCAAGTCCTCTTTTTAATGTATATAAGTCAAATGCTGTCACAAAATAATTTTTTGCATTTTCTACAGCTTTAAAATTTCCTATTGCTTCTATGTTGTCAATATCTAATAGCATAATATCATAAGGTAGCTCTTCATTTTTTTCTATACCTACATATTCCTTAATATCATTTTCGTTATTAAATCCTACCGCTACATCTATATCTTCAAAAGTTGTCACATATTTGATTGTAGGATTTATTACTGGCACAACATATTTAGCTTTTTGTGTTATAGTGGAATCAACTATAATTACTTTTTTTTGCATTGTTGTTAAAATTTTAGCAATATTAAGTATCATATCTGTTTTGTCGTACATCCCTATAAATCCTACTTTCTTCATATTTATTTTCCTTTCTAATATTTGTATTATTTTGTACTGGTAGTTGTTGTACTTGTTAATCCTTGTAAATATTCTTGTCTAGTTTTTGTTGAATTTTCTATACTTTGTTGCATTTCATCTTGTAAGTTTTTATCTGCATCACTTCCAGATACTTGTGGATTTATCACACTATTTCTTTGATCTGCTTGCTTATTATTGTTATATCTATTCCATAATGCTTTTCTCGCTTCATCAACAACATTTGGATTTGAATTTATTAATTCCATTACTTCTCTGCTTATTGGATAGGTAGGTGTTGCTGCTTCTTGCATTCCAGGATCTGTATATTTGTTAACATATAGTTTTGCTCCTTCTACTTTAAAAGCATCAACTATTGCATTACTTAATGTGTTAATTTCATCTTCACTTAATTCTATTGATATTGTATCTGTTGAATCAACTCCGGCAATCTCTGGTATTTCTACTCTTTTTTTAGAGGCTACGATATAATCAGTTCCTGTTGGCAACAGCAATCTTACATCTATAAAATCTCCATTTTGTAAATCTGTTGGTAATATAAACATATTATACTCTTGTTTTCTAACATCATCAGTTAATTTATAATCTTGACTATTAATCATCTTTTTAGAAACTACTGTACCTTTAGTCATTGATATTTTTACCACATTCTTTTTTGCCGTTGATTCTGCAAAAAATGTTTTTGTTATATAATCTGTTGGTGCTGCTGATTTTTCAACCTCTTTTTCTTCCAAATCTGCTTGTGTTATTTCATCTCCAGAATTAATATCTTTCTTTAATGCATACACTTTTATTTTTGATTCTCTATCTTTCTCTTCTGCTTTCTTCATATTAGTTAATTGAAGTATTAAGAATGCTATTATTCCTCCAGTTATTAGTAACATAACTAGCATTCCTAGTAAGAATGAATTTCTTGCTTTTCTTTGCATTGGATTTGTTGCCATGACAAATTCCTCCCTTTATCTTTATTTTTTATTCTTTTTTTTATTTCTACTTTTTAATTTTACCGCATTATATATTTAAAATCAATAATATAGATTTGTTGTAATTAAAAAATAATACTGTTGTAATATTTTTGTAATATTACAACAGAAATTTTTTTAAAGCCTGTGCTACGCCTTCATTATTATTAGTATCTGTAACATAATCAGCCACTTCAACAACAGTTGGTGTACTTCCTTTCATAACAACTCCGCAGCCAGCTTTTTCTATCATTTTTTTATCATTCATATTATCTCCTATTGCCATTACTTCATTTTGATTTATATCTAATTTTTCTATTAAAAACTCTATGGCACTCCACTTATCAACATTAGGTGCAGAAATTTCTGTATAAAAATATTCTACTGGAACTTCTTCTGTTCCTTGTTGTATAAGTTTTCTTGACATGTGTGAAACTTCTAATATTTCTACATCACTTATATTTTTGATTTTTTTTATTATTGAATTAAATATACTTTGATTTTCGTCACAAATTGTTACTTTTAGAATATTTTCATTTTTCATATTTTTTACATATTCATACATATTTTCTACAATACTAATATTAGTTCTTTTCTTTTCTTCTTTTTTTAAATTTTCTTTATGATAATATAATACATTAAATTTTAAGCTTGTCGTTAATATTGTTTTTTCTGTGTATACATTATATGCTATACTATTTTTTTCACAAATTTCAATAATTTCTAATATTTTATCTTTACTTAAATATTTTTCGTATATTGTTTGTTCTTTTTCCATATCATATATTAAAGCTCCATTACTAGCTATAAAATATTTATTTGCTCCTATCTCATTTGCAATATTTTTTATCGAATCTATTGGTCTACCTGATGCTATAACAATATTAATGTCTTTGTCTATACATTTTTTAATTGTCTCTTTAGTGTTTTGCGTTATTTCTCCATAACTATTTAACATTGTCCCATCTAAATCTATTGCTATTAATTTATACATACGTTCCTCCTTTGTCTTACTCTTTATTATATATAAACTTTTTTTATTGTCAACATGTTATAAAATCTGTTTTTTATAATTCTTTTTAAAAACACTTGAAATTCCAACATTAATCAAAAAGAAAATTTATTTTTTATTATTTTTCTTTTGAAAAAAATTACCAGTTTATTTTTTTTATTTTTACATAAGCTAGTATTAGAAAAAGCGATAAAGTTTTTTCAATATGAAGTATATATACTGGAGGTGAATAAACAATGGCTAATAACAGTAACAAAAAATTAGTTCCAGAAGCTATGACTGCTTTAGATAAATTCAAATATGAAGTAGCTAGTGAAGTTGGTGTTAATTTAAAAGATGGATATAATGGTGATATTTCCGCAAAAGATGCTGGTAAAATAGGTGGTAACATGGTAAAGAAAATGATACAACAAGCAGAACAACAAATGAAATAGTTGTTTTTGCACCTTTAAAACACTAATTATATATTAGTTTAATGGCAGAAAGTTAAATTTTGTTTTTATATATTTTTATAATACATAAAGGCAGGATTTGATTTCCTGCCTTTATTGTTTAATTTAGTTTTTAATTTTATTAATTATTGTGCACATTTTTTACATGGTGTTAATTCTCTTACTTTGACATTGTCATATTTGCCATTTTTTTACAATACATAAATTTAATTGTTCTACATATTTTATCTGCAAATTTAAACAAATTATATGCAAATATTATTATAATAAAAGTAGATTTTTGTATATTTATGTAGTATAATATGATTTGAAAATTTAGAAATTAGAGGTAACTTATGAATAAATTAAAAATCACAACTAATAATGAAAAAGAAACACTAGCACTCGGAAAAAAATTGGCATCATTCTTAAAAAAAGGAGATACCATTGTTTTAACTGGAGATTTAGGTTCTGGCAAAACAAAATTGACTGAGGGCATCTTATCTTTTTTTAACTTAAGCGATGACATATCAAGTCCTACTTTTACTATTGTAAATGAATATAATTCTAATGATATAAATATATACCACTTTGATGTTTATAGATTAATCGATTCTTCTGAATTTTACGCCATTGGTGGTGACGAATATTTTGAAAAAGGCATTTCTATTATTGAATGGGGTGAAATCATTCAAGATGCTTTGCCAACAGATTACATACATATTGTATTTAGTAAAGATTCTATGAATGATGACATGAGAATTTTAAATATTACTGCTTATGGTAAAAAGTATGATAGCTTATTAAATAAATTAAAATAATTTTTTTGGAGGATAATTTTGAAAATTTTAAGTATTGAAACTTCTAATACTATTTGTAGTGTTGCAATATTAGAAGATAGAAAATTGATAAAAAAAATTGAATTAGATAATGGTTTAACACATTCTGAAACATTAATGCCAATTATACAACAAATTTTTTCAGAAACTAATCTTACAATTTCTAATATAGATTTATTAGTTTCTGATATTGGACCTGGTTCCTTTACTGGTATTAGAATTGGTATTGCAACTGTGAAAGCTTTTTCAGATGTACTAAGCATTCCTGCCATTGGTATTTCTTCTCTTGAAGCTTTAGCTTATAATGTCAATAAAAATGGTCTTATATGTAGCATGATTGACTGTAAAAATAATAATTGTTATTTTTCTGTTTATAGTTGTACTGATGGCCTATATTCTAATATAGAAAATCCTCAAGCAGATAGTATTCATAATTGTTTACAATTTTTAGCCAGTAAGTACTCTGATACTCCTATCTTTTTTGTAGGTGATGCAGTTAATATTTATAAAAATGATATCCAAAATTTTTCAAAAGATTTTCTTATTTTGGAAAATAATACTATTGATGTTTTTAATCTTGGTCTTTCTGGATTAGATCATTTTAATAATAATTTTTCTGATGTTCTTCCATTATATTTAAAAAAGCCTCAAGCACAAAAGCAATTAGAATTAAAAAATGTAGGAATTCAACAGATGCATATTTCTGATTTAGATAATTTTAATATTTCAGATTTCGATTCTTTTTGGAATATCAGTAATCTAAGAGATGAGTTGAATTCTTCTTCGTCTTATATTTTATGTGCAAAACTTGATAATTCTATTATTGGGTTTATTGATATTAAAATTATTATTGATGAAGCTGATATCATGAATATCGCTATAAAAAATACATTTAGAAGACAAGGTTTTGCTTCTACTTTAATTAAACAGATTATTTCTTTTTGCTCTGAAAATAATATAAAAGTAATTAATTTAGAAGTTAATGAAGAAAATTTTGCAGCTATTTCTTTATATAAGAAAAATGGATTTATAGAATGTGGTAAAAGGAAAAATTATTATGACAATAAATATGATGCCATTTTAATGAAATTAAATTTATAGATTAATAAATTGTAGCTTTTTATATAATAGGAAAGCAAAACTTTCCTATTATATAAAATAAATTGGAAAAGTTTTTGTTTTCTTTTAATAAATTTATTTTTGTTTAATTATATAAAATGCACCAGATTACATTATCTTGTATCTGGTGTATTTTTTTATTAAATATATTTTTCTATTAATATAACTGTTCTACCACTCCTCGTTGTCCCAGTAAAATCTTTTATGACAAACCTTCCTTTTCCTCTTATAGTTATTATATCTCCTAATTTTATTTGCTTAGAGTTTTTAGTTTCATTTTGACCGTTTATAAAAACTCTTTCTTGAGCTATTATTTCAGATGCTTTACTTCTAGATGTTCTAGCTAAATCTGATACAATATTGTCTAATCTCAATGATGGAACTATAATTGATACTTCTTCTATTTTTACTTCTGGCTTTTCTACCTTATTTAATTCTTTTACTTCAATATCCGCTCCTTTGAATCTATTAAGACTTGATAATTCACTTTTTAATATATTAGCAAATTCACTCATTGTTATAATATCTGCGCCATTGTCTCTCACTAATATATCTCCAACTTTTTCTCTTTTTATTCCTAATTTTACAATTCCACCAAGATAATTTCTATGCACATATTTACCTCTATCTAGTTCTTGTAATGATATTTTTACTATTTTTAATATTTTATTATAATTTTTTTGTAGCATATTATCATCAAATTTTTCTGGGTATATTATTAATATTTTTCTTTCTGCTTCTGCATAACCTCCATACAATTTATAATTTTGTATTTTAGCTTTTCTTAAAAAGTTTTCTACTAATGAAACTTGATACATGTCTAGAAAATCTGTATATTCTATTTTATCTTTCTTACTTGATATTTCTATTTTATCTAATATTTGTGCTATACACATTTTGTCTTCTTGTTTCTTATAATCTTTTAAAAGTTCTTGTTTATTCATTACTATTGCTTTTCCTCTCTTAATTGTCTTATTTTTTCTTTATCCATAAAATCCTTTACTATGTTATCACAATTCACTTTATAAATTTCTTCTAATTCTTCTACACTTCCATGTGGTATAAATTCATCTGGATATGCATAACAACTAATTTCTATATCTTTTATATTATTATCAACAATTAATTCTTTAATAGCTGTTCCCAATCCATTTATAATAGTTCCATCTTCTATTGTTATTACTTTTTTAGTTTTTTCAATTGATTCTGATATCTTTTTATCATCTAACGGTTTTAAAAATCTTGCATTTATGACTTCTGCCTCTATGTCGTTTTCTTTTAACTTATTGGCAACCTCAATTCCTCTACTTACCATTTTGCCTATAGATATTATTGATACATCTTTTCCATTTTTTAATACCTCTGCCTTTCCTGTTTCTATCTTTTCATGTATGTCAAATTTTTCTTTTCCTTCTCCACCTCTTGGATATCTTATTACTACTGGTTTTTTTAGATTTATTGCATATTCCAACATATCTTCTAGTTCTTTAAAATCTTTTGGGGCTAATATTGTTAAATTAGGTATTAATCTAAAAAATGCCATATCAAATTGTCCTTGATGTGTTTCTCCATCAGCTCCAACTATACCAGCTCTGTCTACACACATAATTACCGGTAAATTTTGAATAGCTATGTCATGTATTACTTGGTCATAAGCTCTCTGATAAAAAGATGAATATAAAGGAACCACTGGTATCATTCCTGATATTGCCATACCTGCTGCTAATCCTAGTGCATGTTGTTCTGCTATACCAATATCAAAAAATCTTTCTGGAAATTTTTCACTGAATTTTGTTAACCCTGTTCCATCTTTCATCGAAGCTGTTATTGCTACTATTTTGTCATTTTTTTCTGCTAATTGTATTAACTTATTCCCAAATATTTTTGAATAATTATCTCCTTTTGCTTTTTTAGATTTTCCTGTTTCTATATCAAATGGTCCTGTAGCATGAAATTTATCTGGGTTTTCTTCTGCAATTTTATATCCTTTTCCTTTTTTAGTTAAAACATGAATCAATACTGGTTTTTCTATTTGTTTACTTAATTTGAATATGCTTTGTAATTCTTCAATATTATGTCCATCAACTGGTCCTAAATATGTAAATCCAATATCTTCAAAAAACATTTTTGGTATAATTAATTGTTTTATACTTCTTTTTGCTTTTTGTACTATTCTTACAAAATGTTTTCCGACAAGTGGAATTTTATTTATTCTATTTTTCATTATTATATTCGATCTAGTATACATTTTTTTTGTTCTTAGCTTACTAAGAAACATATTTAAACCACCTATATTAGGAGATATACTCATTTCGTTATCATTTAATATTACTGTCATTTTAGTTTCACTATATCCTACATCATTTAATGCTTCTAATGCCATTCCTCCAGTTAGCGCTCCATCTCCAATCACCGCTAAAACAGAATAGTCTTCTTTTTGCAAATCTCTTGCTCTTGCCATTCCTAGTGCTGCAGAAATTGATGTACTACTGTGTCCTGTATTAAAATGATCATATTTTGATTCATTTGTTTTTGGAAATCCAGCAATTCCATTTAGCTTTCTTAATGTTTTTAAATTTTCTTTTCTTCCTGTTAAAATTTTATGTACATAAGTTTGGTGTCCTACATCCCATACAATCTTATCATTTTTAAAGTCAAATACACTATGTAATGCTAAAGTTAATTCAACTACTCCTAAATTTGATGCTAAATGCCCACCATTATTTGAAACTATATCTAATATATATTTTCTTATCTCTTCTGCTAATTTTTCTTCTTCTTTTATATTTAATCTTTTTAAGTCTTCTGGATAATTTATATTATTCAATATTGTATATTCTTCCATCTTATTGTTCCTCCATTTTTGTCTATTATTTCTACTCTCAATTTATTATGACTGTAAATTGTACTTATTCTATCACAAATTATCTTTTTTTTCTACAAATTTGTTGTATTTTTTATTTATTGTGATAAAATATATAGAGATTTTTATTTATGGGAGGATTATATGAAAAAGAGATTTTTATTAACTTTATTTTTAATGTTAATTTTGGTTGCTAATATTTCCTTAGCAACATACAATACAGTTACAATGTCAGTAGTTGAAGAACCTGTTTGTACTATTACAATTGGCGATAATTCTAAATTTGAAAAAAAATTAATTAGCAAAGATTTATCTAATAAAGAAGTTACACTTCAGTTACAAGTAACTAATGAGGAAGCTTCTTCTCATCCAACAGGTGAATTAATGCTTGTAATTGATAACTCAAAAAGTATGGAAGATACTGTATCAGTTGATGGAACTTCTAAAACAAGAGAAGACCTAGTTATTAATTCAGCCAAAACTTTAGTAAACAGCATTCTTAAAGATAACAAAAATTTAAAAATTGGTGCTGTTAGCTTTTCTACTAACTCTGATGTTTCTAAAGAGGGTACTACTGAAGACGCTGCTTTAGTTTCAGAATTATCTTCAGATGTTGCTGCTTTAGATAATGCTATATCTAATATTCAATATACTGGTCCTAGAACTGATTTAGATGCAGGATTAAAATTAGCTAGCAAACATTTTTCATCAGAATCAAATAACAAATATATGATTATATTAACAGATGGTGTTCCAAATGTTGCTGTTGACTATGATAAAAATTATTATTCTGATGATGTAATTACAAAAACAAAGACACAATTACAATCTTTAAAGACTGCAGGATACAATGTTATAACAATGCTTACAGGTATTTCAAACCCTACTTCTCAACCGGGAATGGGAGCTGGAACAAAAACTTATGATGCTATTATAAAAGAAGTTTTTGGAACACAAGATGCACCTACTGTTGGTAAATTCTACTATGTTCAAGATAGTGAAATTGAAAAAACAATAACTCAAGATATTTATAAAGATTTATTACCAGTTTCTAAAACTTTAAAAAATATTACAGTTACTGACTACTTTCCAAAAGAAATAGTAAATAATTTTGAATTTGCTTATGTTTCAAAAGCTAATATTGGAGATATATCTGCTGAAATAAATACAGAAAATAATTCTATTACATGGACTATTCCTGAACTAAAATCAGGAGAAACAGCTACTGTTCAATATAAATTAAAATTAAAACAAAACTTTGATAGTAATATTGTTGATAAAATTTTAAATACTAATGAAAAAGTAGATTTAAAATATACTGATTTTAATGATACAGAAGTTTCTAAAACTTCTGATGTATCACCTAAATTAAAATTAACTGAACCACCAGCAGTTTTACCAAAAGCTGGTTCACCTATCATAGTAACTTTAGTTAGTTTAAGTGTTGGCTTAGTATTATTTTTCTTTATAAGATTTATTTCAACTAACAATATGATGAAAAATTAAGTTTAAAAAAGTTAAGTTTAATGTAAATATTAAACTTAGCTTATTTTTTTAGAGCAGTATTAATTCACTGCTCTGTTTCGATTTTTAACAATCTGTTATATTTAGATACTCTATCTGTTCTACAAGGTGCTCCTGTTTTTATTTGCATACTATTTACACCAACAGCAATATCTGCAATTGTTGTATCTTCTGTTTCTCCTGATCTATGAGAAATAATTGTTTTATATCCATTTTCTTTAGCCATTCTAATAGTATCTAATGTTTCTGTTAGTGTGCCTATTTGATTTGGTTTTATAAGTATTGCATTTGCTACTTTTTTATCTATACCTCTTTTTAATCTTGACATATTTGTTACAAATAAATCATCTCCAACTAATTGAACTTTATTACCTAATTTTTGTGTCAGTATTTGCCATCCTTCCCAGTCTTCTTCTGCTAATCCATCTTCTACAGAAAATATTGGATATTTTTCACATAAATCCACTATATATTGAATCATTTCTTCTTTACTTTTTAAATTCTTTGTCTTCCAAAAATAATATCCATCTTTTCCTATTTTTTTAGCTTCTTCTCTCATTTCTGTGCTAGCAATATCTAGTGCCAAAACAATATCTTTTCCTGGAACATATCCTGCTTTTTTTATTGATTCAATTATAATATCTAATGCCAACTCTTCATTTTCTAAATTTGGTGCAAAGCCTCCTTCATCGCCCACACCTACATCAAATTTTTTCTCTTTTAATACTGTTTTAAGTTTGTGATATATTTCAGCTCCCCTTTTTAATCTTTCTGCAAATGTAATATCTCCTATTGGCATTATCATAAATTCTTGTATACTAATATTATTTTCAGAATGTTTTCCTCCATTTAATATATTCATCATAGGCACTGGTAATTCTTTTGCATTAATTCCACCAATATATTTATATAATTCTATTCCAAGTGTGTTACTTGCTGCTTTTGCTACAGCTAATGACACTCCCAATATAGCATTTGCACCCAAATTAGATTTATTTAATGTATCGTCTAATCTTATCATTTCTTCATCAATTTGTTTTTGCTCATAAACATTCATTCCTATAATTTTTTTACTTATTTTCTTATTAATATTTTCTACTGCCTTTAAACATCCTTTTCCATTATACCTCGTCTTATCTCCATCTCGTAATTCAACAGCTTCAAAACTACCAGTTGATGCTCCTGATGGTACAGATGCTATTCCTTTTATGCCACTTTCTGTTTCCACTTCTACCTGAACTGTAGGATTTCCTCTAGAATCTAATACTTCTATTGCTTTTACTTTTTTTATTAATGTACATATACTCATATTAACCTCCTCATGAATTTTCACTCTTTTAATCAATATTATATATACATTTTTACCAAATTTGTAAAATATATTCAGTTAGCTGGCTTTTTTATTTCGTAAATCATAAGCATATTTTAATGTAATATCATTTACTTCACCTGATGATATTCTGGCGATTTCTTTAATAACTTCTTCTTCATCTAATAATTTTACATCTGTTTTTGTTCTTTCTTCTTGTACTTTTTTACTTATAAAATAATTATAATCTGCACTTGCAGCAATATTCGGCAAATGAGATATACACATAACTTGATGTTTTTTGGCTATTGCCTTTAATTTCATAGCAACTGAATTTGCAGCTTTTCCACTAATACCTGTATCTATCTCATCAAATATTAGCACTGGTATCATATCTGTATCTGCTAAAACTTTTTTTATAGCTAGCATTGTTCTAGACATTTCTCCTCCAGATGCTATTTTAGATAATTCTTTTTCATCTTCTCCTAGGTTTGTCCTAATATAAAATTTAACAGTATCTTTTCCTTCCATAAAAAATTCTTTTTCATTAAATTCTACTTTTACATTTATATTAGCATTTTTCATTTCTAATTCCGTTAATTCTTTATTAATACAATCACTTAACTTTTTAGAATACTGTTTTCTTATTTCACTAATTTTTTTAGCATATACATTCATATTATTTATTACTTCTTGTAACTCTATTTTTAATTTATTTGTATATTCTTCTAAATTTTCTATAATATTAATTTCGTTTTTTACTTTTTCTCCATATTCTAGTATTTCCTTTATTGTATTTCCATATTTTCTTTTTAATGAATATATTAAATCCAGTCTCTCTTCTATTTGATTTCTCTCTTCTTCATCAAAATATACATCTTCTTTATATCCATTAATATCTCTAGCTAATTCTTGTAATTCATAATATGAATTTTTTAAGTTTTTATTTGCTTCTTCATATTTTGTATCTATACTTTCTATACGTTCTAAAGTTCTTATTGCAGCACTTAAAGCATCTATAATATTTTCTGATAATAATACATCTGTTTCATTTAAGCTTTCTGATATTTTTTCAGAATTTAAAAATATTTTTCTCTTTTCTTCTAGTTCCTCTTCTTCTTTTTCTTTTAATTTAGCCTCTTCTATTTCTTGCACTTGATATTTTAATAAGTCTAGTTTTCGTTGTCTTTCTGTATCATTACCATAATTATTTTTTAATTCTTTATTAATTTGTAAATATCTTTCATATAATTTATTATAATTTTCTTTATAATCCTTAAAAATTTCTTTTCCTATAAAGTTATCTAAATATTTTAAATGTAATTTACTATCTAGAAGATTTTGGTTATCATTTTGTCCATGTATTTCTATTATGTTTTTCATGAATTCTTTTAATTCATTAACAGTTACCATTCTGCCATTTATTTTACACATATTTCTACCATTTAAATTTATTTCTCTAGATACTATAATGTTTCCATCTATTGAATTTTTGTTTTCCGGATCATATATACAAATTTCTACAAATGAGTTATTTTCTCCTTTTCTTATCATTTCTTTTGAAAATCTTCCACCTGATATTATTTGTAATGAATCTATTATTAGCGTTTTTCCCGCTCCTGTTTCTCCTGTTAATACATTTAACCCACTATTTAACTCAATACTTATATCTTCTATAATTCCTATATTTTTTATATGTAAGGATGATATCATTACCAGCACCTCTTTCTTTTTTGCACTAAAAAAATGTTCGCCTTCATTCTATATTCTTTTTTTAAAAAAGTCAATAGTTTTTACGAACATTTTTTCTTTTTATTAGTTTTCCATTATATTAAAAAATCTTTTCTCTTTTTCCTTACTATTTGATGAATCTATAAAATCAATTTTTATTATATCTTTATTATTGCTTAATAAGTTTCTTTCATATAACATATTTTTTAAATTTTTAGCCACATAAGGAGCTCCATTAAAAAATCTTACATCTCCTAAAATTTTTTGGATGTCTTTTTGGATTAGTGGATAATGTGTACATCCTAAAACAACATCTTTTATTTTTCCTTTATACATACCTATATGTTTTTGTAAATATTTTTTTATTTCATCCTTTTTTCCTTCTTCGATTAACTCTGCTAATCCCACTGCTTTTATGCGTTTTGTTTTATTATTATTATATTTTTTATATAATTGTTGGAATTTTTCACTTTCTATAGTTCCTTTTGTAGCCATCACTAATGTAGGTTCATCATAAGCATAATCATAGACCATTTTATATGCTGGTTCAATTGCTATAAATAATAGATTCTTGTATTTATTTCTTAAATATGAAGCTGCTTTTGCGCTTGCTGTATTACAAGCTATAACTATTGCTTTACAATCTTTTTCTATGAAAAATTCAACTATTTTATTGCATATTTCTTTTATTTCTATATCACTTTTATCTCCATAAGGATTATTTTTAGAATCACTATAATATATGTATTTTTCTTTTGGTAATATTTTTACTATCTCTTTTAAAACTGTAACTCCGCCTATTCCAGAGTCAAATATTCCTATTGGGCTATTTTGATTCATTTTTTACTTCCTTTTTATTTTATATAATTTGTTTTTATTGCTTTTTCTCTCTCAGGTACATCGATTCCTTTCTTTTTGCCTTCTTCTATACATTTTAATATCCATGCCATATTATTTCCTAAAGTCCTCATTGTTTGCATTCCTTCTTCATCTTTTTTTACCTCTTCTGGTATATTTCCATGTACCATATTCCAATATTGTGATGTAACTATTGGCATATTGTTTATTGCGAAATATTTATTGATTTCATCTAAAGCTGCTGTTGCTCCACCTCTTCTACAACTAACTATGCCTGTTGCCACTTTATTCTGCATTATTGATTTTCCTGCATAAAAAACTCTATCCATAAATGATGATAATGCCCCACTAATAGCTGCAAAATGAACTGGACTTCCGAAAACAAATCCATCTGTATCTTTTGCTTTTTCTATAAATTCATTTACTTTATCATCATTAAAACATTTTCCTGTTTTTGCACAATTCTTACATCCAATACATCCAGCCATGGGCTTTACTCCTAGCCAAAATATTTCAGTTTCGATATCATTTTTATTAAGTTGTTGTTCTATTTCTTTTAGTGCTGTATATGTACATCCTCTTTCGTGTGGTCCTCCATTAACTAATATTACTTTCATATTTTTCCTCCTTTACTATATAATATTTTATTCCAAATATGTTTTTATAATTCCTTTTCCATTATTTGAAGTGATTTCTACAATTGCTCCATTTACCATCGCTACTTGTGGGGATACATGTCCTATATCTGCACCACATATAATAGGTATATTTAAATCACCTAATATATCTATTACAGTCTGATTGAAATCTATATCATAATCGTTTCGTATAAATAATGGTCGTCCAAATATTATACCTTTGCAATTTTTAAAATATCCTGCCATCTTCATTTGCCATAATGTTAAATATAAAGTAGGTGTACTCATTTCAAAAACTTCTAAGAACCATATTATACCATCATCACTATATTTTTGTATATATTTTTCTACATTATCATATTTCGTTCCTATAAAGAATTTTATACAGTCTAAACATCCTCCTACAGCTCTTCCTTTTATTACTATTTCGTTTTCTTTATTTAGGTTTATCCACTTTGTTTTTTCAGTTAAATTATAACTTAAATTATTGTTATCTTCGTCTGGTATTGATTCTTGCTCACTAAAGTTAAGTACTTTTTCATATTTTTCAAATGAATGTTGTTCTACTTCTTCTCCACTTGCTATTTTTAATGCATTTATTAAATTAGGATATAGTGGTCTCATTGCATAATCTTTAATATTTTGGCAATATATTGATGGTATTTCTAATACTGTATTAAATATATAATTCAAACTTGTTATGTCAGAATATCCTTGCAACCACTTAGGTTTTGATTTTTTTATTTTATCAAAATCTAAATACTCTAGCATATCAACTAAAAAATCTCCTCCTGCGGCAAATATAATTAATTTAACATCTTTATTTTTCCATAATTGCATAAATTCTCTAGCTCTTTGCTCTCCAGAAGCACTTCTTCCTTTTTCACTTTTTCTTACACTATCTGTTTCTATTATATTATATCCTAATTCTTTCAATTGCTTTTCTGCTTCTTCCAGTCTCTTTATATCCTTTTCTTTTGTTATTCCTTGAGATGGTGCACAAATCCCTATTATATCTCCTTTTTTTAAATTTTCAGGATATTTCATTTCTGTCCTCCTTAACATTTTTTATTTATTTTAATATATTAATTAAGAGGTGATCTTTTATGAATTCTTGTAATTTTGTTACTTTTATTTCTATTTTAGCTTGTGAAATCGCTAAAGATAAAACTCAAGATGAACTTGCAATCTTAGCTGCCTTTTTTACTCAATTAGGTGATACTTTAGCTACATTAGCTGTTTTTTAAAATTTTTACTTTATGTATTACTACATCAAATAATATATATCAGCTTGTGGCTGAGAGTTCATTGACATACATATTGATTTAAATGTATTATTCATAAATCTATAGAATTCACTATTATCAAATGTTGTATAACAAGAATACCATTTTGGAGTTACTAGTACAATATCTTCAAATTTTTTCATCCATACTTCAGATACGTCTAATACATAAGCATACGGAAGTATATCATAAAAATAATTAGGTTCTTTCTTAATTATAGCTTCTAGCTTTGTCGTTTCTGCAGTTTCCAAGAATTTTTTAAATCCTTTTATTTTTCCTAACAGTTCCATTCCATATTTAGTTCTTTTTTTTATAATTCCTAAACATATTATTTCTATAGCTATACATACACTTTCTAATATGAACTTAATTATTTCTGCTCCATTTGTTAGAATATTAGGTAAGTTATATAAAAATGCCACAACTATATATGTAATAACTGTTGTCACTATTATTCTCATTCTTGGTCTTCTACATACTATCACTAGCTCCAAAACTAAAAACATCATTGCAACACCAGTTATATCCATAAGCTCAATATTCAATAGATTTTTTCCTGCCATTATTATAAACATTATCATAACCATTCCAGCTATTATCCATCTTTTATCCAATGATGTTTTTTCAAATATTTTCTCCTGATTTTGTTTTTTATTAATATTTTTTATGATTTTTTCTATAGTTGTATAAAATTTATTGTTCAAGTCTTCTTTTTTTACTTCTTCTCTAGATTTAAATAATTCATTAAAAAATATTTTTTCATTTTCATTTTCACCATCATATTCTTTTAATTTTATTATTTTATAAATCTTCTTTTTTTTGATATTTTCTTCTTCATATTCTTCTATCTTCAAATATCCTTTATTAGCTAAATATATTAATAATGATACAATGTCATTTCTATCTGGGGCTCCTTTATATATATATCCAATCTCCGCACTATTCAAATTGTTTGGAGGATAAAACTGTATATTTTCTACCACCATATCCTCCTTACCATATTTATTCCATATCCCGTACCCGATAATTACAAATAATATACAAATTCCAATGTCTACAAACATCATATAATCAAAGTCTGTACTTTTTTCTATAACATTTTCTTCTGGATTTCCATTACCTACACTATAAGCCAATACTCTTTCTGATATGTTCATTATACTTATCATCAAAATAATTATACTTATCACTAATATTACCTTTTGTTTCACTTTATACCTCCTATTTTATTTTTCTTTTGTTTCAAGTTTTTTAATCAGATTTTCAAGTATACATATCACACTTTTACTTCAAAATATTTCTGCATTTGTATACTGATTTTATCATAACTTTATTTTTTTAACAACTATTTAAATTGATTGTCATAAAAAAAGTTCAAAAGCTAGAGACAAATAAGAAAAGGAATATGGATATTATAGATGATAAAATAACATTATATGCAAATATAACCAAAAAAAGGCACATCTGTAAACTTGACGGTTAGATGTGTCAACACTATCTGGCAAACCACGTTTGTGGTTTCTCTATTTTTATTTTACTACGTAATTTAATATTGTCAACTAATATATTATAACACCAGCATAAAAAAGTAAATTTCTTTAAAGACTCTTTCATTGCTTTTTTATGTAGTAATATTGGGCAATATACATAGTTGTTCTTTTTTTACGTTTTTTTCTGACTTGTTATCCACAGGTATAATGTGCTTTTATTAAAAAGTGTAATTTTCTTACTTTATGTAAATAAACTTTTTCATTTTTTTACACTTTTCTATTTACCTTTTTATGAATTTGTTGTACAATTCAATCAAATCTTAATTGTACTTTTTTAAGTACTTTTAGATTTGTGATTGTTGAGACAAGCTCCTTTGTGAGAATTTGGCTTATCTCTATAGCTTCTTGTGTATTGAACTCTCTCGTCATCTCATGCATTGTTTTTATTTCACACATCAACGCTAACAATCTTACCATGAATATTACTTTCATTTTGTATTTTACATAGGATTGCTTCCTTATATCTGTCAATCCTTCAAATTTTTCTATTAGTTCTTGGAAATATTGATTTATTATTGTTATTACATCTTTTAATATATTCAATTCTTTATTTTTATTTTTTTTTCTTTTCTGTTCAAAAAAACATCTCCTTTGCGATAATTTTTTTATTTATTTTATCACATACGTTCATGTTTTTATTACTATTACTTAATTTTTTACTGCGAAAAATTTTTACTCTTTTTTACTGATTGATTGTCCTAAAAAAAGTTCAAGAGAAAGATTTCACTATTTAATAAAGTTCTTATTTTTTATTTAATATATGAAATTAAAAGACTTTTTGCCTAAAATTACTCATTGCATTTGACTAGATTATGTAAATATGATATAATTGCCATTAATGGTGCTGTTTTGCAAATAGAAATACTAAGGAAAATAAGTATAAAACTTAGTTAGTTCTAATTCCAGAGATTAATAACAAAACAGTATTATTTTATATACATAATAAAACGTTAGAAAAAGGAGAATAACAAGATGAAGAAAAAATTAACTACAGCCATTGTTTTATTATTAGTAGTTTTTACAATAGTTTCAAATTTTGAAGTATATGCAAAAAACTCTTCAAAAGATTCTGGAGATGTTTTGACAAATTCAAATATTGAAATTGCTAATGGTGTCACCTCCAAAAATTATTTGAATTTTGGAGAAAATTTACCATACAACAAAACCGAATCTTATTGTATTTATCACTATTTAAATTTCCGTTTTGAACGGTTTAACTCATTTATTTCTGTTTCCCAAAATGGATATTCCGGAGATTTTTTTATTCCAGGAACAGACTTTGTGCTAACAGATAAGGCATTATGGTTCATTGATGACAGTCGAAACATATCAAAATTTGATTATCTAGCTGCATCATATAAAAAAAGTAATCAATCACTAGGCTACAAGAAATATACCAAAACATACAAAAAAGCTGATACACAAAAGAAATTCGACTCAGAATATGATGAGTATGACGAAGTTGTTAAAATTGATGATAAGTCTGTAGGGTTTTTTATCCCAGGACAAACAGTTTTTTTTCAAGACAATATTGTCGGGATTTATTATAAGGGACGCTTAATTGATAAAAAGGTTTTTCCTTTTTCATTTAAGGAAGCGGGCGTTCTCCATATAAATTCAGATGTTGAATCTACTTTTCAATTTGTTTTAGAGAATAACACCGTAGGACAAATTGACCTCTCGTCAAAAGAAGGAATAACTGATTATAGAATTATAGTAGAAGATTCCGTTTCTTCTACTACAACACATAAAAGAACGTTATTCAACAGCTTGTTTAAAAACATCGATCAAATTAACCTCTCTAATGGTTATATGCTATACTATGAAGATTCAAAACTCATAGGTTCCGATGGTAAAATTCATTTTAAAATGGATGATTTACCATGGAAAGCTGAATGGTCAGGTGATTTTTATGGTCCCTATAAGGGAATACCTGATTGCAGCATAATGGCAAACTATAAAGATACTACTGAAGATAATATTGACAAGATGCTTAAAGAAACAGGCATCACATATTAAAGTAATATAAAGTAAAAAAATAAAATCTCTGGAAGCAAAGGTGAACAACAATTTTGTTCACCTTTTTTGCTTGAATAAAACTATTTTTTATATATGATTTCATGTATTTATACTTTCTAAACAACTAGAAACTTTACTTCTACAATAAAGAAAATAACACTACACAAACTTAGTATTTGTTCTATAGCTTTACGTAAAATTCTAAGTTGTAATTATAAATTATTTTTTATATCTATAGTAGAAGTAAATATAAATGACTTTATCCCTAATTCATTTGCTGCAATGACATTCTTTTCTTTATCATCAAAAAATAATGTTTCTTCTTTATTTAAACTAAATCTATTAATTAGTAAATTATAAATTTCATAACCTGGCTTAATTAAATGTTCTTGATAAGAATATATCCCTCCATCAAATACATCATTTATATTAATAATACTATTTATATAATTATAGCTATCTTCTGTTATATTAGTTAATAAAAATAATTTATACCCATCCTCTTTTAATCTTTCTATGAATTCAAAATTATTCTCTATTAATGGATATGATTTTTTTAAATTATCTTTTTCTAAAATATATTTAATATTATAAAATTCCTTTTCATTTTGTAAACTATTTATATGTTCTTCAACACTGATTTCTCCTAACAAGCACTTTTTAAACCCTTTTCCATAGGCAATCTTATAGATATAACCACAATCTTTGCCTAATATTTTTTCAATATTATTTTTACTATCATCAAAAAGTATTCCTCCAACATCTAATATAATATTTTTAATCATTAATACCATCCTTTACAAATTACTAGTTACTTTCAGCCATTCTCTTAAATTCTTTTAAATAATTATATCAAATTCATACAAATTAACTTCTCTTTTTATCGTTATTATTATATCAATTTTTAATTTTTTATCAAGGCTTTTGACCACATTCGCAGAGTAAATTCGTTTTCTTTCGTCCATTTTATAAATAAAATAACTCACTTCCATCTGCAAAATCACTGCTATAATACTTCTCGTTTCAGTAATATAAGTAATCCATAAAATTCTCAGTTAGTGTAAAATAAATTAATAAAAAATAAGATACACAATAAAAATTGTACATTTTTGTACATTGTTAAATTCCATTTTTTGTACATTCTTATATTATCATTAACAACTAGAGACAAATAAGAAAAGGAATATGGATATTATAGATGATAAAATAACATTATATGCAAATATAACCAAAAAAAGACACATCTGTAAACTTGACGGTTAGATGTGTCAACACTATCTGGCAAACCACGTTTGTGGTTTCTCTATTTCCTATTTTTATTTTACTTTAATATTGTCAACTAATATATTATAACACCCAGGGTAATTTCATCAGCTTTTTTCACATAATTTTATTTATTCATAGATTTTTACTTTTAAAATTACTATTTTCTAGTACTCTTATATAAAAAAAACTCTTACAGTCTGAATAAATGACGCAAAAGTTTATTTTGGCTGGGCTGGCTAGATTCGAACTAGCGCATGCCAGAGTCAAAGTCTGGTGCCTTACCGCTTGGCTACAGCCCAA
>CAKPPS010000022.1 GCA_934177795.1 uncultured Clostridia bacterium | reverse complement strand
TCATCTTTAGAATATGGAGATATAACTATTGAAGATTTAGAAAAAAATAACATAGAATTTATCAAACAGAAGAAAGAGATGAGTAATTGACAAATTACAAGTTATTGTTAAAACTAAATTTTAAAAGGTGAGTTTTGTAATTCACTTTAAAAATATTACGCAAAAAAATTCATTACTATTTATTAAATTACGTATTAGCTAAAAATGTCCAAATTTTTGAGTAAAATAAACTTCTAAATTGGACATTTTTTATAATCAGAAAAAGCAGTAATACCAATGCTTTTGAACAAAATAGATGAGATATTTTACTAACTAGGGTAGGTGTGTGATAGTGAAAACTATCGCATAGCTACCCTTAAACTATTTATGAGCAAATGTGGACATATTTAAAAAATAAATTTAGAGTAAGGGAGAATTTTTATAAGAAAACAGATGTATATATAGTATAGGGAGAGTGAATTAATATGAGTGAAACTTTCAAAATTAATATATACTTCGACGAAAAAGGTGAAGAGTTAGAAGAATTAATAAAACACTTAATAATTAATATCTTAAAAAAAGATATTTTTTAGCATTAAAATTTTATTCAAAATAAGATATAATAAAATTTAAATTTAAATTGTTTTTATCAAGCATAGAAGGGAGGAAAAATGCTTGAACAAATAGAAAAAACAATATACAAGGTAGCAATTTATATAAGACTATCAAAAGAAGATGTGGATAGAGGATATGATGAAAGTGAAAGTATAAAAAATCAAAGAACATTACTAACAGAATATGTGCAAAAATTAGGATGGAAGTACCAATTAATAGATACATATATAGATCAAGGTTTTACTGGAACAAATTTTAATAGACCAGATTTTCAAAGAATGATAAGAGATATAGAAAACGGAAAAATTAATATGGTTGTAACAAAAGATTTATCCCGTTTAGGTCGTGATTATATAGAAACAGGAGAATATATAGAAAAATGGTTTCCAGAAAATAATGTAAGATATGTTTCAGTAACAGATGGAATAGATACTTTTGAATCATCAAATGGTAACAATGACATTGCACCTTTTAAATCAATATTAAATGATATGTATTCTAAAGACTTATCTAAAAAAATTAGAACAGCACTTCACACTATGCAAAAACAAGGAAAATGGGTGGGAGGAAAAACACCACTTGGATACATAAAAGATTTAAAAGATAAAAATAAATTAATAATTTATGAACCAGAGGCTCAAATTGTAAGAACTATTTTTAATATGGCATCTAGTGGGAATCAAGTTGGAACAATAAGAGATTACTTAAACAATAGCCATATTCCGACTGCAAATAAATCAAGATATAATAAAGAAACCTTTTGGGAAAATAAAACAGTAAAAAACATATTGAAAAATAAAGTTTATATAGGCACAACTGTGCAAAATAAAAGAAGTAGAATAAGTTATAAAAATAGAAAAATTAGACCAAATTCAGAAGAAAAATGGGTAATTGTAGAAAATACACATGAACCAATAATAGACAAAAAAGTATTTGATACAGTGCAAAAAATGGTAATAGTTCAAAACTACAATAGAAACGAAAAGAAAAATATGTTTTTATTAGATGGTTTACTTTTTTGTTATGAATGCAAACATAAAATAGGAGTAAGAGGAAAAAAGAATGGTAATTACTATATGGTATGTAATAATTATCGTAGAAATTCAAAATTAAAACTTTGTACATCACATGGTTTTAGCTATTCTAATTTAGAAGACACTATAATTAATTATATTAAAAATTTATTTCAAAAAATAGATAGTGAAAAAATAGAATTAGAAGTAAAAAAAGAAATGACAAAATATGATTATGGAAAAATACTTCAAAAACTAGAAAACGAGATGAAATTGGTAAATAACAATATTGATCAAATGTATGTAGACAAATTAAATAATAAAATAAGTGAAGAAATGTATGAAAGATTATTGAAAAAATTTAAGAATGAAATAGGAGAAAAAGAAAACAAATACCTAGAAATTAAACAGCAAAAAGAAGAAGCAAAACAAGATGATACAGAAAAAATAAAAAGTATTGTACAGGATTTCCTAAGTCTAAATAAACCAACATCAGAAATTATGAAAGTAATTATTAATAGAATTGAAATCCACCAAGACAAACAAATAGATTTGTATTTTAATTTTAAACAATTAAATAACTTAAAAGAAAAAATATAAGGCTAATTTAATATTAAATTGGTCAAAAATAAAAATCATAACAGTCTATTTTTATATCAACCAGAAGGAATGGCAGTTGGTGTTACATTTGCAGGAGCAATAATTGGAAATACTGGGATTACAATAGCAGGTGCAATGGCACTAGCAATAGGAATTGCTATACAAAACTTTCCAGAAGGAGCAATTATATCAATGCCACTTAAAAGCGAAGGTGTATCAAAACCAAAAGCATTTTTATATGGTACACTTTCAGGAATCGTTGAACCAATAGGAGCAATTATAACTATATTACTTACAAATGCAGTTGTTCCAATATTACCATATTTATTATCTTTTGCAGCTGGAGCAATGATTTATGTAGTAGTAGAAGAATTAATACCAGAATCACAAGTTGGAGAACATTCTAATATAGGTACAATAGGAGTTGCAATAGGCTTTGTAATTATGATGATATTAGATGTAGCACTAGGTTAGTTAGGAGTAAAATTAATGAAAGATGTTTATCCAAAACAAATGGAAATAGAATATGATACTCATTCTGATACTGGTTATAATTTTCCATTTGCAGTAAAAGCATATATAGCAGATGATACTGAAATAATAGGAGATTTACAAAAAGAAAAAAATGTAAAAGTACAATATGAAAATTCAAATGCCCCTTTGGATGAATTAAAAATAACATCAATAAAAGTAAATGATTATAAATGTTATAGTATTTAAAAGAAAATGATTAAGTTTTGTCAAAGGGACTTTTTTTACAGCCCCTAATATAGATTCTAATAGTATTGTTTTTGAAGATAAATTAGATAATAAAAGATATTCTATTGATGTAAATAGTTCTTTGAATTTTATAAATGGAAGAACAAATGAAAAAATATATTATGATGAAATAAAAATTGGATATTACATAGATACATATACATATAAAAAATCAAAGGCAATTAGCATATTAAGTAATATAAAGGGAGAAGAGTTAAGAAAAGAATTGATTAAAAACTTAACATTAGAAGGTTCGCCTTATTTAACAGTTTCTCCAATAGGTACGAATATAGAAATAATAAATAGTAATAAAGCAATATTAACTATAACTTTTGAAGATTTACTACCTGATTATAATGTAGATGGTGGGAAATTTGAAATGAAAGTAGAAATAAATTCTAATACAGTAATAGAGCGTAAAGGTGGAAGGAATAGGATAGAACAATTAAAAGATGCAGATTTAAATATTATAAAAATAAGACTTGACAAAAATACTTTTAATAACGAAATACCTATTGCTATATATTTTATGTCTAGTGATGGAAATTTAACTATATAAATAAAATAGTGAATTGCAGGAGGAAAATTCATATGGATTAGTTAAAACATTATCTACAAATTTTAAATAAGAAGTTCAACATAATACTAAATACGAATTATCTTAGTTAGAGTAATTAACAGATGCGAGGTTGTTTTATAGTAAATTTCTATAAAACAACCTCGCATCTGTTAAAAAAGTGCTTTAACTGCTGACTATTTTATCATTATAAAATAATACAAATTAATCCGCCTGAACCTTCATTAACTATACGTTCCAAAGTTTCTTGGAGCTTTATTTGAGCTTCTTCTGGCATTTTAGCAAGTTTGGCTTGTAAGCCTTCATTAACCAATTCATGTAGGCTTTTTCCGAAAATATTAGATTCCCAAATTTGTTTAGGATCATTTTCAAAACCAGAAAGTAAATAATTTACTAATTCTTCTGATTGTTTTTCTGAACCTACAATAGGAGAAACTTCAGTTGCCACATTGGTCTTTATTAAATGTATAGATGGAGCTGTAGCTTTCAGTTTAACACCAAATCTAGAACCTTGTTTAACCATTTCAGGCTCTTCTAAAATTAGTTCATCAATAGAAGGAGTAACTATACCATAACCTTTTCTATTTACTTCATCTAGTGCATAAGAGATTTTATCATATTTCTTTTTTACATTGGCAAGTTCGGTGATAATACTAAATAAGTCACCTTCATTAGAAACTGCAACATTTGTTATTTCTGATAAAACTTGATAAAATAAATTTTCTTTTAATGTGATTTCAATAGAAACTTTACCAGTTCCAAGTTGTATATCTTCAATAGAAGTTTTTGCAATAATTTCTGTTTGTTTAATTGTATTTACACATTTAGAAACTTCTTTTAAGACATTTGCATTTAAAAAGCAATTTTTTATTTGATTATATAATTCACTTTTTAATGGATGAGACATATCTAATCCATCAATCCACCTAGGAAATTTAATATTAATTTGTTCTATAGGAAATTCATAAAGTACTTTTGAAAACATGGTATTAATATTATCAATAGTTAATGTTTCACAATTGATAGGCATTACAGAAGTGTTATATTTTTCACTTAATTTATCAGCAAGGTCTTTTGTTGAAGAAGAAGTAGGGTCATAAGAATTAAGCAAGATAATAAAAGGTTTATTTAAAGCTTGTAATTCTTTAACAACACGTTCTTCTGCTTTTATATAATCTTCTCTTGGTATATCAGTAATACTTCCATCTGTTGTTACTAAAATACCGATAGTAGAATGTTCTTCAATAACTTTTTTAGTTCCTATTTCTGCAGCGGTTTCAAAAGGAATTTCTTCGTCAGACCAAGGTGTTTTAACCATTCTAGGCATATCATCTTCCAAATATCCAATAGCATTATCTACAAGATAACCTACACAGTCAACTAATCTTGTTTTAAATTTTAAATTATCATTTAAAGTTATTTCTACAGCTTCATTAGGAATAAATTTAGGCTCTGTAGTCATTATTGTTTTACCACCCGCACTTTGTGGTAATTCATCTTTTGCTCTTTCTTTTTTATATTCATTATCAATGTTAGGGATAACTAATAAATCCATAAATTTTTTAATAAAAGTCGATTTACCAGTTCGTACAGGACCTACAACCCCTACATAGATATCTCCATCTGTTCTTTTGGCGATGTCTTGATACAATCTTGTATTTTCCATCTATATACCTCCTTTAATAACTTTCAACATCAAACAAAATGCTTTGCATTACTTTTACTAATGTATATTAAAGTTGTCAGGCTTTTATGACAAGGTCTATGATAAAAAACTTGATAAAAATAAATATGTATGCTAAAATGACATTGACAAAATAAATACATATAATATAGTAAAAAGCTAAAAGGGAGCGAAAGAAATGGATAAAATACAAGATATAATAGCAACATTGAAAATGTACAATCAAGAACATGTAATAAACTTATTAGAAAAATTAAATGGAGAACAAAAAAGAAATTTAATAAATCAAATAGAAAAAATAGATTTTCATCAATTGCAAGAACTTTATGATAATACTAAAAAAGAAATAATAATAAAAGAAAATAAAATAGAGCCATTACCTTACATAGATAAAAGTAAATTATCTAAAAATGAACAAAAGGAATTAGAATCATTAGGAGAAGAAGTTATACGAAAAGGCGAATATGCAGTAGTAACAATGGCAGGAGGTCAAGGAACTAGATTAGGACATTCAGGACCTAAAGGAACATTTAAATTAGATGTATATGGAAAAGGAAAATACTTATTTGAAATTTTAGCTGAAAATTTAAAAGAGGCAAATTCTAAATATGGAACAATTATCCCTTGGTATATTATGACTAGTAAACAAAATAATGATGAAACAATCGAATTTATGAAAAAACATAATTATTTTGGATATAACCCTAAAAATGTACACTTTTTTGCTCAAAGTGAATTACCATTAATGGATACAGATGGAAAATTATTAATAGGTAAAGATATGAAAATAAAAGAAGCATCAGATGGAAATGGTGGTACTTATTCATCATTAAGAGCTAGCGGAGCATTAGCAGAAATGAAAGAAAATGGTATAAAATGGATATTTATAGGAGGAGTAGATAATGTACTATTAAAGATGGCAGATACAGTACTTCTAGGAATGGCAATAAAAAAAGGTGTACAAATTGCATCAAAATCTGTAGTAAAAGCTAATCCTCATGAACGTGTAGGTGTGTTTGGAAAAATGAATGGACACCCAAAAGTTATAGAATATACAGAGTTACCAGAAAAAATGGCAGAAGAAATGGATAATAACGGAGAATTAAAATATGGAGAATCACATATAATGTGTAATTTGTATACGATAGAAGCAATAGAAAAGATAAGCAAAGAAACACTAATATATCATAGTGCATTAAAAAAGAATTCATATATTAATGAAGAAGGAAAAGAAATAATCCCAACTGAACCTAATGCTTATAAATTTGAATCATTTATATTTGATGCATTTGAGTTATTTGATGATATAGCTATATTGAGGGGAAAAAGAAAAGAAGATTTTGCACCAGTAAAAAATAAAGAAGGTGTAGATAGCCCAAAAACAGCAAAGGAATTATATGAAAAATTCTGGAATGAAAATAAAATATAACATGGAGGACAAAAGCATGGAAGAATGTAAAATTAAAAATTTATATAATCTAGATGAGACTATAGCAAAAGAATTAATGGAAAAATATACATATCCATTTGAAGTATTACCATATATAGGAGAATATATATTAGAAATTGGTAAAACATTAGATGAAGCTAAATATGATAAAAAGGGTGATAATATATGGGTAGCGAAAAGTGCAAAAATTGCACCTACAGCATATATTAATGGACCAGCAATAATATGTGAAGATGCAGAAATAAGACATTGTGCATTTATAAGAGGAAATGCAATTGTTGGAAAAGGAGCAGTTGTAGGGAATTCAACAGAATTGAAAAATGTTATATTATTTAACAATGTTCAAGTGCCACATTATAATTATGTAGGAGATTCAATATTAGGGTATAAATCACACTTAGGAGCTGGGGCAATTACATCAAATGTAAAATCAGACAAAAAATTAGTAGTTATCAAAAAAGAAGCAGAAATAATAGAAACAAATAGAAAAAAAGTAGGAGCAATGGTAGGAGATAATGTAGAAGTTGGATGTGGTTCAGTATTAAATCCTGGAACTATAATAGGAAAGAATTCTAATATATATCCATTGTCATCAGTTAGAGGAGTAATACCAGCAAATAGCATATATAAAAATAAAAATGAAATCATTACTAAAGAATAAGTTAATCTTTTAAGTATGAAAGGATGAAAACCAAAATGAATAAAACAGAAGCTAAAAAGAGAATTGAGGAATTACGCAAAAAAACTGAATATTATGCTCAAAAATACTATGATGATGACAAACCAGAAATATCAGACTTTGAATATGATATGTTAATGGTAGAATTAAGAAATTTAGAAAAACAATATCCAGAATATAAATCTAAAGAATCTTTAACACAAAAAGTAGGAGGACATGTTAAAGAAGGGTTTAAAAAAGTAAGTCATGAAGTTCCATTACAAAGTTTGCAAGATGTATTTAGTTTTGAAGAAGTAGAAGAATTTGATGAAAGAATGAAAAAGCAAGCACAAGAAAATGGAATAGAAAAACTTAGATATATAGTAGAAACAAAAATAGATGGTTTATCAGCAGCATTAGAATATAAACAAGGGAAATTTGTTAGAGGAGCAACTAGAGGAAATGGTCTTATTGGAGAAGATGTAACAGAAAACTTAAAAACGGTAAAAAGTATTCCAATGGAATTAAAAGATAAAATTGATATAACAGTTAGAGGAGAAGTATTTATATCTAAAAAAGACTTTGAGAATATGAACCAAGAAAGAGAAGAAAATGAAGAAGAAACATTTGCAAATGCAAGAAATGCAGCTGCTGGCTCACTTAGACAATTAGATAGTAAAATAACATCTCAAAGACCATTAGATATATATATATTTAATGTACAAAAAATTGAAGGAAAAGAATTTAATTCACATTTAGAAGAATTAGAATATTTAAAACAAATAGGATTTAATGTTAACCCAGTGCGAATAGCCTGTGAAAGTATGGAAGAAGTTAAGCAAGCTATAATAAAAATAGGAAATGACAGAGAAAAACTAACTTATGGAATTGATGGAGCAGTAGTAAAAATAGATGATTTGAAGTTTAGAGAAATACTAGGTTCAACTATTAAAGTACCAAGATGGGCTGTGGCTTATAAATACCCACCAGAAAGAAAAGAAACAGTATTGAAAGATATAATATGTCAAGTTGGTAGAACAGGTGTAGTAACACCAATGGCTATTTTAGAACCAGTAAAAGTAGCAGGTTCTACTATATCAAAAACTACATTACATAATGAAGATTTTATAAAAGAAAAAGAATTAAAAATTGGTGATACAGTAGTAATTCAAAAAGCAGGAGATGTAATTCCAGAAATTGTAGAGGTTGTAAAGAGCAAAAGAACTGGAGAAGAGACAGAATTTGAAATGCCAAAAAATTGTCCAGTTTGTGGAGCACCAACAATAAGAGAAGAAGGAGAAGCAGCAACGAGATGTACAGGTGTAGAATGTCCTGCAAAATTATATAGAAACTTAGTGCATTTTGTTTCAAGAGAAGCAATGGATATATCAGGATTAGGAGAAAATATAATACAACAATTGCTAGATAAAGAGTTAATACACAATATAGCAGACATATATGAGTTAACATTTGAAGAAATATCAACATTAAAGAAAAATGGAAAAAAATTCGCACAAAATTTAATTGATGCTATAGAAAAAAGCAAGCAAAATGATTTATCAAAATTAATTACAGCATTAGGAATTAGACATGTAGGAGTAAAAGCAGCAAAAACTTTATCAAGAAAATATAAAGAAATGGATAATTTGATGAAGGCTGATTATGAAGAATTGAGCCAAATAAATGATATAGGACCAATTGTTGCAAATAGTATAGCAACATTTTTTTCTGAAAGTCAAACTATAGATTTAATAGAAAAATTAAAAAATGCTGGAGTAAATATGAAATCATTAGAAGAGGAAAGCGAAGATAAAAGATTTGAAGGAAAAACATTTGTATTAACAGGAAGTTTACAAGAGTTTACAAGAGGAGAAGCATCAACAATAATTGAAAGATTTGGAGGAAAAACTTCAGGGACAGTATCTAAAAAAACAGATTTTGTTTTAGCAGGAGAAGAAGCAGGAAGCAAACTAACTAAGGCTCAAAATTTGGGAATACAAATAATAACAGAAACTGAATTCAAAGAAATGATAGAAAAGTAAGAATGAGAAAGGAATTGTTATGAAGCAAGAATACACATTTGAAATGTTATGGGAAGATTTAGATAATGGGTATCAAATATATTATACCTATGTAAGAAATAAATACTTATTGTTCAAAACAGCATCAAATTGCTATACTCAAAAATTATTATCAGATAATCCTAAAAATCCTCAACCTAGAATGACAATGTTAACATTAAAGAGAGTAAAAGAGATATTTCCATATATGGAGCACATAGAATACAAAATAAACACAATAGATGATTAAATCTATATAAATAGTAAAAAGAAAAGGAGAATTACTAGAAATATGGCAGAAATAATAAATGGAAAAGAATTAGCGAAAAAAGTAAGAGAAAATTTAAAAATAGAATGTGAAAATCTTAAAAAGAATGGAATAAATCCTAAACTTGCTGTCATAATGGTAGGAGAAGATTCAGCATCAAAAGTATATGTAAAAACAAAAAGTAATGCTTGTATGGAGATTGGCATAGAGTATGAAGAATATCTATTACAAGATAATATAACTCAAAAAGAATTGATTAATTTAATAGAAAAATTAAATAATGATGATAATATAAATGGTATATTATTACAAAGTCCAATTCCTAAACATTTAGATATAGATGAAGCATTTAGAACAATATCAGCAAAAAAAGATGTAGATGGATTTAATCCTATAAATGTTGGAAAATTACTATTAAACCAAGATACTTTTGTTTCATGTACACCTTATGGGATTATGAAAATGTTTGAGGAATATAAAATATCATTAGAAGGAAAAAATGTAGTAATTGTAGGAAGAAGTAATATTGTGGGGAAACCATTAATGGCTTGCTGTTTAAACAAAAATGCTACAGTTACAGTTTGTCATTCAAAAACAGCAAATTTAAAAGATAAAACAAAAGAAGCAGATGTATTAATAGCAGCAGTAGGAAGACCTAATTTTATAACTTCAGATATGGTAAAAGATAATGCAGTAATAATAGATGTAGGAATAAATAGAGATGCAAATAAGAAGTTAACAGGTGATGTAGATTTCGAAAATATTAAAGAAAAGGCAAGTTATATTACACCAGTTCCGGGGGGAGTTGGACCAATGACAGTTGCAATGTTGATGAATAATGTTATAAAAGCAACCATTCAACAAAACAAAAAAATATAAATTAGATTAGGGGTACATAGATTCGGTGTACCTTTTTATTATGCAAAATAAATGGAGGAATTAAAATAGAAAAGAAAAAATATTGGATATGGTTTTCTATGATAAATAATATAGGGACTATTACAAAACAAAAATTACTAAAAAAATTTAAAACACCAGAAAACATATATAATTTAAAAGATAAAAATGAATTAATAAAATGTGGAATAAGAGAAGAAACAATTGATAATATAATGAATAAAAAAACAAAAGAATATTTAATGGAATATATAAAAATAATGAAAAAACAAAAAATAAAAATAGTTACTATTGAAGACAGACAATATCCACAAATTTTAAAAAATATATATGATTATCCAATAAGTTTATATGTAAAAGGAAATGAAAATATATTAAACAATACAGCGATAGGGATAGTAGGATGTAGAGAAGCAACGAGATATGGTATAAATGCAGCACAATACTTTGCGTATAACTTAGCAAAAAAAGATATTAGTATAGTGAGTGGTTTAGCTAAAGGGATAGACAGTTATTCTCATATAGGAGCAATAAAAGCAAAAGGAAAAACAATAGGAGTAGTTGGAAATGGATTAGATATAATATATCCAAAACAAAACGCATATTTGTATGATAAAATCATACAAGAAGGTGGTGCGGTTTTATCAGAATACCCCATAGGGACACAACCAGAAAAGAGAAATTTTCCAGCAAGAAATCGCATTATTAGTGGAATGAGCAAAGGTATTATAGTAGTAGAAGCTAAAAAGAAAAGTGGAACATTGATAACAGTAGACTTTGCTTTGGAACAAGGAAGAGATGTATATGTTGTTCCTGGAAATATTAATTCAGAGAACTCTATAGGTACAAATGAATTAATAAAACAAGGAGCTTTACTTGTAAGTGATTATAAAGATATACTAAAGTATGAATATAATAGAAAGTTTTGATATATTTTTGAAGTTGTAGTGCTTAAAGAACTTAAAATTTTAATATTTATTAAAATTCATCCTTAAAGTTGTTTGAATTTTACGATGCATAAGTATTTTAATATAAAAATTAACATAAATCATTTTATTGCATTATTTCATATTGTAGATTATAATGTATTGTGAAAGAGAAAAAATGATCGTAGCAAAAACAAAATAAAAATATTAAGAGAAGGACTAATATCAATAGAACAATTAAACAAAATTTGTACGTGACAAACGAGTAAAGAGTATCTAACACAACTTACAAGTAATAGAGAGTTAAGCTCTATTATTTGGTCAAAATAGGAGGCGTAAAATAAAATTAAAATTATGGATAAAGTAAAAGGTTTAACACGAGAAGAAGTAGAAGAAAAAGTAAAACAAGGAAAGATAAATAAAATAAAAACTAAAGCAAATGAAAGCATTTTTAAGATAATAAGTAAAAATATATTTACATATTTCAATTTGATTTTTCTAATATTAGCAATTTTGCTTATCACATCACAATCATATAGAAATTTAACATTTTTAATTATTATAACAATAAATATTTTAATTGGAATTTATCAACAGATAAAATCAAAAATTACATTAGATAAATTATCATTACTTGATAAAAGTGATTATATTGTGATTAGAGAAGGAAAAAAAGAAAAAATAAGTTCTGAAAATCTTGTTGAAGGAGATTATGTGTTTTTAGAGACTGGAAATCAAATTCCTGCTGATGCAGTAGTGGTTTCAGGAAAGATGTATGTGAATGAATCTTTATTGACAGGTGAACAAGATGAAATTGAAAAAAATGCAAATTCTAAGCTTATGTCTGGAAGTTTTGTTGTATCAGGAAAAGTGGTAGCAAAGCTTACAAATGTTGGAGACGAGTCATTTTCTGCAAAAATAATGAAAGATTCAAAAAAAATTAAAGAAACAAAATCAGAAATGATTTCAGCAATTGACAAAATTGTTGAATTTGCAGGAATAGTCATTATTCCAATTGGATTATTATTGTTTTGGGAATCTTATAATGTAAATGGAAATACTTATAAAGAAAGTGTTAATTCCATGGTATCAGCATTGGTTGGAATGATACCAGAAGGTTTATACTTATTAACAACAGTTGCTTTAGCAATAAGTGCAGGAAAACTTGCTAAAAGAAGAGTTATATTACATGATATGAAAAGCATTGAAAGTCTTGCAAGAGTTGATGTTTTATGTGTTGATAAAACTGGAACAATTACAAATAATAAAATGAAAGTATTAGACATATTTGATGAAAAAGAAACTAGTTTAATTAAAGATAGAGAAAATTCAAAATTAGAAATTCTTGCTAAATATGTTAATACAATAGATGATAACAACATAACAATGGATTCCATAAAAGAATATCTAGATGGAATTTCTTATGAAAAATTAGCTAATATAAGCAAGGAAAATTTTAATTCCAAAAATAAATTTTCATTTATTAAAATCAATGAAAACTTAACATACAAATTAGGAGCACCAGAAATATTATTAGATAAAACATTTGAAAATATGATTAATAAGAGAGCGAAAAGTGGAGAAAGAATACTTGCCTTAGTTAAAGAAGAAGATAAAGAAAGTCTACCTATTTTATTTATAAGCTTAAAAAATGAAATAAGAAAAAATGCAAAAGAAATTTTTGATTTTTTTGATAGCAGAAAAGTCGGAATTAGAGTTATATCAGGTGATAATCCAATTACAGTATCATCGATTGCAAAACAAGCAGGAATAAAAGAATATGAGAAATATATTGATTGTAGAGAATTAGAGAGTTATGAAGATATAAAAAGAGCAGTAAAAAAATATTCTATTTTTGGAAGAGTAAATCCTAATCAGAAAAAACAGATAATTCAAGCATTAAAAGAACAGGGATTAAAAGTAGCGATGACAGGAGATGGAGTGAACGATATTTTAGCAATGAAAGAAGCTGATTGCTCAATTGCTATTGGAGCTGGAGCAGATGCGGCTAGAGAAACAGCACAAGTTGTATTACTTGATTCAGACTTTGGAAATATGAGAGATATAGTTTATGAAGGAAGAAAAAATATCAATAATATAACAAGGTCAGCATCATTATTTACATATAAAAATATATTTTCTTTGTTACTTTCTGTATATTCAATAATTTTTGCGATGCAGTATCCACTAGAGCCAAATCAAGTATCATTAGGTAGTGCATTTACAATCGGAATACCAGCATTTTTATTAACATTTGAAGAAAACCAAAAGAAACAGCAAAATGGAAATTTTTTAAGAAGAGTATTTAAAAATTCACTTCCTGCTGCGATAACTTCATTTTTAGCAATTGTGGCTATGGTTAGATTTTCTGTATTATTTAATGTAGGTGGACAAGAAATAACAACAGCTTGTAGTTATTTATTTTTTACGGGAGGATTTCTAATCCTATATAAAATTATTAGACCACTAAATAAATATAGAACTTATGTTATGGTTTTATGCATTCTTGGAATTCTTTTAACAATTAATATCATGCCAGATTTTTTTGCAATAAAAGCAATTTCAACACGAGCAGCTGCACTTGTTATATTGTTTGCAATAGCAGAATTTTCGGCAATTAGATGGATTACATTAATATTAGATAAACTTGAAACTAAGTACAAAAGTGATATATGAGTTGAGTCAAGTATTGATATATTATATGATTGTTAAATATAAAGATCCTGTTCTAATATGAACAGTTTAGAATAAATGCTCCTTGTATTTTTAATAACTGGGCTAATTTCTATAAAGGAAAATTTATATCTAATACTATATAAATGCTAATTCATTTGAAAAGTTAATTAAGATTTAAAGTTAGCTAAGAAAATAGTAAGTTGTCTTTGAGATTGAACTTGTGAAAAATACCAAAATATGCTAAGATATAAGTAGATATTGTAAAAAAGCAAAATAAACGAAAGTTTATGACGCAAAGCCATAGATCTAAAAGCATATGTGCTTATGATAGCTAGGTTGCACAAAAGAGGAGGTAATGAATATGGAAAAGAAAAAAATACTAAAAAATGTACTTAAAGTAGCATTGATTATACTTGCAATTATACTTGTAATTCTTATTATTCATACAATTAAAAACTATATAATTATTACAAATTTACAAGATAAGATTTCACAATATAAAGATAGTTCAAGTTATCATATAAAATCAGTTTCTACTGAAAGTAATGGAAATATTCTTACAATGAATTATTACAAAAAAGATAGTAAACAAGTTGTATTCATGGAAAGAAATATCAATGGAGAGATAACTAAAATATCAATGTATGATAATGGAGAAAGAATTGATATTTTCACTGAAACAAAAGATTCAAAAGTGGCAAACCTAAAGTCTGGAACAACCATAATGGGTGTTGAATTATATAATCATTTAGAAACTGATAATAATTGGCAAACATTTTTAGGAAGTATTTTCGCAAAAGTAAAATCAGCTAATTATGAAGAAAAAGAATGCTATATGATAAAAGGGTTCATGTCTTCAATGTCTTTAACTTCTGAAGGTGCCGAAATATATATAGATAAAAATACGGGTTTACTTGTAAAAGTAATAGAAGCAGGAATTGATAGTAAAAGAGAATATGAATTTAATACAGTAGATGATTCTATCTTTGCAGAACCAGATATTAGTCAATATACATTAAAAGAAAATGATTTGAATTAAGTAAAAAAGCTATTGCCTTAAAAAATTTAATAAATAATTAAGTCTGCTATTTTTATTTGCTAAAAGGTCGCGAAAAAGTAAATGTATCTCGCTTGTGGTTGGTGCGAGTAATAAATCATACCATTTCGTAAATAAATTCAGTCCTTTGTTTCTATAGAGGAATAAAGGACTTGTTTTTTTATAATATAATGAAGAGGATAAACTAACATATTTAAATGATAGATATGAGGTAACAAAATTTGATAATTATTTGAAAATATATATTCCTGAAGTTATTCCAAAATATAAAAATGTAAATAACTATGCATACAAAAATATTATGCTTAATGTAATGGAAAAAACAAAGGTATATAAAGATTTATACAAGGATGAACTAATATTTGTATTTATAAAAGTAGTAGAAAATCAAAAGAATATAGACATAGACAATAAATTTGTAAAACCAATTATTGATGGATTAGTTTTATCAAAAGTAGGTGAATGAATAGGTAAAGAATCAAAGTTCTAATACCAGCTACAGAAATTGCAATAGATTTCAAAAATAATAAAAAATTGTTGAGAAATATGATGGGTGCAGAAATAAAGTTTGTTATAATAGAAACAGATAAAATAAGTTCAAAAGCGGTAGCTTCAAGGATAAAGGCAATGGAAAGAATAAAAGAAATAAATATAAAAAAAGTAGAAGTTGGAGATAAAATTTATGCTAAAGTTATAGGTGTATGGAGAAAGTTTATAAGAATTGAATGTTTAGGTGCAGATTTTGTAGTGAAAGCACAAGATTTGCAATATGGATATATTGAAGATGTATCAAAAATATATAAGATAAATGAGGAAAAAAGAAAAATTTATAGTTCATTGGTTAGAATAATAGGTAGTGATGCAAGTGAATGATAAACAAAAACAAATATCAAAACTATTGTGGGACTTTCAATCACTAAGAGAAGAACATGTGTATAAATTGTGTAATTGTGAAGAAAAAGATATTAATTTTTTAATTGCAAGCAAGGTTATAAAAAGAGATAATAAAAATAAGATATTAAATTATAACAATAGCAAGATATAAATAATAGAAATGTAATTGCATTTGATGTGGTTATGGAATATTTGGATAGAAACTCTAAAGTTAAAAAAGCAAAATTTTCAATTAATGTATCAATGCAAACTGATTATTATTCTTATGATATTATTGCCATAAAAGAGATATAAAAAGATGCTCTGCTTGATAAATTGGATGAAATTTCAAAATCAGAAAGAGTGATAATTATTATTGAAACAAAAGGATATGTAAAAGAGATTATAAAAGCAAAAAGATCTTGTTGTATATGTACATATCCACCAATAGAAATTGTAGATAGAATAAATTAATAAAAAGTTCCCTAGTAGTGTTTTATAGCACTATTAGGGAGTTTTTTTCTTTTTTGTTGATTAATAGATTACAAAAATATATTTTTATGTTATAATCCAAATGTGTAAAAATAAATGAAAGAAGGATCAAACAATGCAGTTTTCAAATAATGACATTAAGCTATTTGGTGAAGCTGGAATAACTGTAGAAAATAAAGATTATACAAAAGAAGAGGTAGAAAGACTAAAAATTAAAGTTACGGATTTTATAATGAGTAAAAGTATTAAAGATATAGATAAATATAATAGGAAGTTTAGTAAGATATTATAAAAAGTGTATTAAGGTAGGTCGAAAGAATGGAAGAAAATAAAAAGGTAGATGTTTCAATAATTATGGGAAGCGATTCAGATTTAAACATAATGGTAGAATGTTTTAAAATTTTGGATGAATTTGAAATAAGTTATGATATTAATATTTTATCAGCACATAGAACACCAGAAGAACTTGATAATTATATAGATAAAGTAAATAAGGAAAATATAAAGATAGTTATAGCAGCAGCAGGAGGAGCCGCACATTTAGCGGGAGTTATAGCTTCAAAAACTTTATGCCCTGTTATAGGAGTTCCAATTTATACTAAAAGTTTAAATGGAATAGATTCATTATATTCTACTATACAAATGCCATCAGGAGTTCCAGTGGCTACAGTTGGAATCAATGCTAGTAAAAATGCTGGATTATTAGCGATAAAAATGTTGGGACTTGAAAACTTAAAAATAAAAGAAAAACTTATACATTATAACCAAATGCAAGCAAATAAAGTAATAAACAAAAATAAAAAGATACATGACTTAGGTTATGAAAAGTATTTGGAGGAAATGAGAAATGAATAAAAAAATATATGAAGGAAAATCCAGAGATATCTACCAAATAAATGATAAAGAAATAGTTATTGTTGCAACAGATAGAATATCTATGCATAAAGTTTTGCCATATTTAATTAAAGATAAAGGAATTGTACTAAACAAAATGGCAGAATTTTGGTTTGAAAAATATAAGGATATTATAGGAAATCATATGATAACTACAAATAATAAATTAATGCCAAAACAATTTCAAAATGATGAATATAAGGACAGATGTATGTTGGCTAAAAAAGTTAAAATGTTTCCATTTGAAATAATAGTAAGAGGATATATAACAGGATCGTGTTGGGAAGAATACCAAAAAGGAAATGATATATGTGGAGTTAGATTGCCAGAAGGCTTAAAGGAGTCTGAAAAACTTGAAGAACCTATTTTAACACCAACAACAAAAGCACAAAATGGTGATGATACTAATATTAATTATGATGAATTTTCGAATATAGTTGGTAAGGAAATAGCAGAAGAAATTAAAGAAATAGCAATAAAGATATATAGTAATGCACACGAATTTTTACTAACTAAAGGAATTATATTAGCAGATACAAAAATGGAATTTGGGATTGATGATGATAATAAATTGATTCTAGCTGATGAGATATTGACACCAGATTGTAGTAGATTTTGGAATAAGAAAAACTATAAAATAGGACATTCACAACAAAACTACGATAGAGAAGAATTAAAAAGATACATAAAAGAAAATGGATTATCTGAAGATGTAATAAATAATATTCCTAGTTCAATACTTGATGGCATAGAAAAGAGATACAAAGAAATATATAGAATTATAACAGATGCTAAAATATAAATTATCAAGTCAGAAAAGAAATAAGAATTAGAAAAAAATGGAGGATGCAAAATGAGTTTTAAATTATCAAATAAAACAAAAGAATTACTTTCAGAGAGAATAGGAATATCATATGAAAAATTAATACATATGGATGATGAAGAAATAGAGGCATATATTGAAAAGAAAACTGGTAAAAAAATTACTTGGCCTAAAGGAGCAAAAATAGATGGGTTGACTATAAGGACTTTGGAGGACGTTGAAAAGAAAATAGACGGTTGGGAAAGATAAGTATAATAATTTAACCAAGTTCATTATTAAAATTTTTTATGGAGAAAGGATAGATGAAAATGAAAGAAAATAAATTAAAAATTTTTATTAATAAGCCAGTTAAGGAAGTATTTGAATATTCACTGGAATCAAATAATGTTCCTAAATGGATCAAATCTATTAAGGTAGAAATACCAGAAGAAAGGCCTGTTAAATTGGGAACAAAATTAAAAAATATAGGATTTAATAGTAATGAATGGAATAGCTACGAAATGATTGCATTTGATTTTCCAAATACATTTACACTTAAAAGATTAAATGGCGATTATTTTGTAAGATATACTTGCCGAGAAAAAGACAATGGAACAGAATTTGAATATTTTGAGTGGGCAGAAAAGGGAGATTTAGATGGTTTAATGGAAATGTCAGCTTTGGAGTTATTGAAAAGATTAGTTGAGAAAGAATAACAAGGTGAAATAAATAATGCAAATAATTAAGTTTGATTTAAATGATATGGAAAAAAAGCAAGATGGATTTTCATGTTATATATTAGGTAGAAGCTATGATTTAGAAGAAAACGGTGCAAAACAAGATTATTCACGTGCTTTAATGTGGTATAACAAAGGAATAGAACAGAAAAATCCTCTATGTGTATATTCGTTAGGAATATCCTATGAAATGGGACTAGGAAAAGAATTGAAAATAGATGTAGAAAAAGGAGAATATCTATTAAAAGCAGCTTATCCAAAAATAATGCGATTAATAAATAAAAAATGAATAACATCAGAAGAAAAAATATAAGCAGAATTTGTAACAGGTGCTTATTATTATTGGGGATTAGGAGATGTAAAAAAAGATCCGAAGAAGGCTTTTGAAATAATAAAGAGATGCGCTGATAATGGACATATCGCAGCAATTTATGATTTGGAAGCTAATTTTTATTATAACGGAAATGGAACAGAAATGAATAAGAAATTAGCAGAATATTATTTGAAAATGGCAAAAGATGCAGGATTAAAAAGAGCAATTGAAAAATATAAACAATATGAATTTGGAGAGGAAAGATAAATTATTGGAAGGATAGAATGTTAGCAAACAAATTAAAAATTGGAGATACAATAGGTGTTATTGCTCCAGATAAAGCATTAAAAAATAAAGATATAAAATATTTAGAAAATGCAACTAAGTATTTTGAAAGTTTAGGGTTAAAAGTAAAATATGGAAAATATTTATTCTCAGAAGATAATTATTGTGCAGGAACCTCAAAGGAAAGAGCAAAAGACTTAAATGATATGTTCAGTGATAAGGAAATTAAAGCAATATTCACAGTAAAAGGTGGAGATATGGTAAATGGAATATTACCATACATAGATTTTGAGAATATAAAAGATAATCCTAAAATATTTTTAGGAATGAGTGATATTACAGTTTTACTTTGTGCAATAAATAAAATGACAGAACTTGTAACTTTCCATTGCCAAGATTATATTTGGTTTGGAAAAGATGAAGTTACAGATTATGATAAAAATGAGATTATCGAAAAATTATTTAATGGGAATAAAAAAATTAATCCATATGGAGAAAGAAAATTTTATGAATTTAATAAAGAAGAAGTTAAAGGTAAAATATATGGAACTAAAGCTAGATGTTTATTAAAATTGTTAGGAACACAATTTATGCCAGACTTAGAAGATACAGTACTATTTTCAGAAGGTTTTCATTCAAATATTATACAATGGAATGCAATGTTAGAACAGTATAATCAAATGAATGCTTTTAATAGGGCAGTAGTTTTTGGTTATATATATCAACTTCAACAAATAGAAGAAAATGAGAAGATGATAGTAGATGAATTAAGAAAAATAAATTCAAGTGTTCCTGTAGTAAAAACAAATGACTTTGGACATATGCATGCTAATAGTATTATTCCTATTGGTGCAGAAATAATAATAAATGCAAATAATCAGAGTATGGTTGTTAATGATTATTTAAAATGAAAGATTATGGAATATTTGCTTTTTGTCATATGATATGATAAAATATAATTGTAACTATGAATGTTTTGTTGAAAAAGGAGACAACCAGATGAGCAAAGAAAAAATTATTGAACTTGTACGGGAAAAAGAACAAGTAGAAAAAGACTTAAAAAAAATGAAGAAATTGCAACATGAAGCTTTCAAAGTATTTGGAAGTAAAAGAGTGTTACCACTTGAACAAATCGAAAAGTTATACGAAAAAGGAGGGGCTTGGAATGATATTCTTAACTGGCATTATGATGCTAGTGAATATTCATGTTATTTCTTACTTAGAAATCCAGAGAGAATTGGTGAGAGTTTTGGAAAATTAAATTCTGCTATAATAAGTAGAAAAGAATTTGAGGATAACCTTAGTGAAGCTAAAGAGGACATACTAAGCTATGTAAAGGCACTGGAAGATGCACTTCGAGCATTAGAACAAAAAATAGATATTGTATATTGCGAATTTGTTCAAAATGAGACAGGAGTGTATAAGTGGATTTTTGAACAGCCGTTTATAAAATCAATTGTACTCAAATTTTTAGAATACTAATCTGATATAGTTGTTTCAAGAGAAAATGGAGGAGATTTAATTGTTTTCTCCATTTTTTATGAGTACACATTATGATGGCTTAGCAGGAGAACATCGGGCAAGGAAAAGCTTGTCTAGTGTAGCAAAAGGCATTGTAGCAGAGAATGAGGGAGGCGTAAATCAAAGATTTTTTAACAACAGATTTGTACAAGACAACGACCATAGTATGTCTTTCTTCAGAAAGGTGTGTAAACAAATTGGAAATTTACCTAATGGGGAAATCGAAAAGATGCTTGCAATTTTAAAGGAAGATGTACCTCACGAATTTGGTGAAGTTTATCATTTCGACGAAGATAAGATGTATAAGGTTTTAATTTCGAATCCAATTTGCCAAAAAGTATGTGAAAAGCAGAAATATATGAACTGGCAAGACATTATCAGAAGATTTAGATAAGAGGTTTTTACTTAAAGGGAGGGCTAATTTGACTGGCAACTCCCTTTTTTCTTAATTATAGAGATTTTATTGATATATATTGAAATTTGTTATATAAGATATATATATTCAATTAATAGGAGATAATAATAAAATGATATATTTAAAAACTTTTAAATTAAGCAATCATAAAATATCAGATGATAATATATATCCATATAGTATTCTAAAAAATAAGGAACCAGATATATTTATATTTGATAACATAACAGTATTATATGGAAATAATGGATGTGGAAAATCAACAATATTAAATATAATTGCGCATAAATTAAATTTAAAGGGAAAAGAAAGAAACTATTCAAAGGTTGTTGGATGGCTACCATATTTTGAAGATTATGCATCAGAATGTGAATATGAATTAGGAGAAAATGAATATGGTAGAAAACTTATTAGAATACCAGAAAATAGTAGATACATAAAAAGTGAAGAGATATTATATGAAATAAGAAAAATACAACAAGATGCAGTTTTACAGGAAAGTATAAAAAGCAATTTAACTAGGGAAAAAGGAATAAAAGATGCTGAAGATTTTTTAGAAACAAAAGAAGGAGCAAAACAGTTTTCAAGATTTGCGTTTGCACAAGATAAATACTCAAATGGTGAAACTACATTACAAATACTAGAAGAAAATATTGAGCCTGACAAATTATATTTATTAGATGAACCAGAGGTATCATTATCTCCAAAAAATCAAGTTGAACTTGCAAAAAAAATAAATGAAATGTCTAGATATTTAGGTATTCAATTTATAATTTCAACACATTCTCCATTTATGTTGGGAATATTAGATGCAAAAATATATAATTTAGATACAACAGATTATAGGGTGCAAAAATGGAGTGAACTTGAAAATGTAAGGTATTTTTATGATTTTTTTATGAATAGAAAAGATGAGTTTGACAAGTAAAAAATTGGAAATTATGGCGTTAAAATATATGATTAAAATTGATATAAATATAAAATTATGATAGTATATGATTGTTAAATATAAAAATCCTGTTCTAATATGAACAGTTTAGCATAAATGCAACTATTGAATAATTATTAGATAGCCAAATGGCAGGAGGGACGACTATGAGTGATTTTTTATTGCTTTGCGTAAAATTTTTTTGTTTTTTGTTTGTGATGATAATAGTAATCTGGAAAATTAAAGTTCGGTATGACAAGAAAAATAAAATAAAAAGAGAAGAAAAAGAGCAAAATGAAAGTACTGAGTCAGTCAAATATACTTTTTCATCAGTATTTCCTAATAAAGAGGTTATGGATGATGTATTTGAAATAATAAGACAAAACAAAGAACCAGAAAAAAATGAAGAACAATAATTACATACTCGGAAAAAGGCTGCTTTTTAGCAGCCTTTTAGCAAATAAAAATAGCAGACTTAATTATTT
>CAKPPS010000021.1 GCA_934177795.1 uncultured Clostridia bacterium | reverse complement strand
CAATATCATTTTTGTGCTCTCTTTTCAATATTTTATTTTCAATGTATTTGTGACATATCTATTTTAAACCTATATTTATTTTATCCTGAATTTTGAAAATTTATTATTTACAAAATAAAAGCTATGTGATAGAATAAAAAACAGTTTAATATAATTATATTATTCTATATATTAATACCTTAGAGAGGTGAAGAAAAATGATTAAATTTACAAAAATGCATGGGCTAGGAAATGATTATGTCTATATGGATGCTATTCATCAAAATATAGAAAATGAATCATTACTAGCTCAATTTGTTAGCAATAGAAACTTTGGAATTGGATCAGATGGATTGATATTAATTTGCAAAAGTGATATTGCAGACTTTAAAATGAGAATGTTTAATTCAGACGGAAGTGAAGCGGAAATGTGCGGAAATGGAATTAGATGTGTCGGGAAATTTGTATACGATAAAGGAATGACAGATAAAACAGAAGTTAGAATAGAAACATTAGCAGGAATAAAAGTATTAAATTTTAATATAAAAGAAGGAAAAGTTGAATCAGTAAGAGTAGATATGGGAGAACCAATATTAGAACCAAAAAATATTCCAGTGATATCAGAAGAAAAAATAGTTAAAAATCTAAAAATAAAAGCGATTGATAAAGAATTTAAGTTTACAGCAGTATCCATGGGAAATCCACATGCTATTACATTAGTAGAAGATGTGAAAAGTTTTGATGTAAAAAAATATGGAGAGGTAATAGAAATAGATAGTAAATTTCCAAATAAAACTAATGTAGAATTCATTGAAATACTTGATAAAGATAATATAAAAATGAGAGTGTGGGAGAGAGGAGCTGGAGAGACATTAGCTTGTGGTACAGGAGCATGTGCATCTGTAGTAGCATGTATATTGAATAATCTTACTAATAGAAAAGTTAAAGTAGAGTTATTAGGAGGATTCCTAGAAATAGAATGGAATCAAGAAGATAATCATGTATATATGACAGGTCCGGCGGTGACAGTTTTTGAAGGAGAATTATTAGAAAAAATATAAAATAAAGGAGAGTTAAGTATGAGTTATATAAATGAAAATTTTTTAGAATTGCAAGATAGTTATTTATTTTCTACAATAGCAAAAAAAGTAAAGGAATATAGTGAAAAATATCCTGAAAAGGAAATTATAAAATTGGGAATAGGAGATGTAACAAAACCTATCGTACCGGCCTGTTTAGAAGCAATGCATAAAGCTGTAGATGAAATTGGAACAGAAAATGGATTTAAAGGTTATGGTCCAGAGCAAGGGTATGAATTTTTAAGGAAAGCTATAGCAGAAAATGATTACAAAAATAGAGGAATAGCTATTGCAGAAGATGAAATTTTTGTATCAGATGGTGCAAAATGTGATTGTGGTAATATTGTAGATATATTTGCTCAAGATAATAAAGTTGCAATTACAGACCCAGTATACCCAGTATATTTAGATACTAATGTTATGTCAGGAAGAAGTGGAAAATTTAATGAAAATGAAGGAAAATATGAAAATATAGTATATTTACCAGTAACTGCAAAGAATGATTTCAAACCAGAGTTACCTAAAGAAAAAGTAGATTTAATATATTTATGTTTTCCTAATAATCCTACAGGAACAGTACTAACTAAAGAAGATTTAAAAGTATGGGTAGATTATGCGAAAGAAAATAATAGCATTATTTTATATGATGCAGCATATGAAGCATTTATAGAAGAGAAAAATATACCTCATACTATATATGAAATAGAAGGTGCAAAAGATGTTGCAATAGAATTTAAAAGCTATTCTAAAACAGCAGGATTTACGGGAATTAGATGTGCTTATGTAGTCATACCTAAGACAGTAAAAGGATATACAAAAAATGGAGAGAGTGTAGAATTAAATAAATTATGGAATAGAAGAACATGTACAAAATTTAATGGAGTATCTTATGTAGTACAAAAAGCAGCAGAAGCAACTTATACAGAAGAAGGAAAAAAACAAATACAAGAAAATATAAATTATTATAAACAAAATGCAAAAATAATAAAAGAAGGGCTAGAAGAAGCAGGATTTACAGTTTATGGAGCAGTTAATTCGCCTTATATTTGGTTAAAAGTACCAGATGGAATTACATCATGGCAATTTTTTGATAAACTTTTAGAAGAGGTTAATATAGTAGGAACACCAGGAAGTGGGTTTGGACCTCATGGGGAAGGATATTTTAGGTTAACAGCCTTTGGAACAAAAGAAAATACATTAAAAGCAATTGAAAGAATAAAGAAATGGAATCTCATTAAGGATTAATGTGAAGATAAGTTAGTAAATATAAAAATAATCATGATGGAAACATCGTGAGCCTATTGAATTCTTATTTGGGATTCTATGATTATATAATATTATACTATTTTAAATATTATTGTAACTTAATAAAAAAACTAGACAAATAATACTTTACTTGCCTAGTTTTTTTATTAATTGTGTTTTTATGATTTTTTGTTACCAACGGTATAAATCTTCAATAATTTCCTTAATAATAATTTCTTTTTTCTTTGATGTTGAGTAATCTTCCATATTAAAAATGATTTCTGCCCAAATATCTTTGACTGAATTTCTTATAGCATACCAAGCTTTGTTATTTTCAATACCTATATTTCTTGGATCGATTCTTCCGAGTTGTCCGGTTATGCCTATTCCTACATCTGAGTTAGAGGTACTTTTTACAGCATTTGCTAAGCCACCGCCTGTGCAGCTTTCCATTGCGGAAATAGTATATCCAGACTTAGAAAATCTTTTTATAATAGTTGCAATTTGCTTTTCAAGGTGGTTTCTATCGCAGTATTTTTTTTCGATTTTTGGCATAATATCTTTTACTCTTGATAATATTCCATCATGAATAATCTTTTTTGTATAAGATTGCATTACTTGATAAAAATTGAGATATAGTAGAAGTATATACACATGTTAAGAATTTTAATTTATAAATAGAAATATTCTTTTCTTTCATTAATTCTTTTATTTTAACTGCAATTAAATCTGTAAAATCCATAATAAAACTCCCTAAAACTAATTATTTTTTAGTATATTAAATCTTAATTTAAAAACCTTTCAATAAATTGAGAAAAAGCTTTTTAAAATACTTGTATTTTTTGTGAATTTGTGATAAACATAATGATGTAGTAATATGTAAAAAACAAAAGTTAAATAAAAAAGGGGTTTTAGTTATGAAATGTAAAAAAATTATTTGTTTATTATTAGTGATTTTAATGAAGATTTTAACATTTAATATAAATTCTTATGCTGTAACATTACCAGAACTTATGATAACATCCAATAATTACGCTGTAGGCGACAAAATGAGATATGATGATGTAAAAGATTTTGAGGTGGAAAAAACATTACAATTATATGCAGTTATTACACATGGAAATGATGTGTTGGCAGGTAATAATTATGATAGCCTTGGCAGTTTTGTTGATGAAGCTAATTTAAGTGAAGTAACATGGATAAGTAGTAATAATAGAATTGCCACTGTAGATAATAATGGAAAGGTTACTGGCGTTGCAGAAGGAAAAACTACCATATTTGCTAAATACAATAACGAAACAGCTAATTACGAAGTAAATGTAATATCAAATACAGAAAATTCTGGAAATTCAAGTGAACTAACAAACTCAAGTGACTCAGATAGTTCAACAACAAAAAGTGATTCTACAAGTGAACTAACAAACTCAAGTGGCTCAGATAGTTCAACAACAAAAAATGATTCTACAACTGCACTTACAAAAATGATTATTGGAATAATTATAATGGTTGTAATATTAATGATTATGTATAAGAAATATAAAAATTATAAAGGTATTAAATAGAATAATAAAAGGACTTTGAGATTATAGATATTTCAAAGTCCTTTTAAACGTACGATAGGCATATTACTTAGTTAATTGGTGGAAGTCTGTTTAGAGAAGCACAGGCTATCCAGCATGAGGAGGAAGTGTTTATCAAAATCATGGTTCGATGTATAAAAACTTGATTGTTAGAGGTTGGGTTAATTATTTTAGAATAGCAAATATGAAAAAGTTCATATTTAATATAAATTGAAACGCTACTTGTGAAAACCGCTGGTGGTATGAGAGGGGAGCAATTCGTTAAGAATTATCATCTATTTTTATCTTATACTTTATAGAAAAAAGGCACAAAAACTAATTAAGTTTTTGTGCTTAAAAAAGTTAAAAAGCCTTATTCTGTTCCTTACAATATTCTATAAATATTCTAGGTTTTAAAATGCAATTATGAACTGCAGGAATAACATATAATTGAGCAACTAAATATGTTCCCATCGAAAAATTTTTCATTCTTTCCTGTAAGTCATTTATTATCCAAGTACAACTATAAAATGTTTCCATTCCCCAAATAGTAAATGCGACTTGTGTTGGCTTTAAATTTTCTTTCTCTAAATTTTTATACTTTTCAGTATATGCATTTTCCAAAGCTTTTAAAAGAATAGGCAAGTTGGATTTTGTATCAATTTCTTAAAAGAAAGGACAGAGGGTATTTAAGAACTCTCTAAATTCATTTTTGCTATTGTAAAAATCACTATCCATTAATTCTACAATTTGTAAATTAATGGATAGTAAAGATAGTTCTTTCTCCTCAAAAGCTTTCCGAATTGCTTTTTATGCTAATTGTTTATATTGTATTTTTTTATTCATAATGCTTTCCTCCTATTAGTTGTTAACATATATTTTAGCATGTTATAAGAAATATTTACAACAGGCTTTATAAAATGTGAAATTACAAAGCTTGTAATGATAATAACTAATTAACTATTTTTTTATAATGAAAATAATTAAAAATGATAAATAGCAACAAAAACAAAAGTTTGCAAAAACTTGACTTTTAAAAATAATACTTATATAATATGAAAAAATAATAAAGATTATATATAAGTGGAGGAAAAAATGAAAGAACAATTTTTAGAATTATTAAGAACAGTAAACAGAGAAGGGATAGATGAACTTATAAATTTTTTAGAAAAATCAGATTTTTTTACAGCACCTGCAAGTACAAGATTTCATGGTAACCATGAAGGAGGGTTAGTAGAGCATAGTTTAAAAGTATATGAAATATTGAAACATAAAGTACAAAATAATATAAAAGGAATAACAATAGGAGATGAATCAATAATAATTATTGCATTATTACATGATATCTGTAAAACTAATTTTTATAAAATTGATTATAGAAACGCAAAGAATTCATTAGGAGTATGGGAAAAAGTACCATATTATACAGTTGAAGATACAATCCCTTATGGACACGGAGAAAAGTCAGTAATGATGATAACAGAATATATTAAATTAACTCCAGAAGAAAAATATGCTATCCGTTGGCACATGGGATATACAGAGCCAAAAGAATTATATAATGCAATAGGAGCAACTTATACAAAATATCCAATAGCATTATTAACTTTTGAAGCAGATTTAGAAGCAACATATTTGTATAATACATAAAATAAGATAAATTAAAGGAAGGAATCAAAATGTTAGCATATATAAAAGGAACATTAGAAATGAAATTAATAGATTATGTTGTTATTGATGTAGGTGGTTTGGGATATAAAGTATTTATGTCAGCAACAGCAATCAACCAAATAGGCAATATAGGAGAGGTTATAAAAGTATATACATATTACAGAGTAAGGGAAGATGATATAAGCATATTTGGCTTTAAGACAAATGAAGAATTAAGAATGTTTGAATTATTATTATCTGTAAGTGGAGTTGGAGCAAAAACAGCATTAGCAATGTTAGCAGTATGTACACCATCAGATTTTGTTTTAGCAGTCATATCAGAAGATATTAATGTATTAACTTCAATTCCTGGAATTGGTCCTAAATCAGCTAAAAGGATTATACTAGAATTAAAAGATAAGATAAAGAAAGAACAACAAATTCAAGAATTAACAGAAGCAAATACTTCTAATAATACGAAAATGGAAACAAATTTAAAAGTAAAAAAGGCACTTGAAAATGATAAAAAAATACAAGAAGCAATAGCAGCATTGCAAGTATTAGGATATAATAAAAAGGATATAGAAAAGGTTTTTGCACAAATAGATAAAGAAAATATGACAACAGAAGATTTGATAAAAAAAGGATTAGTATTATTAGCAAATTAGCAGATGAAATGACAGTAAATAAATAAAAAAATATAAAATATTATTCACAAAATGGAAAAGATTTGAAGGAGGAGATTATGAGTAATGAGCCATTAGCGTTTAGAATGAGACCAAAAACTTTGGAAGAATATGTAGGCCAAGAACATATTTTGGGCAAAGATAAAATTTTATACAGAACAATAAAAGCTGATAGATTATCAAGTATAATCTTATTTGGACCTCCTGGGTGCGGAAAAACATCACTAGCAAGAGTAATAAGTGAAACAACAAAATATAAATTTTATAAAATAAATGCAGTAACTTCGGGTGTTGCTGATATAAAAAAAGTAATAGAAGAAACAAAGAATTTCATGTTAAATCCTTCAGGAAAAAGTATTTTATTTATAGATGAAATTCATAGATTTAACAAATTACAACAAGATGCATTATTACCTTATGTTGAAAATGGGACTATTATATTAATTGGTGCTACTACAGAAAATCCATATTTTGAAGTTAACAAAGCTTTGATTTCAAGGTCTATGGTAATAAAATTGAATCCACTAACAGAGGATAATATTTATACTATTTTAAAAAATGCTTTAAGTAACAAAGAAGGACTTGCAGATTACCAAGTAAAAATAGAAGATGAAACTTTAAGAAAGCTAGCGATTATAGCTAACGGAGATGTGAGAACAGCATTAAATGGATTAGAAATAGCAGTTCTTACAACAAATATGAATTCTGATGGATGTATATATATAACAGATGAAATAATAAAAAATTGTATCCAAGATAAAAAAGCAATATTTGATAAAAATGGAGAGGTACATTATGATAATATAAGTGCATTTATAAAATCAATGAGGGGGTCAGACCCAGATGCAACTGTATTTTATTTAGCAAGAGCTCTGGAAGGAGGAGAAGATCCGATGTTTTTAGCAAGAAGAATTGTAATAGCAGCATCAGAAGATGTTGGATTGGCTAATCCACAAGCTCTAGTTGTAGCAAACGCTGCGGCACAATCAGTACACTTGGTAGGAATGCCAGAAGCAAGAATTATATTATCAGAAGCAGCAGTATATGTAGCATTATCTAAAAAATCCAATGCAACTTATTTAGCAATAAATAATGCGTTGCAAGATGTAAAAAGTAAAAATACAGGAGAAGTACCAATGCACCTTAGAAATGCACCAATAGAGCATATGGAAAGTTTAGGATATCATCAAGGATATTTATATCCACATGATTTTCCAGGACATTGGGTAGAGCAACAATATTTGCCAGATGAAATGATAGGAACAAAGTATTATAACAAAGATGAAAATATAGATTTGTAACATTAAAAGTGATACTTGTATAATAAAGATGACATTTTATAAAAAATTGTTGTCTTTTTTGTATGTAAAGGTATAATATATAATGTGCGTGTAAAATGAATAAAAAATAGAGAGGAGGATATAATGTTTAAAGAAGAGAGTCAAGACTTAAATTTAGAAAATACAAGTTGGAAAAATAAAAATGAAAAATATTTATTCGAATTACAAAAGTTTTTAGATATTACAGAAAATGTAGATAATGATGAACTACGAAAAGATATAGTAGCACAAATGCTTAGATGTGATAAAAGATTGACTCAAATTGCAGAGGAAGTTTTTGTAAAGATTAAGGTTGAAAAATAATATGATAAAAACTATAATAATAGGACTATTAGCAGGAATAATCAGTGGACTTTTTTCTACTGGTGGAGGAATGATAATAGTTCCTGCATGTATATATTTATTAAAACTAAATGATAAGAGAGCTAGAGGAACATCAGTTTTTGCAATATTACCAATGGTGATAACAAGTGGAATTTTTTATTATGAAAATAATTATATAGACTGGAATAACTCTTCACTTTGTGCAATAGGTGGAACAATAGGAGGATATATAGGAGCAAAAGCATTAAAAAAACTACCATCAAAGTATTTAAAATTAGCATTTACAATTTTTTTAATTTATGCTTCATATAAAATGCTAAAAGCATAACTAAATAGAAGGAGAAAGAGCATGACGCAAATATTAATAGGAGTAATATCTGGAATTATTAGTGGGACAGGTATGGGAGGAGGAACAATATTAATATTTCTACTTACGAATATGCTTGGAGTTGAGCAACATATAGCACAAGCAACAAATTTAGTTTTTTTTATTCCTACATCAATAATTGCTATTATAATAAATATAAAAGACCAAAATGTAGACTTGAAATTAGGAACTATATTAGCAGTATATGGTATTTTAGGAGCAATTATTGGAGCAAATATAGCAGTGAAAATAAATGTAAATATATTAAAAAAATGTTTTGGGATATTTTTGGCTATAATTGCTATACATGAAATTTATGACAATATAAATTTGTATAAAAAACAAAAAAGACGGCATAATAATAAAAAATACTAAAAGGAGATGATTAAATGAATTTTGTAAAAGGTGTAGTTGTAGGAGGTCTATTAGTAACAGGAATGACATTGATGTATGCAGAGATGGGAAATTCTGAAAAAAAGAAAGTAATGAAAAAAGGTAGGCAAATAATCAAAAAGATGGGAATGGCGTAAAAGATGATATTAAGAAAATAAAATATATTATAAAAAGACATAATTAATATAATGTTAATTATGTCTTTTGGCGGTTAATTAATAAAAATTAACAACATTTTTTAGGACAAATTGATTCACATTTTTCTGGCTTATTACAACATTCTTGTCTATCACATTTTTTTTCAGGTTTTTTACAGCATTCAGTTTTTTCGTAACATTTTTCTATTTCTTCAAAACATTCTGATTCATGAGATTCTTCATGTTTAGTATATTTATTTGATTCTATAAAACAGTCACATTTATCATATTTTTCGCCTCTTAAGCAATGACCTTCATGATGACATTTTGCACAAATTTTCATTTTTTTTGTATCATTAACCCATATTTGCAAAGCATATTGTTTACCAGGGCAAAGAGGTCCGAATACAAATTCACCTTCACAATCTGTAAAAGTATGACCTATAGGTCTACGTTCTTCTTTTCCACAGTTATAAATTATTTCTACTAATTTTACTACAGCATCTTTAACAGGTTCTTTAAAACAATTTTTTATAACACCATAAATTACATCACGGTTATCTTCAGGTAATGTTATATCAAGATCAAATTGTTTACCTCCAGATATTACGCCATCAATGTCCAATATAGGACAAGGTTTTCTATTTTCTTCCATTAAAATCACCCTTTCTTAAACAACACAAGTTGTTTATATATATTATGAAAAAAATGTCGAAATAGTGATTATGAATAAAAATACCATTATTGGCAAATACTATTTTTAAAACAAATTTTTAAGAGGTGAGATATTTTGAAAACAAGCAAAATATTAAAAATCGATGGAACTATATTGGATAATCAACAATTAGAAAAACATTTACAAAAAATTGCTTCTAATCATAATTTGGTTAATAAATCTAGTAAAGAAACTTATCCGATTCCACATTTAATAGAAAATTATGAAACCATAAAAATAGTATATAATTTATTAAACAGTCATGTAAAGCAAGGGATTAGTACTCATCCAGCAGGAGAATGGCTTTTAGATAATTTTTATATTATAGAAGAAACTGTAAAACAAATTCAAAAAGAATTAACTTTAAAAAAATATACAAATTTCTTAGGAATTGCAAATGGTAGATATAAAGGATTTGCAAGAATTTATGTGGTGGCAGCAGAAATAATTGCATATACTGATAATCGAATTGAAAAAGAAAATTTAGAAGAATATCTTATGAGTTATCAAACAAAAAAAACACTTAGTATGGAAGAAATCTGGAATATTGGGATTTTTTTACAAATAGCTATAATAGAAAATATAAGGGAAATTTGTGAAAAAATATATAGTAGTCAGATTCAAAAAATAAAAGCAGAAAATATTGTTAAAAAATTAATAGATAACACAAATATAGAAGAAAAGGGAGAAAAAACAGAAATAAGAAAAGATATATTAAAAGACATGGATAAATATCCATTTATAGAATATATGTCATATATTTTAAAAAGACATGGAAAAAAAGGATATAGATATTTACAAGCATTAGATGAAATAGTGGAAAGAATGGGAACAACAGTAGGAGAAGTAATAAAAAAGGAACATTTTGATATTGCAGTAAAAAAAGTATCTATTGGAAATAGTATAACAAGTATAAAAAAAATTCAAAGAATTAATTTCTTAGAAATATTTGAAAAAATTAATGGAGTTGAAGAAATATTAAAAAAAGATCCAGCAGGTGTTTATGAAAAAATGGATAGTACTACAAAAGATTGTTATAGAAATAAAATTAAGGAAATTTCTAAAAAAACAAAAATTTCAGAGATTTATATAGCAAAAAAAATATTATTATTAGCTGAACAAAATAAAGATAATGGAAAAAAATCACATATAGGATATTATATTATAGATAAAGGTATAACTAAGTTATATAAAGAATTACAATATAAAGTTAAAAAAAGAATAAATAATAATTCAAAGCAAAATTTATATATAATGACAAATATAATAGTATCAATAATAATATCACTAATTATTAGTATGATAATTAATAAAAATATACAGAATATAGGGATATTTATATTTAATTTTATAATATTATTAATACCATCATCTGAACTAGTAATTCAGATAATACAATATATATTAAGCAAAACAGTAAAACCACAAATTATTCCGAAAATAGACTTTTCAAAAGGAATCGATAAAGAAAATACATGTATGGTCATTATTCCAACAATTATAAAAGATAAAGAAAAAGTAAAGGAATTAATAAAAAAACTAGAGGTATTTTATATAGCAAATAAGTCACCTAATATTTATTTTACATTATTAGGAGATTGTTCAGAAAGCAAATTTAAAGAAGAAAAAATTGATAATGAGGTAATAGAAACAGGAATAGAATTAACTAAAGAATTAAATAATAAATATCCAACAGACGATAATTTTCCGATTTTTAATTTTATATATCGAAAAAGACAATGGAATGAAAAGGAAAATTGTTATTTGGGTTGGGAAAGAAAAAGGGGGATGATTAATCAGTTTAATGAATATATATTGAAACATGAAAACAACAAATTCAGAGTAAATACAATAGAAGAATATAAGGATTGTATTCCACCAATAAAATATGTAATTACATTAGATGCAGATACTGACTTAATATTAAATTCTGCTTTTGAATTAGTTGGAGCAATGGCTCATATTTTAAATAAACCAATTATTGATAAAGAAAAAAATATAGTTACTAAAGGATATGGAATAATTCAGCCTAGAGTAGGGATAAACCTAGATATAACGTATAAAACATTATTCACACAAATATTTGCAGGTTCAGGAGGTATAGATTCTTATACAAATGCAATTTCAGATTTATATCAAGATAATTTTGGAGAAGGAATTTTTACAGGAAAAGGGATTTATGATATAGAAGTATTTTCTAAAGTTTTAAATAATGTGATACCAGAAAATACTGTATTAAGCCATGATTTATTAGAAGGTTCATATTTACGATGTGGATTAGCTACAGATATTATGCTTATGGATGGATATCCGACAAAATATAATAGTTTTATGAATAGGTTATCAAGATGGATAAGGGGAGATTGGCAAATTTCACAATGGATACGAAAAAATAGAAATCCATTAAATGCTATTTCTAGGTATAAAATATTTGATAATTTAAGAAGAAGTCTAGTAGAAGTGATGTCTATAATATCAATAATGTTTCTTTTAATATATAGTGTAATATACAAAATTAAGGTATATCCATATATTATTATAGTACTTATTAGTATATTAACATCAAATATATTAGAGATAATTAATAACTTGATGTTAAAAAAAGAAGGAGAGCACAAACAAAAAGCATTTTCTCCTAGGATTTCTGGATATAAAGGGATATTTTTAAGAATAATTATAACAATAGGAGTATTGCCATATAAGGCATATATATCATTAAAAGCAATAATAAAAACTATTTATAGAAAACATGTAAGTCATAAGAAATTATTAGAATGGTTAACATCAGAAGAAGCGGAAAAACAAGCTGCAAATGATATTATTTCTTATATAAGAACAATGTTTATAAATATAATTTTTGCAGTATGTGCAATTTATTTTTCCGTAGTACAAAGTGACATTTTAATAGGAATTATTGGAATCATTTGGGGGATAATGCCATTGGTAATGTGGTATATAAGTAAAGAAAAGACAGAAATAAAACCAATTGAAAAATTGGATAAGAATGATCAAGATTATCTACTAGAAATTGGTGAGAAAACATGGAACTTTTTTAAAAAATATTTAAATAAGGAAAATAATTATTTAATAATTGACAATTACCAAGAAGATAGAAAACAAAAAATTATGAATAGAACATCTTCTACTAATATAGGATTATCAATATTAGCAATTATTGCAGCAAAAGATTTAAAATATATACAAACAGAAGAGGCTATAGAATTATTATACAAAGTTCTAATTTCTGTAGATAGTTTACCAAAATGGAATGGACATTTATATAATTGGTATAATACTAAGACTAAAGAACCTTTAAATCCTAGATATATTTCTACAGTAGATAGTGGAAATTTTGTAGGGTATTTGTATACTGCAAAAACATTTTTAAATAATGAAATGGCAACAGAGTTTAAAGATAAAATAAATGAAATGATTCAAATTATTGATAGGATTATAAATAGTACAGATTTTTCATATTTATATAGTCAAGAACATCAAATATTTTCTATAGGATATAACATTGAAGAAAATAAATTGACTGATTCTTATTATGATTTGCTAGCATCAGAAGCAAGACAAGCAAGTATTGTGGCTATAGCTAAAAAAGATATTTCACCTAAACATTGGGAGCATTTAAGTAGAACACTAACAGTATTAGATAAGCATAAAGGGCTGATATCATGGTCAGGTACAGCATTTGAATATTTGATGCCCAATATAAATGTACCTAGGTATAAAGGCAGTTTATTAGATGAATCATGTAATTTTATGATAATGAGTCAATTAAAATATGCAAAACACTTAAATATACCATTTGGAATATCAGAAGCAGCATTTAATTTAAAAGATTTGCAATACAATTATCAGTATAGAGCGTTTGGAATACCATGGTTAGGATTAAAAAGAGGATTAGCTGATGAAATGGTAGTATCAACTTATGGAAGTGTGTTAGCAATAAATGATATTCCAAAGGAAACTGTAGAAAATTTGAGAAGATTAGAACAATATGGTATGTATAAACAATATGGTTTTTATGAATCTTTAGATTTTACGCCAGAAAGAGTAAGAAAAGGCAGAGAAGCAGAAGTAGTAAAAACATATATGGCACATCACCAAGGATTAATACTTTTATCAATTGATAATATTTTTAATGATAATATATTACAAAAAAGATTTATAGAAAATCCAGAAATACAGTCAGTTAGTATATTATTACAAGAGACTATGCCTGAAAAAGCAATAACAACTAAAGAAGATAAAGAAAAAGTTGAAAAATTGAAATATAAAGATTATGAAAATTATATAGAAAAAGTATATGCAAAAATAGATGAAAGATTAATAAGAGGAAATGTGATATCAAACGAAAATTATATGATAGCAACAAATCAAAAAGGAGAAGGTGTTAGTAAATATAAAGATATTTATATCAATAAATATAAAAATACAGATGATGAAAGACAAGGCATAATATTTTATATAAAAAACATAAAAAGTAAAAATATTATTTCATCAAGTTATACTCAAAACTTAGAAAATGAAAATAAATACCAAATTGTATTTATGTCAGATAAAAATGAACAAGAAATTGTTAGTGGAAATATAAAAGCAAAAATAAATACAACAGTAGCATCAAATGAGCCAGTAGAACTAAGAAGGATTACACTAGAAAATCTAGGAAATGACGAAGAAATGATTGAATTTACAAGTTATTTTGAACCTATCTTAGCAAGAAAAGAGCAATATTATGCACATCCGGCATTCATAAATTTATTTTTAGTTTATGACTATAATAGTGAAAATGAAAGTATAGTTGTAAAGAGAAAAAGACGTAATACCGATGAAAAAGAAGTATATTTAGCAACAACTTTAAATGTTAGAAAAGAAGATGTAGTAGGAGAGCTAGAATATGAAATAGAAGAGGAAAAATTTATAGGCAGAGGAAATATGGGAATACCTAAGATGGTAAAAAATTCATTGCCGTTTTCTAAAAAAATAGGATTAGTAACAGAGCCAATTATAGCTATGAAGAGACATATAAAAATAAAACCAGGAGATAAAATAATAGTTGATTTTATATTATCTGTAGAAGAAAATAAGGACAAAGTAATAGAAAACTTAGAAAAATATAGACAATTTGAAAATGTAAAAATGGAATTTAATTTATCAAAAGCTAGGGTAGAAGCAGAAAGTAGATATTTGAATGTAAAAGGAAAAGATATAGAACAGTATCAAAAGATATTATCTTATGCAATTTTTGATGATTCAGTTAAAAGCCTGGAAAAAGAAAGAATAAGAAAAGATACGATTTTCTATCAAAGTGATTTATGGAAATATGGTATATCAGGAGATTTACCAATACTATTAGTAAAGATAAAAAATGCTAATGATTCATATTGTTTGAATGAAGTATTAAAAGCAACAGAATATTTTAAAACTAAAAATGTTAATATAGAAATAGTAATAATAGATGAAGAAAAGTACAGTTATGAAAATTATGTAAGAGAAGAAATAGAAACGGCAATATTAAATAATCATTTAGGATATTTGAAAAATATAAAAGGTGGTATTTTTGTACTAAGCGAAGAAGAGATGGATAAAAAAGATTTAGAATTGTTAAAATTTTTATCAATATTGACGATAGATTGTAGTAAGGGAACATTAGAAAATAATATAAAAGAAATAGAAGAAGAATATCTGGAAAATTACAAAGAAATAGCCAAAGAAGAACCAGTTATTACTTTTGCAGAAGAACAAATAGAAGATATAGATGTATTAAAAAACTATGAAAATTTAAAATACTATAATGAATATGGTGGATTTTCAAATGATGGAAAAGAATATTTAATAAAAGTAAATAAAAATAGAAGATTACCTACAGTATGGTCGAATATCTTAGCAAATGAAAAGTTTGGAACAGTTATAACTGAAAATATGGGAGGTTATACATGGTACAAAAATAGTAGATTAAATAGAATTACAAGTTGGAATAATAATCCTAGCAGTGACATTCCAGCTGAAGTAATATATATTAAAGATATGGAAACTAAAAAAGTATGGTCATTAGGTTTAAATCCGTTGCCAGATAATAGAAACTATAATGTTATTTATGGATTTGGATATTGTAAATTTATTCATAATAGTTTAGGAATAGACCAGGAACTAGAAATATTTGTACCAAAAGAAGATAGTTGCAAAATAGGTTTATTAAAATTAACAAATAAAACGCCTAATAAGAAAAGATTAAAATTATATTATTATATAAAACCAGTAATTGGTGAAGATGAAATAAAAACAGAAAAAAATATAAATATTCAGTTTGATAGAAATAGTAATACAATAATTGCAAATAATAGATATGTCAATGAAATCGATAATACAAATGTGTGTATATCATCTAGTGAAGAAATAAAAAGTTATACAGGAGACAAGAAATTCTTTTTAGGAAATGGGGGATTAAATAATCCTGATGGAATAAAGAAAATACAATTAAATAATGCTAATTCGCTTGGAAAAAGTTCTTGTCTGGTTATAGAAATAGAAGTTGAAATAGAAAGTTTTTCTAATAGAGAAATATCATTAATATTGGGAGCTGAAGACAGAAGTGTAGATTGTAAAAATATAGCATATAAATATAGTAAAATTCAGAATTGTAAACAAGAATTAGACAAAGTAAAGATTTATTGGAAACAATTGTTAGAAAGATTACAAGTAAATACACCAATAGAATCTATTAATATCTTATTAAATGGTTGGTGTATGTATCAAACAATAGTAAGTAGGTTATTAGGAAGAAGCGGATATTATCAATCTGGAGGGGCTTATGGTTATAGAGACCAACTCCAAGATACTTTAGCATTAAAATATTTATCAGTTGAGTTTATGAAAAAACAGATTATAGAAAATAGTAAACATCAATTTATAGAAGGAGATGTAGAACATTGGTGGCATACAGAAACAGGTAGAGGAATTAGAACAAGATTTTCGGACGATTTATTGTGGTTACCGTATGTTGTAATTAAATATATAGAATTTACAGGTGATTATGATATATTAAATTTAGAAACACCTTATTTAATTGGAAAAGTACTAGAAAAAGATGAAGATGAAAAATATGATAAGTATGAAAATTGTATAGAAACAGATACAATTTATGAGCATTGCATAAAAGCAATAGAAAAAAGTTTGAATTTTGGGGAAAATAATTTGCCTAAAATAGGAAGTGGAGATTGGAATGATGCATTAAGTACAGTAGGAAATAAAGGAAAAGGCGAAAGTGTGTGGCTAGGATTTTTCTTATATGAAATTCTTAATAAATTTATCAATATATGTAAGTATAAAAATAATCAAGAAAAAGTAAATAAGTATCAAGAAATAAAAATGCAACTTCAAAAAGCTTTAAATACAAATGCGTGGGATGGAAGATGGTATAAAAGAGCTTTTATGGATGATGGAAATGTACTGGGAAGTGTAGAAAATGAAGAATGTAGAATAGATAGTATAGCACAAAGCTGGAGTATTATTTCACAAGCAGGAAATAATGATAAAAAATATATTTCGATGGAAAGTTTAGAAAATCACCTGGTTGATAGAGAAAATGGAATAATAAAATTATTGGATCCTCCATTTGCAAAAAGTAAATTAGAACCTGGATATATAAAAGCATATTTACCAGGAGTCAGAGAAAATGGTGGACAATACACACATGCAAGTTGCTGGGCAATTATTGCAGAAGCTATGTTAGGTTTTGGAGATAAGACAGTAGAATTATATAAAATGATAAACCCAGTAGAACACTCAAAAACTCAGGAAAGTAGTAATAAATATAAAGTAGAGCCTTATGTTATTCCGGCAGATATTTATGGAATGGGAAATTTAGCAGGAAGAGGTGGATGGACATGGTACACAGGTTCTAGTGGTTGGTATTATACAGCTGGAATAGAATATATTTTAGGTATCAAAATAAAAGAAGGTTACTTAAGCATCGAACCATGTATACCAAAGGAATGGAAAGAGTATTCTATGAAATATAGGTGGAAAGGAAGTATATATAATATAAAAGTAGTAAATGAAAATCAAAAAAATACAGGAGTTGAAAAGATAATTTTAGATGGTATAGAAGTAGAAAATAAAATAAAGCTTAATGATGATAATAAAATTTATAATATAAATGTAATAATGTAATTATACAAAAAAGAAGTTAAATTAATAACTTCTTTTTTGAAATATTTTCATTTATTAGTCACAAAAAATCTGTTAATTAATAAAAATATCTGGAAAAAAATGTTAAAATATGATAAGATAGAAAAAATACAAAAATGAAAGGAAGTAAATTTGAAAAATAAAATAAAAAATGGAATATATTTTTTATCTATCATAACTATATTAATTATTATAATATTTATACTAATAGTTGTCATAAATTCACGAAAAATGAATAATGAAATTAGTTTAGGAGACTGGAGTTTTTTTATTGTACTATCAGGATCTATGGAGAAGGAAATAAATATTGGTGATATTGTATTAGTAAAAAAGATAGAACCAAGAAATTTAAAAGAAGGAGATATAATATCTTTTGAACAAAAAGGAGAGACTATTACCCATAGAATAGTAGAGATACAAGATAAAGAAATATATACAAAAGGAGATAATAATAATAGTCTAGACATAGAACCAGTGAATTTTAATTCTGTAAAAGGAAAAGTGGAATATAAAATTCCTAAATTAGGCATTTTTATATTAAAAATTAATAAATCAATTTTTAAATAATAGAAGTTTTAGAAGACAATATAGAAACAAAAAAATAATTCTCTCATATTATACAAAAATAGTATAAAAGGAGGATTATTTTTTATGGCTAAAATAATTATTTTTAATAATGATACCGATAAAATGGAAATCTATTATAGAAATGAGAATGATTCAATGCCATATAATACAAATGGAACATTAAAAGTCAAGGAATTCAGAGGTTCAAGTCAAAGTAACATATTATGGACAACAAAAAGAACTATGCAAAGTTGGAATAGTCAAAGATATGTATATGGTAAACCAATACCAGTGGGATTTGCATTTAAAAGGTCTTATGAAGGTGGGCATGGGAGTCAGAGTCAACATTATGCAGGTACAGCATTTGATGTTGGGCAAAAGCTAACATTAGATGAAAGAAAAAAACTATGGAATAGTGTAGTAAATTATCAGTTATGGTCTTATGTCGAACCGATAGAACAAACGCCAACATGGATTCATTTTGATAAAAGATTTGGCAATCCAGCTTGTACAACAGGAGGTTTTCCACAATTAAAAAGAGGTAGTGTTAGTAATTATGTATGTATAGTTCAAGATGATTTAAATACACTTGGTTTTTCTACAGGAGGTCTAGATGGAATTTTTGGTACAAAAACACAGGAGGCAGTAAGAAAATATCAACAAAATACAGGTTTATCAGTTGATGGAATTGTTGGTTGTAATACATGGAGAGGATTACAGGAAGCTGTAGTAGGAACAGGAAAAACGGGCACAACTATAAATTAAAAAAAGGTGTATATTTCCACCTTTTTAAATATTATTTTTTTATATTTCTAAGATTTATATGTGAATTTCTTTCTTGTAATTTTATTAATTGAGTAATAAGTAAATAAACAATTTCTTTATTATAATTATCTAATTTCAAATAAGCTTCTAAAAATTTATCATCAACTAATTCTGTAAAACTAGAAGAATCAGAATGTATTAAATCATCGAACAAAAAGTCTGAACTAATATTGAGAGCTTTGCAAAGATTTATTATAGTAGTTGCACTACCAAAAGCGATGCCTCTTTCTAGTTGACTTATATATCTGGTAGATAAAGATAATTTCTCAGCTAATTTTTCTTGAGTATAATTTGCTTTAGATCTTGCTAGTTTGATTTTTTTTCCAATATTTTTTCTTAGATATTTTTCATTATTATCCATAAATTGCTCCTCCATATTAATTTATATAAAAGTATATCAATTACTTAGATAAAAAAGAATGAACTAATGATAAGATAAAAAAATATGATATGAATAAAAAATATCATATTTTAGAATAATTTATTCAATAAATTTTTTATTGATGTAAATTTAAACATTTTATTGCAATCTTATATTTCAATATATTTTTTACATTAAATATAATAAATAATTAGATAATAATAAAAAAATTTAAAAAATTTAAAAAAAGTATTGCAAAATATGATAAAGTATATTAAAATTTAGAAGAAGTGGTAAGAAGTGGTATAAAGTGGTAGATAAAGAAATGAGGTGAAAACCATTGCTTATTGGTGAATATGAACATTCTCTAGATGTTAAAGGAAGATTAATAATGCCAGCAAAACTAAGACAAGACATGGGAGAAAAATTCATTATAACTAAAGGGTTAGATGGATGTTTATTTGCATTTTCACAACAAGAATGGTTAAACTTTGAAACAAAATTAAAAGCTTTACCGCTTTCAGATAAAAATGCTAGAAACTTCGTTAGATTCTTTTTATCAGGAGCCACTGAATGTGAATTGGATAAACAAGGTAGATTTCTTATACCCAATAATTTAAGAATGGCAGCAACTTTGGAAAAAGAAGTAGTAATAATAGGTGTAGGAACAAGATTAGAAATATGGAATAAGCAAATATGGAATAAGTGTGATGAAGAAATATCAGCAGATGATATAGCTCAGAACATGGCAGATTTAGGTATATAACTTGCAAAAGTTTATATAAAATACTAATGATAAAAATACAAAAGAAAATAATAAGAAACAAAAGATAAAAATACAAAAGATAAAAGTTCATAGATACAAAAGTGATTTTTACAAATGAATAAATAAAACAATTTAAAACCCAAAAGAAAAAACATAAAATAAAGACAAAGGCAACTGGTAGTTTTATATTACCAGTTGTTTAATTATAAAAGAGGTATAAAATTGAAATTTGAACATAAACCAGTTTTACTAAACGAATGTATAGAAGGATTAAATATAAATCCACAGGGAATATATGTAGATGGAACTCTTGGAGGAGCAGGACATAGTCTAGAGATATTAAAAAGGTTATCAAAAGACGGATTATTAGTTGGAATAGATAGAGACGAAGAAGCTTTACAAGCTGCAAAAGAGAGGCTAAGAGAATATAATAATGTCAAATATATTTATGGAAATCATGATAATATGAAAGAAATACTAGATGCTAACCATATAGGAAAAGTGGATGGTATTTTATTGGACTTGGGTGTTTCTTCATATCAATTAGATGAAAAAAATAGAGGATTTAGCTATTTAGGCGAAAATGAATTAGATATGAGAATGGATAAAAATCAGACATTAACAGCTAAAGAAATTGTAAATACTTATGAAGAAAAAGAGTTGGCAAGAATATTTTTTGAATATGGAGAAGAAAGATTTTCTAAAAATATAGCTAGAAATATATGCAAATACAGAAAAGAAAAAACTATAAAGACAACAAAACAATTGGTAGATATTATTGAGTTATCAATTCCAAAATCAAAACAAAATGATGGACATCCGGCTAAAAGGACTTTTCAAGCTATACGAATAGAAGTAAATGATGAAATTAAACCATTACATAATACAGTAATGGAGTCAATAAATAGTTTAAAACCACAAGGAAGATTGTGTATTATAACATTTCATTCGCTAGAAGATAAAGCGGTAAAAAAAGCATATAATGAGGCTTTAGGAAAATGTACATGCCCAAAAGATTTGCCTTATTGTGTGTGTGGAGCTCAAAAATTAGGAAAAATAATAAATAAAAAACCAATTATAGCTACAGAAGAAGAACAAAAAATAAATTCTAGGAGCAAGAGTGCTAAACTAAGAATTTTTGAAAAAATATGATGCTAAAGAGGAGGTGAGTAACTTATGGAAAACAGATATCAATATGAGACAAGCCCAAGAAAGGAAAAAATTGAACAAAAAAGAGAGAAAAAACATAAAAATATTGAAATAGTAAAAGAACAACCTAAACAAGAAGTTAAGATTTCTGCAGAACAGAAAAAAAGACATAAAAAATTAACATTATTGGTAGTGATTGCTTTTGCTTTATTGTTAACCATAAGTTATAGAAATACAAAAATAAATGAAGAATTTAAAGAAATGCAAAGTAAAAAAACAGAATTAGCAGCATTAAAAAAGGAAAATGAACAATTACAAGTAACAATTGAGAACAGTTTGAATTTAAGCAATATAGAAAAACAAGCTAAAGAAAAATTAGGAATGCAAAAATTAACAAACAAACAAACAGTATATGTCAATTTACCTAAGAAAGATTATATAGAATCAACAACAGATAAAGTTAGCATAGAGAAAAAAAATAAGAATATATTCCAGCAATTTGTGAATAAAATATTAAACAAATAAAAGATACCTAGACTATGTATTAGCATTAGTAGAGGTATAATTTTTTTTGCCTTTAATAGATATTATTAGAGGTGAAAATAAATGAAAGTGATGAAATTAACTAGTAAAAAGAAATTAAGAAACATATTATTTTGTGCATTTGCTATTATAATAGGATTAATTATACGAGTAGGTTATATACAAATTGTGCAAGGAAAAGAATTAAGCAATTTGGCTTATGAACAACAAACATTAGATAGAAAAGTTAATCCTAAACGAGGAACATTATATGATGCAACTGGAAACAATATACTTGCTCAAAGTAGTACTGTAGAAACTATTACAGTAAATCCTGTAAATATTTCAACTGAAAATAAAGAAAAAGTAGCTAAAGCATTATCTGATATATTTGAATTAGATTATGACAAAGTATTAAAAAAAGTAAAAAGAAGAAGTTCAATCGAAACAATAGTGAAAAAAGTAGATAAAACAAAATCGGACGAATTAAGAAAATGGATGGAACAGAATCAAATAAATACAGGAATAAATATAGATGAAGATACAAAAAGGTATTATCCTTATGGAAGTTTAGCATCACAAGTTATCGGATTTTGTGGAAGTGATAATCAAGGATTAGATGGAGTAGAGGCTAAATACGAAGAAATCTTAAAAGGAAAGCAAGGGGCTATAAAAAAACATACAGATGCTAAAGGTGGAGAAATAGGAGAAGAAGGAGAAAATTACGTATCAGCAACTGATGGCAATGATTTAGTACTAACAATTGATTTAACAGTACAATCAATTGTAGAAAAATATTTAAAAGAAGCATGTATAGATAATCAATGTACAGATGGTGGAAGTATAGTAGTAATGAATCCTCAAAATGGAGATATTTTAGCAATGGCAACATATCCGAATTATAATTTAAATGAACCATATCAACCATATACAGAAGAATTAAAAAATACATGGGAAACATTAGAGCAACAAGAAAAAACAAAATTGTTGCAAGCAGTTTGGAGAAATAAAGCAATAGCAGATACTTATGAACCAGGTTCAGTATTCAAATTAATAACTTCTTCAGCAGCTCTAGAAGAAGGAATAACAGATACTGATAAAGCAGGTGAATTCTGTTGTACAGGAGGAATAGAGGTTGCAGGAGTTAGAATAAAATGTTGGAGATATTATAGACCACATGGCTCAGAAAGCTTAAGGCAAGCATTGATGAATTCTTGTAATCCTGTATTTATAGGGTTAGGTCAAAAAATGGGAGTAACAAAATATTATGAATATTTAGAAAAGTTTAAGTTACTACAAAAAACTGGAATAGATTTACCTGGAGAGGCAGGAAGCATATTCCTAGCTAAAGAAAAAGCGGGACCGGTAGAATTAGCTACTATTAGTTTTGGGCAAAGATTTGAAATTACTCCAATCCAACTGGCAACAGCAGTTTCTAGTATTGCAAATGGCGGTAATAGTATTCAGCCAAGAATAGTAAAAAAAATAATAAATAGTGAAACAAAAGAAATAACAGAAGTACCAGTCAAGAATTCTGGTAAGGTAATATCAAAAGAAACCTCAGAAAAAGTTTTAAGTATGATGGAATCTGTTGTATCTGAAGGAACTGGAAAAAATGCTAAAGTAATAGGATACAGAATAGGTGGAAAGACTGGAACATCTGAAGATGGGGTAAATACAAATAAATATGTAACATCATTTTGCGGTGTAGCGCCAATAGATAATCCACAAGTAGTAGTATTAGTTACACTATATAATCCCACCGGAGAGGGCGGTCACCATCTAGGCGTATGCTTATGGAAGTTAATAAAAAACGAGGTGTATATATTTGATGAAATACAGTTGTACCATGGGTTATACGGAATAGAATATAGTGAAAAAGTATTGAAAGAAATAACAATGAAGTGTCTGCTTATTGCAGTTTTATGCACAATAAATAACCAAAAGTGGATAAATATTCTTAAAGTGAGTTGCATTAGGCAATTCACTTTTTTTAGTGCGACAGGCATGTCGTTTAGCTAATCGGTGAAAGTCCGTATGGGAGGTATATATCGTCAACCAATTAGAGAAACACAAGCTATCCATCGTGAGGTGGAAGTGGAGAAAGTGTGTATCAAAATCATGGCTCGATGTACAAGAACTTGATATTAAGGCTATGCAAGAGGGCAAGGCTACTAAACAAGTCGAAACCCAAAAGATATACGTAAACTCAAAATCAATATTTTATCTATCTACGGAAAGGAAAGAGGAAACAGATATGGAACTAGTTTTGGATTTAGACCTAACAGAAGCTGTGAACAAGCAGTAATTAGGGCATTGGAATATTTGAATGATGGATATGAATGGATAGTAGATATAGACTTAGAGAAATTTTTCGACACAGTAAATCAAGATAAATTAATAACAATAATAGGAAAGACAATAACTGATGGAGATGTAGTGTCATTAATTAGAAAATATCTAAGTGCAGGAGTAATGGAAAAAGGAATAGTTAAAGCAACAACAGTAGGAACACCACAAGGAGGAAATCTAAGTCCATTATTAAGTAATATAATGTTAAATGAACTAGATAAAGAACTCAAAGCAAGAGGACTAAACTTTGTAAGATATGCTGATGACTGTATAATACTTGTTAAAAGTGAAAAAGCAGCAAACCGAGTTTTGGCATCAATAACAAAATTTATTGAAAAGAAACTAGGATTAAAAGTAAATGCAGAAAAGAGCAAGGTAACAAGGCCAACACAAACGAAATACTTAGGATTCAGTTTCTGGAAAAGTCCAAAAAGACAATGGAAATCAAAACCGCACCTAAAATCATATCAAAAACTGGTAAGGAAACTAAAACAGTTAACCGATAGAAGTTGGAGTATTAGTTTAGATAATAGAATTAAGAAAATAAATTATGTTGTTAGAGGTTGG
>CAKPPS010000020.1 GCA_934177795.1 uncultured Clostridia bacterium | reverse complement strand
TTAATTACTTCAATTAATAATAAATTTAATATAGTATATTCATTAAAAATGATTTATTTAAATTTTAATTTTTTAAACTCTACAATTTTTAATTATTTTTTCAAAAATAAAAATTTTTTAAGTCTTAAAATACATTTTAAGCCAATTATTTTTTATTATCATATTGTTTACTTCTTTGAAAATCTTCCTTATACATCTCTTCACATTTTTGTGCTTTATGTTTACTTGTATATGCAAATATTTGCCTTCCAACAATATTCTTACTTTAAAAGTCCATTTCTTTAAATTCTAGTAACCCGTTATCTTTCCTCCATGTGATATGCTTTAAATTTAGCATATAGATTTCCAAAATTGTAGTATTATGTTTACTATTTAACTTTTTTTCTCTATTTATAAGTATCACTATAATCTTAAAAATAATCCCTTCTTTTTTGTATTTATGTAACTCTAAAAGAGGCAGAATATTTTTTCACACTTTATATTTTTATACATATAATATTATAAAAGTCAGGTGATAATATGAATAATATTTATAGATGTAATAATAATTTAATAGAAAATAGAGGTGATAATCCACCTCCAAAGAAAAATAAATTTAATTTTAAAAAAATAAAAAATAATACAATTAATTCTTTAAATAATGTTGAATATTTTTTAAATAATTTTAATAATTTTTATAAATATATAAAATTATATAAAATATTAAAATAAAATGTATAAAAATAAATATTAATATTTATTTTTTATTTATTATAAATTAAATTCTAACATATACATCTTTAAAATTATCATTTTGATTTCCATCAATTAATATTTTAATTGAATTAACTTCTGTTAATTCTGTTAATGTATTTACTATACTATTTATTATTTTATTTTTTAATTCTTCATCATTATTATAATTTAAAAATTCTTTTGAAAAATCTATAGTAACGCAATTATCTTTTATAGTACAACTATTTACTTTTACATTCTCTGGTATTAGTCTTTCTAATTTTTCATTTTTTGGTCCTTGAATTAATAAAGAAACAATTTCATTATAAGGATTATTTATTAATTTAGATGCATCAATTAATCTTGCTTCTGTAGATATCTCATTATTTTCTTTGTTTTTAAAATATAAAGTTACAATAGTTTGTCTATATTGTTGATCATTAATTTCTTCTTGAGGTACATATTCTTTAATTTGATTCTCTGTTGTTTTTCCTCTTAAATATTTAATTCCAAAATATCCACCAACTGCAATTATTATAAAAATACTAATAAATAAAAATATTATTCTTTTTCCTTTCATATAAACCTCCTTTAATTTATTAATAATAATTATTATTAATAAATTACTTTTAGAACTATTATTGGACAAATATCATAAATAATTTTAATAAAAATATATTAATAAAACCACATTATAAAATTACTCCAAACTATTATTTTATTATATTTATATATTTAAAATTTCTACAAAATATGATAAAATATTCCTAAAATAATTATAGGAGAAAAAATATGCTATTAACCGAAGAAAAAGAAGAAAAAAAAGAAAATGCTATTTCAAATTCAAATTATAATTTACAAAACCAAAATATAATTAATACAGTAAAAGATTTGCATATATTAAAAACATACTTAATATTAATAGGATTATTTATATTAATATTATTACTTACTTTTATTGGATTTTCTTTTTATGTTTATAAAAGCTCTACTTTTGCAAATGGAATTTTAGTGAAAGATATTGATATATCTGGATTGACTTATAACAAAGCAAAAATAAAAATTGAAAATTATTTAAATGATAATATGGCAGAAAATATAACTTTAAAACATAATGATTATACAACAACCATAAATATGGAACAATTGGAAGCAACATTTGATATTGCTGGTTCTTTAGATATTGCATATAATTATACTAGAAATAATAATTTTTTTATTAATGATTTAAATACAATAAAATTATTCTTTTCACCTATAAATATTGAACCACAACTAGTTTATAATGAAAAACAATTAATAAGCTCATTAGAAGATATATCAACAAAATTACCTGATACTGTTATAGAAAGTAGTTATTACATAGATGGAAATAATTTAATAATTACTTCTGGAAAAACAGGTTCAATAGTTGATATTAATTTGACAAAAAATACAATTATAAATTCAATATATGATTTATCATATTCAAATAACACTTTAGAAATTTCTACTGAAAGTAAAGAACCACAAAAAATAGATATAGATAAAATACATAATGAAATATATAAACAACCTGTAAATGCATCATATCAAGAAAATCCTCGTGCAGTTATTGCATCTGAAAACGGTCTTGATTTTGCAATTTCTACAGAAGAAATAAACAAATTATTAGAAACAAAAAAGGACGAATATATAATACCATTAAAAACACTATATCCAAATATAACAACAAGTATGTTAGGTATGGAAGCCTTTCCAGATTTATTATCTACTTTTAGTACTAGATATGTTACTTCAAATAAAAATAGAACTACAAATCTTAGACTTGCTGCTAATAAAATAAATGGAACTGTTATTATGCCTGGAGAAACCTTTTCTTTTAATAAAATTGTAGGAAAAAGAACAATAGAAGCAGGATATAAAGATGCTGCAATCTATCAAGATGGAAAAGTTGTTGATGGTCTTGCAGGTGGTATTTGTCAAATATCATCAACGTTATTTAATGCAGTTGTTTATGCTAATTTAGAAATAACAGAAAGAAGGAATCATCAATTTGTTCCATCTTATGTAACAGCTGGAAGAGATGCAACTGTTGTATATGGAGCACAAGATTTTAAATTTAAAAACACTAGAAATTATCCTATTAAAATAGTTTGTTCTGTAAATAATGGAATTGCAAAATTTGATATATATGGATTAAGAGAAAATAATGAATATGAAGTTGTAATTACATCTAAAGTAACAAGCAGAACTTCAAAATATATCTATTCTACAACATGGAAAACACTTAAACAAAATGGTAAAGTTATAAGTTCAAAAGTTATATGTAAAGACACATATAAAACCCATTAATTTTTTCCATATTCTGCCTTTGACAAAATGCCAATTTCCGTATACAATAAGGAAGAAAATTATGGGGAAACGACAAAAAAGGAGTAGTTGAAATGAATAATATTTTACATATCGGATTAGATGTTGGATCTACAACTGTAAAAGTTATAGTAATGAATGACAAATTTGAAACAATTTATAATGATTATAGAAGACACTTTTCTGATACAAAAAATACAGTTTGTACTGTGTTAGAAGAATTATGTGAAAAATATCCAAATGATAAATTTACATTGGCATTAACCGGCTCTGGTGCTATGTCTGCAGCAAATTTTTTAGGAGTTAAATTTATACAAGAAGTTGTATCTTGTAAAAGAGTTGTAGAAAAATATATTCCAAAAACAGATGTGGTTATAGAACTTGGAGGAGAAGATGCAAAAATAATATATTTTGATAAATCAATTGAACAACGTATGAATGGTACATGTGCAGGTGGAACTGGAGCTTTTTTAGATCAAATGGCATCACTATTACATACTGACACTGCTGGATTAAACGAACTTGCAAAAAAACACACAATGATATATCCAATTGCATCTCGTTGTGGAGTTTTTGCAAAAACAGATATACAACCACTTATAAATGAAGGAGCTGCAAAAGAAGATATAGCAGCATCTATATTCCAAGCTGTAGTTAACCAAACTATTAGTGGTTTAGCATGTGGTAGACCAATTAGAGGAAATGTTGCATTTTTAGGAGGTCCTCTTAATTACTTACCAGAATTAAGAAAAAGATTTATAGAAACATTAAATCTACAACCAGATGAAATAATTGTTCCAGAAGAAGCCCACCTTTTAGTTGCAAAAGGAGCAGCTTTAGATTCTGTTGATTCAGATTTAATAACAGTATACGAATTAAAACAAAAAATAGAAAATTTAAAGAATTCTCAAGACAATACAACACATCCATTAGAACCTTTATTTAAAGATGAGAAAGAATATGAAGAGTTTAAAAAAAGACATGATAAAACAAAAGTAGAAAAGAAAGACCTATCAACTTATAAAGGAGATGCTTTTATAGGTATTGATGCAGGATCTACAACTACAAAATTAGTCTTAATAGATACTGAAGGAACTTTATTATATTCATCTTACGGAAGCAATGAAGGAAACCCTTTACAAAGTGTTATAAAAATGCTAGAAGATTTATATAATATTTTACCTGAAAATGTAACTATAAGATATAGTGGTGTTACAGGATACGGAGAAAAATTAATACAAACAGCATTAAATATCGACTTAAATGAAATAGAAACAATAGCACATTATACAGCTGCTAAAAAATTTGAACCAAATGTTACAAGTATTGTAGACATTGGGGGTCAAGATATGAAATATATCAAAATGAAAAATAATGCAATTGATAATATAATGTTAAATGAGGCATGTTCATCAGGATGTGGATCATTTATAGAAACATTTGCAAAAAGTTTAAATTTGGATATATCTGAATTTGTTAAAGAAGCAATACATGCAAAAAGACCTGTAGATTTAGGCTCAAGATGTACTGTATTTATGAACTCAAAAATAAAACAAGCTCAAAAAGAAGGATATTCTGTTGGAGATATTTCAAGTGGTTTATCTTATTCTGTTATAAAAAATGCAATTCAAAAAGTTATGAAAGTAAGAAATGTAGAAACACTTGGAAATCATATAGTTGTACAAGGTGGAACATTCTATAATGATGCTGTTTTAAGAGCATTTGAAAAAATAGTAGGAAAAAATGTAATAAGACCTGATATAGCAGGACTTATGGGTGCCTATGGTATGGCTTTACTTTCTAAAGAACAATATGAAACTAATTTAGACATGGAATATGTTTCTACAATATCAAAATTAGAAGATTTACACAATTTAGATATAAAAGTAACACATACACGTTGCAACAGATGTGAAAATCACTGTAAATTAACAGTTAATAGATTTAATAATGGTGCTACATATATATCAGGAAATCGTTGTGAAAAAGGTGCTGGTATTGTTTCAAATAATGCCAAATTGCCTAATTTAGTACAATTTAAATACAATAGAATTTTTGATTATAAACCTCTAGAAGAACAATATGCTGTAAGAGGAACTATAGGAATTCCTAGAGTTCTAAATATGTATGAAGATTATCCATTTTGGTTTACATTCCTTACAGAATTAGGATTTAGAGTTATAATATCAGAGAAAAGTACAAGAAAAACATATGAAAAAGGTATGGAATCTATGCCTTCCGAATCTGTATGTTATCCTGCAAAACTTGCACATGGACATATAGAAAGTCTAATAGAACAAGGAATTAAGACAATATTTTATCCTTGTATGCCATATTCTAGAAAAGAATATGAAAAAGCAGATAATAAATATAACTGTCCAATAGTTATATCTTATTCTGAAGTTATTAGAAATAATGTAGAAGACTTAAATAAAAATAAAATTAAATTTATTAATCCATTTTTACCATTTGATTGTAAAAACTTAGTTAAGAAAATTATGGAATTAGATGAATTTAAAGAATATAATTTTACAAAACAAGAACTAACAGAAGCTGCAAATAAAGCAGAAGCAGAATATCAAAAATGTAAAGAAGACATTAGAAATAAAGGAAAAGAAACAGTTAGATACATAGAAGAAAATAATTTAAAAGGTATTGTTTTAGCAGGTAGACCTTATCATATAGACCCAGAAATAAACCATGGAATTGATACATTAATAACATCTTTAGGACTTTGTGTTTTAACAGAAGATAGCATTTCACACCTAGCACAAGCAAAAAGGCCTTTAAGAGTCGTTGATCAATGGGTATTCCATGCTAGACTTTATGCTGCTGCGGATTTCGTTGGTAAACATGATAATTTAGAATTAGTACAATTAAATTCATTTGGTTGTGGTGTTGATGCTGTAACAACAGATCAAGTTGAAGAAATACTTTCAAGCTATAATAAAATGTACACACTAATAAAAATAGATGAAGTTAATAACTTAGGTGCTGTAAGAATTCGTATAAGATCACTTCTAGCAAGTATAAATAAACGTATAAAAAATAAAGAAAAAGCCTTAGGTGACTACGGAATTAAGAAAAAAATCTTTACTAAAGAAATGAAAAAAGATTATACAATATTAATTCCTCAAATGGCTCCTATACATTTTGAATTATTAGAAACAGCAGTTGCAGCCTCTGGTTACAAAGTAGAATTATTAAGAGAATGTACTCAACATACAGTAGAAACAGGATTAAAATATGTAAATAATGATGCTTGTTATCCATCAATATTAGTAACAGGTCAAATGATAGAAGCACTTCAATCTGGAAAATATGACCTAAATAAAACAGCATTAATAATGTCACAAACAGGTGGAGGATGTAGAGCAACAAACTATATAGGATTTATTAGAAAAGCATTAAAAGATGCAGGATTTGAAAATATTCCAGTTATCTCATTTAATGTTGTTGGTATGGAAAAAATGCCTGGATTTAAAATAACAGTTCCTTTAATTGAAAGACTTATAAAAATGGTTATATATGCAGATTTACTACAAAAAATGCTTACAAAAAATAGAGCATATGAAGTAAATAAAGGTGAAACACAAGCATTATTTGATAAATGGATGGAAAAATGCAAAAAATTACTTATAAAATCATCAAATAATGAATTTAAAAAAAGTATTTATGATATAGTAAATGATTTTGAAAAAATAGAATTAGATACAACAATAGAAAAACCAAAAGTTGGTATAGTTGGTGAAGTATTAATAAAATATCATCCTTTTGGAAATAACTATGTAGCAGACTTATTAGAAAAAGAAGGAGCTGAAGTTGTATTACCAGATTTTATGGGATTTGTTAAATTTATGGCAACACATAAAATAACATTTAATTCTTTACTAAATATAAATAAAACTTCTGCAAAAATTTCTAAAGTTGCTATTAAATTAATAGATTTATTAGAAAAAGATTTAAGATTAGCATTAGCTAATTCTAAGAAAAATTACTTACCTCCATGTGATATTTGGCATTTAGAAAAACAAGTAAAAGATGTTTTATCTATAGGAAATCAAACAGGTGAAGGTTGGTTCTTAACAGCAGAAATGATAGAATATATTGAAAACGGAATTCCAAACATTATATGTGTTCAACCATTTGCTTGTTTACCAAACCATGTAGTTGGAAAAGGAGTTATTAAAACAATAAGAGCAAAATACCCAGATGCAAATATTTCTCCTGTAGACTATGATCCAGGTGCAAGTGAATCTAACCAAACAAATAGAATAAAATTACTTATGACTGTTGCAAAAGATAATTTAAAATTAAAACAAAAAGAAAAATTAGCAACAGAAAAAGAAAATGAAACTATAGATTTACAAAATGAAAAAACAAAAATTGCAGAATAATTAAATATTTAATTTTAAAAAACGGATTAGAGTTAAAATCTAATCCGTTTTACTTATATTATTTTTATTAAATTTTTAATATTTTCTATATTCTTTATTGTTTGATTATAACCTAATTCATATAATTCATCAATTTTACTCATATCTAATAGTGATGTTTTTTTACTTTTAAATTTTACCATATAATCAACTCCATCTAATTCATAATTAGATAGCTCTCTACATAATAACTGAATTGATCTATCTGCTACATCTATAAAATTTTTACAACACTTTTCATCTACATCATTTTCAAAAACAAAACTTAATACTTTATTTGCACCTATATCTTTGGTTTCTTTCCATGGCACATTCTCTCTAATTCCACCATCTAATAATTTTGTATCTTTATAATCACATGGAGAAAAAACAACTGGATAACTACAACTTGCTCTTACTGCTTTTCCAATGTTTATATCATTAATGTATTCTATTTCATCCGAAAATGATTTTCTATCCATTTTTGAAGTAAAACAATATAATTTACCATTATACATATCAACACTTGGAATAACAAGTGGCATTTTAATATCTTGTATGTTTTCTATATTCTTTTTTATACATACTTTATTTATTAATTTTTCAATTTGTTTTCCTGAATTTAATCCATCTATTATTATTTTTCCTGTAAAAATAATACCAAAAACACATTTGAATATATTTTTAATATCTATATATTTTATTTTTTTACAATATTTTTTAAAAATATTATAAATTTCATCTGTTGTATATCCACTTGCATACAATGCTGCAACTATACTTCCAGATGAAGTTCCAGATATATATTGAAATTTTATATTATTTTCTTCTAATGCTTTTATTGCTCCTATATGTGCCGCTCCTTTTACTCCTCCACCTGCTAAGCAAATACCTAATTTCATAAAATCACCTTGTAAAATATATTCAGGACCTTTAATAATATTACTATTATATAGAATATTATTAAAGGTCCTATTTTATTGCATAAAAAACGAAATTACAAAATTGGTTCCTTCTTTAAATTTCATTAAAACTTTTATAGTTTTTACTTCACTTTTCTTGCTTTCGCCTTCTATCTCATCTGTATTTACTTTTAAATCACAACTATATGTTGATCCTTGCACTTTAAAATTGCTATATTCTGCATTACTAATATCAGAAAGATTTTCTTTAATATATTGTTCTAATTTATTCAATGTATTATAATTATTTTTCTTGAAGTTATCATCTAATTTTGAATACACATATTCATAATCTTCTTTATCTATTGCAGTAATGATTTTCGTAAAATTCAATTTAAACTTTTGATAATTATTTGAGCTATTATACTTATCAACAAATTCTGGATAATCGGATGTATATGTATCTAACATCAAATCATAATTCATTACTCCTCTATCATTAAATATATAATAATTATTATCATCATCAATTAATACATATTCTTTATATCCATTTTCTTGATACATTTTATATTTACTAAGCTTTCTTTTTAAAAGATAATTTTCTTTTTCTTTTAATATTTTTACATATTCTTCTAATGTTTTGTTTTTAGCTTTTTTATATTCACTATTTAAATCATTATATAGTTGTTCCTTTGCATATGTCAAAGTATTTTTATACTTATTAAATAATTCTTTTGAAATTTTTTCTTCTGATACTGTTGAGTTATTGTTTAATTCTATTTTATTAAATTCATTAGCAACTATATTATTTTTATTTATTTTTTCTATTTCATCACCTTGTTTTAAATCTAAATATTTATTTTCTTCTAAATATTTAGGTGGAAAAATAGAAAATGTATTATTAGAAGTATCAATATTTACTATTAAACCAGATGTTTCACTTGTGAATTTTTCATTATTTAAAAGTAAACCATATACAATGTATTGTTCTATATTATCAGTATTCTTTTGTTTATATATTGTTTTTATTTCAAATGAAGAGTTTTTATAATCTTTATAATATTGATCTAGATTATTTTCTGTTAATCCCTTCTTATTTAAAAATTCTTCATCTAAAACTTGATAAACTTTAGCTAGGTTTTCTTTAGATAACTTCTTTTTTTCTTCTTTAATATTTACATTTGATTCATACATATCATCATATTGATTACTTATAATTGTATTATTTAATAAACTAAAATACTTATCAACACAAGTCTTTATATCAAAATATTCATAATATTCACTTATTTTAGATAAATTTTGTGTCGTATTATTAACTCTATCTTCTTTTAATTTATTAATATATTCTAAAGTTTCTTCATCTTCAACTACTTCACTATTTTTCTTATTAAATAAAAATACACTTATACATATAATCAATATAATAATAACAATAAAGCAAATTATTATACCTATTTTCAAAGTCTTATCTTTCATTTAAATCTCCTATCAAAATATAATAAATTTATCTATTTTCTTTGAACATCTTCAATATGATCTATTGTAGCTGTATCAAACTCATCTAAATCATACCATCCTGTATTTCCATGTCCAACGTCTGCCACAAATATTTTAATTTTACCATTTTCAATTTTGTATCCTAATATTCCAACCCAGTGCATTGAACTACTCCATTTTTTGCCGGATTTTCCATGATAATTACTATTTCCTATATGCATAGCTATATAATGACCTTGAGGTAATCTATTTTTTACATACTCTTTATAAGAAGTAGCTGTAGATAAATTTTCTGATTTTAAATTTCCTTTTCCAAAATACTCATTATTATCTGCACCAGCCCAAATTGCTCCTGTATAATTTACTATTTCACTAGTACTATTTCTAACATATGCACTAAGCATTGATGTTGCAAGTGCTCTATTACATTTACTTCCCCAACCATTTACTTTCATCTGATTTATTATAGTAAAAGTTTTTCCTGTAATACCAGATGTAAATGTACCTATATTTATACCCTGAGCATTTGGTTTCCATTCACCACCAGAACCCTGGAAGTTAAGTCTCATAGCAAATACTAATGTTGATTTATACCTACGTCCAGATTGATCTGTTTGATAACTACCACTTGTATATAAATTCTCTGTTCCATTTATTCTAACAGATGAAGAACTACCAGCATTCCACTTTTTACCATTTCCTGCATATATATCTATATGAGTAAAATCTGTTTCTGTCCCATCGTCATATTTCTTTTTATAAAATAATATATCTCCTTCTTTTAAAACAGACTCATTTGTAAATTTTATTTCTGTAACATTTTTTTCTTTTAATTTACTATATACTCCAGACACAAGATTTATATTGTTTCCAATATAATCATCTAATCCAGCCTCATGCATTACCCAAGTTACATATGTTGCACAGCATACTCCACTAACATTTTTGTAACTATCTTTATTACTTGGTAAATTATTGGGATTTTGTGTATATGAATAATTATTATTAACTATATATGCTTTAACTTCTGCTGCTTTTCTTAAAAATTGCTCAGGTGAACCTCCCATAGAAATATAATCTGATGGATTAAGTGTTATTCCTCGTCCCTCATATATTCCTTGATCAAATAACTTCCAGTTAGCTTCTCCTCTTTCTTGTGGCACACCTCTTAGAAATGGATGTCCACCATTTACAGTAAAAGAACTTCTAAATCCAGATTTATCTCCTTGACTGTATTTAGCATATACACTATTAAAATTCCCTATATTACCATATTGATATTTTACAGCTGTTAATGCATGTATTTGATTTTCACTTAATTGTGAAAGAATTGAAGAATTAATTGCTGATTTTGTTGCTTCATATGTATTATTAGCAATTTCTTCAAATACTTCTTCAACTTCTGCACCAGTTAATTCCCTAAATACTTGACCTGAACCATATCCACGCAATACAGATGGCTCTACACCATGTTTTCTAAAAACTTCATCATTCCAAGTTGTATCAATTACTTGTCCATAAGCTATATTAATATGTCCATCACCATATGTTTTATAATATTCTCCACTAGCATAACTTGATGTAGAAGTTATTCCTTTATAATATTTATATAAATCGGGATTCTCCCATAATCTAATATAATCAGCCAATATACTTCCTGTTACACCGTCAATAATACTATTAAAATCTTCCAAGTCAAAAATACTTAAATCTAATGTTCCATCATAATTAGGGTCTAAATATTTATTTATAAGATATCTCATAATATCCGAAAAATTTATCGTATTTGCATTTTCTTCAAGTTCAGAATATAAAAATTCCTCTGCATCTTCCATTCTACGGAAAGAATCTTCATTATTATCAAAAACATCAAATACTTTTTGTTCATTACTTACCGTTTCTGTTGTTGTAACATCATATTTTCTTGTAGTACTTGTAGAAGAAGATGTTTGCGTAGTATATGTTACCTTATCTACATTTGATACATCTAAATTAGTAGCTTGTCCTATAATGCTTCTATCTATACATCCCTCTGGCATTTCTTCTCTTGCAATTACATTTTTCCAATATGTTATCTTTCTATTCATGAACCTTTTAACATCAGAATCAGTATTTACATCATAATCATCCGGATTGGCATCTTTTCTTATAGGATCTAATTGTGAAGTTGTTGGCCCTGAGGATGTATTTTCAACTTCAGCGGGTTGATACGTTTTTTCCGCTTTTGCTATCCAAGAATCAACTTTTGTTAATTCTACATTACATGTATTATATCTTGTATCTGTCACAACATTTACTGTACAAGTTTTTTCATTTGGAGAAGCTTCTACAGTAGTTGTTCCTGATTCTCTTAATATTATTTCTGGTCTTCTACCTTCATAAGTTTGTTTTTCATTTATTCTATAAAAAAATTTTTTATCTCCTTCATCTCTTTGTCTATAGGCATAATTTTCTTCACTATGATTTTCTTGCACAGTTACTTCTACTGTAATTTCCATTTCAGAACTTTTGGCCAATTCATTCATTCCTAATGCAATATCTTCTCCTCCTGAAGTTGCTAATATATCTAGCGAAAAAGCGAATGGCATTGAGTATTTATTTACTGCTGATCTATAATCAATTGGTGATTCTTCAGTAACAGTTGTTTCTTCTTTACTTGCTGGAATTTCAGTTGCAATTGATGTATCTCCTGATGTTGTTGTTACAACTTTTATATAAGAATCACTTGCAATTATCAATTTTCCTTCTTCATCTAATGTAAAAAAGTTTAATGCATTTAAATCATTATTGTTACACATTTCTTCAAATTTCTGTTTAGTTGTATATTTTAAATATATTTCTTCTGATTGATTACTATTATTTATTTTAGCTCTTTTTATCTTTATACACCCATTAGTAACTATATCTTCACTGTCCGAAGGAATATTTACATTTCCTAAATCAGGAAATTGTGTTTTAATTTCCGTTTCTATAAATGTTTTAAAACAATCAAAATTAGTTAAGCCTAAGTCTTTGGGTTCTACATCTTTATCTTTTAAATTTTCTTCAAACTTATCAAAAACATCTTTTGATATTTTTATATAATATCCACTTTCATCATTTCCTTCTATAGTCGTAGCTTTAGTAAAATCTACAATATTTTCAGAAGATATTGATGAACTATCTTCGCTATTTTCTTCATCAGAAGATCCGACTACCTTGTCCATCACTATCTGTATTAAATATTGAACTAATTGCTTCCTTTGCTGAATCTAATACATTACTTATTGATGCCTTTCGTGCTATATACCAAACAGATCCAATTAACAGTGCTCCAGCAACAATTATAAGAATATATTTTCCAAAAAGTTTTATAAATAGGCTTACTATTTTTTTTATCATTTTCATTATTTGTTTTGTAACTGCTTTGCCAGCTTTTCTTGCTGCATCTTTTCCAGCTTTTTTTGCAGTATCTTTTATTGTTTTTGAACCCTCATCTTCTTCACCCATTTATATCACCTCTTTACAAGTCTATTTCTATTTTATTATCTTTTTTATTATTAATCTCTTGTATATTTAAAAATCCTATTTTCTTTACATTAACATTTGAGTTATAACCCTTATTAAAAGATATATTTAACTCTTTACTACTTTTTGCATTTATTTCTAAATCAAATTTTGATAATTGGTAATTCTTCGAATAATATTTATTACCATTACTATCAGCTATATACATTGTTGTTGTTTTTTCTTTAGTATCTAAAATTATTTTATTATTAAGGTTATTATTTATTTCTATATCATAATCTTCATATTCCATATATGTATATACTTTTTTTATTTTAATGTTTATATTATTTATCATTTTTTCTTTATTAATTTGTCTACTACCTATAAACCCATTAATATTTAATTTGTTTTCATCATTTTCTTTTACAATGGAATAATAATCCTCTGTTTGTTTTGCATTTTTATTTGCCATTAAATCTTCTGTAAAAGAAACTTTGTATGTATATATATTATTTTTTATTATCCAAGATTTTACATCAATTTCTTTTTGAGTTGAAAATACTATATCATAGTAAGACTTTTTAAAATTTTCCATTGATGGATATACTTGTTGTTTACATTCAGTTGAAAGCATATTATAAGCTTCTTCTAGCTGTTTGTTATTACATTTATTAACAAAATCTGAAATAATGCTTACAATTTCTGTATTCTTTTCTTCTTCTATGACATCTTTTGTTATGGCTGTTGTCCTTTGTTCATCCGAAATACTATTTTTAGCTATTTCAGTATTTGTAGTATTACTTTTTTTATCTTTTGCAATTTTATTCAAAACTTGTATAAAAATAATAATCATAACTAAAATCAATATAGTAATTAAAACTTTTTTTGTATTTCTATTAAAATATCTCTTAATTTTTAACACCACTATACCTCCTAGTTAATACCACTCAATTCACTTATACGTTTCATTCTAGTATTAAGAGTTTTTTCTAATTCTTTTTCTTTTAATCCTTGTTTTTCAAGAATTCTTCTTAATTGTTTTTCTCTAGCTTCAAAATCTTTTCTATCTTTTATTCTTGAAGCAATTAATGCATTTTGTACCATTTCATTTTTACTTATTCCATCTCTTTCATATTGTTTCAATGCATCTATTATTTTATTTTCATCAATGATTCCAGCTTCATATAATGCATCTCTTTCCTTAGAATCCAAATAATCTGTATTTCCTAATTCTCTTTCATATTTATCTCTAACTTCCATATTTCTTGCATTTTGTTTTTTTAATTTAGGAATTACAACATTCTCTTGATATTCTTTATCTGTCCATCCATTATATCCTATTCTATATGTTGTTCCTATATCTTTAGCTGTTTTAGTTACCTTTTTAGCTACTTGACCAGTAAATCCAGCAATACCACTACCAGCCATTACTCCTCTTGCTACATAATTATCTATTTTTTTAGGGTCACCAGTTGCTATTGCAGCAGATAAACCTATAGCACCACCAGTAGCTCCTAATGCAACTTTTCCTGCTAATTGTGCTAATTTTCCTGCATTTTTTGCAGTAAATACTTTTCCACCATATATCTTAGCAACTCTTTTTGCACCTTTAAGTCCTTTAATGGTTTTTTCTTTAATTTTACTACCAACTTTTTTATTAATTTCATCATTTTCTTTTTCTTGTTTTTCTGCTTGTTCTTTATTTTCTTGTTTATCTTGTTCTTTTTTGTTTTCTTTCATTGTATTTTCTTCATCTTTTAGTCGAAGTCTATTGGTTTCTTTTTCTTCTTGATTTTTTTCTGCTTTATTATTAGTTCTTTCTTCATTATAATCTTCTATATTTTTTTGTCTGATTTTTGTTTCGTCACTACCACTAGCTGAAGAACCTGTTTTTCCTCCTTTTAGTGCTACTGATTTTAATTTTCCAGCCATTTTCTTTACCGCAGAAGCAGCCATTGCCATTCCTGCTATACTTGATTTTGAATCTGGTAATGTTTCTCCATTTATTCCAAACATCTTTCTAATTATTCTTTCAGCTTGAGTCATAAACATTAAAACTGCTAAAGCCCAGAAAAAGTTTCCATTATCAACTAATGTCATAGCGGATGACACAAATATTACATATAGAATTAAATGTACCGGTTGTATTAATATATTAAATACAAATTCTTTAAACCAAAATTCAAATGCTTGTGCTTTTCCGTCATTTTCTTTATCAATTGGATATGTAACTGCAACTGCTGGTGAAATTACAGTTAACAAAATCATCATTATCATCCTTTTTACATACATTATTGTAAATATTGCTGTCATTATAACTAAAGCAACATATAAAACCGTATATGTCAATATTGCCTTTGTTGATTTTGCAATATCTGCTTTTGTCCTTATTGCAGTCATAAGTGCATCATTACCATCAGATGTAATAACAAAACTTTTTAAAGCCTGATTAAATAAATCTAAAACATATAAAAATATTGCTATAATATATTGCATTACAAATAATATACAAAGAGCTACAAATACATTTACTAACTTTTCTTTGTATTTCGCTTTTTCTCCAGCTGTACTACTTATTATTATTTTTATTCCTATATATACCATTACAGATAATAATGCAATAAGTGATATAGTTCTTAATATAGCATAATATTTTCCTACAGTTGGTGCCAATATTTTAGCTGTTGATTGTATTGTTTTAGTTTCACAAGAGTCTTCATATATTTTTTGTATAACTGGCCCCATTTTTTGAAATAAACTTTTTAATTCTTCTGTTTTTAATGAATTTTCTGTAGTATATTTTTCATATATCGCTGCATCATCTACAGTACTAGAATAAAAAACATTATGCCAATCAGAAGAATTTGATGGATTTTCATCATCATAAAATTTTTCTCCATATTTTTCTTCCCAAATTTCGTTTACTTTTGTATAAAACTGTTCACTAATTAAATTCTCAAATGATCTTTGAGTTCCCGCTTCGTCATTTCCATTAAAAGGATTTCCTGTATCTACATATCTTTGTCTAGTACGAATTTGATTAATTTTATTTTGCAATGTGCAAACTTCTGTTCCGCTAAGTGCTTGCATTTGCTCTTCTGTTACAATGTTTTGTAAAACTGGATCTTCTCTTACATTGGGATCACTACAAGAATCTTGCCATTCTGAATAATGTTCACCAGTATAATCAATCTCTCTAGAAATTTCATCCTTAATTTTTCCATAAATTGCAAGAAATGCTTTTGCATCATATGTGTCTTCTGTTTCATTCGTAATTGTTTGATCTTCCATTGGATTCATAAAATCTATATCAAAAAATGGAAGTGTTCCACTTACAATTACACCAACTCCATATTTTATATCATAAGTATTTCCTTCAACTGCATTTGCTTCACTTCCACCAATTAAATGAACTGAATCTTCATACACATGATTATGACCAGTAAATACATCTTCAGCTATTGATAATACGCCATCAGAAAGCCAAAACATAAATGTTTGAAAACCATTTGTTAAAACTGATTTTATTGAAGCCGCATGAGAATAAGATGGTATAATAAAGCAAAATATCATTATTATAACCATTAATGCTATTATGAACTTTTTAAAAAAATTTTTTATTTGTAGCATTTCTTATCCTCCTTTTATATTCCTGATAATTTTTCTATTCTTTTTACTTCTTTTTCTACAACTTTAGATTTTTCCTTTTCAATCATTTTATTTACTTCTATCTTACGTATTTTAAGTTTCTCTTCTTTTTTCTCTTTTGCATTTAATTTATTATCTTTCTCTATTTTTTGATATTTGCTTTCTAATTTTTTATCTAATGTTTTAAATTTGCCTTCTTTTTCCATTTTTTCAACTAATTTATCAAATACACCTTTTCCTTCTAGGTTTTTGATAATACGTTTTTCAACAGATTCCATATCTTTATAATTTTTAACACCTGATGCTAAAATAGCATCTCTTACCAATTCAGTATCGCTTATGTTAGATTTTTGTTTTTCTTTTAAAGCTTTTATTATCATGCTTTCATCTATAATACCTGCTTTATACATTTCATCTCTAGTTGAAGATTTCATTAATTTAGTATCTCCAAACTCTCTCTCATATTTACTTTTGATTTCAGAATTTTTATCATTACTCTTTTTTAATCTTGGTATTAAAACTTTATCTTGATATTCTTTTTCTGTCATATTATTTGCACCAATTCTATATGTATCTGATACATCAGTAGCTGCTCTTTTTACATTTTTCCCTAAAGCCATAGCACCATTTGTTGCTAAATGCACTGCTCCTGCTCCTGCGGCCATTCCTCCTCCTGTAAATTTTCCTAAATTATTAATATTTCCTGTTGCTATTGTAGAAGCTAATCCAATTGTTCCTCCAACTGCTGCTCCCATTCCAAGACCAGCAATTTTCAATGCTCCCATACCGATAGGTTTGTAATATTTTTTACCAACAGCCCCTAATCCTCTAGCTAACTTTTTAAATCCTTTTATTTGTTTTTTCTTAGTTTCTGTTGATTTATCTACTGTTGAATCATTATTCGCCGAACTATCAACTCCAGAAGCATTATTTTCTGAAGTAGAATTAGGTTTTACATCTTTAAATGGATCTAAATCTAGTCCATTATTACTTGGATTATTATTTCCTCCAGTTATTCCTGGATTTAAATCAAAATCATAATCAGAAGAATTTTCATCACCAGTATCATTTCCTACATTACTATCAGAAAAATCAATTCCATCTGAATTATTCTCACTTCCTAATCTATTATTTACTTCTCCTACTTCAAATGGATCTGCACTTCTAACGCTTGTATCACTTTTATCAGTGCCGTCTCCTAATTTATCTTGATTACTATTTCCACCTTTTGATCCTTTTCCCATACTAGATAATTTATTTAAAGCAGATGCAGTTAATGCTCCTTCAAAGAATCCACTTGAACTTAGGGCACTATCACTTCCAGCTTTTTCTAAATTAAACATTTTTCTAATTATTTTTTCTGAAGGTATAATCATTCCCATTGCAATTATTCCATATATTATGTTTTCTTGAGCTAAATCTATAGCTGAACCTATAAACATAAAGTATATCAATAAATGTACTATTTGCATAATTATATTAAACATATATTCTTTTAGCCAAAAATCAAATGCCTGAGATTTTCCATCTTTTTCTTTGTCTAATGGATATGTAACCGCAATCAATGGTGCTATCATTGTCAAAAATGCTATATATATTGTCCTTTTTAAATATACAAAAGAAAACATAATAATTATTACTATCAATGCAGCATACATTAAAGTATATCCCAATTGATACTTAGAAGTTTCTGACATTTCTGCTAGTGTTCTTATTACTGATAAATATGCATCATATCCTTCACCATTATATGTATATACACTTCCATTTACAAGATCAGAACTAGAAGAGCTTTCATAATTTCCTGCATAAGAACTACTATCTGGAGTTAACGCATCTGTTACTATATCTGCTATATATAAAGTAATTGCCATTATATATTGTAATGTAAATAATAATACCAATGCTGTTATCCAATTTATAATTTTTGTTTTATATTTAGCTTTATCTTCTGAACTACTTGATAATATTATTTTTATACCTATATAAACTAATGTTGATAATAATACAACTAATGCAATATCTCTTAATATTACATACCATTTTTGCACAACTCTTTTTAACACATATGCTGTTGATTTTGGTTTTCCTTCTTCTGTTTCCATAGGATTAAAAAAATCAACATCAAATGCAGGTATTTTATTTGATACAATTGCAGGAACTGAATATTTTACTAAAACTACTGGTCCTGTATAGCCATCACTACCATTAATTTCTCCATCAATCCATCCTTGTATAGATTTTCCAAATGGAAGTTTACCAAAAGCATTTCCTAACCCCGCTAACACTGCTTCTGGTATCGACTGTGCATTATCAACATTATCCTCATTTATTCTTCTTCTATAGTCACTATATCCTTCAATTATCGCTTCTTCTCCCATTAAATTTTCTTGCAATAATTGTAATACACCATCACCTAGCCATAGCACAAAAGTTCTTATAGGTTTAACTAAAACATCATCAACTTTTGCTTGAGAATAACTAGAAAATATAAAATTAAAACTTAAAATAACTAATAGCATTATTATTATCTTTTGAGTCATTTTTTCATTTTTTAGTAATTTCATTATAAACTCCTCTAACTATTTTTTTTCATTTTCACAAGTTTATTTAAGTTTGTTTCAACAAATTCAAATTCCTTATTTGTTGGTGTTATTTGTAATATTGCTGAGTCTGCTCCTACTTTTAAAAGTCCTTCACCTTTCATACAAGTTACTAAGAAATTTGCTTCTCCTTCACTTAATTTAAATACTTCTTTTAAATATTGTATTTCTGATTTATCTTGTGCTAAAAATAATTTTGTATCAGATGATGTTAAAACAGCTTGAGCTTCTGGTTTCTCATAAAAATCTTGAAATCTTTGAGAAATAATTGCCAAAGAAACATTTCTTTTTCTAGCACGTCTAGCCATTGTGTTTAAGAAATCTACAGCTTCTGGATATGGAAGTAACATCCAAGCCTCATCAACTATAACTCTTTTTTTAGTAGCTTTGGTTCTATCCTCACTATTTTTCTTAACATATTTTTCCCATATCCATGAAAGTAATATTTGTTGGGCTAATGGTCTAGCAAATCTTTCTTCCAACTGAGAAATATCCAAATTTATAAATGGTGAACTTTCTAGTAATTCAAATGTAGATTGTCCATCAAAATACGCCATTTGTCCATCATATTCTCTTATGTATTGTTTCATAACCTTCAAAAGGTAACTATAATGGAAATTATAATCTATATTTTTGTTTTCAGCAGCCTTTTTTTCTATTCTTTTATACCAAGAACCTATTGTAGGCATTAATTTTTTCTTTCTATATAATCCATCTTGTATACCAAAATTATTACTTTGTTCATATAAACTATTAGGGTCATTTGTTATTCCTATTGCTGCATATTCTTCTGCAACAGATTCAGCAATAATTTGTTTTGTAAGTTCGTTAACATCTTGACTTCTTGTACTACCCCTAGCCATTGTAAGTAATGCCTGAGTAACATCTTCTACTTTGTTTTCAACATTAACAACAGCCCTATTTCTTCCTGTTATTTCATCTTTAACAGTTTCCATCTCTATATCAAATAGATTTATTACTGTTTTTGAATTAGGGCTTAATACAACATTTATTCCTCCCAAAGCTTCAGCAACAATTGTATACTCCCCTTCAGCATCTAGAGCTAAGTTTTCTATTCCCATAAGTACAGAAGATCTAGAAATTAAAGTTTTCATTGTTACAGATTTACCAGCACCAGATTTTGCAAATATAACCATATTATAATTAGTAAGTGATGAATGAAAATTATCAAATAATATTGGAGTTCCAGTTTGCTTATTAAATCCAAGTGGTACACCCGTAGGATGTCCTACTTCTGAAGTTGTAAATGGAAATACTGTTGCCATTGATCTTCTGTCAAATGTATGTACTTTTTTTATTTTGTTTTCCATTAATGGTAAGTTAGATTTAAAACCATCTTCCTGCATTGCCCAAGCACTTCTTATACCAACTAATGATTTTGACATTTCAGTAGACAATAAATTTGTATATCTATTTAAATCCTCTAAATTATATGCAAAAAGTGTTGATATTATTGAAGCTTCAAATAATTTATTAAATCCTGCTGCAATTTCATCTCTTAATTGTTCTGTTTCATATCTCTTCTGGCTTAAATCACTTTCTCTATTAATATTGCCTCTATCAGATGCCACAATTCTTTCTGTTTCAATTTCATTTATTACTCTATTTAATTCATTTTGAGATCTTGCCTCTGATATTGGATTTATGTATATTGATGTATTTACATCACCAAAGAAGTATAAATCTCTAAAAAGTTCTGGAAAAGTACACATTCTTGGAAGCTCTGATACGAAAAAAGTACGTGCAAATCTTTTTACATTTGATATTATTTCTAAGTGATCTATATTTGTTGCATCAATTCCAGAAGGAGCAATTAATTCTTTTAATGTTTTCTTTTTTAATTCAAAGATTTCTTTTTCATTTTCTTTTTCTAACATTTTAAGATTTTCTTGTTGTTGTTTTTTTCTTTTCATCAGCTTTTCCTCCTTCTTTTTTAGAATTTTTACTTATTTTATTTTTTGCTTCATCTACAATATCATCACCTAAATATTCTCTATTTTCTTCTATTATAGACATTGCCAAATCATCTATTAATTCATCCATTGATTTTTCTTTTCTCATTATTTCCATTCTTTTTTCATCTTGTACTTCGTCTACTGTCGTTTGTGCTTTTAGCATTGCTTCATCATGTATCTTTTTATCTAAAGTTTTCATTCTTTTATCTAATACTTCTGGTGCAGTTGAATACATTTCATCACAACCAGCCTCTAAAGCTCTGGAAATTTCAAAAACTTCAGCTTCATCTCTGTTATATGCAATATATAACAACTCTGCAAGTTCTATGGAATTAAGAATTTTTCCATTAACACCACAAACACCTAAAGTTCTTATTATTGATTGACATCTTGTATACAACTCAGAAAATGACAAATTTTCTATTTCTGCTTTATCAAATTGATTACTTCCTAACTCTGATGCATAGTATGGAACTATTACATAATATTGTTTTGAAGATATACTTTTATTTGTACTCATTTTTTCTGTATTATATATAACATCTTTTCCATATTCATATAAATTAGTTTGTTTTGTTATTTCATAATAAAGTTTTTCCATTTCATCCTTAGAATAATTTCCTGCTTCTTGCATATCTTCATAACGTTTTTTCATATTATCTAATTCTTTTTTTATATCATCTAGTCTTTCTTTATATGTATTTATACTTCCCTTTAAATTAACTGATCTTGTTTGAATATATATTTGAATAGGATGTCTTAGTGTATTTAAAAATTGTACAAATCCATCTTCAACAGCTGACTTTTCAACTCCAGACATCAAATCATAATTAACTCCCTGGCATCCAACAACCATTAAAAATCTTTCACCATTTTTTTGTATTATCATATTATCCTTTACTTGATTAAATTCCATAAAATTAAATATTGATTGCTTACCATATTGAGAATAAGATGTTGAACTTTTTTGAGTATTTTCTGTTGTACTTTTCGATTTTTCATTATTTTTTACTGTTGTTCTATTTTTTAATTTTATTATTATGAATATTGTCATTAATGCAAATAATATAACACACATTCCTATTAATATATAAATTAATATATTTAAAAATTGATCATTATTGTAATTAGTCATTCTTCTTTTCCTCCTTTGTATATACATATAATTTATTCTTTTGTATTTTAAATTTTATAGCTCTTTTTATTATTTCATCAATATTTTCTCCACCTGTTTTTTTAGTTAATTCAAATGAATTATTATTTGGCACTTTAAATGTTCCTATACAAAAGCCTAATATTGCAAATATAATAGCTAAAATAATTCCTATAAATCCTAACTTGATAAATTTTAAGATATAAAATATTACAAATCCAATTGTTGCTCCTATAGCTGTATATATCAACGCTTTTGTTGAAAATATAAATAATATTCTTCCTTCACCTTTTACATTTCTTGGAATACCATATGTTCCCATTTGAATCCTCCTTAAAAACATTATACTTCTTTATATATTATAACAAAAAAACACATAAAATGTAATAAAACAACACAATTTAATATATTTTTAATATATGTGTAATGTATTTGTAATAATGTTATTTTACATAACTATGTTTAAAAAAACTTTATTATCCACTAAACATAAAAAATCCCTAGCAAAAGCTAAGGATTTTTTATTATACAATCTTAATTATTTAGCAATAACATTGTAAAGTACTCCTGTTAATGCAGATGCACCAAATACAAATGCAGCACCTATTATGTATGGTAATAAAGTCTTTTTGTATTCTGCTTTTTCTTCTGCACTACCCATCATATATTTAACACCAAGTACAATTAAAATTATAACTGCTGCACCAGATGCTACTGTAGCTACTACATTAATTATAGAGTTAATCCAACTGTTCATTTCAGTTGTTTCAATTTTATTTGAATTTCCAGTCCAACCATTTGGATTTACACTAACTGCAGCAAATACATTTGTGCAAACTGTTGCTAACATCATTACTACCATAATAATTGTAACTATTTTTTCTACTTTTTTCATATATTTCCCTCCTTTATTTTATTATTATATATTACAATTCCTCATATCCTTATGTGGAAATTTTAATAACTATTTATTATTTAAACATATTATATATAATTCCAGGTATTATTGAACTTCCAAAAACAAATAACGCACCAATCGCATATGGAAACAGTGTTTTTTTATACTCAGCTTTTTCTTCTACACTACCCATCATATATTTAATTCCAAGTAACATAAGAGCTATTATTGATATTCCAGATCCAATAATTGATACTATCTTTAATGCTATATTCATTGTATCCTGTATTGGTTTTAGAGTATCTCCTGTAGTTCCTTTCATTGAATCTATATTAGCATCTGTAAAAACTCCATATGACAAACTAGACATTAATAAATTTAAAACAAGTACTATTAAAATTAAAATTATATATTTTTTACAATTTTTTTTCATTATTATCCCCTAATTTATATATTTTTCATTAATGTTACAGCTATTTTCCAAATCCCAAATGATCCAAATACAACCACACATCCAACTATATATGGAACTAGTGCCTGTTTAATTTTGGCTTGTTCATCAACACCTGATGTTATAAATTGTATTCCTAGTACAACTCCTATAATAATTGCAACAGCCATTCCAGCCGTTAATAAAATATTATAAATTACACTTGAAGCTTCATTAATTTTCCCTGTATCAATAGCACCACTTGCTTGGTTTTCTCCTTCTGATATAAAAGAATCTGCTCCTGCCAATCTATCTGAAATACTATCCGCATATGTATAATTAGTAGTAAACAATACCGTAAATACCAAAAAAGCTATAAAAATTATTGTTATTTTTTTCATCTTTTGGTCCTCCTTAATCTTCTATCCTATCTTAACAGCTATATTATATATTATTTTTACTATATTTGATATTCCAAATACCATTATGCATCCAACTACATAAGGTATCATTGTTTTTTTATATTCAGCCTTTTCTTCTACACTGCCCATCATATATTTTATACCAATTATTATTATTGCTATAACTGATATCCCACTACCTACTAATTGAACTGCTCCTATTATAACATTTGCTATTTTAACAAGTCTAGCACCACCGGCCATATTTTTAGGTTTATAGTCATTAGGATTAAAGCCAAATGATGATAATGTTATTGTTACAATAAATAATATTATACTTAATATTATTATCATTTTATATTTTTTATTTTTTTTCATATAGTACCTCTTCTATATTATAACTTATTTTTTACTTTTTTTCAACACTTTTCGATTTATCACATTATTTTTTATTCTTTTATTATTATATAACAATGTTTTAAATAAATGTCAATATTATAAACAAATTTTATTTTAGCAAAACCTTGTATCTTTTATAACTTTAATAATAAAAAAAGCGGACATTAATAATTTTTGTACTTATTAAATTAAAAAATTTTGAAGTCCGCGTCTTTGTTCGTGTGTGAAATTTGCAAAGCAAATTTCTGTGCAATATATTTATATTATAGGAAGTTCGTAAAACTTTCCTATAATATAAAAAGGCATATAAACAAAAGTTTATATGCCTTTGGCGTAGGTGAGAGGGTTCGAACCTCCGCGCCACTTACATGACC
>CAKPPS010000019.1 GCA_934177795.1 uncultured Clostridia bacterium | reverse complement strand
ATGGCTGTATTATAAAACATTAGAGCAAGCAGTAGCAGGAACTGATAATTATTATGGAAGAGCATGGAATAGTGATTCAGTACTAATAGGATATTCGGCTTGGCCGTTCGTTAAACGTGGCGGTGGTTGCGGTAATTGGGGCAGAGCAGGTGTGTTCTATTCTGGCATCACTAATGGCAGCGGTAGCAACAGCTACGGGTTCCGTTCGGTTCTCGTTCTCTAGCACTTTGAAGTGACTTAAAAATTAAATCCCTTTAATCGGCACAAATTTTAATAAATGATTGATAAGAATACGGGAGATATGATATAATATGAAAAAACTTGGGATTAAACTGTATCGGCTTGGCCGTTCGTTAAACGTGGCGGTAATTGCAATAATTGGGACAAAGCAGGTGTGTTCTATTCTGACATCACTAATGGCAACGGTAACAACAACAACGGGTTCCGTTCGGTTCTCGTTCTCTAGCACTTCGATACACAAAGAAACATAAAGGTTTCTATCCCGGATGGGCATTTCTTCAAGGAGAATGCCGAGAGGTAGGCAAAAAATTGTGACAGCAGGATTTGTATCAAAGAAGTTTAATTCCATTGGTATAAGCTTAGCTCTTATATCATAAACACATAAACAGTATTGACTTGTAAGTCATAAGTTAAATTATATTTTAACTTATCCTGTTTGAGTAGTAAAGTGGCGAAAATCCAGGAGTGCGAAAAAAGACAGTTTTTAAAACTGTCTTTTTATGCCTATAAAACAGAAAAAATAAACATATTTATATTCTAAACTGAAATAAAATTTTAAAAAGTGTCGAACAAAAAGCTTAAAAAGTGTCGACTAGGCATTGAAAAGTCATTAACCAAGTTGAAGATGCAAAGAAAAGTCTATTGAATTTTTATAGTAATATGGTAAAGAAACCAATATTTATGTGTATTATAGTTGGAAAATGTCCAGCAGTAATAAAAGATAAAGAAACAGGAATTTATATTGTACCAATTACAGCATTAAAACCTTAGAAAATAAGGTAAATAAAATATTGCAAAAAGCTTGATTTTTCAGTAAAAGCCTGATATAATAAGGAACGTAATAAACACATAAAGTGAGTTTTAAAGGAAGTGCCATCTAAGATGGTCCAGAGAAACAGAGAACTTTATGGAAGAATAACAAAGAGGAGGAATTTAAAATGGCAGTAGTTGCAATGAAACAATTACTTGAAGCAGGTGTTCATTTCGGACATCAAACAAGAAGATGGGATCCTAAAATGGCAGAATATATATTCCAAGCTAGAAATGGGATTCATATTATTGATTTACAAAAAACATCAAAAAAACTTGATGAAGCTTATGCTTTCTTAAAAGAACAAGTTGAGGAAGGAAAAACAGTTCTATTTGTAGGAACAAAAAAACAAGCACAAGAATGCATGAAAGAAGCAGCATTAAAATGTGGAATGTACTATGTAGACCAAAGATGGTTAGGAGGAATGTTAACAAACTTTGGTACAATTCAAACAAGAATACAAAGACTTAAAGATTTAGAAGCTATGGAACAAGATGGTACATTTGAAGTATTACCTAAAAAAGAAGTAATCTTATTAAAGAAAGAAATGGAAAAACTAGAAAGAAACTTAGGTGGAATTAAAGATATGGACAAATTACCAGGAGTTATATTCTTAGTAGATCCAAAAAAAGAAAAAATAGCTATATTAGAAGCTAAAAAATTAAATATACCTGTTATAGGTTTAGTAGATACAAACTGTAATCCAGAAGAATTAGATTACCCAATTCCAGGAAATGATGATGCAATAAGAGCAGTTAAATTAATTGCAGATGTTATGGCAAATGCAGTTATCGAAGGAAAACAAGGTGAAAGCTTTGAAGATACAGAAGTAGAAGAACAACAAGAAGTATCAGAAGAAGCAACTAGCATTGAAGAAGTTGTATCTAATGAAGAAAAAGTAGAAGAATAAAATAATGCCTAGGATATCCTAGATAAATATCAAAAAGGAGTGGAGCCTTTCTGCTCTACTCCTTTATATATAAGGAGGAATTTATAATGGTAACAGCTAGCTTAGTAAAAGAATTAAGAGAAAAAACAGGAGCAGGAATGATGGACTGCAAAAAAGTCTTAACAGAAACAGATGGAGATATGGAAAAAGCAATTGAATTATTAAGAGAAAGAGGAATTGCAAAAGCTGCTAAAAAATCAGGAAGAGTTGCAGCAGAAGGATTAGTAGAAGCTTATATATCTGAAGATGGAAAAGTTGGAGCAATTGTAGAAGTAAATTCTGAAACAGACTTTGTTGCTAAAAACGAAGAATTTAAAACATTTGTTATGAATGTTGCTAAACAAATAGTTGAAACAAATCCAAAAAATGTAGAAGAATTATTAAATCAACAATCTATATTTGAAGAAGGAAAAACAGTTAATGAATCATTAGTAGGAAAAATAGCAACAATAGGAGAAAATTTAAGTATAAGAAGATTTGCAAGATTTGAATCAAAAGGTTTATTAGAAAAATACATTCATGGAGATGGAAAAATAGCTGTATTAATTAACATGACAAAAGGTGATAAAGAATTAGCTAAAGATTTATGTATGCAAATAGCAGCTGCTAGACCTGAATTTGTAAAAAGAGATGAAGTACCTCAAGAAAGAGTAGACAAAGAAATGGAAATATTAAAAGTACAAGCAATGAATGAAGGTAAACCAGAACAAATTGCAGAAAAAATAGTACAAGGTAGAGTTGGAAAATTCTATGAAGAAATATGTTTAGTAGACCAAGTATTTGTAAAAGATTCAAGTTTAAAAGTATCTGAATTATTAAAACAAAAAGATGGAGAAGTTGTAGAATTTGCAAGATTTGAAAAAGGTGAAGGAATAGAAAAGAAAGAAGAAAACTTTGCTGAAGAAGTAATGAATCAATTAAAATAAAAAATATCGAAAAAGCTTATAAAAAAGGGAATTTTGAAGAATATATATTTTTTAAAATTCCCTTTTATTTTTTATAATTATATGATAGAATAACTATGATTAAAAAATAAGGAGAGTGAAAAAATTGGCAGAAGTAAAATATAAAAGAGTATTATTGAAGTTAAGTGGAGAAGCATTAGCAGGAAAAGACAAAACAGGAGTTAATGCCGAAGTAGTAGGTAAAATATGTGATAAAATAAAAGAAATTGTTGATATGGGAGTACAAGTAGCAATTGTTGTTGGTGGAGGAAATTTCTGGAGAGGTAGAAACGGACAACAAATAGAAAGAACAACAGCAGACTATATGGGAATGTTAGCAACAGCAATGAATGGATTAGCACTACAAGATTCATTAGAAGCAAGAGGAATTCATTCAAGAGTGCAAACAGCAATAGAAATGAGAGAGATTGCAGAACCATTTATACAAAGAAAAGCAGAAAAACATTTAAATAGAGGAAGAGTAGTAATATTTGCTTGTGGTACAGGACATCCTTATTTTACAACAGATACAGCAGCAGTATTAAGAGCTACAGAAATAAAAGCAGATATTATTTTATTAGGAAAGGCAATAGATGCTGTATATTCAGCAGATCCTAAGATTGACCATGATGCAATAAGATTTGAAGAAATTTCATATCTAGATGTATTAAATAAAGACTTAAAAGTTATGGACTCTACAGCAACAGCAATGTGCAGAGATAACAATATACCATTATTGGTATTTGGAATAGCAGACCCAGAAAATATAGTAAGAGCTGTTAAGGGAGAAAAAATAGGTACAATAGTATCATAAATAAATTCAAAATATAAACATATATATTAGATAGGAGAGATTATTATGAATTATACAGAATTAGAAGAAAAGATGGAAAAGGCTATAAATAATTATGCAGAAAAATTATCAGAAATTAGAGCAGGAAGAGCTAATCCAGCAATATTAAATAAAGTAAGAATAGACTATTATGGAACACCAACACCAATCAATCAAGTTGCAGGAATTTCTGTACCAGAGGCAAGACTTATAGTTATTCAACCATGGGATGTTAGTGTTTTAAAAGAAATAGAAAAAGCAATATTAACATCAGATATCGGAATTAATCCTAATAATGATGGAAAAGTAATAAGATTAACATTTCCAGAATTAAATGAAGAAAGAAGAAAAGAACTTGTAAAAGAAGTTAAAAAAATGGCAGAAGAAGCAAAAATAGCAGTTAGAGCAGTTAGAAGAGATGGTATAGAAAAAGCAAAAACAGAACAAAAAGATGGAGAATTAACTGAAGATGAATTAAAACAAGCAGAAAATGATATTCAAAAGATAACTGATAAAAAAATAGGAGAAGTAGATAAAATACTAGAGAATAAAGAAAAAGAAATAATGTCAGTGTAAAAAGGAAAAATATTATGGAATTTAAAGAAAAATTAAAACAATATCAACATATTGTAAATAAAGAATTATTAAAATATATAGTAAAAGATGAATGCCCAGAAAAATTATTAAATGAATCAACAGAATATAGTTTAATGGCTGGAGGAAAAAGATTGAGACCTATACTAGTTATAGCAACATATATGTTATTTAAAGATGATATTAAAGAATGTATGCCTTATGCAGTTGCTATAGAAATGGTACATAATTTTTCTTTAATACATGATGATTTACCAGGGATAGATAATGATGACTTTAGACATGGAAAACCAACAAATCATAAACAATTTAATGAAGCAACTGCGATATTAGCAGGAGATAGGTTATTAAATGAGGCTTATGTCGTATTAAGTGAAGAATTACAAAAAACAGATTCAAAAAACTTAAATAAAAAAGTAGTAGTATTTAACGAATTTTCTAAAGCAGTTGATAGAATGATAGTTGGTGAATATGTAGATACTGAATTTGAAGGAAAATCAATCTCAGAAGAATATTTAGAATATATACATATAAATAAGACAGGAGCACTACTAAGATTATGTGTAAGAATGGGAGCAATATTGGCAGGAGCAGAAAAGGATGATTTAGAAAGGCTTACTTCTTATGCAGAAAAGATAGGATTGGCATTTCAAATAAAAGACGACATCCTATCAGAAGAAGGTAATGAAGAAATTTTAGGAAAACCTGTAGGAAATGATAAACAATTAGAAAAATGTACTTATGTTTCTAAATATGGATTAGACAAAGCAAAAGAAATTTTGAATAAAATTATAACAGAAGCAATACACGATTTAGAAATATATGGTGAAAAAGCGGAATTTTTAATAAATTTAGCTCAATATATACAAAATCGTAATAAGTAAGAGGGAGAACTAAAATGATAAATAAAGAATATATGCCAAAACATGTAGCAATTATTATGGATGGTAATAGAAGATGGGCAAAAGCTAAAGGAATGCCAGCTAGTTTTGGACATAAAGAAGGTGCTAAAACATTAGAAAAAATTGTAAGATATGCTAATAAAATAGGTATAGAATATATTACTGTATATGCATTTTCAACAGAAAACTGGAAAAGAACAGAAGAGGAAGTAAAATCATTGATGTTATTATTTCAGACATATTTAGATGATTATGCTAAAAGAGCAGATACTGAGAACATTAAAGTAAAAATTATAGGAAATATGTTAGAATTATCACCAAAAATGCAAGAAAGCATAAAAAAATGTATGGAAAGAACTAAAAACAATACAGGAATTACATTTAATATAGCTCTAAATTATGGAGGAAGAAATGAACTTATTTCAGCAATTAAACATATAGCAAAAGATGTAAAAGAAGAAAAGATAAGTATAGAAGATATAAATGAAAATATGGTTTCAGAACACTTGTATACTAAAGGACAGCCTGACCCAGACTTAATGATAAGAACAAGTGGAGAATTAAGATTAAGCAATTTTTTACCTTGGCAATTAGTATATAGTGAGTTTTTATTTATAGATAAAAATTGGCCAGATTTTACAGAAGAAGATTTAGATGAGGCAATAAATATTTATGAAAAAAGAACTAGAAAATTTGGAGCAAATTAGGAAAGAGGAGTAATTATGGATATAAAACGATTAACGTCAGGCTTATTAGGATTTCCATTAGTATTAATAATTTTTTTGATAGGAAATAAATTTGTAGTGGATATAGCAATGGCAATTATTGCAATTCTAGCTATGAGTGAATATTTTAATGCAATATCTAAAGTTGCAAAACCAGTAAAATGGCTAGGATATTTGAGTTGTGCAAGTATTGCAACTATCCATTTAATACCTGAAACACATATAGAAATAATTTATAGTTTAGCTATACCAATATTATTATTAGTACTTTTTTTACAAGTAATAATAACTGAAATGAAAACTAATTTCAAAGATATAGCATATACTTTACTAGGAATTTTATATATAGTTTTATTAATAATGTTTGTAGCAAAAATCAATGGAATGAAAAATGGAAATATATTAATTTGGTATACTATTTTGGCAGCATGGGGAACTGATATATTTGCTTATCTAGTCGGAAAACACTTTGGAAAACATAAATTTAGTAAAATTAGTCCTAAAAAATCAATAGAAGGTTGTATAGGAGGAATGATTGGTGGAGTACTAATGATGTTGGTATATACTTATGTTGTAAATACTGTATGGGCAATGAACTATTCTTATATTACAATATTGATTGTAGGAATTATTTTAAGTATATTAGGCCAAATAGGAGATTTTGCAGCATCAAGTATAAAGAGATATGTTGATATAAAAGATTATAGCAATTTAATTCCAGGACATGGGGGAATGTTAGATAGAATAGATAGTTTAATATTTTTAGCACCATTTGCATATTGCATATTTATGTTTGTATTTATATAAAAATAAACTTATCTATAAAAGGAGGAAATCTTTGTTAACAGTTATAGTGTCTATTATCAAAATGATAATATTATTAGGATTTTTAATATTTATACATGAACTTGGTCACTTTACAGTGGCCAAACTTTGTAATATCAAAGTAAATGAATTTTCAATAGGATTTGGACCATCTATTTGGAAAAAACAAACAGAAGAAACTAAATATTCTGTAAGAGCTATTCCATTACGGTGGATATGTTAGTATGGAAGGAGAAGAAGAAGAATCAGAAAATGAAAGATCTTTTTCAAAAGCTAGTATACCCAAAAGGATAGCAATATGTGTAGCTGGAGCAGCAGTAAATATTATATTTGCAGCAGTAGTATATTTTATTTTAATGTCAATATCTGGAGTATATGTATCAAATGAAGTGGAATCCACAATTTCAGGATATGCTGCAGAACAAATAGGAATCCAAAGTGGTGACAAAATAATCGAAATAAAAGGAATCAAAGTAAGAAATAAATATGATTTAGATAAAATAATGAAAAACATTGACGGAACAGAAATACCTATTAAAATAGAAAGAAATGGTGAAATTTTAGAATATAATATACAACCAACAGAAGAAAAAGTAAAAAACACAGGAATGTATTTAGATGAAAAATGTAAGGTGATAACTGTAGAAAAAGGAAGTAGTAGTGAAAAACAAGGAATACAACCTAATGATATAATCACAAAAGTGAATGGAGAAGAGTTAAATAATGATACTAATAAAATTTTAGAGGTATTACAAGAAAAAGGCTTAAATATGGTAACATTTACTATAAAAAGAGGAAAAGAAGAAATAAAAATAGAGTATACACCTGATTATGTATCTAAATATTACCTAGGCGTAAATATGAAAAAAGCACCAGAAACATTTTATAACAAATGTATTTATGGCATGATAGAAACTAAAATATTTGTATTTTCAATAGGAGATAATATAAAACAACTATTTACAGGAAGTGTAAGCGTAAATCAAATGATGGGACCTATTGGAATAGGGGAAGCTATTTCCAAAACTTCTGGAGTTAAAGAATTTATATATATGATGGCATTAATTTCAATGTCATTAGGAATTACTAATTTATTACCAATACCTGCTTTAGATGGAGGAAAAATTTTAATATTAATAATAGAAGCAATTAGAAGAAAACCAATGAAACAAGAAAATGAGATAAATATACAATTATTAGGTTTTTCTATATTAATAGCGTTATCAATATATGTATCATATAATGACATATTAAGATTATTTTAGGATCAAGACAAAAGATAATTGAAAAAATAGGAGGAATAATATGAACAGCAAATTTAAAGGGATTGTTATTATAATAATATCAATGGTAACAATTATGATATTACAAACTAGTATATTAGCAGTAGAAGAGGAAAATAATCAACAAACTACTAATACAACCACAAATCAACAGCAAGAAAATACATCAAATACAACAACTAAAAGTCAAGAAAACACCTTAAAAACAACAAATACAACTAATACAACAAATAATCAAAAAAGTACATCTACAAAAACAACAGGAACAACAAAAAAATCTAATAATGCAAACCTAAAAAATCTAGGAATAAAACCCGAAGATTTTAAAGGATTTAATCCGAATACAACTACATATAATGTAACAGTTTCTGAAAATCTTGAAAGTGTTGAAATATATGCAACAGCTGCAAACTCAAAAGCAAGTATAACAGGAATAGGAAAGAAAAATTTAGAAAAAGGCAAAAATGTAAAAAATATAGTAGTTACAGCAGAAGATGGTACTCAAAAAACTTATACAATAAATATTGTAAGAGGAGGAGATACACAAGAAGAAGCCAATGATACAGAAGAAACAACAGAAATAAAAGAAGGATTATCAAACATTGCAATTAGTGGTGTAGAACTATCTCCAAAGTTTGATAGAAGCATATATTATTATACTGCAAAATATATAGGCGAAAATGAAAAATTAAATATACAGGCAGTTCCAACAGAATCTACCTATACTGTAGAAATTGTGGGAAACGAGAATTTACAAGAAGGAGAAAATATAATAACAATACTAGTATCTGACCAAAATGCAGAAAATATTGCAACATATCAAATAACAATTGAAAAGTCATTGGTAGACAATGAAAAATTAACAAAAGAAGAACAAGAAAAACAAAAAGAAGAAATGAAAAAAATATTGCTATTAATAACTGGAGGAATATTAATTATTATAATAATTGCAGTGATTATTATAATTAAAAAGAAAAGAAATAAAGCTATAGCAGAGGAATTTTCAGGAATGAATTATGTCGAGAAAGATAACTCAGATAAAGAAAAAATAAAAAAACAAAAAATAACTACAGAAGATGCAGCAGATAAAGCAAAAAGACAAAAAAATAAAGAAGATGAAAAGGAAAAATTAGAAAAAGAAAGAGCTAAAAAAGAATTTCTAAATGAATATAACTCTAACAAAAATAAGGATTATTCAAGTGAAGTAGGAGAAAATAGTAAGAAAAAAGGAAAAAGATTTAAATAAATATTGTAATAAAAAGGCTTGAAAAAACACAAGCCTTTTGTTATAATCTAAATTATGGAAATGAGTAAAGAAAATAAATTTATAAAAAAAATAAAAGAGATTGTAGGAAAAATACCTAAAAAAATAAAAATATTAATTGTACTTATAATATTAATACTAATTATAAGTATGGTAGTAGTGCATTGTATAGAGGAAAATAAAAAGCAAAAATATGTGGAATACAATGGTAAGAATTTAAAAGAAAGTAAATATCCAGAATACAAAAAATTAATAGATGAATTAAAAGAAAAACATCCTAATTGGAATTTTACATTATTTTATACAAAATTAGATTGGAATGAAGTGATAAAAAATGAAGGACATTCAGATGACAATACTTATCCAACAAATTTAATTCCAGATTCATCAAAATATCCAGAAGATTGGAAATGTGAAGTTGATAAAGATAAAAAATATGACAATGGAACATGGCTATGTGCATCTAATAAAGCAATAGAATATCAGATGGATCCTAGAAATATATTAAATGATGAAAATATATTCCAATTTGAACAATTGAGATATGTAGAAAATGCACAAACAGAAGACGGAATAAAAGAAATAACAGAAGGTACATTTTTAGAAGGAGATAATATATCTAAAGCACTTATCCAAGCAGGAAAAAAAGCTGATTTAGATCCATATTTTATTGCAGCACGATTAATTCAAGAACAAGGAAAAAATGGAACTGTTTTAGTTAATGGATATGAATATAATGAAGTTACAGTATATAATCCATTTAATATAAATGCTAAAGGAAATTCACAAGATGAGATACTAGAAAATGCAGCACAATATGCATTTGAACATGGATGGAGCAGCCTAGAAAAAGCTCTATTAGAGCGGAATAGACTTTATGAAAAACGGGTATATAAATAAAGGACAAGACACATTATATTTACAAAAATTTGATGTGGTAAAACAAGATGGAAGTTTATATAAAAATCAATATATGCAAAACTTGTTGGCTCCAATGTCAGAAGCAAGAAATATGAAAAAATATTATGAAGACTCAAATACTGTTGATTCAAATTTAACATTTGTTATTCCTTTATATGAGAATATGCCTAAAACAATTTCAGAAAAATAAAAAATCTAGATAGCTTATTAAAAATAGGTTATCTAGATTTATATGCCAATATAGCTCAGTTGGTAGAGCAACGGATTCGTAACCCGTAGGTCGGCAGTTCGATTCTGCCTGTTGGCACCAAAATATTATTCTAATGAGAATGACTGGTATGTAGACACTAAATAGAGCTACGAATTACTTAATAGATACTACTTTCCATATAAATTGAAAATTATTTGACATTTATAAAATATCTGTGTATAATAAGTATAGGAAATGAATAACCGCAGTGAATGCGGTTACCACTATATATAGTTATAACAACACATTCGCAATTTTGGTAGAGAGAAGAATGTGTTGTTATTTTTTATTCTTTAATTGAGAATCAATAGAATAAAAACAAATTTTCGCAAAGAAAATGTCTTTTTGTTAGAATTCACAGCTCGAATTATACCAATGTCATAAAAATGTAAATAAAATGAAATAGAAAAAAACAATAATAACAAGAGTAATGTTTGAAGATGTTCAAATTCAAAAAGAGAAAATCAGAGAGCATATTGTAGAGATAGAGTTTATATCTTTATGCAGAAGATGATATGCCCCATGTGGTAATGTTATTTATTAACAGTTCGCCACTACCAGGTACTGTATGGGACTTTTACCCACGAGTTGTTGCCCCATGCTGGGCACACACGACAACAACCCCTAGAGATAATATCTCTAGGGGAGCCTTAGAAGGCTTTTAGTTCATGTTTACGATTCCACAATCAGGCTAAGCTGACCGCAGGCAGCACCAGCATCGATTTCAGCCTGGGTTGCAATCGCAACAGCATAATCGTAGCCAGCATCAGCTAACTGCTTCATAATTTTTTCAGCCATATTGAGACCTCCTTTTCTTCACAGATGTGATAATCTATTTTAACAAAACCAAGTTTTGTTAAAACCTCGATGTAGTCCCTATAACTCTTTGAAAACCATACATCATATCTGGGAATCACATACCTATACCAAATGATGTCTAAAATTACATTTTGTAAAAAATATTCTTTTCGAGCATCAATAATAGTAATAATTCCGTTTTCCTTTAGATAATATTTTAGACATTCAAACAGCCTTGTTAAGTCTTTTACATGATGAACTACATTCCGCAAGTAGAATTCATCTACACTTCCTTTTTCACAGTACAGAATCTGATTTTTTTCTTCATCATATACATAATCTAGAAAAGGTGCATAAGTTACATCACATGTTTTATATCCTATTTTGGGATTGTAACCACTACCAAAGTCTATTTTAAGCATGTGTTTCCTACTTTCTTGCAGTACATTTCCCATTTGCAAAAGTTTCCAACAGGTGTAATGATAATATCTGTATCATCATAGCCACTATAATGTCCAAAAACACCAAATTGATGGCCATTCCAGGTATAATCGAAGAAATTATGTTTGTCGTCTTTAATTTTGACAGCAGGCAACTTTTCTTCGAAGTCGAACTCACCATATCTCCCCATTAAATCTTCACATACAATGACATAGAAATCATCTTCTAAAATTTCGCGAAGCATGTGTACCAGTTTGTCACCAGTAGATTCCCAACATTTCGGAATATTAATTCTTGTATTAGGAATATATTGTTTACATAACAAACATTGCTCACGTCTCTGATGATATTGTTCTAAAGAGGAAATGGAAATTGCAACTTCTGTCAATCCAGTTTCTTTGTAACTACGGATTTTTGCTTCATCCAACAAAATAGCATTTGTCACCAAGCAAATATCATCAGTAACATATTCTCTACAAAGAGAAATAAAGTCAGGTAGGTTGTCAAGCAAAGTTGATTCTCCACCCATGATGGTTGCTCTTTTAAGGACACCTATTTTTCTCATAGTTTCGCGTGCTTTTTCAATATCGAGCCGTAACTTCCGCTTATCAGGCTGATAGCAAAAGTAGCAATTAGGCTTCATATTGCAGTCTAAGTTAGTAATTACTCTGTACCTAAAAATTCCACTTTTAACAGGCATAACATGTCTCCCTTACAATAAATTTTTGCTTTGAATAACCCCTTCACGGATATGATTTTGGTCAGAAGTAGCATTTGGATTGATGGGCGAGAGTTTGACGAAGAAATGTTCTTTATCAAAATACTTTTTCAGGCTTTCAATGTCAAAGTCACTTTCTTCAACAAGAGTCATATTCAATGTGGTTTTGAGTTTAGAACTTGTGCGAATTCTTCCAAGCTCTGGTATTGTCATTTTCCTTTTGTAGGGAATAAGCCAATTACGATGTGCTTCATCAAAAGAATGAAGCGAAATCTGGAGTGTGATGCAGCCTTTAATCCATGAGAAATCACTACCTGCAATGCCGATAGTAGAAATATAGTGGTGGACATTCGGAAATTTCCCATCAATAATTTCAATTGCTTTTTTCACTGCTTCAATATTCAAGAAAGGTTCACCCATTCGGGTATAATTAATCTTAAATTCCTTGGCATTAGCAGGAGAATATTCAGGGTTTTTTTCCAAAATAAACATCACTTGTTCTACAATTTCTTCTGCAGAGAGAGGCTTCCATTTGGGCAACTGACCTGTAGCACAAAATTTGCAACCAACGGGACATCCAGACATACAGGATACGCCAATCATCCATCTTTCAGTCCGATCAGCGACGTCGTAGTTATGGAGAATGTTTTGCTTGGTACCAATTGCATCCTTAGTATAAAAAGGAAGAAAAGTATCGGTTACCTCTATAGGGTAGCCGTCCTCCGTCAACAAAGAATACACTTTGCCATTTGTAAAAGCTCTACTTTTGTTTTCTCGTAACATTTTATTACCTCCTAATGTTGCTTGTATAATTCAAAAGAATTATACATTATACCATTGTCACCTTTTATATATTAACATAAAAAGTTATAATTGTCAAAAATTTACTTATTCATCACGACAGATATCTTACATATATTGAACCACATAAAGTGATTATTAAAAATATTACTTTTTTAGTTTTCAATTATTCAAATGATGTGTATATTTCAAACTTATCTAAAAAGATAAAATTATCAGAGTTAGAAGAATATTTGAAAAAATATAAATTTGTAAATAATTTTAATTGTGAAATTTTATTTGACTTTTCTTAAATATCTATGTATAATGAATATAGGAAATGACAAATCCACAAACGTGGTTTTGCCGAATAGATATAAAAACTCACATCGAAATCGTCAAATTTACAGATGTGAGCTTTTTTATTTATATAGTTGCATCAACCCAGTTCTTGTAAAGAACTGCAGTTAAGGCAACGTTTAATATTAAAGATAACATAAATGATAGTATAAAAAATAGTATTATTTTAACCATAAACATCATTACCTCTCTTACGATGATTCGTATAATTGGTGGCAAAAGTTATTCAAAAGGTATTGCCAAATATAAAAAATTATGTTGAATTAAAAACATAGTAATAGACAAAAATACCATTGTGGGTATACATATCTTTGACATTATTATGGCAAAAGAAATATAGTAAAGGAGAATTTTTATGTTAGATGGAAGCAAAATAAGTGATATTAAAGAAATATCTAAATATGGAAAAGCAAGAGGATATTTACTGGCCAAAAGATATAAATTACCAGCCTATTCTAATTTTTTTATAGTAGAAAACGAAGAGGAAATACAAAAGCTACTTGATACATATAAAAATCAAGATGAATTTTGTATGAGAGCAGATACGGCAATAGGAAATATGCCGATAGCAGTGGGTGGACAAAACGGAAATAGAAATACTGTATTTGACTATATGGAACAGATTAAGAAAAAAGCAGAAGAAATAGGAACAAAAGGTGTAGCAATAATATATTGGAATAATGGAAAATTTTGTCCAACTTATGAAACTGACGGATGTTTTTATTTGGATTATAGAACAAAAAAAGAATTAATTATAGATTATATTGGAAAAGGATGGGATGGCTCATACTTGAGTCATGGCACAGCATGTCATGAAACTTATGTAATACCGTGGGAAGATATATTATTTTTAGATGACAATAATCGAAGTCATTATAGAATTAAAGTAATTGGTGAAAATGAGTATGGAAAATTAAGAAATGCTAGAGTAAAAGATTTAATAAGACAAGGGATATCTAGAGAAAAAATAGAAGAAGTACTTCCATACAAATATGATGGAATGAAGAATGATTATTTTAGACAAGTAGTAAAACAGATAATACTTCCAATGTATGATAGTAAAGATTTGCAAAGAAATTATAAAGAATATATTCCGATTGCTCAAATTGAAAATGGAAATGTTCTAGTTCCAGAAATTATTTTACCTGAAAGATTAAAGTATAAAGAAAAAAGGAAAGAAAGTGAAGAAAGATAGAATGTTTTATGAAATAAGCCAAAATATAATTTAATGAATTATATTTTTATAACTTAACGGCAAAGAAAAAAGTATGGAGAATTAAAGAAAAGAATAACATCTAAATGAATGATGTGCATTACCATATAATTTATAATAAAAAGAAAACTCGTTGATATTAATCAACGAATTTTCTTTTTTACCAACACCTCCTTCAGTTATGTTAAATATCTCAGTTTATATAACAATAATTAAAAATATTATTGCAATAATGACTGATAAAATGTTACTAACAGCAGGTTTTAAACCTGCATTGGTTAGTATTCGTTTACAACGGTTGAAGATATTAGGCAAAAGCCGGAATGCATTTTTAATGATCCAACTTATACCATTAATAAAAGTCTTAACGATATAACCAATTGCTGTAAATAAGGCATTGGTTATAGTTGTACCAAGATTGTTAAATTTTATTCCGACAGCGCTAAAAAGAATAACAATGCCGGCTAAAATTATAAAGCTTGGAGTTAGAGCTATAAAATAAGCTCCAACTGATGGTAAAAAATAATTAGCGATGAAAAAATAAATAGCTATTAACATAATACGCTTTCCTCCAAAAAAAATTTTTAATATATATGAACCACCCTAAGGTGAAAAAGCGAGAAAAAATTTATATAAAATAAGTACGAAACTTATACTATTTATATTATACATTATTTACATAAAACAATCAAGAGCGTAGAAAAACCAATTGACAATTATGTTAATTTTTAGTATAATAAATGAGCAACAAATTCAAGTATATCTTAGAAAATAAATTTTTTTAAGATAAGTTTCTATTAGTAAATATAAGGAGAAAAAGATGAAACAATTAAAAACAAATGAAAGACAACATGATGAAGGAATAATGATATATTCAGATTTCATTACAGAAAAGGCAAAAAATCGGTCGTTTTTGGGCTGCAAAAAACGAGAATATATAGTTATAGTACCAGATCTCAAAGAACCATTAAGATGCGAACTGGTAGAACTAAATCCAAAAAATGAACAAGTATGGGAACATATTTCTTTAGTAGCAGACGGGCGATGTCCTACTTATGAAGAAATGGCGAATGCAAAAGATGTTTTCTGGAAAGATAATGAATTGGTGATTCAAGTTCATCCACCTAAATCAGAGTATGTAAACCAGGAAGAATATAGACTGCACTTGTGGAGATCTAAGAGCATTTATGAAAGAACAGAAAGAAACATAAAGGCTAAAATAATAAAAAAATACAGGGAAATCTTAACAAGAAATTATAGTGAAAAAGATGTATTAATTCCAGGAAATACTAAAATAGTGGCTATATTTGGTCAGGACAGATGGCCTACCTGGGAAGAAGTATGCAAAGTCAAGCAAAAATATTGGGAACCAGAAGAGGCAGCGGTCCAATTCAATATTTCTGCTAAGGAAGATTTGAATGAAAAATTCATGATTTTGTTATGGGATGCTGGTGATATGATGTTACCATAAATATCTATAATAACGAATCACGAATAAAATCAAAAAAAAGAAAAAACTCCATTTTGCTTTAACATAAGCAAAGTGGAGTTTTGGAAAATTAATAATATAAAAAATTTTGTATATACAGAAAAGTAGAAATATATGAAATAATAAAGACATAAAAATTAAATTGATAGTATACATTTTGTAAAATATGTGCTAGAATATACAATAGTTAATTAAAATAAAAAGTTTAATATTAAGTAATTATTTTTATAGATAAACACTATTAGAACAATAAATAAAATAATTAAATAGGAGGAATTTATGGAATATTCAAAAAAAACAGATAAAAAATGGCAAGAAAAGTGGAAAGAAAAACAAGTGTATAAATTTAATAAAAAGAGCCAAAAACAAAAATTATATACATTAGAAATGTTTTCATATCCATCTGGAGCGAAGCTACATTTAGGACATTGGTTCAATTATGCACCAGCAGACTCATATGCAAGATTCAAAAAAATGCAAGGATATAATGTATTTCATCCAATGGGATTTGATGCATTTGGATTACCTGCAGAAAATTATGCAATAAAAACAGGAATACATCCAGAACAATCAACTTTAAAAAATATAGAAACAATGAAGAAACAATTAGAAGAAATGGGAGGAAGTTATGACTGGGATTATTCAGTACAAACATGTATGCCTGATTATTATAAATGGACACAATGGATATTTACAAAGTTATATGAAGCTGGGTTAGCATATAAAAAAGAAGCACCAGTAAATTGGTGTGACAGTTGTAAAACAGTATTGGCTAATGAACAAGTAATTGGTGGTAAATGTGAAAGATGTGGCTCTGAAGTAAAAAGAAAGAAACTAGCACAATGGTTCTTTAAAATTACAAATTATGCAGAAGAATTATTGCAAGATTTAGACAAATTAGATTGGCCAGAATCAACAAAGAAAGTTCAAACTAATTGGATAGGAAAATCAGAAGGTAGTGAAGTTATTTTTAAAAGTGAAGATAACAGTTTTGATATTACTGTATTTACAACAAGAGCAGATACATTAAATGGTGTTACTTATGTAGTTATTGCACCAGAAAGTGAATTAGTACAAAGAATTACAACAAAAGATAATATAGAAAATGTAGAAAAATACATAGCAGAAACTGCTAAATTAAGTGAAATTGAAAGATTGTCAACAGAAAAAGAAAAAACAGGAGTATTTACAGGAGCTTATGTAATAAATCCGATAAATAATGAGAAAATACCTGTATGGATTGCAGATTATGTTCTAGAAGATTATGGAACAGGAGCTGTTATGGCAGTACCTGCACATGATACAAGAGACTATGAATTTGCAACAAAATATAATTTACCAATAAAAGAAGTAGTAAAATCAGCAAAAGAAGAAAAAGAAGAATTACCATTTACTGATTATGGAATTTTATTTAATAGTGGTAAATATGATGGAATGACATCAAAAGAAGCAAAATCAAAAATAACAGAAGATTTAAGCGAAAGAAATCAAGGAAATAAAACAATAAATTATAGATTAAAAGACTGGTTGATTTCTAGACAAAGATATTGGGGAGCTCCAATTCCAATAATATATTGTGATAAATGTGGAACTGTTGCTGTGCCAGAAAAAGATTTGCCAGTATTATTACCTAAAAATGTGGAATTTAAACCAGATGGAGAATCACCACTAAAAAAATCAGAAGAATTTATGAATTGTACATGTCCAAAATGTGGTGGTAAAGCAAGAAGAGAAGCAGATACATTAGATACTTTTGTTTGTTCATCTTGGTATGAATTAAGATATCCAGATGCGAAAAACGAAAATAAAGCATTTGATAAACAAATAATAGATGAAATGCTTCCAGTAGATGTATATGTTGGAGGAAAAGAACATGCAGCAATGCATTTAATATATGCTAGATTTATGACAAAAGCTTTACGTGACTTAGGTTATTTAGATTTTGATGAACCATTTAAAAAATTGATACATCAAGGTATGATTTTAGGACCAGATGGTAATAAGATGAGTAAAAGTAAAGGAAATACAGTATCTCCAGAAGAATATATAGAAAAATATGGAGCAGATGTATTTAGAATGTATATAATGTTTGGATTTGACTATAGACAAGGTGGACCATGGGATGAAAAAGGAATAGAATCAATGGTTAAATATTTCTCAAGAATAGAAAGACTTATTCAAACAGTACAAGATTTAAAAAATAGAGCTACTACTTCAGAAATAAGAAAACAAGAAAAAGATTTGTTAAGATCAAAAAATCAAACTATAAAGGCAATGACTGCTGATATTGATGATTTTAGATTTAATACTGCCATAGCAAGAAGTATGGAATTATTCAATAAAATAAATGAATATTTAAGAGAAGAACAAATCAATTTAGAAGTAGTATCAAATACGATAGAAATATATATTCAATTATTAACACCATTAGCACCACATTTTGCAGAAGAACAATGGGAAGAACTAGGTAAAAATGATTTTGCATTTAATCAAAAATGGCCTGAAATAATTGAAAGCGAAATGAATGGAGGAACTAAAAAAATTCCTGTACAAGTAAATGGAAAATTAAAAACTTGTATAGAAGTAGAAGCAGACTTAGGTGCAGATGAAATTTTGAGTGAAATAAAACAAAATAGCCAAGTTATAGATATTTTAAATAATAATGAAGTTGTAAAAGAAATATATGTACCAGGTAAAATATATAATATTGTAGTTAAAAAATAGTATGAATATGAATATCTCAATGATAAGTAAGTTACAAATTAAAATTTCATTTTTGAGTGAATTAATAAAAAATAATAAAAAGCTAATAGAATTCTAATAGATTTCTATTAGTTTTTTGTTATAAATATAGAAAAAACCAGAAAAATATGGTAAAATAAATACTGTTATAAATGTTTAAGAGAACATTTTATTAAAATAATAGATTAGGAAGGAAGAAAAAATGGGTTTTTTCGATAAATTAAAAAATGGTTTAAACAAAACAAAAAAATCATTTAATGAAAAAATAAATAATGTATTTAGTAATTTTAGAAAAGTAGATGAAGACTTTTTAGAAGAGCTAGAAGAAATATTAATAATGTCAGATATAGGAGTAGATACATCAGTAAAAATTATTAATAGCTTAAGAGAAAGAGTAAAAAGAGAAAAAATAGAGGACGAAGAAGATGTAAAACAAGCATTAAGAGACGAAATGAAAAAAATTCTAGATGTAGCAGATACAGAATTAAAAATGAACACGAAACCATCAGTAATATTAGTTGTTGGAGTAAATGGTGTGGGAAAAACAACATCAATAGGAAAAATAGCTAATAGACTTATGAAAGATGGAAAAAAAGTAGTTGTAGCAGCTGCTGATACATTTAGAGCTGCTGCAGTCGAACAGCTAGAAATTTGGGCAAAAAGGTCAGGTGCAGATATAGTAAAAAAAGAAGAAGGGGTAGATCCTGCATCTGTTGTGTATGATGCAATCAAAATAACTAAAGAAAAAAATGCAGATGTGTTAATAGTAGATACTGCTGGTAGATTGCATAATAAAAAATATCTAATGGACGAATTACATAAAATACAAAAAGTAATAAACAAAGAAATGAGTGAAGCAGATAGAGAAGTTTTACTTGTTATAGATGGTACAACTGGGCAAAATGCAATTTCACAAGTAAAAGCATTTAAGGAAGAAACAGACATCACAGGTCTAGTACTTACAAAGTTAGATGGAACAGCTAAAGGTGGAGTTGTTATAGGAATAGTAGAAGAAAATCAAATACCAGTAAAATTTATTGGTGTTGGTGAACAAATAGACGATATGGAAATCTTTAATGCAGATGATTTTGTCAAAGTAATTATATAAAGGAGGGAATATTTACTATGAAAAATGGTACAAGTACCCAAACCAAAGAAAAAAATAACTTTACTAAAAGTAAAATTAGAATGATATTAGTAATTGCATTTATAGTATTATTTTTAATTACTACTTATATTCAAACAAGAGGGAGTTATTTAGAATACAAAGAATTAGGAGAAAATTATGTTCAAGTATTTTGGACAAATATGATTTACAGATATTCAATAATGCTAATTAATTTTGTGGTTTTATTTTTCTTAATTTATATGACTAATAGAGGAATAAAAAAAGGACTAAAAGTATTTTTTGAAGAAGAAAAAAAAGAGATGCCTAAATTAATAAATAAATCTATAGCATTAGTAATTTCTATAATAGCAAGTGGATTTATATCAGGAAAAATGATGCAAAAAATAATGCTTGTAAAAGGAAATACATCTTTTGGTATAACAGATCCAATATTTAATTTAGATATTTCATATTATGTATTTCAAAAGCCAGTATTAGAAATGTTTACAGCATATTTCTTAGCTATTGTAATAGGCTTAACAATATATATGGGAATATATTATATTATTGTATTTAATAGGTATTTTGACGGAGTCGAAAGAGAAATGCTAAAAAAGAGTTTATTTATGAAAAAATTAACTAGAAATATATTATTTATAATAATAGGAGTAGCACTTACAACAATTTTAAATACACAAAACTTAATGTTTGGTAAAATATTAACAATAGGCGATAATATCGAAATTACTGGAGCAGGAATGACAGAATCTACAATTAAATTATGGGGATATATAATATTTGCTTTTGTAATAGTTATATTTGCATATAGAGCTTTAAAATATTTTAAGAAAGAAGAAACAACAAAAGTACTAAAAAATTTAGCAGTAATTCCAGCATATTTAGTTTTACTATTTGTCATAATGACAGTATTTGATTTAGCTTATGTAAAAACAAACGAATTAGATAAAGAAAAGAAATATATTACAGCTAATATAGAGAATACTAAAAATGCTTATGACATAGATATAGAAGAAAAAAACTTAGAATATTCTGGAACTATAACAGAAGAGGATATTAACTCTAATAAAGAAGTTGTAAATAATATACCAATTATTAGCCAAGATGCAGTATTAACAACACTAAAAAACACACAAACTAGTACAGGATATTACAAATACAGAAATGCTAATTTAGCAACATATAACATAGATGGAGAAGTTCAGCTAGTATATTTATCTCCAAGAAGTATTACAAGTTCAGACAGAACTTATAGTAATAAAACTTATGAATATACACATGGAATTGGAGAAATTATAACATCAGCAACTGAAGGAACAGAAAGCGGAAATATTAAATATATACAAAAAGATGTATCAGGAAAAGACCAAAAAATAAATATTGAAGAATCAAGAATGTATTTTAATACTGATAATGATTCAATAATTGCAACAAATACTAAAAATAAACAAGAATATGATTATACAGATGAAAATGGTAATGATGTAACATCAAGCTATGAAGGAAAAGCAGGTTTACAATTAGGCTTTTTTGATAGATTAGTGCTAGGTATTTATAAAGGTGATATTAATTTAGCATTTTCAAGCGAAATAACAAAAGATAGTAAGATTTTATTAAATCGTAATATAACGGCTAGAGCAAAAAAAGCATTACCATACTTAATGTATGACGAAAATCCATACACAGTTGTAGCAAATGACGGAAAAATATATTGGGTTCTTGATGCATATACTATATCAAGTAGTTATCCATATTCACAATATACAGACATAGAACATGAAAAACAAACAAGAGATATTAACTATATAAGAAATTCTATAAAAATAATTATTGATGCATATGATGGAACTATGAAGTATTATATTACAGATAGAACAGATCCAATAGCTATGGCATATAGAAATATTTATAGTACATTATTTGTAGACTTAGATGAAGAAATTCCAGAAGATATTTCAACACATTTTGTATATCCAGAATTTTTATATAATGTACAATCAGAAGTATTAAAAGTTTATCATAATGTAAAACCAGATGTATTATATAGGTCTGATGATATTTGGAATTTTGTAAAATATAATAGTATGAATACAACCAAATCATCAGGAGTGTATTTGAAACCATATTATACTATGGTAAAAGGAGATAATAATCAAAGTCAATTCGGATTGATTCAAATTTATACTCCAAATGATAGACAAAATGTCATATCATATTTAGTAGGTACAACAGAGAATGGAAGAAATAAATTAAGTATAAATAAATTCTCTGCAGATAGTAATATTGTTAGTCCAATGCAGTTAGATAAACAAATAGAAGAGGATGAAGCAATATCGACAGAATTAAAAACGTTAGAAATGACAGGAACAAGAATTACTAAAAAAATGATAATGATTCCTATTCAAAATACAGTACTATATGTAGAACCAGTATATCAAACTTTAATTAATGAATCAGAAATACCTTTATTAAAGAAAGTAATTGTAGCATCTGGAAATAAAGTAGCGATTGGAGATACATTAGAAGAGGCATTAAAAAATATTCTTTCTAATTCAGCTGTTGATATTGAGGTAGAAAACACAGAAGATATAGAAGGAATAATTGATTCAATAATAAAAGCAAATGACAATCTTAAAGAATCAACCAATAATAAAGATTGGGAATTAATGGGTAGTGATATAAAGAAATTACAAGATTCTATAGACTTATTGGAAAAAATGAAAAAAGAAAATAATACAACAAACAATACTAATACAAATAGTACAACAAATGAAAATGATGTGGAAGAAAACGAAGATAGCAATGTAACTAATATAATAGAATAAAAAATATTCAAGCTTATAGTAAATTAATTATTACTATAAGCTTGAATTATATAGATTATTCTTGCTCTAATTTATAGAAAATCTTTTTACCCTTTTTTAAAATAGCATAACCTTGAGAAAAATCACTAGCAGAAAGAACATAATTAACATCAGAAATTTTATTATCATTTAAAGATATTCCACCTTGATTAATTAAAGTTCTAGCTTGACCTTTAGAAGGGGCAATATTAGTTTTTATTATTGCATCTAATAAAGAAATATTAATATCTTCTAATTTTATAGTTGGCATATTTTCTAAACTACCAGAACCATTAAATAAAGCATTAGAAGCTTCTTCTGCTTTTTTTGCTGCTTCTTCACCATGAACTAATTTAGTTATTTCAAAAGCTGCGATTTTTTTAGCTTCATTAATTTTTTCATCTTTTAAACTTGATAGTTCATTAATTTTATCAAGAGGTAAAAAAGTTAACATTTTTAAAACAGTTTCTACACTGCTATCTTCAATATTTCTCCAATATTGATAAAATTCATAAGGAGATGTTTTATCAGGATCTAACCATAAAGCACCTTTTGCTGTTTTACCCATTTTTTTACCTTCTTTAGTAGTAAGTAATTTAAAAGTTAGACCAAAAGAATCATCTTTACCAATTTTTCTTATTAAATCAACACCACCAATGATATTAGACCATTGGTCATTTCCTCCCATTTGAAGTTTACAACCATATCTATTATACAATTGTAAGAAGTCATAAGATTGCATTAACATATAACTCATTTCAAAGAAAGTTAATCCAGTTTCTAATCTTTGCTTGTAACATTCAGCAGCAAGCATTTTATTAACAGAAAATAAACTACCAATGTCACGTACAAATTCTACAAATTTTAAGTCTAAAAGCCAATCAGCATTATTTACTATAATAGCTGCATTTTCACCATCAAAACTTACAAATTTTTCAACTTGTTTTTTAATACATTCAGTATTATGGTCAAGTTCTTCTCTTGAAAGCATTTGACGCATATCAGTTCTACCAGAAGGGTCACCAATTGTTGCTGTACCTCCACCTAGTAGAATAATTGGTTTATGGCCAAATTTTTGTAAATAACTAGCAACCATTAAAGAAACAAAATGACCAACATGAATGCTGTCAGCAGTTGGATCTATTCCTATATAAAAAGGCACAGATTCTTTAGCAAACAATTCTTTTATCTCTTTAGGATGTGTTAATTGTTCAATATAACCTCTTTCTTCTAAAACATCAAAAACATTTTTCATATATATTGCTCCTTTCAAAAAAACGAAGCAGGACTTCGTTTCTAATTTAAAGTAATACCAGTATTTCCAGTATTTTTGTTCCTTCCAATATTATTAATTTCTGATTCATAAGTTTTAAAACCATCATAATTTAAAAATCTATTTAAATTTCTTACAGAAACACCAATTTGACCAGAAATTGAATCTAAAGAATTTGTTAATCCATTTTTTTGTACATAATCAACAAAAGTAGAAAATTCCATATTATCTTTCGCACTACATTTTGGACAAACATTTCCTTGTGATACATAAAAATTTCCACATCTACTACATCTATTAAATTCCATAATATATCCTCCCAATTTTTTCTTTTGATAATTAAAATCTAGCATATTGTATCATAATATGACAAAAAAATAAAGGCTTTCCGATATTATTTACAAAAATAATTAAAATGCTTGAAAAAAATAAAGCAATAAAGTATAATTCAAATATATGCTTGTGGCATATAAAACAATTGTTATCTTTTAAAAATGAATAGATAATAATTGAAAAGAAAATAAAAGGGGAAAGAATAAAAAAATACTAAAATGAAAATACTAATGTAAAAATGGGTATGAGAGGAGAAACAAAAGAATGAAGCAAAAAAATAATAAAGGAATTACACTAATTGCTTTAGTAATAACGATAATTGTGCTTTTGATACTAGCAGGAGTAACAATTTCTATGTTAACTGGAGAAAATGGAATAGTAACTAAGGTAAAAGAAGCAAAAGAGAAAACAAAGCAAGCAGAACAAGAAGAAACTTATGCTTTAGAAAGTGTGTTAAATTCAATAAATAGTTCAGCCCCATCAACCGATGGATATAATGAAAGTAAAGAAGTAAACAGTCCAAAGATAACCCAAGGAATGATACCAGTAAAATGGAATGGAACAAATTGGCAAGTATGTAGCCAAGATGATAATGAATGGTA
>CAKPPS010000018.1 GCA_934177795.1 uncultured Clostridia bacterium | reverse complement strand
ACTATTATAGAAGAATTGCTTTCAGAGAATGGAGGCGATTGCTAAATGGCAGGTGGTTTTAAAAATAAAGAATTAAAAAATTTTAGAAGAAACTTTGTAGATGTAACAGACAAAGAATTAAAAGAAGCTAATGATTATTTTTCAAGAAAATATACATTTATGGGAGATGAATTGGCACAACATATAAATACATTATTAAAAGTAACAAGTAATAGTATTCCAGTTCAAAAAGTAAAAGATATGCAGAAAGAAAAAGAGTGGGCTTTACAAAGTTATGATTGTACTAAAGCAGATTATAAACAAAGTCAAGCGATTGGAGCATGGGATGTTTTACGAAAATTGCTAGAAGGGAGAGAATAAAATGGGATATTGTAATTATTTCGATTGTTTTTGTGACGATAAACAGATAGAAAAAGAACAAGATGAAAGAGGAGAAGAATGCTATATTGAATGCCAAGATTGTGAATGGTATGAGGAATAAAGGAGGACTAACATATGACAAAAGAACAAGCAATTGAAAGATTGAAAAGTAAATTAGATAATGACAAAGAATATTTAGAGCAATGTAATCCATTTTCGGATTTAGTAAATGAAGTGAGATTAGATAATAAATCAATAGAAACAGTTTTATCTATGCTAGAAGAAAAAGACAAAATAATTAAAAATATAATTAAAAGGCTAGACAATGATATAAAAAGAATAACAGAAACAAAAGCAAAAGGCTGTACAGATGACTATAGAAGATGTAGATTAAAAGCTTATAGAACCAAAACAAAAGAAATTAAAGAATATATAGAAGAACAATATTTTGAAAATAAATCAAAAGAATTATTAAATAAATAAAAGAGCATACTACATTATGAGGTGTAGTATGCAAGAGAAAGAAATAATTAATTTTTGGAAAGCAGGATTAAGTAAAAATCAATTAGCAACAATGTATAAAAGACAATATAATCAAGAAATAAAAGTAATAAGAGCAAGTGTAAGACATAGACATGACGGGCGATATATAAGCAATTATGAAGCATTAGCTTATATAGAAAGAGTAATATATAAATATTTGAAAGGACAGACAAATGAAAATAAGTCAAGCATATAAAAGTATAACAACAGTAATGCAGATATTAGAGAGAATAGATAATACAGATTATCAAAAGAGAAAATATAATCAATCTCAAATAAATAAAGCTTATAACATATTAGAAAGCTTTAGAGATGAAATAATAAGAGAAAAAATTAAAAAGGAGGGCACAAAAGATGCAGTACATAAAAGAAGATGTTGAGAATATGTTAAAAAATCATAAAGAAAATGAAGCTAAATTAACAGAAGTAGAATTAAAGATTGAAGAATATCAAGAGCAATTAAAATATGCAGGCACAGTATATGAAGACACTGAGCAAGAAGTAATAGAGAATATGCAACTTGCAGGACAAGCATATGATAGTATACATAGCAATACAAATAAGATATCTGATAAAGTATCAAGTACAGCAATAAATTACAATAAAGAATTAGTACATATAAATAAGCAAGATAGATCATATCTAGAAAATAAATTAGAAGAACTTCAACAAGAAAAAGAAAAATTAGATAAAAGCATAGTTAGAGTTAAAAATTTATTAGAAGCTTTAGATGATAAACAAGAATTTATAATAAAAAAATACTATATTCAAAATAAAGGAAAAAATTGGGATAAAGTACAGAAAAAATTTAAAGAAGAATATCAAGAAGTACAAAAGAGACAATTACAATATATAAGAGATGATGCAATAAAAATAATGCTAAATATATTAAATTGCATTTAAGTTGCACCGTTTAAGTATTGCAAATTGCATTTCTAATATAGTATAAATATAATAGAAATATTATAAAAGTCGCAGGTGCATAGCACTTCAAAAGTCCGTGCGACAAATTAAAAATAAAGAGGCTCCTTTTATTCTTTATTTGTTTATTTGTAGAGTAGATATTTAATGTCTACTCTTTTACTCCTTTTTAAAATGGTATCAAAATGTTGGCACTGTAAGAAAAGATTGATTTTAAAAAATGATTTTGATATAATTAAAATAAAAAGGAGGTGATAAAAATGATTCCTTATACAAGAAGAATTTATCTTATTAATACTGAAGAATGTAATAAACCACGTTCTATGGATAAAACTATAGAAATTATATTATATAAACTATTAATGGATAATCAAAGAGATAAAGTAAGTTTTGATAGAGAAAATAAAATAATAAATATAATTTTGGATGATGAATATATATGTAGAGTTAAATATGAAGTAATAAAAGATGAAAATATTATAGAAGAATACAGAAAAGATAATATTAATCTAAAGTTTGCAGAGCTTGTCAAAAGATAGGCTCTTTGCGAGTTCTAATATATGCGTCTTTAGCTCAGTTGGTAGAGCATCTGGTTGAAGCCCAGAGTGCCTAAGTTCAATTCTTAGAGGACGCACCATTAAAAAAGAAAAATTTTTTACAGTATTTATAAATTGTATGCAGTGATATAAAAATTTGACAAAATTAACATAATGTAGTAAAATTAAAAATGAAACTTGTTGAATAAGCATTTGACACAAGTGTGTCACGGAGGTAATGATTATGAGTACATCATCAAAGAGAGTATCAAGTGACGGCAAGGTTTCGTGGAATAATTATGAAGGCTCAAAAAAAAGCCATGATGTTCAGGCAACACAGATGAATGTTAAAGAGAATGGCGACCATTATTTTTACAACACGCAAACTGGAGTGCAAGGTGTAGCTTTATCAGGATATGAGCGGTCAAAGAAGTAATTAGACCGACAAGAGACTATCAAAATTGATAGTCTCTTTTTCGTGTAGAAAGAAGGAATTACAAATGACTCAAAATGAAATAACAAAAGAATATACAAATAAAGTATGTCCTTATTGTAAAGGAATATGCGAAAAAGGAATATTAGTATTTCAAGATAATAATACAATATGTGCAAGATGTGTTGATTATGAGAAAGATGAAAGTAAAATAGAAAGATATAAAGAGCCAATTCAAAGAACTGCAAAATTAGGGCATATGATAATGCCCAAATTAATTTCGGATTGGAGCTAATATGAATTTAGATAATTGTATGAAAAGAAAATGTGATCAATGCAAGAATTATAATAAATGTTTTGGAAATAAGGAAGGTAAAGAGAATGAAATTCAAAATAAACAATAAAACATGGTATATAAAAGAATTACCACAACAAGAAATAAAAGAAGAACTAAAAAAACATTTTGAAAATCCAATAACAGATGGAAAATATTATGGACTAACTTATGCAGATACACAAGAGATATTTTTAGATAAAGATTTATGTGCTGATAGAAAAAGAAGTACTTTATTACATGAATTAGGACATTGCTACATAATTACATATATAACACATCAAGATAGAAACTACAATGAAGAAGATGTAGTAGATATAATATCAAATTCACACGATATTATAAGAAATATAGTAGATAAATATTTTGAGGTAAAGAATGAATGTAAATCAAAACATAAATAAACTATTATATGCTTTATCTATAAAAGGACAAATATATAAGATAAATACTTTTAAATTTTATAGTGAAAAGAATTGCAAGTATTGTACCAAATATCAAATATTAAAAAGAGAACAAGTAGAAATATATAATGAAGAAACAGACGAGATTGAATTACGAGATAGATATAAACAAAAAGAAGAATGCTATAGCAAGATAGATGTAATGAAATATCTAATAGAGGAACATAGAAAAGGAAGTGAGGCAGATGGAAGATGAAAAAGATTATAATAAATTAACAGAAAAACAAAAAAGATTTATAGACTATTACATAGAGACAGCAAATGCAACAGAAAGTGCAAAAAAGGCAGGTTATAGTTCTAAGACAGCGAAGAACATAGGTGCAGAAAACTTAACAAAACTTAACTATTTCATTCAAGAAAGATTACAACAATTAGAAAGTAGCAGAATAGCATCTGCTGACGAAGTATTAGAATATCTTACTAAAGTAATGAGAGGAGAAGAAAAAGATAGTTTTGGATTAGATGCATCATTACAAGATAGAACTAAATGTGCGGAACTGCTTGGTAAAAGATATGGAACATTTAAGGAAAAAGTGGATGTGGCTGGAAATATACCAGTGGTGATACAAGATGATATTACAGAATAAAATAATAAATAAAAATACACAACAACAAGTAAATAAAATATCATTACAAAGTATAGTTGGAAAAGGTTATGCAGAATATTGGCATTGTAAGTGCAGGTACAGAGTATGTAAAGGATCAAGAGCAAGCAAAAAATCAAAAACAACAGCATTATGGATAATAAGCAATATGATGAAATACAAAGAAGCTAACACACTTGTAATAAGAAAAACATATAGAACATTAAAAGATAGTTGTTTTACAGAACTTAAGTGGGCAATACATAGATTAAAAGTAGATTACTTTTGGGAAATAAAAGAAAGTCCACTAGAAATTACATATAAGCCTACAGGACAAAAGATATATTTTAGAGGATTAGATGATCCATTAAAAGTAACCTCAATAGCTGTAGATGTTGGTGTGTTATGTTGGCTATGGATAGAGGAAGCATACGAAATAACAAAAGAGGAAGATTTTGATGTAATAGATGAAAGTATAAGACGGAGAAGTACCAGAGGGATTATTTAAACAAATAACAATAACATTAAATCCTTGGAATGAACATCATTGGATTAAGAAAAGATTTTTTGATGTTAAAGATAATGATATATTAGCAATGACAACAAATTATCTTTGTAATGAGTGGTTAGATGAAGCAGATAAAAAAGTATTTGAACGAATGAAAAAGAATAATCCAAGAAGGTATCAAGTTGCAGGATTGGGTAACTGGGGGATAGTTGATGGACTAGTTTATGAAAATTGGAAAGAAGAAAAATTTGAATTAAATACAATAAGAAACTTAGATAGTGCTTTTGGGTTAGACTTTGGTTATACAAATGACCCAACAGCACTATTTTGCAGTGCAATAGATTTAAAAAATAAAAAGATTTATGTATATGATGAAATGTACCAAAAAGGAATGAGCAATAAAGCCATATATGACAAAATAAATCAAATGGGTTATTCAAAAGAAAAGATAACAGCAGATAGTGCAGAACCAAAGTCAATAGATGAATTAAGGGGATTAGGATTAAGACATATTACAGGAGCATTAAAAGGAAAAGACAGCATAAATAATGGCATTCAGTTTATACAAGATTTTGAAATAATAATACACCCTAGATGTGTAAATTTTATAACAGAGATAAGTAATTATACTTGGGATGAAGATAAATTTGGAAACAAAATTAATAGACCAATAGATGACTTTAACCATTTGATGGACGCAATGAGATATGCAATAGAAAAATACATAAATCAAAAGAAATTACAATTTGGTTATATAAAACCAATATAGGAGGAAACTAAATGATACAATGGAATCCAGAAACATTAGAAAATGAAAACAGTGTAGCACAAATATTGATGCTAGCAGATAAAGAATGGAATGCAAGAAAACAATTATATGAAAGAATAAGGAGAAAGACAAATAATTCTGAGCTAGTAAGTATAGATGATGAAAAAATAAAAGTTGCATTTGAAAATTATATTAATTCAATGGTGACAGGGTATTTTGCGGGAAAAGCACCAATATATGATGTTGAAAAAATATCAGAGCCAACAAAATTAAATATAATAAAGAAATTACTCAATAAAGTATTTAATACAGATGCAAATAAAGATGAAGAGTTAAAGGTTTTAATAGATTATATAAGTAAATACAATGATGATGGAACAGAATTTTTTGATATGGCTTTTGAATATTTTGGAATGCGTGGTTGTTATGAAGTATTATATGAAAATGAGGACAATGAAATAGTATATACAAAACAAAGTGCGTTAAATACTATAGGAATATTTGATTATTCAACACCAGTAAAACAAATAGGGCAATTAAGAAAATGGATTGAAAAAGACAAAAACGGAGTGGATATTACTATAGTAGAATTAACAACAATAAATGGTAAAAGATATTATTCGCCAACACCAAATGATTATAAAAAACTACAAGAAAATAAACAAAAATTTGAAAAAAGTAAATGGAATATGCTTCCTTGTATAGCAATAGAAAATGAAATGGGACTAGCAAGCTTTGAATTAGTAGTCTCTTTAATTTGTGCTTATGAAAGAGTAATACAAAATAGTAGAAATACATTTCAATACAACGATGATGCCAAGTTAAAAATAACAGGTTATGCACCACAAAATGATTTAATGACTACAAAATTAAATACAGAAGGAAAACCAGAATTAGATGAAAACGGGCAACCTAAACAAGTAGTTAATAAAGCAAGAGAAGAAGAAGATAAAGCATTATTAAAAATGCAAGTATTTTATACACCAGATAATACAGGGGACATAGCTTGGGTAGAAAAAACAGTGCAAGATACAGCTTTACAAAACCATAAAAAAACATTGGTTGATTTAATAGCGATGATAAGTGGAGTACCTAACATAACAGATTTAGGATTTACAAATGCAGATAATGCAAGTGCTTTAGATAGAAAGTTCTTTGCATTAGAGCAAATGATAACAGATGCAGATAAACATTTTAAACAAGCAATATTAAGAAGATGGGAAACAATTATAGACAGAATAAATAAAAGAAAACATAAATCTTATGATTTTAGAAGTATAAAGATAGATTTACAAAGAAATCTACCAACTGACAAAGACACTGAGACAACAAGAGCATTAAAATTAAGAGGATTATTAAGCGATGCATCAGTTATCGATATGCTTCCTGATGACTTAGACAGTAATTCAGAACTAGAAAAAATAGATAAACAAAATGAGGAAAATATGCAGAAAAATTTAAAAAATATGAGTAAGATAGGACAAGATACAACAGAGATTGAAACGAATAATAAAATGGACAATAGTAAATCAAAACAAGATAATGAAAAAAATATTTTAACGAGAAAGGATAAAAAAGAAAATGATGCTAGAACCATACAATCCTAAAATTCTTAAAGGACTAAAAGTAGAATATGAAAATATAATATATGATAAAATTATTTATTTAAGTATCTCTGACAATAAAATACATTTTGAAAATAGAGAAAATAATTCAATAACTAATAATATTGCATGCAAATTAAGTGAAGTAAAAATAACATTAGAATAGAGGTATTTTATATGTGGAAACAACATGATAATTATATGAAACAATTGAAACAACTATATAATAAAACATCAAAACAAACTCAAAATCGATTACAGGAATTATTTGATACATTTAATTTTACATCAAAAAATATATACAATATTGCAGATAATAAAATTAAGAAAAGAATAAACACATATATAGAACGGTTGGAAAGAACAAGGATTACTTAAAAAAAATAATTATTTTAGTGCATTAGCAAATTATATTTACAATCGAACAAGAGTAAAGAATAGTGAAATACTAGAATTACTAATTTATAGTGCATATATAGAAGAACAAAACAAACTTGAAGAACAAGAAAAACAGATAATGTATGAAGATGCTAATTACTATTATGAACAAGGACAACAAGAAGTAAATAAAAAGAAAAAGCCATCAATAATTTCGATGGCTTTATTTCTTGCATTATTAGACCAACCCAATTATAGCGGATTTAACTGGGAACAGTATATAGAAACGACAATACAATATAATGCACAACAAATATATAAACAAGCAATTTTAAACATGCAACAACAAAAAGACCTAGAAATCGATTCTAGTGAGTTTCAAACAATAATAAATAGACAAAATAATCAGAAACTTAATATAAATAATGATAAAATATCAGGTGCAGTTGATTTACAAATGATTGGATTAAATAATTTAGCAAAAGTAGAAGGAATAAAATCAAATGCAGAAGATAATGCACAAGTTGAGTTTTGGGCAGTAACTGATGAACATAGTACTGAAATGTGTCAATCAATGAATATGATGCGATTTTACATTAATAAAGAAAATAAATTTGACAGATATTGGGGAAATAGTAAAAAAGATGTTAAGATTATGCCAGTGAGAGTAAAAGGACTAGTACTTCGGAATTAATTTGCCTCCAATAATGTACTATTGGCATTGGTGCAGAAGCACGATAAGATATGTACCACCAGTTGAAAAAAAGGGAAAAACGAGTTATAATAATACATATCCTGAGTTTAAGAAGGAAAAATTGTATACATCAGGAGAAAGACATTATTCAAAAAAAGAAATAAAAATCATAGCAAATAAGATGTATGAAGTTGGAAATAAATATACTGACAATGAATCTAAATGGAGTGGAGACATTATCATAAGCAATAGAAAAACAAATGCCAAACTATGGAATTGCAATATAGAAATTGAAAACATAACTTCTCCACATGCAATATTACATGAACAATTACATGCTCATTCTATTAGTTATTATAATGTAGATACATATAAAAAGTATAAAAGAATAGAAGAAGCTTCAACGGAATTATTAACCAAAGAAATATGTAAGAAGGAAAAATTAGTTGATATTCCATCCGTTTATGATAATTGGGTAGAAAATTTAATAAAAATAAATGACAGGATAAAAATAGAAAATAATAGTTTTGAATTTGCAAAGACTTTATATAAAATACCAGTTACTGATAGATTAGATTTTATTGATAACAAAATACAAAGTTATTTAGTGGGTAAGTCAATCGATGAAGCAATTGAATTAAATAATTTATTAGGAGAATTATATGTTTAAAGATGATTATATAGAAAAGTTGATAGAAAGAACTATAGAGTGTCCAAAAAATATGGACAATGAAGAAATAATAAAACTATACAATGAAGTACAAAATGTTTTTAAAAGTTTTAAATATAGCAAAGAAGAGAAAGAAAAATTAAAAAGAAAAGGACAATTAGAAAGTCTAACAATGATATATGATGGAATAAAATAGCACTTACTAAAAAGTAGGTGCTTTTATTATTGAAAGAAGGTATAAAACATGCAAAAACGATTAGAACCAACAGTAAAGGAAAATGTAAAAAATGCTATTATAGCAATAGGTCAAGAACTTATAAAGAGGTCAGATGATATAACAAATGATTTAAAATTAGTTGCAAATATTGAAATTAATGCAAAATTAATACCAAATGAATTTGTTAATTTCGATATAAAGAAAAATTATATAGCAACATATGAAGATAAGGAGGATAGATGATATGTGGTTATTAGTTTTAATATTAAGTATTAAGTTACAAATGCCAACATGGTATTGGATATTATTTACAGCGATAACAATGATAAAACCGTTATTTATAGAACCTATAAAATATAATTTCTATAAAAGTTTTACTGAAGCAAGAAAAAATAAATAAGTTATTAATATTTTAAAATTATATTGTATATAGTGGCGGAATAGACACCAATCAGGTGGAAAATAGTAGACGCTAAGTTAAAATACATTAACTTTCTGCAGAAAGTATGTAGCTGAGAAGAGAAACTTTCATGTTAGGTGCAAATCCTAACCTATATACCAAGATTTAAGAGCTAAGTCGACTAGCTCTTATTTTTATGCCTTTTTACTGATTGTAGGCTATAAAGAACAACAGAATTTTTAATGTAACGATTTGGGCAAAAGAACAAATTGGGATAGGAGAAAATATGGAAAATGAAAACCAAGATACAAATATTGATGTAAACGGGGCTAATAATGCAACGGATAACAATCAAAATAATCAAACACAGACTTTTGATGAAGTGTTATCTAACAAAGAATATCAAGCAGAATTTGATAGAAGAGTTCAAAAAGCAATTCAAACACATGAAACAAAGTTAAAAGAACAATGGAAGTTAGAACAAGACACACAAAAGTCAGAAGCTGAAAAATTAGCACAAATGAATGAAACACAAAAACTTCAATATCAGTTGAAGAAACAATCAGAAGAAAATGAAAAGATTCAAAAAAAATTAAATGCTAGGGATTTAAAAGACGAAGGTTTTAAGATTGCAACAGCATCTGATACAGCATTTGATCCAGAATTTTTAAATCTTTTTGATTATGAAAACATGACAGCAGAGCAATTACAAGAAAAAACAAAGCTTATAAAATCAATTCAAGACAGAATTGTGGAAAAAGCTGTAAATGAGTGGTCAAAAGAAAAACCACCATATAATCCTGACCCATCAGGTAATAAGTCAAGTGCTGATGAAGCTATAAGAAAGGCAATGGGATTAAAATAAGAAAGGAAGAATAAAGAATGAATAATATTGAATTATCAACAATTTATTTACCTAAATTAGACGAGGTATATAAAAACGAAGCAAAAACATCTATTTTAGATGGAGATGAAACAACTGTACAAAAAGGATTAAATGGAGAAATCAAGGTAGCTAAACTAGATATGGATGGTTTAGGCGATTTTTCAAGAAATGATGGATACACAAAAGGTTCAACAAGCTTTAAGTGGGAAACAGTAAAATATGATAAAGAAAGAAGCCAAGACTTAAGAATCGATAGATTAGATAATCAAGAAGCATTAGGATTACCTTTTGCAAGATTGGCAGGAGAATTTGTAAGAACAAAAGTTGTTCCAGAAACAGATGCAGCAAGAATTGCAAAGATAGCAGGAGTAGATGGAATATCAAGAAAAAAAGAAACAATTTCTGACGGTGCAGGAGTTGTAACAGCATTAAGAACATGTACAAACAAAATGGATGAAGATGAAGTTTCAACAGAAAATAGAATTTTATTCATAACACCAACATTAAAAGGAATGATTGATGATTTAGATACAACAAAATCAAAGAAAGTATTAGAAAGATTTGCAACTATAATTGAAGTTCCACAAACAAGAATGTATACAGCAGTAACATTAAACAGTGGAAAAGAAAATTATGGATATCAAAAGGCAAAAGATACATATGTAAAATCAACAGATGAAGCTGTAGTATCAGGTAAAACATATTATACAAAATCATCAAACACATATTCAAAAGTATCAGCACCAACAGGAAATCCATCAACATCAGATTATTATGAATTAATTGAGGGTGGAAAAGATATCAACTTCTTATGTGTTGAAAAATCAGCAGCAGTAACAGCTATGGATCAATTTATAAAATATTTCACACCAGATGAAGACCAAAATGGAGATAGCAATGTATTCAAATACAGAAATAATAACTTATATGGACATGTATATGAAAATAAACTTGCAGGTGTATATTGTTCATATGAAGGATAGGAGGTAATAAAATGTCAACATTTATAGGTTTAAAAATAAATAAAAAAGAAACAAAAAAAGAGTTAACAGTTAAAGAAATAAAAGAAATTTTAGCTAAAAAAGAAATCAAATTTGATGAAAATGCAAAAAAAGAAGATTTGTTAGCTTTATTAGCTAAGGAGGAATAATATATGAAATTTAAAGATAAAAATGGGAATATATTTATTCCAACTTCTAAATTTATAGAAGAGCAAATGAAAAAATCAAAAGAATACTCAGAAATAAAAGAAGAGGTAAAAGAAGTAATAAAAAAGAAATAGAAAGAAGGCAATAGAATGTTAGAAAAAATTAAAAATAATCTAGGAGTTAACTATAAAGAATCTACAGATGAAATATTACAAGACATAATAGAAGATATAACATCTATTGCCTGTAATATTTCAAATAGAAACAAAGATGATGAAAAGTTAATACCATACATAAAAAAAGCTGTAAAAAGTGAATATCTTGCGAGAGGTGCGGAAGGATTGTTATCTAGAACAGAAGGCAGTGAATCTAGTTCATTTGAAGATATAATAGATAAAATGCGTTCTAACATTATAAAAAATGGTGTTAGGAGGATGAAATAATGCTATTAAAAAATTTAACAAAGGTATATATAAGTAAGGCAAAAGAGATAAAAGACCATGGGGAAAATGATAAAAAATGGTCATATATTTCAATTGCTTTTTTAAATTTACAACAAGACATAAATGAATTAGATACAAAATCAACAGGCGAAGTAAACTATGATATTTATAAAGCTAGGACTGATATAGAATATGATATTAAAAACGGTTATGGAGTATCTTTAACAGATATATCTCAAGCAGATAAATTCGTACCAGAATATAGAATAAAAGACCAAAGTAAAATTGGTAACACCACAATGTATAGATTGGAAAAATATTATGGGAATTAAAATATCTGCAAAAGTTAAAATAAAACATAACTATAAAAAAATTCAAAAAATATCTAGTAGTCTTGCTAAAAATCTTCCTGATATAACAAAAGAAGTAATGAATAATATAAGAGGATATGCAATAAGGCTTGAAAAAGGGCACAATGAAGAAGGTATTCTTGTTGAGTTAGTTGATACTGAAACTAATAGAGTAGAAGGAAGAGTATATACTGATAAGATTGCAATGCCTTATGCTATGTTTGAACATTTTGGAACAGGAAGATATGCAGAAATGGAACATATAGGTACTTCAAAACACTTTATAGAAAGTGGATTTACAGAATGGTTTATTCCTGCAAATAAAGTACAGAGACCATTGCAGTATCCAATCGTAACTATAAATGATATGCAATTTTATGTAGCACATGGAGCAAAAGCTAATCATTTTATGACAGATGCAGAGTTTCAATCTAGGAAGGAAAATATAGAAATAGCAAAAAATAAGATACACGAAATTTTAAAGGAGGCATGTAAATGAAACAATTAGATACTGATAAATTTTCAGATATAGTTTATGAAGTATTGGAAGAATTAAAGTATGAGGAAATACTTACAAATCCATCTACGGAAAGTATTTTTCCGTGTTTAGAATTACATACACCTTTAAAAAGTACAAGAAAAACTGACAATGGTTATCCTATAAGTATATTATTTCAAATCTCTATAACTTGTTGGAATGAAAAGCAAAGAAAATGTATGGAAATGACAGACAAAGTAGAAGAAATTTTACAAAAATATAACTTTACAAGGACTAATACAAGTCCAAGTATAAAAGATGAAATACTAAAAAAATATGGAATTACAATAACATTTGAGGTTCGTTATAATTCAATAACGAACTCTTTTGAATTTATAAGATAGAAAGGATGATTAATATGACAGGAGAAACACCTGATGTAACAACTTTAACAAAAGTTTGGTATGCTGAAACTCTAACAGGAGAAAAAACACAAGTTTCTTTTACTGAAGAAATACCAGAATTAGAAGAAGCACCTGATGCAATAACAGCAACAGTATTAGATTGTGATTATGAACTATCACAACCAGGAATTAGAAAAGCAAGTAAAATTGAAATAACAGTATTATACACTCATACACAACATAAAAGATTAAGAGGATTAGATAAAGATAAAGAGTATTATTGGTTTTTTGAATTACCTGAATCAACAGCAGAAAAGGGTAAACAATTAGTTAGATATTTGACAGGAAAAGTAAGAATTAGTATGGATACACTTAGTCCAGAAGAATATATTAAAGATAAATTAACAATATATAAAACATCAGCTGTAGAAGAAAGCGAAGGATTTCCAACAGCTGGATAATTTAAATTTTGAGTAGGAAGAAATTCCTACTCTCTTTTGCAAAGGAGAGTAAAAAATGATATTAGAAACAAAAAATAAAAAAATAAATTTAGTATATAGAACAAGAAGTATAGTAAAAGTAACAAATTTACTACAAGGAAAAAATTTTGAAGAAGTATATTTTGATGCATTATCTCAAAATAATATAGATGCATTGTCAAAAATAATAAGTGTATTTGCAGAAGATCCAGATTCAGGAGTTTCTGCATTTAAAAATTCTGAATTAGTTTATGATTTCATAGATGATTATATGGCAGAAAATGAAAAATCATATCAAGATATATTTAAAGAAATAGCAGAGGATATTAATAAAGAGGGTTTTTTCATGAAGAGAAGAACGACAGAAGAATTACAAGAAAAGATTTCAAGTCCTTTGTCGTTCAATATGGACGAAATAATCAAAAATTCAACAGAGAAAGCAGTTCAAGCAATAGCAACAGAACAATTTCAAGGGTTTCTAGGTTAGATGATATTTTATTGCAAATAGATAATGCAAAAACATTAGAAGATTCTATTTATGGATTAGAAGCATTATCATATTATTTTCAAATGAAACCTAGCGATTTTTGGAATGCAACATATAGAGAAGTGCTATTATACTGTCAAGTAAATTTAATTAAAATATCAGATGAATTTAGACAAAAAATAGTTGTACAAGAAGCAACTACAGATAAATTAATTCAAGCAGATGCAATGAGAGAAAAACCAAAAGTAATCCCTTTAAAGAAAATGTTTAAAAAATTATTTAAATAAAAACATAATATCGCAAAATTCGACAACATTTGACAAAAAGAATAAGCTATACTCTTTTTATAATAAAAAATAAAAGGAGAATTATTATGAGTGAACAAAGAAAAACAAACAAAGAAAAATCAGTAACAAAACAATGGTGGTTTTGGTTTCTAATCTCTATTTTAGTATTAAGTGTTATTTTAAGATTATGGAACAATACAAAAAACAATTCAACAGAAACAAGTGCTAATACAACAGCAGAAACAAATAATACTATTGAGAAAGTATCGAAAGAAATATATGAAGACTCTTATATAAAAGTAATTTATGTTGGAATAGACAAAGAAGAAAATGGATTATTGTTTGAAATAACAAATAAATCAGATAAAAATTTTTCATTTTGTTTTGATAGTATTTTAATAGATGGAAAAACAGAAGTTCCTGCATATTCTACAGAAATAATAGCGGGATCTAAGGCAGAACATCTTTGTGATGTATCATCCATTGATAATATAGAATCGTTAACAGCTACTATGTGTATTTATGATTCAGAGGGATTTGAAATTAAAGATTTTTCGGTAAAAAATATACCATTAAAATAATTAAATATATAAAAACATCTACAATAGTAGATGTTTTTATTATGCCCAAAAAAGGAAAGAGGGTGATAAAAATTACAGTTGAAGAAATAGAAATATTAGTAACAGCAAAAGTTGATAAAGAAATAAAAAAAATAGAACCAGAAATAAGAAAAGTAGTAAATAAAATAAAAAAAGAACTTAATAGTATAAAAAAACAAGATATAACAGTTGCTATAGATACAAAAACAATTGAACCTAAAATAAAAAAAGTAAAAGAAAAAATAAAAGAAGCTTTTGATCCAAATGATATTACTGGGATGAAAATACAAATGAATGCATTTAAAGAAATAGACAGAAATATAAAAGGGGTTGTAAAAAATGCAAAAAACTATAAGGCAGAATTAGGAACTTTAGGTAATACATTAGAAAAAGTAAAATTTAAAGATATGGCACCAAATTTAAAAATAAACAGTAACAATCAAGATACTAAATTAAATCAAATGTATAATCAATGGGGTCAAGGAAAAGTAAGTTTAGCAGAAATAAAAAAATATAAAAAAGAACATCAAGATATTTCAAAAGAAGTTAATAATACTGCAAATAAATACGGTTTGTGGAGTAATATATTAGCAAGATATTATGCATTGTTAGACCATGCAAAAAACAAAATTTCTCAAATTAGAAAAACAACGATAGAAACAGGAGAAGGACAAAAAAAATGGGGAACATTTTTGAATACATTTAAAGAAAAAATGAGCTCAAGTTTTAAAATGTTACCCAATATACTTATAAAAGCTAATACTAAAATAAGTCAAATAACTAACAGAATAAAATCTGGAATAGGGCAAGTACTAAAATATGCAGGTGCTCTTTTTTCTTTGCGTGGAATATATAATGTGTTAAGTAATTCTACTCAAAGTTGGTTATCAAGTCAAAATGTACAAGCTAAGCAATTAAGTGCAAACATAGAATATATGAAGTATGCAATGGGTAGCGCTTTTGCACCAGCAATACAATATGTAACTAGTTTAGTATATAAATTAATGAAAGCAATTCAAACAGTTATTTATTCATTGTTTAAAGTTAATATATTTGCTAATGCAAGTGCAAATTCATATGCAAGTATGGCGGATAGCGCAAAGAAAACAGCCAAAGAGACAAAAACACTTTCAAAAATTGATGAGATAGAAAACATAGGTGGAAATGATAGCGATTCATCAAGTGGCAATGGAACGACAACTCCAAGTTTTGATTTGTCTAACCTAGATACGAATTTAGTTGATATTGTTAAAAACTTTGATTTTAATGAATTACTAAAGAGAATAAATCAAAAACTAGAGACAATAGATTTTGGAGAGATTGGTAAAAACATTGCAAAAAAAATAAATGATGTAATTAATTATGTTGATTGGACATCGGTGGGAAATACAATAGGACTCTCTATTCAATCAGCTATAGATATAGCATATAATTTTGTAACAACTTTTGAATGGGAAAAATTTGGTATCTCAATAGGAAAAATTGTAAATGGTTGTTTTGAAAAAATTGATTTTAAAGAAGCAGGAGAAACTTTGGGAAAATCGATAGCGGGAATTTTGGAAAGTATAACTGGCTTCTTAAAAGAAGTGAACTGGGAAAAAATAGGACAAGACATAGCTGATTTTATTGTTGGCATTAAGTGGGTTGAGGTAGGAAAAGCTTTTGTAAATGCAATTATAGAATCAGTAAAAGCAGTGCAAGGTATTGGAAAAGGAATAGTAAAAGGATTAATACAAGGAATTGTAAAAGATTTAACAGGTAAAGATATAGCAGATAATGTACTAGATCCTATTTTAGATCAAATACAAAAAGGAACAAAAAATGTAAGTTTACAAATGATTTTAGGAGGTGCATTTTCTGGATTGGGAAGTGTAATTGGAAGTATATTTACATCGGTTGATATAGAGTCACAAGTTTTGCCATGGTATAAATCGCTTGGAGAAAATTCAATACAAAAGATGATGGAAGGAATAAATAATGTAAAAGATGATTTGATTTCAAAATGGAATACAGTAAAAACATGGTTTTCTGACATAAAAAAAGAAGCTTCAATTGAAATAAAAACAAAATGGAAAGATATAAAACAGAAATGGTATAATATAACTAATAATATAAAAAATAAGACAGCTAGTATGAAAGCTAAAATAGGAACAAAATGGAAAGATATAAAACAGAAATGGTATAATATAACTAATAATATAAAAAACAAGACAGCTAGTATGAAAGCTAAAATAGGAACAAAATGGAATGATGTCAAAAATACATGGAATGATTTAATGTCTAATTTTAAAGATAAGATAATAAGTGTTAGTGTAAAAATACAACCTATAATAGACAATGTAAAAAATTGGTTAAATACTCATTTTATAGATAAAGTTAATTCACATATTCCAAGTTGGATAGGACAAATTCCACGCTTGGCAACTGGTAACGTAGCGACTGAAGAAACACTGGCAATATTTGGAGAATATTCAAATGCAAGAACAAATCCTGAAATCACAGCACCACAAAGTATCATATATGAAACAACAAAACAAGCTTTAATTGACAGTAATTTTAGTAATAACAAAAATGATAATAATTCAATGCCAAAAACAATAGTTATTAAATTTGGTTCATATAGAGTTGCATTTGAACTAGAAGAATTAATAAGAAAAGCAAGAAGACAGAATGGTACTGCAACAGTAACAATATAGGAGGGATATGTATGTTATGGAAAAGTAATGGAGTCTTAATGAAGACTCCATCATCATATAAAGATACTATAGAAGATTTAGATAATGATAGTTATAGAAGCAAAAAAACAGGAAAATTAATAGATACACCTGTTGCTGTTGGAATGCTGAAATGCGAAATGTCATGGGATTACTTAACTGAAGAAGAATCAGAAAAACTTTTACAAGAAACATATAAAAATCCAATGATAGTAACAATAAAATGTCCTTCTGTGCCAGGAGGAATGATAAAAAATGCAAAATTTAGGTGTTCAAGTAGATCTAGTGAAATGCATAAAACAGAACAAAATGAAGACACTTCCAAATCAAAATGGAAAGTGTCTTTTAATTTAGTTCAAAAAGAATTGACGGAGGAACAAATATCAGCAGTTGAGGAGGTTAATTCTTAATGTGGAATACAAGTGATAGATACAAAGAATTAATATATAATATTAATACTAAATGTTTACTAAATATATACATAGAGGATATATTGATAGATGATAATGCTCTTATAGACTTTAGAATAAGTCATACTTTGTTTTCTAGTGACAAAATAGAATTAGGAACTACACCATCTAAAGCAATAGAGTTACAAATAAGAGCTGAAGCGTTACCAGAAAAATATGATAATTTTTATATTGAAACTGGAATAAATGTAGATGGTAAAAATGAAATAGTTCCAATTGGATATTTTACATTGGAATCTATAGAAAAGGATGATGATTTAGTAACATTAACTATAGTAGATTATATGATGATGTTTGAAAGAACATTAAATATATATAAGGCATTACCTTGTACTGCAATTAATTTATTAAAGTATATTTGTAATTATTGTGGAGTTGAACTTGGTTCTACATCTTTTACAAATTCTGATACTATTATAAATATATATGATGTTAATTTAACAGCAAGGCAAATCATAGGATACATAGCTGAACAAGCGGGAGGATTTGCTTTTATTGGAAGAAATGGAAAATTATATATTAAAAAAATAGGAAAAGATACTAGCAAAATAGATATAGAACTTTTTCAAGATTATAGTTGGGGAGAAAAATTTGTATGTAATGAAGTTGATTTTGACAATGAAAAGCAACAATATTATATATCTGATACAGAAGTAAACGGAGTAGATTTAGATAATGTTTTAGATACATCATTATACAGTAATGTAGAAGGGCGAAACATAGAAATAAATCCGAACAATCTTTTTATAAATAATAAAGAACAAATAGAAAATATCTATAAAGAAGTAAAAGGATTAACATTGTATGGATTTGAAGGACAGAGCATTATAGATCCTGCTCTAGACATAGGAGATATTGTATACATAGAAGGTAAACCAGTTGTATATCAAGGAGAAATGGAATTTACAAAAAAATTTAAAGGAAATATTTCTAGTAGAATAGAAACTGAGCAAAAAAAATCTACAACAGTAGGTTCTGCATTATCATATGCTACTAGAATGAGAAATTTAAAGGGAGAAGTTGAAGAAGCACAAGAGCAAGTTACAAAATTTGAAAAAATAAAAGTGGACAAAACAGAAATAATAAAATCTATAAATGAAAGCAGTCAAACAGATGATAGTTCGATTAATCCCGATAAAATAAATATAAATGGAGTTGAATCTAAAAATAAAAAATTTGGAATTGATGAAGATGGAAATGCTACACTAAATGAGGCTAATATAAATGATGCAACAATAAATAATGCAACAATAAATGATGCAATAATAAATAATGCTAGCATAGCTAATGAGGCTGTAAATATAAATAAAAAAGGTATTCAAATGGCTGATGGTACTGAAATTATTGGAGGAAAAGGAATATTAACAAATTTACAATTTAAAGGTGGATATGGCCAATTTGAAGAAATTGGATTTCAAACAGTACCAGATATGTTAAAAAATACTAAATTAAATATGAAAATTAATATATACATTCCAAATAATTTCGCTATTGAAAAGGCAACAATAAAATTATATCACGCACCAATTTTATATGATAATAGTTTTTGGGGATATTGTAGAAATTTAAAGCTATTTAAAGGAAATGACATTTTAAGTTATTATAAAAAGTCATACATAGGAGAAGAGTATAAGGAAGAGGATAACATAACATACAATGAGATAAGTAATGCTTTTGGGAAAAATGGATTTACTGCAAAAACTCCAACAACAAGTTCGCATTCAGCGGAAATAATTGAGAGTATAGATATTTCAAATAATTTATCTGCAGGAAATAATCTTTTAAAGATAGAAACATCTCTCGCACCTCCAACATGGATAACTCAAACGGAAAGTGATTATTTTATAAATGAAAAAAAATGTGCTCCATATACAGGATTAATATTAGCTATAGCGGATATTATTGGTTTTATGAAAAATAAATAGGAGGAAAAAATGTCAAAAAAAATAACGTTTGAAGATAAGATATCAAAACAGATATTAGTTGAAGATGAAGTTCATAAAATAACTGCTGACAATGTCAATGAAATAAAAGAAGTAGTAAATGAAAATGCAGATTATATTGTAATAAATTCATATATAATAACAACAGAAACAGAAATAGCAGAAAATACAGATTATGAAATTCCTTGTTATTATAAAGTCGGAGAAGATGTTTTAGATATTTATTATATGGGAGAAAAATTAATAAAAAATGTGCATTATAAAGAAGTAGGAGAAAGTGAAACTATATCAAATAAAATTCAATTTTACAATTGGGGACAAGCAGTTCCTGCCAGTAGAACAATAGAGTTTGTAGTGAGAGGAGTGTATACAAATGAAAGCTAATTATGAAAATAAAAATATAATTACAGCAAGAACTAATTCTAATGTTAGTTATACTGTATCGACTGCATATAGTGCAGTAAAAGTTCCAATGACAAATATTGAATACAATTTAGGAGATTGTTTTGAATTATCAGATGGAAATATAAAAATAAAAAAAGCGGGTTATTATAAAGTTAATGCTAATATGATTTGTACGGGCGCTTCAAATGGTTCTACACAAGTAATAGAATTGCATAAAAACAATTCAAGGATTGTATCTGCATATCAATATGCTCCAACTGGTGCGTTTATATCTCTTATTATAACGCCTAGTGTTTTTTATGGAAGAGTTGGGGATTTAATTACTATGAAATTAGCTTCTAACAACACTAATACTGCATTTACAGTTGGTGGAGGAATATATACTTACATGACTGTAGAAAAAATTTAGGAAAGGAATTGAAAAAATGAAGAAATCAATGAAACGCTTGTGGCTGTACACACACACACACACACACACACGGATATTGTATAAAAAGAAAAGAGGTGATGTCTTATGGCATTGCCTAACTATGAAAAAGAGGTAAATTTAAGAAATGTTATTTCAGCTGGATTGTCAGCTAACGCAACTTTAACTCTAACAGGAGAAAATAAAATAGAACTAAATAAAATCATATGTCAACTAGGAAATGGATTTTCTTTAAAAGATGGAAAAATTTATGTTGGCAAAGGAATAAAAAAAGTATTAGTTAGTGGAAGTGTTTGTTTTAATTTTGCTAATTCAAGAGAAACTATGGCGTACAATATAGATATATATCAAAATACAGCAGAAGTACTTACAGCATTAAATTCATCAGAGATAACAAGCTTAAATGGAACAAATAGAACAGTAGCAATATCACCAGTTTTGTTGAACGTAAAAGAAGGAGATTACTTTCAATTTAATTGTTATGCTTCTAAGAATGATACTATATCTTCATATACAAACAGAACTAAAATAACGATACAAGCTGTAGAGTAGAAAGGAGAAAAAATGGTAGAATATGTTAATCTGTTAAGTAATTATGGAGTAATGATAATAATCGTTGCTCTTTTTATTTGGGACTGGGTAAGTAACAAAAAAGATATAAAAGATTCATTAACAGAAATGAAAAAATCAAATGATAACACTTCAAAGTCACTAGAGCTATTGAGAAAGAGCATGGAAAATCAAGAACATATAATGCAAGAACATGATAAAAGAAGTATTGATATATTAAATTCAATCGAAGTTTTAAAAAAGGAGAAGTGATAATATGAAAAAGAAAGTTTTAATAGTAATAGCTTTTATATTAGGTATGATAAGCTGTTTTTGTGGTATGTATTTAGATAACAATGAAATGAAAAATACAATAGATGAATTACAAAATGAAGTTATTGAAGAAGTAAAAAATGAAATTGTAGTATCAGAAGAAGCAAAAGAGTTATCTATACAAACAAAAGAGGCAATAAATAAAAATGAAGATTTATCTACTGTAGAAGAAATAAAAAGTACAGAATTAGAAGAAAAAGAAATAACAGATGAAACAGCATTAGAAACAGATGCAGTAGTAGAACAAGAAGATATAAGTTATGACGGAGATAATACTGGAAATGGATTATCATTATTAGGTAAATATCAAGGATTAACATATTATAATCAAGCAGATAGTAGATGGGCTAATATAATGTATTCTAGTATAAATAATAAGGCTCAAACTATGAAGACTAGTGCTTGTGGTCCAACAAGTACAGCAATGGTAGTTTCAAGTGCAAAAGGTGCAATATTACCTACTACAATGGCAAGATTAAGTGTAGATAATGGATATAGAACTGCAAATAGCGGAACAGCATGGAGTTTTTATTCTTTTGTAGCGGACTATTTTAATTTTAAAGAATTTTATAGTATAAGTTCATTTAATAAAGCAATGAATTACTTAAAACAAAAAAATGAGATTGGAACAAGTAAATATTATATTATAGCAAGTTGTGGCTCAGGATTATTTACAACAGGTGGGCATTATATTGTTTTAGTAGGTAATGATAATGGAATAATAAGAGTGTATGATCCATATTTGTATTCAGGAAAATTCAATACAGCTAGCCGTAGAAATGCAAATGTAACAGTTAATGGTAATAATGTTTATGTATCAGAAAATAATTTCAAAAAATATGCTAATTATAAACATTTTTGGGTATTTTCAAATGATGCAGAAAATAATGGAGCAAAAGCAAGTTCAATAACAAAAAATAATACATATATTATGTATGTAAATACAAATAGTAAAAAATTAAATATAAGAAATAAACCAAATGGAACAATAATTGGAAGTATATCAAAAGGACAAGCAGTAACAGTATATAAAACTAGTGGAAATTGGAGTAAAATAGGGACAAATAAATGGGTTTCAAGTAATTACTTAACTAATTATATTGTAAGTTCAAAAAGTACTGCTAAAATTAATTCTAGCAATAAATATAGTACAAGAAAATATAAAGTAACATCTAATATAAATGTAAGAAGAGGAGCAAGTACAAAATATTCAAAGAAAACATATAAACAATTATCTACAAATGCAAGATTACAAAACAAAAAATTAGGTGGACAATATAACGGTTATAGAAAAGGTGTTATATGTACAGTAACTAAAATAAATGGTAATTGGGGATTAACAAAATCAGGTTGGATATGTTTGAATTATTGTAAAAAAATATAATTTTAGAGGTAGATTAGTAAAACTAGTCTACCTCTTTTTTTGTGCCAAAATCAAGGTATATAACTTGTTGACTTGAAAATAAAAACAGCTTAAAATTGATTTTGAGAGGTCGGTTTTGGGCTTGATTTTAAAGAAAAACAAGAAAATAAAAAGGTATTGAAAAATAATTTTTTTATGATAAAATAATGGTGGAGGAAATATAATGAAAAACTTTTTAAGCTCTGTACTAAAGATGACGATAGTTATTTTAATTATTTTTATTATACCTTTTATACTTCCACTCATATTAAAAATTTTTTTAAGATTTAATGTTTTTAATGATGTAAATGAATTTGAAAACATTAGTAATATATTTAATAATATTTATATATTGATATATATTATATTAGGAATAGGAATTTTATTGTGGTTTTTCCACAAATGGGGTACCATAAAAGAAATTTTAAAAAGCATGAATTTTTCATTTACTTTTGGTAATAAAAAGATATCCGCTGAACATATAAAAGAAGAAATGGAAAGTATAAACCAACAAAAAGAATTTATGAATAAAATATCAAAGGAAAATAACAGAGATAGTGAAAATACGATAAATGAAACAAAGATGCTTTTAGGTATAGGTATAAAGAATGACAAACAAAGAAATTGTAAGGAGTGTAATAAAAAAGAATTAGAAGAGGAAAATAGTAAATTAAGAGATTTTGCTACATATAATATGATAAATACAGAAGCAAAAAGTTTATTGCATGTAATATATAATGAAAAATACATAGATACTGCTAAATTTAGAAGTAGGATAATCCAAGGATATAAGAAAAGAAATAAGAAAAATATAAAATTTACTAAAAATGAAATTGATAAAATTGCTAAAAATAAATATGATACAATTTTTGATGGCTTGAAATTTTTAAATATAATTGAACCATCAGAAGATGATAAAATTATAAAGTTAACAGAAGAAGGCAAAAAATTTGTAGAAAAATATATAGAAAGGAAAGAGGTGGTCTAAATGTTAAATGCTACAATAATAGGTCAATATTTCTTATATAAAAATTCAAATTTAACAGATATACAAATACAAAAGTTAGTATATTATGCATATTCATGGTATATGGTAAAAAATAAGGGACAAAAATTATTTGAGGAAAATCCACAAGCATGGATACATGGGCCAGTCTTTAGAACTCTATTTGATAGTATGAAAAATTATAAAAATTTTTCAGAGACAAATGAAATTGGAGAAATAGAAAAAGATATTACTGATTTTTTAGATGTAATTTATAGTGTATATGGAAAATACTCAGGAAATGAACTAGAAAAATTAACACATTCAGAACTTCCTTGGATAAAAGCAAGATGCGGATTAAAACCATATGAATTTTCAAGTAATCCAATTTTAGATGAGGATATAATGAAATGTTATGGAGAATAAAATTGGATTTCATTTTCAAATTTCGACAAAATTTTTAATATTAATATGTTATAATAAAATTGTTACTAAATTATATAAAAGTAAAAAGAGTTTAGAAAATATTCTAGCTCTTTTTTACATATATTTCAAAAAAATGCTAATAATAATTTTATGATTAATTATTATAAAAGAAGTTTAAAAGAATTTAAAAAGTATATAAAGAATAATCCTAAAGTAAATAGGGATGAATGGGACAACTATGCACATAATAATTGCTTATTTAGTGTATTTACATTAGCATGTCATAAAGAGGCATATAGTTTTAAAGAATTAATTAGAAAAATATAGTTTCATAAAAGATAAATTAATTGGACATACTAAAATTGGTGATTTTATGAAAATAGAAATTCTAGTTAGAAAAATAAGATTAAAACAGAATATGACATTAGAAACTTTAGCAGAACTGTCTGGTATTAGCAAAGGACATTTAAGTAAAATAGAAAGACAAGAAAGAGATCCAAAATTGTCAACAATGATAATGATAGCTAAAGCATTAAAAGTAGACATAGAAGAATTATACAAAATAGAAAAATGACACTTTAATAGTGTCGTTTTTTATTTTCATAAACAAAAATGGCAGTTTCATAAAATGTTGCCCAAATGCAACAAGAAAAATTATATTTATACATCAGAGCTCTAAAAAATAAAGAAGGAGATATGTAGTAATGAATATAGTAGAAGATGAAATAATGAAAATGCAAAGAATTATTGAAGAAAGGATAACAGAAAATAAAAAATTGTTTACTGAAGAAGAAATAAATACTATTTTTTTAAATAATAATTTAGCAATAAAATTATATTTACTAGGTATTTTAGATATTAAATTTTAATGCAATTTTTAATGCAACGCCAAAGAAAAGTTATAAAAAACGAAAGGAAAATACATAAAATAGAATTTTAAGAATTAGTTAAAAAAGGCTTTAAATAGAGATTTGTAAGAAAATATAAAAAAATGTAAAAATGTGTAAAAAGTACAGATTAATCCACAATAGCTCTTAGGAACCAGTGCCAACGGCGTGGAGGTTCGAGTCCTCTCATCCGCACCAATGACGTTTTTGTTCGAATTAAAATGAACAGATAGGTATAAAAATCAATCAGAAATAAAATCTGGTTGATTTTTTTGTTGTCTAAAACAATATTAAAATCATCCAATCGAAAGGATTGTGTTAGAATTGAAAATAATTAAACAAGAATTACAATTTGAAGAATGTCTAAAACAAAGACTAGAATTTATATGTGAGTTTGCTAAAGTTATCCCTATTTTTATAAATGGTAGCATTAGAAAACTAGAAAAAACTAATCTTACATATATTGAACTACATAGAGTGGTAATTAAAAACATTACTTTATTAGTTTTCAATTATTCAAATGATGCGTATATTTCTAATTTAACGAAAAAAATTAAATTATCAGAATTAGAAGAATATTTAAAAAATATATAATTGTTAAAAATTGACATTTCTTTAAATCGTGATATAATATAGCCAATTAATTGCATATAGCTGTTCGTCAAAAGCTATATGTTTACGAGCACTTTGAAAAATTTATATTATATTACAATTATATTGTATTTTGTTAAACGGATTTAAGAGATGTCAAAAGTACTCGTATTGTACTTTGATGTCTCTTTTTTGTTAGATTGGAGGTTTGAAAATTGAAAGATGAAAAGAAAAAATGTGGCTTATATATGAGAGTATCAACAGA
>CAKPPS010000017.1 GCA_934177795.1 uncultured Clostridia bacterium | reverse complement strand
AATCTTACAATAAGATATAATGTAACACTTATTTATATTGTATTTTTATCAAATAGAATTTACTTTTTCAATTGACCAACAGATACTTATCCTGATTACGAACTTTATTAATTTGCAATTTTATGTAAAATATGCTATAATTATATGTGATGAATCGTTTTTACTCCGTTTCATCAGTAGCTATAAACAATATTATTATGCGTAATTACGCAAGGAGGAAACAATATGGCAAGAAGTTTCGGAACAGTTTACAAGCAGATTATGGAAGTTGCTCCAGAGCAACTGGCTACAAAGCTGGAACGCAATTCTGGTTTTTGGGCACCAGAGGATCTCTGGTACAATCTTTCTGAATATGTAAACCAATATGTTAAACCATCCAGCAAGGATCCTCAGTCAATAAAAATTTATGCAATTCTCTGTGATTGCACTGAAGCTGAGATGAAGTCAAGATTTGAGGTGGAGGGTCTCTAATTGCCAAAAAAGAAAAATATATTTTCTTTTCCTCGAAAGAGGTTTCTTTTTTTTTGCTTAAAAAATAGTTTTACATCATTGTTAAATTATATTTTATTTTCTCCAGAATGCCCTTAGAACGATTTTTGTATTTAAAATGAAAATTTATCATTTAAAACAAAAAAATGCCAGGATAAAAACATGAAAAAATTTTTTTTAGTCATTAGTTGATATCTCACTGAAAATTTGTTTCAAAAAGCCCGTGTAACACATGATACAAGTACATTATACAATCTAAAAAAGAAATTTCATGATTTTATCCTATTTAAATATTTTTAACTATTGAACTGTTATTTATTTTGTGGTATCATAAGTACAATTAAATGTTTAATTTATTATATATAAGTTAAAAATAAGGGGGAACTTTCAGATGAGTGAAAATAAAAAAATTGAGATTATATCTGGTGATGACCATGATTTAAACATATCTCCAGTTCATAATCATATCAGTCCTTTAAAGCCTCACAATACTGACGAAAAGAAACCAAAAAATATTGTAATACCTAAAGAAAAAAAATCTGTTAAAAAAGAAGAAGATTAATTCTTCTTTTTTAATGTAATATAATATTGAAAGGAGTTTTTATGAATAATTACATATCTAAATTAGAATTTAATAAAGTTCTTAGCAATCTTAGTACTTGCTGTACTACTACACTAGGTAAGGATTTAGCTTTAAATTTACAAATATACAATAATCCTGCAATAGTATCTAATAAACTTAATGAAACTAATGAAGCTGTCAATTTAATTTACAGAAATTCTACTCCTTCCTTTTTTAATATTTCAGATATTAGTATTTATCTAATTAATCTAGAAAGTCAACATTCACTAAATCTAAAAGCTTTATTAGATTTGAATAATGTATTTTTATGTGCAAAATCATTAAAAGAATATTTTTCAAAAGATTACATAGATAAATCTGATTTTCCTATTTTGTCAAATTTATTTTCTCAATTGTATTCTAATGATGGTATAACCAATAAAATTTCTTCTGCTATTATTGACGAGAATACAATTGATGATAAAGCCTCTACTGAATTGTATAAAATTAGAAAGAAAATAAAAAATCTCGAACAAACTATTCGTTCTAAATTGAATTCAATGATACATTCCCCAAGTTTTTCTAAGTATATTCAGGAAAATCTAGTAACGATTAGAAATGAACGTTTTGTTATTCCCGTAAAAGAAGAATACCGTAGTTATGTGAAGGGATTTGTCCATGATATTTCTAATGCTGGTTCAACATTATTTATTGAACCAATATCTATTTTTGAATTAAATAATGAAATTAATCAACTAAAAAAGGAAGAAGCACTTGAAATAGAAAAAATTTTGCAAATATTATCTAGTTTATTTTATCCTTACGTTAATGAAATAAAATTAGATTTAGAGATTATTTCAAAATTAGATTTAATATTTGCTAAAGCTAAATATTCAAACCAAATAAATGGAATAACACCTATTATTAATAATGAAAAAAGAATTAATTTAATAAATGCTCGACATCCTTTAATTTCTCCTGATAAAGTTGTACCTATTTCTATTGAATTAGGAAAACAGTTTTCAACTTTACTAATTACGGGGCCAAATACTGGTCGGAAAAACTGTAACCTTAAAGACTGTTGGATTACTTACCTGCATGGCATGTAGTGGATTAAATATACCTGCTGATGAATCATCTAGTATTCACATTTTTGACAATATTTTTGCAGATATCGGTGATGACCAAAGTATTGCAGATTCTTTAAGTACTTTTTCTTCTCATATAACAAATATTGTTGATATTATTAAAAACGCTAATGAAAATTCTTTAATTTTAGTAGATGAATTAGGCTCTGGTACAGACCCAGTTGAAGGTGCCAATCTTGCTATATCTATTTTAGACTATTTTCAACAAATACATTCACTTACTATTGCTACTACTCATTATCCTGAACTTAAAAAATATGCTTTAGTAACTCCAAATTTTGAAAATGCTTCTGTTGAATTTAACATTGAAACACTATCCCCTACTTACAAACTTTTAATCGGTGTTCCTGGCAAAAGCAATGCATTTGAAATTAGTCGTAAACTAGGTTTAAGTGATGATATTATAAATAAAGCTAAAAATTCAATGTCTTCTAAAGATATTGAATTTGAAGAACTTTTAAAAAGTATTTATTATGATAAACTAGAACTTGAAAGAGAAAAAGAAAAAATAAGTATTGAATCGAAAAAAATATCTGCATTACGAATAGAATTAGAAAATCAAAATACTGAAAAAATAAAAGAAGAAAAAGAAATTATTAAGAATGCAAAAATCCAAGCTCGAAATATATTATTAGAAGCTAAAGAAGATGCTAATGACATTATAAACAAATTATCATCTACAACAAATTCTAAAGATTTAAACAAGCTACGTAATTCTTTAAATGATAAAATTAAACAAATAAAAACTAATGATACAGTTGACACCACTCAACCTCTTAATAATATTGATAAAGAAAAAATTAAAATTGGTGCTAATGTATTTGTTAATTCATTTAATCAACCTGGAATTATTATGTCTAATATTTCTAAAAATGATGAAGTACAAGTTCAAATAGGTAGTATTAAAATTAGCTTACCAATCTCTTCTTTAACGCTTACTGAAAACAAGGGAGACACAAATACTCATAAACATATTTCTGGTTCAAAAAATTCTTTTCATAAAAGTATGAATGTTAAACCTGAAATAAATGTAATTGGAATGAATGTTGAAGAAGCCACTTTTATTATAGACAAATATCTTGATGATTGTTCTTTAGCTAAGCTAAATACAGTAAGGATTATACATGGCAAAGGAACTGGCAAATTAAAAAATGGCATTCATAATTTTTTGAGGAAAAATCCTCATGTTTCAACTTTTAGAATGCGGTTCTTTTGGAGAAGGAGAAATGGGAGTCACTGTTGTTGAACTTAAACATTAATATTTTTTAAAATAAGATGTGTAAATTTAGTTTTTTACACATCTTATTTTGTTACTATTTATTTTCTGTTTCTTGTATTTTTTTCTCTTTTAACTCTTGTTCTAATTTAGAAGCCATTATATATAATGTTGTTAAATAAACTATTATAACCATTGGTATTGTTAATCTACCAATTGGTATTCTAGTTATAGCTATAATACTGAATAGAACTATTTGTGCTATCATCAATGTTCCTAAAGTTCTTGCTATTGACTTAATAGCATTTAATTTATAATATCTTATACCCATATACACTAAAGTTACAATTGTTGCTATTATAAATTGAACCATATAAGGTTTTATAATATCTCTTCCTTTAGTATGTGCTACATTTTCTATTGTAGTATCTTCTGCTTTTAATTCTAAACCATATTTTTCATTTATTTTTGTTATTATATCATTTTTTTGTTCATCTGAAATTGATGTTGATGTTATTAATACTGATTCTTCATACACTTCTACTTTTTGTATCATTACTTTTTGTTTACCTAACACTTCATTTGTTATATTTTTAATATCACTTATATTAAATTGTGTTTGTAAGTGTAATTCTATACTTTGAGTATTTTTATATTTTAAATCAAAGTTAAAACCTTTTATTGCAACCATTATTATTCCTATTATAATTATTAACATGATGATTAATATTTTTATCTTATTGCTTTTGTTTGATTGTTTCATCTACCAAATCCTCCTATTTTTCTGTTATTATTTTTAATAATGTTGATGTTATTAAGAAATTATATAAAGCCATTATTAAAATTCCCCAGAACATTATCATTCCAAAACTGCTGAATGTTGACCAACTTGCAAAACAAAAGATTACTACTGATATACATATTGGAATTATTTTTACAAAGAATTCTTTATATGCTTCTTTTATTCCAAATTTTACATTTTCTATATTTTTTGAATCTTCACTATTCTTTATATTTGATAATATTTTATTTACCAAAATGTAATTTAATATAATTACTGACATTATTCCTAATATTCCCTGAATAGATATTATTACATTTGTATATCTAATTACTAACATATAAATACCTATTAATCCTATAAAGCTTATAGCTGATAATAGCCCATTAAGTTTATATTTTACACAATACAATATACAACCTATTAGAATAATACCTGCTACTGCTATACCTATATATTTTAATTGGTCATTTGTAATATCTGACAATCTATATTCATTTGTATCTAATTTGTATTCTAATGGCATATTACCACTATCTAATACACTTGCCATTTCTCTTGCTTGTTTTTCATATTTTTCTAATGTTGCATTATCTGTTGATGCACTTCCAATTGATAATTGAAGTTTTCCATTACTTAATTCTTTATCAAAACTTGTTGACATTATCTCTTGATCATCAACCTTCATTGTAATTTTCTTTTCAGTTGTTGATGTAGTTTCATTTGTTGTATTTGTTGTAGTATTATTTTCAGATTTTACATAAGTTGTACTAATATTTTTTAATTTTTCTGTTCCTTGTTTGTTAAATTCAATATCCAAATATATTGTAGTTCCTTGAGATGTACTTGAAGAACTTGAACCATACATTACACTTGCCGATTTTATATCTCCATTATCCATTAATACTTCTTTTGTATCTGAATCAATTATTTCAAACTTACCTACTGTTTTTATATTAGTTACTACTTCATCTGTATTATCATCTTCTGGTATCTGAACTAATATATCTCCATTCTCATTATTTAAAGAAAATTCATATCCTGTTACATTTTCATCTGCTAATCTTTTTTCTATTACTTCTTTTACTCTTTTGTAATTTTCTTCATTCATATCTTCATCTTTATTAATTGCTACACTTTCTTTTGTATAACCTTTTTCTTGAATTTCTTCATCTGTTAAACTCTCACTAGATTCTACTTCGTTTCCATCTGCATCTTTTACAACATCTTTATTTTCTTTGTTTACAGATAATTTAATATATCTTGCTCCTTTTAGGTCCATATCCAAAGAATATTCTTTTACTTTGTTTTCCATTCTGTTTTGCACTTTTGTATATATTCCAAAAAAAGAAACCATTACAACTAATATTATTAATAGTATAATTGTAGTTATTTTTATTTTTTTCATTTTCTTCTTTCCTTTCTAATTTTATAACAATTTTGTATCATTTATAATTAATGAAAACCATATTCCTAAATATTTAGCAGCATATTTACTCATCATTGTCCTTGCCATAAATATTTCAAAATAATCTAAAACTGGACATAAGTTGATATCTATTGTTAACTTTAATGTTATATTTCTTGTTTCTGCATCTAAATTTAATTTAGCATCTGTTACAGCATAATTTACTCTATCATGTATATCAAACGTTGAAAGTTTTTTGTTTGTAACTCTATCTCTATGTACATCTGATTTATCTGCTAATATTAATGCTGCTGATATATCACTTACTGCTGTACCTGTATTTTCATCATGGTTTCCTATTGCCATCATTATTTCTGTTCTCTCTTCTACAGGCATCCCCATTTCTTTTAAAATATTATAAGCCATTATTGCACCACTATGTGCATGATCTGTTCTATTTACACAATTACCTATATCATGTAAATAGCCTGCTATTCTTGTAAGCTCTACTGTTCTTTCTGGGTATCCTAATTTTTCTAATATATCTCCTGCTCTTTTTGAAACTATTGATATATGTCTATGACTATGCTCTGTATAACCGAAGTCCATCTAATTGCTTCTGGGCTCCTAATATTAAAGCTTCTACTTCTTTATTTTTCTTGACATCTTCTAAAGTTATCATTTACTTCCTCCTTTATATAAGTCTTAGTAAATTTTATATTAAAATCTCAAAAATATCAACTATTTTAAGTGAATTCTTTAAAAAGTTAAGATAATGGTTTATTATAGATTATTATCAAAAAAATACTTAGAAATATAAACTTGTAATGAAATGTTGAATGTGCATAGAAAAATTTTAGAAATTCTATGTAATTTTAGGGAAGGAGTTCACATAGTGGAAGGGTGCCCTAAAATAAATTAGAATTTCTTAAATTTTGTAATAAGCCGAAACATGTAATGAAAAGCTTATATTTCTAAGTATTCTTAAAAAATTAGTAAAAACCATTATCTATTAGCAAAAGAAATGCAACATTGTGTTACATTTCTTTTTTGAACATTTCATTTAACATTTTAGGATTTGCTTTTCCTTTTGTTTCTTTCATTGCTTGTCCAACCAAAAATCCTAATGCTTTTTCTTTTCCTGCTTTATAATCTGCAACTGATTGAGGATTAGCTGCTAATACTTTTAAAACAACTTCTTTGATTGCTCCTTCATCAGATATTTGAATCCATCCTTTTTCTTTGATTATTTCTTCTGGTTCTCTTGGATTTTCAAATAATTCTTCTAAAACTTTTTTAGCAATGCTTGTACTTATTGTTCCTTTATCTATTAATAATATTAAATTTCCTAATTGATTACAATTAAATGGTATTTCATTTGGTTCTTTTTCTTTTTCATTTAAAATTCTTGATATATCTGAAATTATCCAATTGTTTACAGCTTTAGGATTATGGCAAACTTCTATTGTTCCTTCAAACAAATCTGATAAATATTTTGATGCAGTTATAATATTAGCATCTTTTTCAGATAAATTATATTCTTTCAAATATCTTTCTCTTCTACTTTCTGGTAATTCTGGTAGTGATTTTCTTATATTCTCAATATATTCTTCTGATAATTTTATTGCTACTAAATCTGGATCTGGGAAATATCTATAATCTTGTGCATCTTCTTTATCTCTCATTGGAAATGTCTTTCCTGATACATCATCCCATCTTAAAGTTTCTTGCTCTACTTTTCCGCCTTCTTCAATAACATCAATTTGTCTATCTACTTCATATTCAATTGCTCTTGTAATACTTTTAAAAGAGTTCATATTTTTCATTTCAGTACGAGTTCCAAGTTTTGTTTCTCCCTTCTTTCTTACTGAAACATTGACATCAGCTCTTAAAGAACCTTCTTGCATTTTACAATCTGATACTTCTATATATTCTAATATAGATTTTAATTTTTTTAGATATGCTTCAACTTCTTCACTGCTTCTTAAATCTGGTTCTGAAACCATTTCAATTAATGGTACACCTGCTCTGTTTAAATCAACTAAACTTCCACCTGCAAATTCATCATGATTTAGTTTTCCAGCATCTTCTTCTATATGAATTCTAGTTAATCTTATTTTTTTCTTTCCTTCTGATGTTTCAATTTCTATATATCCATGCTCACATAGTGGTTGATCAAATTGTGATATTTGGTATGCTTTAGGTAAATCTGGATAAAAATAATTTTTTCTATCATTTTTACTATTTCTTGAAATTTCACAATTTGTTGCTAATCCTGCTTTTACTGCATATTCTACAACTTTTTCATTTAGTACTGGTAATGTTCCTGGCATTGCCATACAAATAGGACATGTATGAGTATTTGGTTCTGCTCCAAAAGTTGTTGGACATGAACAAAATATTTTTGTTTTTGTTGAAAGTTCTGCATGAACTTCTAGTCCTATTATTACCTCATAATTTTCTCTAGACATTTATTTTCCTCCCATTATTAATTTTTATTGAATATTATCTAAATTATTTAAACTCTGGTCTATATTTTTCTCTAAATTTATAATCTTGTTCAAATGTATATGCTGCATTTAAAATTGTTTCTTCACAGAATTTATTTCCAATTAATTGCATTCCTATTGGCATTCCTTCTTTATCTACTCCTACAGGTATTGATATTCCAGGAAGTCCGGCAATGTTTACAGAAACTGTACATATATCTGCTAAATACATTTCTAATGGATTATTTGATTTTGAGCCTATTTCAAAACTTACTGTTGGTGATGTTGGAGTTAAAATCACATCATATTTTTCAAAAGCTTTGTTAAATTGATTCATAACCAATGTACGTACCTTTTGAGCTTTTTTATAGTATGCATCATAATATCCTGATGATAATACATAAGTTCCAAGTATTATTCTTCTTTTTACTTCTGCTCCAAATCCTTCACTTCTTGATTTTTTATATAATTCTCTTAAATTTTTAAATTCCTTAGTTCTGTACGTATATCTAATTCCATCAAATCTTCCTAGGTTTGAACTTGCCTCTGCACAAGCAATTATATAATAAGATGCTAATGAATATTTAGCTACATCTAAAGAAAATTCTTCTATTTGTGCTCCTAATTTTTTGTATCTTTCTATTGATTCTTCTAATGTTTTTTTAACTTCTTCATTAATTCCCTCTGCAAAAAATTCTTTAGGAATTCCTATTTTTAAACCTTTTACATTATTTTGTAAGCATTTTGTATAATCTTTCTTTTCTATATTAACTGATGTTGAATCTTTTTCATCATGTCCTGCTATTACATTTAACAATATTGCTGCATCTCTAACATCTTTTGTTATTGGTCCTATTTGGTCTAATGATGATGCAAATGCAACTAGACCATATCTAGAAATTAAGCCATAAGTTGGTTTTAATCCTACTACTCCACAAAAACTTGCTGGTTGTCTAATTGATCCCCCTGTGTCACTTCCTAATGCCCATGGCACCATATCAGCTGCTACTGCTGCCGCACTTCCTCCTGAAGAACCTCCAGGTACTCTTTTTAAATTCCATGGATTTTTAGTTTTTTTAAAGTATGAATATTCTGTAGAACCTCCCATAGCAAACTCGTCCATATTCAATTTACCTAAATTTATCATATTTTTCTCATTTATTTTTTCCATAACAGTTGCATCATAGGGTGATACAAAGTTTTCTAGCATTTTTGAGCTACATGTTGTTTTTATCCCCTTTGTACAAATATTATCTTTTATTCCTATCGGAATACCTGCTAAATCATTATCAGCTTCTTCTGATTTATTTTGAATTTCTTCCGCTTTTTTTTCTGCTTCGTCTGTCAACAATGTAACAAATGCTTCTACATCTTTTTCTTTCTCATTTATTCTATCTATATAGGCTTTTGTTATTTCTTTTATTGTCAATTCTTTGTTTTTTAATTTTTCTTGTAATTCATGAACTGTCAATTCAGTAATATTCATGTAAAAATCCTCCTATCTTCTTTTCTTTAATTTATTACTTTTGGTATTTTAAACATATTTTGTTCTTCACTTGGTGCATTTTCAAATAATGCTTTATTATCTTCAAATATTTTCACTTCATCTTTTCTAAATACATTTTTTGCTTCATTTGCTCCTATTGTTATATCTAAATCTTCTGTATCTGCATTATTTACAATGTTTGCAAAATCTAATATTTCTTGTAAATTATCTAAATATTTTTGTATTTCATTTTCTTCTAGTGTTAAACTTGCTAAATTAGCTATATGTAATATTTCTTCTCGGCTCACTTGCATGTTATCATCTCCTAAATCTTATTTTGTTTTATATTATATACTGAAACATAAAAAAAAACAAGTCAGAATAACTTGTTTTTTAAATTGCTTTTGCTTTTACTATAACCCTTTGCTTACTATCATCAGTACATGTTATTAATGTTATTTCCTTTTGTCCATTTGTATTTTGTGAAGTACAGCTAACATCTGTTGGATCAACTGTGTATTTATTATATATTTGATATTTTATCATAGTTCCATCTGCTCCTGTTATTTCAATAATATCACCATTTACAAGAGTTGGTACTTTACTAAAAAATCTTTTATTTCTATAATTATGACCAACTATACAATAATTTCCTGCTGTATTTATGTCTGGTCCATGGAATTTTACTGGTGACATTTTTAATAATTCTTCTGTTTCTGCTTCTGAATCTGTCTCTCCATTTAATATTCCATATTCTACACCTAATTTAGGTATTGTTATTGTTCCGTCTACAGTATATGTATAACCAGATGCAGATTTTTGTTTTGTTTTATCACTATTATCAGTTAGTTTTGGTGATACAATTGGTACTTCTTCACCAGTATCATTTGTATCATTTAATACTGCTATTAATATATTTGAATCTGCTACAGTAGCATCTTGATTTTCTTTAGCATTTGCTAATATATCTTGTGATGATGCAGCTACTTTGTCTCTATCATAAGCAGCATAAACATATATTGATACCAATATTATTAAAAAAAACAATGATAATATGAAATTAGCTTTATACATTTTCTTTTTTCTTTTCAGCTCTGGTGTTATATATAATTTCTTTGTTATTAATATTTGATTCATAATCCTCTCCAATATATTATAAACTTTCTATAATATTATACCACGAAAATCCAAAAAATCAAATACCTTTTATTAATTCTATTTAACTTTTCCCCATTTATTTAATGGCCATATTCTAATGGCTACTGTACTTTCGATTTTTTCTAAAGGTATACATCCAAAAGCTCTACAATCTGTACTGTGTGTTCTGTTGTCTCCCATCGCAAATACTGAATTGTCTGGTACAATAAAATCTGTAAAGCCTGCTCCAACAACATCTGTTACTACTCCACTTTGTAAATAATCTTCTTCTAGCTGTTCTCCATTTATAAAAACATGTCCATCTTTAATCTCTACATGTTCTCCTGGAAGAGCTATTACCCTTTTTATATAACTATCTTTTCCAAATTCTAGTACATATCTTACAAATTTTCCAAATATACTAGTTGGCTCATCTTCATATCTAGCTATTGGATTACTTTGATCTATTTCTGTATTTGTATATGATTTTATTGTTGGTGCCTCAAATGTTATAATTTGCCCACGTTTAGGCATTGTTTTTGTCGTTCTTGTCCATCTATTTAGCCAAAGCCTTTGATTTTCGATTAATGTTGGCTTCATTGATATTTGTTGTACTATTGTTGGTGTACCTATATAATATCTAAATAATAATGCTAATACTACAGCTATTATTACACAATAACACCATTCTAATATATCTTTCATCTTTGGATTCACTTTTTTCTCTCCTTTTCTTTGTCAAAATCTAATATATTATAACTTATTAGTTTATTTTTTTCAATCTTTTTTATCAGTTAATTATTTATATTTTATCCTTTTGTAGGAATTCTAATAACAACTTCTGTTCCTTTACCCACTGTACTTTTTATATCAATACTTCCACCATTTTTATCAAGTATTTCTTTTGCAATAGAAAGACCTAAACCTGTTCCTCCCATTTCTCTTGTACGCGCTTTATCAACACGGTAAAATCTTTCAAAAATTCTACTTAAATCTTCTTCTGGTATTCCTATACCATTGTCAAATATTTTGATATATGCATCATTATATACAAATCCTACATATATCTTTATTTCTCCTCCATCCGAGGTATACTTAATACTATTAGTTAATATATTGAGTACTACTCTTTCAATATCATACTTGTCCGCATATACAGGCGGAACATCTGCTGTAACAAAACAATTTACCGTATGATGTTTTTTCTCTATTTCTAACTGTAATTTATCTTGACATTGTTTTACTAATTCACCTAAGTCAAATGATTCTTTTCTTACTTTATTTTTATTACTATCATATCTTGATAATGTTAGTAAATCTGTTACTAATCTTGCCATTCTTCTAGCTTCTGATGCAATAACATTTAAGAATTTTTCTTGTGTTTCTTTATCATATTCTCCCTCTAATAAAGTATCTGCATATCCCATAATAGACGTTATTGGTGTTTTTAATTCATGTGATACATCAGCCACAAACTCTTTTTGAACATTATCTAACCTTACATGTTCTGTTATATCTTGAATTACTGCAATTACTCCATCTGGCCTATCTGATTCATTTTTGAATGGTGCAAAAAATACTTTCATATATTTGTCTTCTAGTTGAATTCTTTGCTCTGTTGATGTCCAATTTTCTAAATAAATAATCTTTTCCATATTTATTCCTAGTTTAAACTTTGAAAAAATATCATCAAATGTTATATCTTCTGGTGCTATACTTAAGAATTTTTTTGCAGCAGGATTAATCAATATAATTTCTCCTTGCATGTTAAAAGCAATAATTCCATCTGTCATATGTAATAATATTGTTTCTATTTGATTTTTTTGTGTTGAAACCTCACTTAACTTTTCTTTTAGTTCATCTGTCATTATTCCTAATACATTTTCAATGTTAAGATTTTCATTTTTTTTGTTTTTTGTCTTCTTGTTTTCTTCTTCTGTGATTTTTTCTGCACTTTTTATTAATTTATTAATTGGATAAATCACAAATTTAGAAAGTATAACTGCCATAACTATTACTTCTATAGCTAATACTATCCCTGCTACAATTAAAGCTGTTATGTTGGTACTTTTCATTTGATTCAAATATCCTACTATTTGTGTAATATCTTGAATCTCTCCACTATTTATATTATTTTCTAGTATATTTATTGAGTTTATCCCTACAACTCCTACACCTGTAATTATGACAATTCCTATTAAGAAAAATATTATTATGATTTTTAAATGTATACTTTTCACAATTTTTTTCCTGTACAATATATTTAGGTTTTTCAGGGTTCACCTATAAACCTTTATAAATTTGTATTATATTCTTTTCATTTTTTTGAATTTATTGTTTCTAAAATTTCATTATAAATTTTTTCTTCAACATTATTAGTTGAAATCTTTAGTGCATTTTTCCCCATTTCCTTATATTTACTTTCTTTTAATAATTTTTGAATGTTATTATTTAATACATTACCTGTTAAATCTTTATCTAAAATAATGTCTGCAGCACCAATTCTTTCTAATACTTTTGCATTATATAATTGATGGTCATGACTTACATTTGGTAATGGTATTAATATCGAAGCTTTTCCCAAATTTGAAATTTCTGTTACTGTCATTGCACCACTTCTAGCTACTATTACATCTACAACATTCATTATTTCTTCCATATTATATATATATGGAAGTACTTTTATATTTTTTATATTATTTATACTAATATCTTCATCTTCTAATTTTTCCTTGATTATATCATATTGCTTTGGACCTGTCGCCCAAATCATCTGATATGCTTCATTTCTTTTGTTTTTTATAATATCCAATATTGCGTTATTTATATTTTGTGCTCCTTGGCTTCCTCCAAAAACTAATATTTTAGGTAAATTTTCTTTTAAGCCTATCTTTTTTAATATTTCTTCTCTTTGTTTAATCTCGTAATTTTGTTTTTTTATTTTTACTGGTGTTCCTGTATAAATAATTTTATTTGCATTTTTTATTCTTTCTCTTGCATCTTCAAATGAAACTAATATTGTATCTGTTTTTTTAGCTAAAAATTTTACAGCTTTTCCAGGAAATGCATTACTTTCATGCAACATTGTTGGAATTTTTAAAGAATGTGCCACTGTGATTGTAGCTCCACAAATATATCCCCCTGTCCCAATTACTATATCTGGATTTATTTCTTTTAATATTTTTTTAGCTTCTCCATAGCCTTTTATAGTTTTTAATATTTTTCTAAAATTATCTATTGAAATTTTCTTACTTAATCCATAAGCATCTATTGTTTTTAATTCATACCCTGCTCTTGGAACTAGATCATTTTCTAAGCCTCTAGTTGTTCCTATAAATATTATTTTTGAATCTTTTTGTTCCTTTTGTATTTTTTGTGCAATTGCTAATCCAGGATTTATATGTCCAGCTGTTCCTGCAGCTGCTATAACTACTTTCATTTTCTTTTTTGTATGAAAAATTCCATACTCTCCTTCCTACCATATTGAATATTTTAAATTGCATCTAATAAATTGTTATAATTTACAGTTATATAGAGTGTTAGTTATATCAAAATTTAATATTATAATAATAAATAACATAACTGTAAATTGTACCAACAATTTAGATGCAATTTTATTCTTTCAACTTATTCTTTATTTTTGGTTGCCTTAGATATATTTAATAATATTCCCATTTCACAAAGTAAAATAAACAATGATGAACCTCCATAGCTAAAAAATGGTAATGGCATTCCTGTTGCAGGCATAGATGATGTTACTACCGCTATGTTTATTATTACTTGTATAGCTATTTGAGTTGTAATTCCAATAGCTACTAAACTTCCAAACATGTCTGGTGATTTCATAGCTATTAATATTCCCCTCCAAATAAATATTCCAAATAGTATAATTACTATTGCACAACCAATAAATCCTAATTCTTCTCCTAATATTGAAAATATAAAATCATTATGTGGTTCTGGAATATATAAATATTTTTGCTTACTTTCTCCTAAGCCTACTCCAAATAGACCTCCTGAACCTATAGCATACAAACTTTGTATTACTTGCCATCCACTTCCTGTAGAATCTTTCCATGGATCTAAAAATGTTATTACTCTTTTTAATCTATATGGTTCTAATGCAATTAAAGCTATAATTCCTGGTACACCTAATACAGCACCTGTTGCTAGAAAATGCCAGAATTTTGTTCCTGCTACAATCATCATAATAGATACTATACCTATTATTACCATTGATGCACTAAAATGTGGTTCAATTAGTAATAATGCTATTATAGGAATTAATATTGCTAAATGCTTAATAAATCCTTTGCCATATTTTTCTAGTTCATCTCTATCTTTTACTAATATTGTTGCATAAAATATTATCATTAATAATTTTACTACCTCTGATGGTTGAAGTGATAATGAGTCTGTTATATATATCCATCTTTTTGCCCCATTTACTTCTCTTCCTATAAGAGGCACTGCTAATAATGATATAAATGCTATAATATACACTAATTTATAATATTTTTGATAAAATCTATAGTCTATATTTGATATTACCCACATCATGAATAAACCTGCACCAGCAAAAATAGCCTGTTTATAAAAATATGAATAACTATTACCACTTTCTGATAAAGCTGATGGTGAGCTTGCTGAAAGTACCATTATAAGCCCTAATGATAATAACAGCAATATTGTAATTAATAATGTAAAATCTATTGGGTTTTTTAAAAAGCTTGAAAAAGTTTTTTTCTTCTTTTTAGCCATTTTAAAACTCATTCCTTTCTAAGTCTTGTAACTTATATTATCTTTAGTCCAATTATGCATAATAATAATGTAAAAATACTAAATACTGTCACTATTTTGTTTTCTTTCCAGCCAGATAATTCAAAATGATGATGTAATGGTGTCATCTTAAAAAATCTATCTCCTGTTTTCTTAAAATACACAACTTGAATTATTACTGATATTGTTTCTAATACAGGAACCAATGCAATAACTAATAATAATAATGGCATTTTTAGATATAAGGCCAATCCTGAAATAACCCCACCTAATAATAATGAACCTGTATCTCCCATAAATACTTTTGCAGGATGTAAATTAAACATTAAAAATCCTAATATACTTCCAATTACGATACTTGCAAATATTGATACCTCATATACTTTTAGCAAGATACCAATAATTGCTAATGTGGTAATTATAATTACACATATACTTGATGCTAATCCATCTATTCCATCTGTTAAATTTACAGCATTTGTTGCTCCTAATATAACCAATATTGCAAACGGAATATATATATATACTGGTATGTGTATATAGTTTTTCCATATTGGTATATAAGTATCAGTTTCTAATTTTAATCCATAAACTAAATATATTACATAAGCTACTGAAATAATAAGTAAGCCTATCATTTTATAACTAGGTTTCAAACCTTTAGTGTTCTTTAAAACTAATTTTTTAAAATCATCTATAAATCCTATTAATCCAAATCCTATTGTTAATAACAATATCGGCAATATTTTATGTGCTAATTCTACTTGATTATTTAAAACCAAATATAAATATGTACCTGTTACCACCATAATCATTGTTAATATAATGATTATTCCTCCCATTGTTGGTGTTCCTTGTTTTTTTAAATGGGATTGTGGACCATCATTTCTTTCTATTTGACCTATTTTCATTTTTTTTAGTATAGGTATAATTATAAATCCCAAAATAATAGATACTACAAATGAAATAATTAATACTTTTGCTTCGAATATCAATTTTATCCAACCTTTCTTTAGTTCTTACTATTTTTCTTTTTTTCTTTTTGTTCTAATTCTTCTATTATATCTCTAACAATTATTCTTTCGTCAAATGGATATTTTTTTCCATTAATTTCTTGATATGGCTCATGTCCTTTTCCTGCTAGAATGATTATATCTCTCTTAGTAGCCATTTTTATTGCTTCTTTTATTGCTTCTACTCTATCTACAATAGTACAATATTTGCCATTTGTTTTTTTCATTCCTTCTTCTATTTGTTTTACTATTTCTTCTGGATTTTCTGTTCTTGGGTTATCTGATGTAATAATTGTAAAATCAGCTATTCTTCCAGATATTTCTCCCATTATTGGTCTCTTACCTGAATCTCTATCTCCACCACAACCAAATACTGAAATTACTTTTCCTCTAGTATAACTTTTTGTCGCTTGTAATATGTTTTCTAAACTTTCTGGTGAATGTGCATAATCTATCATTATTGGTATTTCTCTTTTATTATCAACTAGTTCTGATCTTCCTGGTACTCTTACTTCTGTTAACGCTTCTTTTACTTTTTCTGGATCAACTCCAAATTTCTGAGCTACACAAATTGCTGCTAATGAATTATATACACTAAATCTTCCAGGTATTCCTGTTTTTACTCTTTCATTTCTATCTTTTATTTTTACTCTAAAATCAACATAAGAATTTGTTATTGTTATATCTTTCGCTAATACTTTAGCATAATTATCAATTCCATAAGTTGTTATATCACTATCTGGAAACATTCTTGGTATTTTAGCTCCATGCAAATCATCTACATTTACTATTCCAGTTTTGCACATTTTAAATAATTTTAACTTAGATTCAAAATAGTCCTGCATATCTGGATGCTCTTTTGGACTTATATGGTCTTCTGAAAAATTTGTAAATAACACTATATCAAAATCACATTTTTCTACTCTATTTAACTTCAAACTTTGAGATGATACTTCCATTACTACTACTTCTACTCCTTGTTTTACCATCTCTGCAAAAGTTTGTTGTAACTCTAAACTTTCTGGTGTTGTTCTATCACTATCTTTTATTTTCTTACCATTAATATATGTAGCAATTGTCCCTATTAGTCCAACTTTTTTTCCTGCTTTTTCTAAGATTTCTTTTATCATAAAAGTTGTTGTTGTTTTACCTTTTGTTCCTGTTACTCCTATAAGTTTAAATTTCCTTGAAGGGTGCTCATAAAAATTATCTGATACTATAGCCAATCCTTCTCTTGTATCTTTTGCCATTATTACTGTTACATCTTCTGGAATATGTATTGATTTTAAATCACATCCTTCTTGAACCATAACAGCTACAGCTCCATTTTCAATAGCTTTTTCCACATATTGATGTCCATCTGTAGCAAATCCTTTTATCGCTACAAATAAACTTCCTTTTTTAATATTTCTTGAATCACTATCAATTCCTGAAATTTCAATATCTAAATTTCCTTTTGCTTTTAGGTTTTCTAACCCTACTAATAAACTTTTTAACTCCATTTTTTTCAATCCTTTCGATTACTAATAATTAATTAAATCCAAATTATTGTTTTTAATCGTTATCATTATATATCTAAAATATTGTTTTGTATAGACTTTTTTCTACTTTTTTATTGTCAAATCTAATTTAATTTTATGATTTACACTAATATAAAATTTATTAGTTATATTCAAATTGTTCTTATTTAGCATAAACTTTGTTTCCTTTATTTATTTTTATTCCACTTTGCGGAATTTGCTCTGTAATTATAAATTCTTTTAAGTTTACATCTGTATCTGAATTTATTACTAATTCTAATTCATTTTCTTTCATTATTTTTTCTGCTTCTTCTCCTGTTTTTCCTATAATATCAGGCACAGTTATTTCTTCTGCCTCTTCTATTGTTTCATCTTTTACTTGGCTTACTTCTAAATATGGTAAAATTTCACTAAATATCTGTCCACCAACAGGTGCCGCTACACCTCCTCCTTGTGTTATGCGCCGTTTATTGCAGTCAAATATTTATAAAAATAATTTAACAAAACTGCTAAATTTCAACATTTTAAAGATTAAAAATAACTTCAACTCTTAAATCAGAATAAACTTCTATCCTCTTTATAATTTCTTTTAAAAATTCGTTAGTAAATTCTTTTCCATTTTTATAGTCTTCTATTATTCCTTTAATTCTTTCTTCATTTATATTACTATTGTGATTTTCTTCAAATTTTTCTATTTTTGATTTTATAGAATTTATATCTGACTTTATTTTTTCATATTGTTTTTTAAATTCTTCAATAGTTATAGTTTTATCACATTTTTTATTATATAAAATGCTTTTTCTTCGTTCTAATTTTTCAATTTCATTCTTTAGATTTTTAATTTTTTTGTATTCTTCACTATTCTGTTTATAATAATCAATTACTTTATTAGTTGTTTGATTTATTTCAATAAAACTTAATCTCTTTTGGACTTCTGCAATTACTATTTCATTTATATGTTTTTCATTTATAAATGTTTTATTTTTACACCTTTCTGGTCTTTTATATACCACGCCACATTTAAAACCTGCACTCTCATATAAATATTTTTTTCTATCTTTAGATTTAAATAATTTATATTGATACTTTGATTTACAATGTCCACAATAAAGTAGATCCTTTAACAAAAACTGATATGTTGTGCCTTTCTCTTTATGTTTATTGTCTTTTATTTCCTGTACTCTATTATATTGTTCTTTACTAATTATTGCCTCGTGTGTATTTTCTTTTATAATCCAAGATTTTCTATCTTTATTTTTTTTACAAGTTTTTTTCATATAGTTTGTTATATACTTGTTTGTTACCGTATTACCACAATAAAACGGATTTGATAAAATTGTATTTATAGTTTCTGGACTCCATTTTTTACTTGCATTTTTCATTTTCATATATCTACTAGGATTTTTTATTTTTTTATCATTTAAAAAGTTTGCAATTTGTGAGCCTGTTTTTCCTTGTATATACATATCAAATATCATTTTTATGTTTTCTGCCACATCTTCATCTATTTCAATTTGATGCTTATCCTCTTTTTTCTTCTTGTATCCATAAGGCGTATAATGTTCAACATATTGTCCATTATCCCTCATTGCCTTTTTATTTGCTCTTACTTTTTTTGATATATCTGCAATGTAATATTGATTTGCTATTCCTCGTAACATTATTGTATCATCTATTTCATACCTTTCTCCACTGTCTAAAAATTCTGTAACTGAAATAAATCTTACATCATTATCTGGGAAAAATTTTTCTGTGTACCATCCTGTTTTATTTTTATCACGAGTTAAACGACTAATATCTTTTACTATAACCATATTGATATATCCTCTTGATATATCAAGCATCATTCTATTTAGTCCTGGTCTTGAATCTAATATTCCAGAATAACCATTATCTTCGTATTCTTCAATTATTTTATATCCGTTTTTTATTGCATAATTAGTTGTAATTTCCCTTTGTGCCTCAATGCTATTATTTTCTTCTGGATGTTCTCTTGATAATCTCAAATATATTCCTGCTCTATAATCTTTCATTTTATAACAACTCCTCAAAGATATTATATTTATAGTTTATATAAACATTATTTTCATTGTCTATTTGTATATCGTGAACAATTTCTGTTATAATATCTTTTTTTATTCCTTTCATATTTAACAATTCTTGGACTATCTCATTTAGTTTCTTTTCACTTAAAACAGGTTTTGTCTTTTTTTCTTGTTCTAATAATTTTATTTCCTCTTTTACTCTATTCCTTTGTATTGTTTTTTCTTGTTGGAATTTTTTATAGTCTTCTTGATCAAGCAATTCATTTTTATAGTCTATATATAATTCTCTAATATCTTCTTCTGTTTTCTTTAATTCTTTCAAAAGTATTTCCATATTATTATCATAATTTTTATAAGCACTTTCATAATTTTGTTTACAAATTAGTTCTTTTATTTTTTCTTCATTTATTAATTTTTTTACTATTGTTTTCATATTTTTGTAAACAATAGTATTAAAAGTTTCTTCATCAAATCCTCTACTACCTTTTATACATTCTTTTCCCTTATACCTTTTCAAGCCGTTTAAACAACATATCTTTTTAGATTTTATTACATCTGGATTATCTCTTTTGTATTCTACTTTTAAAGTCATTTTAGCACCACATTCTTTACATTTTACAATTCCATTTAGTTCCCACTCGTGTTTTTTTCTTTTTATATTTTTATTTATTGAACGCATTACTTGAACTTCATAAAATAATTCTTCTGATATTATTGGCTCATGCGTATTATAGACAATTTTCCATTCATCTGGAGGTATGTATTTTACTTTTTTAGACTTATAACTTAAATTTATTCTTTTGCCGTATTCCAAATGTCCCAGATAAACCTTATTTTTTAGCATTCTTCTTATAGTTTCTTCTCTCCAACAATATCTTTCTTCGCCATTATATTTTCCGATTTGTAGGACTAGAAACCTTGTCATTTTCTAACCCCTCTGCGATTTTCTTTATTGATTTTCCACTATGGCATTCTTCAAAAATTCTTCTTACAATTCTAGCCTCATTTTCTTTTATGACTAATTTATGTTTGTCCTCTTTACTTTTTTTATATCCATAAGGTGCTATTGAGCCTAAAAACATTCCTTTCTCTTTTCTAGCCCAAACACTAGATTTTATTTTTCTTGAAATATCTTTACTATACCAGTCATTTATTAAAGTTTTAAATTGGATCATATCATTATTTGAGTTTTTTTCTCCTGTATCCACATTGTCTAAAACAGATATATATCTTATATTTCTTTCAAGAAAATATAATTCTATTAAATAATTTGCCTCATAACTGTTTCTCGAAAGCCTTGATAAATCTTTTGTAATAACTGTATTTACTATTCCATTGTTTAAATCTTCTATCATTCTTTGAAAAGATGGTCTGTCTGTATTAAGTCCTGTATATCCATCATCTATATAATAATCAACTATATAAAAATCTTCTCCTAATTCTTCTACCTTTTTATTTATAATGTTTTTTTGACTAATTATACTATCACTTACATCTTTATCACCATCTTCCTGTGATAATCTCAAATATGCTGCAACGCTATATTTTTTGTTCATTTTCAACACCTCTTTATTCGGAGGTATATATATTTGATAATTCAATTATATATTTTCATAATATTTATTTCTAATGTGTGATTTTTATTTTTTCATACTTGTATTGATTTTTGATAATGCAAATTTGCACAAAACATTATACAATTTTTCTACATTGTTCGGATTATCCACATTTTTTGATATTACTGTGTATTTTTTATTATCTATCTCATACACTTCTATTTTTTCTCTTTCATTTTTTTGTATCATAAATATACACCTCCTGTTTTTCTTTTAAACAATATTAGGAAATCCAATAATTTATGCTAACTATTTTTCCTTTCTTTCTACAAACTCGACTGCATTATCTGGAGAGTATATTTGTAATTTCATCTTCCGTTAAACTTTTATTTTCAAAATTCAAATTGCTAAAAACGATATAGCCATAAGCAATTGCTTGTCCAATTGATAACCCCCAATAATTTTTTATTTTTTCCAATGATTTTATATTTACATTTTCTAAAACATCCTTGTTTTTAATGTTTTTTATGAACACACTTGTCAATTTATCAATTAAATTTTTTTCACTTTCTCCAATTACTTCCTTTGATGCAATTAAAAAATGTGCTAATACCTCTTTTGGCGAATATACTTTATTTTTTATTTCATTATATTCATTAAATTCCATATTTCATCTATCCTTTCAAAAAAAAGAAGTAGATTAATACCTACTTCTTAGAATTTTTTCTATTCCCAACGCAACTAAAATTTTCTGTTCAATTTCACGCATTGTTTTTCTATTTATAATTCCTATTTTTTCTTCTAATCTATTCTTGTCTATAGCCCTTATTTGTTCTGCTAATATTATCGAATCAAATTTTATATTTCCAAATGAACTTAAAAAATAATGTGTTGGTTGATTCATTTTAAATCTAATTTCTTTTGTTAACGGAACTACTATCGTAGTTGGACTGTACTTATTTCCAATATTATTTTGAATTATTATTACAGGTCTAACTCCAGTTTGTTCACTTCCTATTGTTGCATCTAAATTAGCATAAAATATATCTCCCCTTTTTATTTTTTTTTGCATTGCTTTTTCCTTTCTTGCTTTTCTTTATAATTTTTTAAATATTTCATTTGTTCTTGATTCTCTATTTCCTTTTCCTCTGCTGTTTTTATTCTATCAGCACCCAGTATTATTAAATATGTAAATATTGCTATTGATAAGAATATAATTATAAATAGTATTATTGATATTTTATAAATCATAATTTCAACCTTCTTTTATAATGAGGACTATCTCGATATAAGATAGCCCCTTATTCATTTTTATTTACTCTTTCCTTAATTCATTAGATGGCAATTTGCTAAATTGCTCCATAGGAATTCCACCTGCCTGTTACTAACAGACTTGCATTCAAGGCGTGGGACGGTTTTATCTCGCTCGTGCTATGACTATGCAAAAGTATCATTCTATCAAATGTCTTCGCCTTATTAGTAGCAACCTAATATTTAAGTAGTTTGGTTTTGTTTCCATTCTTTAACTGGCTCAATTTGATAGTGTATCTAATGAATTTCTATTCACTTTTCAAAGTTCAATCGAAAGGATAAAAAATCCCCCCTCACTTTTTAAAAGGAAAAAATAAGGGGGTTGCTAAAAAAAATTTTAATATTTTAATAATTTTTTCAATTTTTCTAATATTTTTCGTTCTTTATACAATACTGTCCCATACGAAACTCCTATAACTTTTGCATAATCTCTTAATGATTTCTCATCATAAAACAATGCTTTAATTATTTGATATTCCTCATCATTTAATTGTAATAAAGCCTCTTTTAATTGTTCTATTTCAATTTTTCTTTCTACTTCAAAATCAATGTCTATATCTTTATCTTTCAATATATTTTTTTTTCTAATTTCCATATCTTCTGATATTTCATCTATTGAAATAAACTTGATCTTTTTATTTTTCTTTTTAATATACTTATTTCTTTCAATTTCTTTATAAAAGTCTTTATATTCTTCTAATGAAACTTCTATTAGTGTCTTTTGAATTGGAATAAATTTTTCATTTATATATGTATTGTCATTTTCTCGTCTTTCTTTTAATTCCTTATATGTAATTTCTTCATAATAACCTTTTCTTATTTTAATAAAGCATTTTGCATTATCTTCCATTTTCTTACCTCCATTCAATTTTCCAAATTCAAATTGAACAGAAGTCGGTGGACTATGGTTTCCACTACATAAAATTATCAAGGCATACAAAAAAAAGTCGAAAATATCCAAATGAATATTTTCAACCTTTTTTAATGCACAGTTATTCTTAATATCACGCATCAATGATAATTTCACTTATAACCACACTCCATAAGCGTAGTAATAAGGAAAAAACTACGCGACTATTTTTTTCACTTATTTTCTTCCTTTGAAATCTTTAAAATAGCGAGTGTTTTTTGAATATTACCATTTGAGCAAAAAAGCACACAAGTAATCTATTTTTTAATACATTACTTATGTGCTTTATAATTCAAGTTTGATTCTATTTTAGTAAAATCCATCTTCAATACCTCTCAATACAAAATAGTTATAGTTCATTTGTATTTTAATGGATTTGATGAAAAGAGTAATATTTTTAATGAGAATAAAAAGAATTAATTCTAAATTAAATGTTATTGAACAAAATGTGAAAAAATATAGAACTCAAAAGAAAAATTTTTACATTTCTTAAAAGCTCTTTATTTATGAACAAAATATTTATTTTAATAATAATGATTTCAATTTATCAAAAAATGATACTTTCTTTTTACTATTTTCCTCATTGTTTCCAATTCCTTTATATCCATATATAAAACTACTTCTTTCTGTTATCTTTACACTTTTCAATAATTTTTTTATTCCATCATAATTTATATTAGAATATTTATTAAATTCTCCAACAATATTTTGATTTTTAAATTCAGGGGTATATGAAATAACTATAAACTTTGGAACTAAATATTTTTCAGAATATTCTTTTATTATTTCGTAGCCACCTGCATTTTTTTGACCTAGTTCTCCTCTATAAATATCTGTTATTACCACATCTGGTTTTAATTCTTGTATTTTTTGTCTTTCTTCTTCATTTGATAAAGCATACCCTACTATTTCATAATCTTCATTTTCTTCATTCATATTGGATAATATTTCCTCTACCATTTTCTTTTCATCATCTGCAATCAATACTTTCAATTTTCTATTTAAAAAATATTGACTATAATTATCTTCAGATTCATTTTTTTCTCCATAATCTCCTCCGTTTCTTTGCACGATATTCGTGAATTGATAGTAAAAAAAATTTTATTTAAAAACAAGATAATGAAATCATTAAATCTTTCTATATGCTATTATACTACTTTCATTCTTCAAGCCAACCCGTTCAGTAGTCAAAATAACTCTTTTGTAGTTATATCAACAAAAGAAAACTTTTCGACAAAATTCTACATTTTCCTACAAAATCAAAGAAAAACTAGGTTTTCCTAGTTCTTCAAATTCTTTATTCTTCGCTATTTAAAGCATTATATATAGCGATATTTATCAATTTAAAAATAGATAGTCCATATTTTACTTTTAATTCTTCTAATTTATTATAAGATGTTTCCCTTATTCCAAAATTATGTGCTTCAACAATTTCATTTTCTGATTTTTCATAAACATCTACATTTTCAGTTTTTATCATTTCAATAATGGCTACATTTACTAACTTATTTATCGATGCATCATATACTTTGGCTAATTTCTCAAGTTGTTCAAATAAAGTATTATCTATTTCTATTCTTCTTCTAATAAGATTATCTTTCTTTAGTAAATACTTATCAAAAGTATTCATTTTATACCACCTCGTAACACTATTATACTGTCCTTTTATCCGTATTTTAATTCCCATACAGTAGTTATTTTGAATATTTTATGGTATGTGAATGAACTTTTAATTTGTTTTTCTCTTTTTTATATTGATCTTACATCATTTCTTTTAAATCTTGAAGTATATCTCCGTATTTATTCGCCTCACTATTTATATATTTTTTACTCTGACTAAAAATATGATTTGCAATTATATTATACATTCCCTTTGTTTCCTCAGCATTGTAATCTTTATCTTCCAATACTATATCTGCTTGTTTTAGTAAATTTCTTTTATTCTCATCATATTTTTTATACCAATTCATTGCTATTCTCCCTTTTTCTCGTTATCATTTAAAATCGAATTTTATTATAGCACATATCTATTTTTTTGTCTTTTATTATAGTAAATTTTGTAAAAAATATAAGTAGCATCATTTACCACTTACATTTTTCTTTTTTACTAAATTAATGTTTTATAATACCTTTTTATCTACTTTGACTATAAGTATAGTCCATTGTATGTCCTCCTATTATTTCTCCTGTTGTTGCATCCACAAAATAACTGTATGCTCCCTCTGTGTATCTTTTTACAACATCATCAAAGTTATCTTCGTAATTTATAACGACTACCCACGCTTTTCTTATTCTATTATCTACTTTATAATATGTTCTTTCTTCAATTGGATAATTAGGTGTTTGCATTTCTTCATAATATTTGTCTGTGTTATTTATTCTATCATAGGCATCAGCATTCATTTTTACTACCATCAATTTTGTTTTAGTGCTTTCAACCTTATTAGTTTTTATTTTTTCATCTTCTTTTAATGCAATATCAATTGCCTCTTGTTCTGTTATAGTTACCTCATTATTATCAAAAGGAGTATTGTCAACTCTGAACATTTCTAAATTCATATTTTTTGACTCTATTGTTATAGCAATGTATTCGTAAGGATTATATACTTCTCCATATTTTTTATTATAAGTTACTGTCATTCTAAATCCATCCCCAGTTTGTGTTCCCTCATTGTTTACCGATTGAATATATGCAATTTCATATTCTCCTTCCTTATATCCAAACAATTTATAATATTTATTTGCTACTTCCTTTGCTTGATCTTCTGTTATATATTTGTTTGTATCTTGAGTATTTTTATTATTATCCCATATATCAAAAAATTCTCCTGTTTGTCCATCAATTGATATTTCATAATTATCTTTTGTATTAAATCTATACATTATTTTGTCAGAATCTATTTTTGCTTTATAATGGTTTGTCCCTATTATTTCAGAATTAAATCCTATTTGATTTAATTTTTCTATTGCAATTCTTTTAGCCTCATCTTCCGATATATTTTTTTCTTTACTTTCTTTTGTTATTTCTTCAAAATTGTCAGAAGAAAATTGTATCTTTTCTGGTGTTTTCCAGATAGTTTCATATACTTTTGTACCTGCAAATGCAACTCCTGTACTCAAAATTATTCCAGCCATTGCAGTTGCTACTGTTTTAAATACACTTCTTGCCTTTCTTTTTTCCATAACTATATCATTCTCCTCTTTAATTTTTGATATAGCAATTTTAGTTTTAATTTTATTTTTATCAAATTCCATTTCTAAATTCCTCCATTATCTAATTCTTTTTTTATCTTTTTTCGTATTCTATGTAATCTCGTTTTTACATTTAATTCAGAAATATTTAATTTTTTTGCTATATCTTTAATTGATATAGATGAATAATAAAATAAATTCACAATTTTAATATCAATGTCTTTTAGTCCTTTAACCTTTTGTTCTACATCAAAAATTAATTCTCTGTCATTTTCATACATATTTACACAATTTATTGTATCATTTTCAAAATCACTAATATCATAAATAATTTTTGCTTTTCTATATTTCTCTTTTATTAAATTTCTAGTTATTCCTGCTAAATATGAATTCAAAGATATATTTATATTAAGTCTATCTCTATTTTTCCATAATATAAAAAATGTGTCCGAAAAAATTTCTTCTTTATCTTCAAATGATATTTTGTCATTCGTTCCATTATTTATTATAGTAGTTATATATGGTGTAAAATCTTCTATTATTTGATCCATATCAATTTCGTTATTTTTATAATAATTTTCTACTTGCTTTAAATCTTTCAACTCAAAAACTCCTTTATAAGACATCTTATACTTATATAGTGTAGTATAATTAACAAAAGGTTACACTTTTATTTTATTTTTCAAAAAAAATAAAATTAAGTAGTTATCTTTTTCGATAATAACCTAATTTTAAATGTTTGATAATATGTATCTTAATCAGACGCTTCCATTCCACCAATTACTTTACCCGTATATGCATCAACATAAAAATATGCTCTATCCATCTCCACATCATCATCATATTGTACTAATGTTACTTCATAAACTTTTCTATTAAAACTAGCAAATTTATATTCCCTTTCAATAATTCCATCAGTTATCAGCCAATAATTATTAGGTGCTTTTTCCGTTAAAGTTACTTCATATAATTTTGTATATTTTTCCAAATATTTCCCTTCTAAACTGTCGGAATTTACAAGACTTTGTGCATATTTTTTTGCAATTTGAACAGCCTCATCTTGAGAAAGCATTTTTAATCCATCAATACTATCATTTTTCCATCCATAAATATATTCTGGAGTTTCTTTAACTTTTCTGTAATCTCTTATTTCAATGTTTTCACTCATCAAATCATTTGGTATTATAATTGACATACACATTTTATTTTTATCATATTCAATGTCTGCATTGTCTAAATCAATAAATAAAGTGTTACCATCTAAATTTATTTGTTTTATATCTAATCCCATCATAGATGTATTTTCTACTGCCGTTATGACCATAAAATTCTTTTTAAAATCATCTTCCGTCATATTGCATATATCGTTCCATCTTGTTTTATATATCATATATTCTTTATAATCTGTAATTGTTTTGTGATAAATTTTATCCTTATATTCCATATCTTGTGTATAATCATACCCATTTTCAAAAACAGGGTGGAAATGATTATATTTACATCCATCAACTTCTTTTAATTCTTCATTTTCTACCTCATTTATAGTTGAACTACTGTTTTCTACATTAGGGTCTTGGAAAATTGTATGTATTATCTTGTTTTTATAAATTGCATATGCTAATATACTTAAAATAATTATAATTATGAATATTAATAAAATTACTTTCTTTCTTTTCATCATTTTTTTGTTTTCCTTTCTATTTCTTAATATTTTATATTATTGATCAAATTATTACAAATATAGTCTATTAAAAAATTGGTAATAAAAATGGAAGTTGAACTATAACAAATTCAATTGTAAGAATAATTATTGAAAATAAAG
>CAKPPS010000016.1 GCA_934177795.1 uncultured Clostridia bacterium | reverse complement strand
CAAGATTGTACATAGGTGAAATTTTCGCTAATAAAATAAAGGTACTATATTAGTGAAATTTTCTAAAAGTATTGACACTTTTTTCGTTTTTTTTTGTATAAAATTCAAAAATCCAATTTTTCATTTTATATACTTTTATTTGTGATTTTCTGTAAAAATTGCTGGATATCCTTTACATACCAATTACACATCATTTCTATTTTCTAATATTTTTTTCAAAAATTGTCCTGTATAACTTCTTTCATTTTTACTTACTTGCTCAGGAGTTCCAACAGCTACTACTTCTCCTCCATTTTCTCCGCCTTCTGGTCCTAAATCTATTATATAATCTGCTGTTTTTATTAAATCCAAATTATGTTCTATTACTATTATTGTATTTCCTGTATCTACTAATCTTTGTAAGATATCTACTAACTTATGCACATCTGCTATATGAAGTCCTGTAGTTGGTTCATCTAATATATACAATGTCTTTCCAGTTGCCCTTTTTGATAATTCTGTTGCTAGTTTCACCCTTTGAGCTTCTCCTCCTGATAATGTAGTTGATGGTTGACCTAATTTTATATATCCTAATCCTACATCATATAATGTTTGTATTTTTTGTTTAATTTTAGGTATCTTGTCAAAAAATTGTAATGCTTCTTCTACTGTCATATCTAGTACATCAGCTATTGTCTTCCCTTTATATTTTACTTCTAACGTCTCTCGATTATATCGTTTTCCTTTACATACTTCGCAAGGTACATATATATCTGGTAAAAAGTGCATTTCTATTTTATGCACACCATCACCATTACAACTTTCACAACGTCCACCTGCTACATTAAAACTAAATCTTCCTTTTTTATATCCTCTTAATTTTGCCTCTTCTGTTTCTGCAAATATATCTCTTATTAAATCAAATACTCCTGTATATGTTGCTGGATTTGATCTAGGTGTCCTTCCTATTGGTGATTGATCTATATTTATTATTTTATCTATTTGATTTATTCCTTTTATTCCCTTACATTTTCCTGGTTTTTCACTAGCTCCATTTAATTGTTTAGCAATTGTTTTATATAATACTTCATTAACTAGAGTTGATTTTCCAGAACCTGATACTCCTGTTACAGCTGTAAATACTCCTAATGGAAACTTAACACTTATATTTTTTAAATTGTTTTCACAAGCATCTTGAACTTCTATAACTTTAGCTTTTACATGTTTCCTTCTTTTTTTTGGTATAGGTATTCTTAACCTTCCACTTAGATATTTTCCTGTAATTGATTTCTCTACCTTCTTTATTTCTTCTGCTGTGCCGTTGAGCCATAACTTGCCCACCATGAGTACCTGCACCTGGTCCTATGTCTATTATTTGGTCTGCTGCATACATAGTATCTTCATCATGTTCTACTACAATTAATGTATTCCCTAAATCTCTTAATTTCTTTAAAGTTGCTAACAATCTATCATTATCTCTTTGATGTAATCCAATACTTGGTTCATCTAATATATATAATACACCAGTTAAACCTGAACCTATTTGCGTAGCTAGTCTAATTCTTTGTGCTTCCCCACCAGATAATGTTCCTGCACTTCTTGATAATGTCAAGTATTCTAGACCTACATCTATTAAAAATTGTAATCTTTGATGTATTTCCTTTAAAATCAAATCTGATATCATCGCTTCTGTTTTATTTAGTTCTAAGTTATCTAGATATTTCATGATTTTACCAATAGACATATCTGTTAATTCATTAATATTTTTTGTGCCTATTTTTATTGATAATATCTCTGGCTTTAGTCTTGCTCCATGACAAGTATTGCAAGGTGCATTACTCATATACATTTCATAGAAATCTCTCATACCTTGTGATTTGGTTTCATTATGACGTCTATCTAATGTCGGAATTACACCTTCAAATGGTGCTTTAAATTTTCTTGTTCCTGCATAAGATTGATATTCAAAATCAATTTCTTCGTCACCTGTACCATATAGTATTTTTTCCATAAAACTTCTCGGTAAATCTTTAATTTTTTTATTTTTTATCTCAACTCCATAATGTTTTGCTATACTTTCAAAATACATTCTTGCCATTGTGTCACCTTTTTTCATTGTGCTTGCACCAAAAGCTTTAATTCCGTCATATAGTGTTTTTTCTTTATCTGGAACTATTAAATCTTCGTCTATTTTCATTAAATATCCTATACCTGTACATGTTGGACATGCTCCATAAGGATTATTAAAAGAAAACATTCTTGGAGTTAATTCTGGAAAACTAAATCCACAATCTGGACATGCATAATTGCAACTATATAATTTTTCTTCTTTTCCTACAACATCTATCAAAACTAATTTATCTGCTTGTTTTAATGCTACTTCAACAGACTCTGTTAATCTACTTATAATCTCTGGTTTTATCACTAGTCTATCAACAACTAATTCTATATTATGTTTTTTCTTTCTATCTAATTCTATATCATCTGAAAGTTCAAACATTTCTCCATCTATTCTTACTCTTACGAATCCTTCTTTCTGGAACTCCTGTAATTGTTTTGTATATTCACCTTTTCTACCTCTTACTACTGGTGCTAATACTTGTATTCTTGTACCATCTTCTAATTCCATTATATTATCTACTATTTGATCTATTGTCTGTTTCTCAATTTTTTTTCCACAATTTGGACAATATGGAATTCCTATTCTAGCATATAATAAACGTATATAATCATAAATTTCTGTAACTGTTCCTACTGTAGAACGTGGATTCTTTGATGTTGTTTTTTGGTCTATAGATATTGCTGGTGATAATCCCTCTATACTTTCTACTTCTGGCTTTTCCATTAATCCTAAGAATTGTCTGGCATACGAAGATAAACTTTCCACATACCTTCTCTGTCCTTCTGCATACAATGTGTCAAAAGCTAAACTAGATTTTCCAGAACCTGATAGACCTGTTATTACTACTAGTTTACCTCTTGGTATTTCTATATTTATATTTTTTAAATTATGTTCCTTTGCTCCTTTTATGATAATTTTATCATTCATGATTATCCTCCCATATTAAACATTTTGCCTCTTCTAGGAAAAAATTATACTTGATTTTTATATAAAAATCAAGTATTATGTCAAAAATAAGCAAATTTTTGTTTTGTAATATACTACAGTTAATTATAAATCTGATTCTATTGGATTTATAATTACATTATTTTTAAAATAATTGTTTTTATAAAAAATAAACAATAAACACAGTTTCTATACTATATTTATTGTTTATTTTTTTATAATTAATTTTATCCAAAAAATCCTCTTTTTTTAATTGGTGGTTGCTCATTCATTGTCTTGGCTAATTGTACAAGCAACTCTCTTTGTTCTTTTGATAATCTTTTTGGAGTTTGGACATTTACTGTGAATATAAAATCTCCCACTGAACTTGAATTTACAGATTTAAATCCTTTTCCTCTTATTGAAAATTTAGTTCCTGTTTGTGTTCCTTCTGGTATTTTATATATTTGTTTAGTTCCATCTACCATCGGTATTTCTAAATCTGCTCCTAATGTAGCTTGTGTAATTGTTATTGGCACTTCACAATATACATTATTAGATTTTCTTGTATATATACTATGTCTCTTTAATTTTACAGTTATATACAAATCTCCTTTAGCTCCACCTCTTTCGCCTGGTTCTCCTTCTCCTCTTAATACTACAGTCTGCCCATCATCTATTCCTGCTGGTATTTGTACCTTTATTTTAGGTTGTTTTCTTACTTTTCCTTTTCCTCTACAATTATCACAAGGTTCTTTTATTATTTCACCTGTTCCATGGCAATTTGTACATGTTCTTGTTGTTTGCATCTGACCTAAAATTGTATTTTGTACTTGTTTAACTTGCCCTGTACCATTACATACATTACATTTTGTTACAGATGTTCCTGGTTTTGCTCCACTTCCATGGCATACTGTACATTCTTCATTTCTTGTAATTATTATCTCTTTTTCAATTCCAGAAAAAGCTTGTTCAAAAGTTATGTCAAGATGAAGATTCAAGTCAGCACCTTTCTTAGGTCCATTTTGTTGTCTTCCACCTGCTCTACTTCCGCCAAAACCTCCTCCAAAAATTGAAGAAAATATATCACCTAAATCTCCAAAATCACCAAATCCGTCAAATCCTGAACTAGTATATGAATAATATCCATTTTGTCCTCCAAAAGGACCTCCTCCACCAAACCCTTGTGGACCATCTGCTCCAAATTGGTCATACATTCTTCTTTTTTGAGGATCTGACAATGTCTCATAAGCTTCATTTACTTCTTTAAATTTCTTTTCTGCTTCTACTTTATTATCAGGATTAGCATCAGGATGATACTTTTTAGCAAGTTTTCGATATGCCTTTTTCAATTCATCATCAGTTGCTGATTTACTTACACCTAAAACTTCATAATAATCTCTTTTTCCTGCCATTATTTTCCTCCTTAGAATTTTGGGAACATCCCATTATTTATTTTTATTGGCTTTTTCCTTAAAAAGAGGATTGAAGGACCTATCCTTCAATCCCTCTTTTTTATTTATCATCTTCTACTTTATAATCAGCATCATATACATTTCCATTATCTCCACCATTATTTGCATTATCACTTCCAGCTTCATTTGCTGCATTTGGATCTACTCCTGCACCTTGTGCTCCATTTGGGTTTGCATTTTTATATAATTGTTCTGACATATCATAAAATACTTTTGTTAATTTTTCTGTTGCTTCTTTTATTTTTTCTGTATCATTTGTTTCCAATGCTTTTTTAGTATTGTCAATTTCTGTTTCTACTTTAGCTTTTTCTTCTCCACTAATTTTATCTCCTAAATCTTTTAGTGTTTTTTCACTATTGTATATTAAACTTTCTGCATTGTTTTTAACTTCTATTTCTTCTTTTTTCTTTTTATCTTCTGCAGCATGTGCTTCTGCATCCTTTACTGCTTTATCAATGTCTTCATCTGTTAAGTTTGTTGATGCTGTAATTGATACATTTTGTTCATTTCCTGTTGCCATATCTTTTGCAGATACATGAACTATACCATTTGCATCTATATCAAATGTTACTTCAATTTGAGGTACCCCTCTTGGTGCTGCTGGAATTCCTGTTAATTGGAATCTTCCTAATGTTTTATTATATGCAGCCATTTCTCTTTCACCTTGTAATACATGAACTTCTACTGATGTTTGACCATCTGCTGCTGTTGAGAATATTTGTGATTTTTTAGTTGGTATTGTTGTATTTCTTTCAATTAATTTTGTAAATACTCCACCATAAGTTTCAATACCTAATGATAATGGTGTTACATCTAATAATACTAAGTCTTTTACATCTCCTGATAATACACCACCTTGAATTGATGCACCAATTGCAACACATTCATCAGGGTTTATTCCCTTATCTGGTTCTTTTCCTGTGATTCTTTTAACAACTTCTTGAACTGCTGGAACTCTTGTAGATCCACCAACTAATAATACTTTATGAATATCATTTGAAGTTAATCCTGCATCTTTTAAAGCTTGGTTAACTGGTCCTGCTGTTGCTTCTACTAAATCATGAATTAATTCTTCAAATTTAGATCTTGTTAATGTAACATCTAAATGTTTTGGTCCTGTACTATCTGCTGTAATAAATGGTAAGTTTATTTGTGTTTGTTGAACACCTGATAATTCTATTTTTGCTTTTTCTGCAGCTTCTTTTAATCTTTGCATTGCCATTTTATCTGTTTTTAAATCAATACCATTTGATTTTTTGAATTCACTTACTAAATAATCTATAATAGCATTGTCAAAGTCATCTCCACCTAAATGTGTATTACCACTTGTTGATAAAACTTCAAATACTCCATCACCAATATCTAGGATAGATACATCAAATGTTCCTCCACCTAAATCATAGATTAATATTTTTTGATCTTGCTCTTTGTCCATACCATAAGCTAAAGCTGCTGCTGTTGGTTCATTTATAATTCTTAAAACTTCAAGTCCTGCAATTTTACCTGCATCTTTTGTTGCTTGTCTTTGGCTGTCATTAAAATATGCTGGTACTGTAATAACTGCTTGTGATACTTTTTGTCCTAAATAATTTTCTGCATCTGCTTTTAATTTTTGTAAAATCATAGCTGATATTTCTTGAGGTGTAAATGTATCTCCTTCAATATTTACTTTATCAGCTGTTCCCATTTTTCTTTTTATAGATATAACTGTATTATCTGGATTTGTAACTGCTTGACGTTTAGCAATTTGTCCTACCAATCTTTCACCATTTTTTGAAAAAGCTACTACAGATGGTGTTGTTCTATTTCCTTCTGCATTTGGTATAACTACTGGTTCTCCTCCTTCCATAACTGCTACACATGAATTTGTTGTTCCTAAGTCAATTCCTATAATTTTTCCCATTTTAAATTCCTTCCTTTCTTTTTTTAGTCTACTCTTTGACTAAATTCCAATTTATATTTAAAATTAATAACTATTAATTAGCAACTACGACCATTGAATGTCTTATTACTTTTGAACCAATTTTATATCCTTTTCGATATTCTTGTACTATTTCTTTTTCACCTTTTGTATCATCTTGAATACTGCTAACAGCTTCATGCACTTCTGGATCAAAAGTTTCTCCAAGTGTTGCTATTTCCTCTACACCTTTAGCTTTTAATGTATCTCTAAATTGCTTTAAGACTAATTCTATTCCTTTTTTATATTCTTCATCTTTAGTTTCTATTTTAGCTGCATTTTCCAAATTATCTAATATTGGAAGCATAACTTCTACTACATCTGATAATATTGAATTGTATAAATTTTCTCTTTCTTTACTACTTCTTTTTTTATAATTTTCAAATTCTGCTAAAATTCTTTTATATCTATCATTTAGTTCATCATATTCTGATTTTGGAACAATTTCTTGTTCTTTTTTGCATTCTTTTTCCTCTTGTTTTTTAACATCTTTTTCTAATTCTTCTTTTTCTGCCATAATATCCCTACCTTCCTATTCTAATTCTTTCAATTTTTTATTTATATACTTCATTACTGAAATAACTTTTGAATAGTCCATTCTTTTAGGACCTATAATTCCTATTGTTCCAACATCTTTTCCATTTACTTTATGTTTAAAAGTTACTACACTAAAATCTTTTAATTCTTCTTTTTGATTTTCTTCTCCTATATATACATGTATATCATCAGCAAATCCCGAATCTAGCATATCTGTAACTAATTCTTTTGTATCTAATACATTTATAAAGTTTTTAGCAACATCTAAACTATTAAATTCTGGCAAATCAAAAGATTTATTTGCTCCTTCTAAATATATTTTTTCATCTTTTAATACTTTTTTTATTTGCTCTATAATTGGTTTTATAACATTTACACTGTATGTCATTTCATCATAAAGATATTCTTCTAATGGTCTATCAATCATTTCTATTGGCTGACCTTTTAATTTTTTGTTAAACATATAGTTTATTGTTTCTATTTGTTTTTCTGTTACATCTTCATCAAATTTTATTATAGTTTCTTTTATTAATCCACTATCTGTTAAAATTACTGCCATCATCATTCTTGAACCTAATAATATGAATTTTATTTCATCTATTAGCTGTGTTCTAGCTTTGGGTCCTATTGAAACAGTTGTATAATGTGTAACTTCTGAAATAGTATTAGCCGCAATTTTGGTTAAATCTTCTATTTCATTAACTTTTGTTTCTAGCTTAGAACTAATATATTTGATTTCTTCTAGACTAATATCATCATCTTTTAATAATTCATCAACATAATATCTATATCCTTTTTCTGATGGTATTCTGCCACTAGAAGTATGAGTTTTATCCAAAAAACCTGCTTTTTCTAAGTCTGCCATTTCGTTTCTAATTGTAGCACTACTGCATTTTAGCCCATTATGATTTATTAATGCATTTGAACTTACAGGTTCTGCCGTATTAATATATTCTTCTACTATTGCTTGTAATACTTTCTTTTTTCTATCATCTAACAATTTATACACCTCTTTCAGTTTTAATTGTTAGTTTTAGCACTCTTTGTATTTGTTTGCTAACTTCATATATATTATACCCATTTTTAGCACTTGTCAATATCTTTTGCTAAATTATTTTGTGAATTTTTTGTGAACGGATATATAAAAAAACGCTTAAAACTTATTTCTAAATTAAAAGCGTAAAAATTTGAATTTAATATTTTTCAAACTACTTAATAATATTAGGTTTCATATTTTATACTATTAAACAATATATTATTATTCCAATAGCTTGAATAACAAATAAATTTAATATATTTGAAGTTAATAAATTATTAGTAGCTTCTATAACTCCCAACATAATTTTATCTTCTTCTTTTTTATAATGTCTTTGAGCTTCAAAAAAAGTTATTAATTCTGGTATACTTGTTACAAATCCCAGCAAAATTCCTAGAATATATTCTGGAATTCCAAACATATTTGCCAAATTTTCCAATACAATACCTAATTTATCTCCTATAAAATAAAGTAATATTCCTGCTAATAATATCCAAATAATATATATTATTGTTGCCTTATTTTTATTTTTTTCTATAGACTCTTTTTTCTCTTCTTCTTTTATGATTCCTTTTTCTTCAGCACTTAAATATTTTATATGGACTTTTTTGGATATAATAATAAATACAAAATATAATAATATCAATATTATTGCTAAAATTATATTTAATGAATTCTCTAATTTTAATAATCCTATTGGAATCATTATTGTTAATATTACTAAAATAATTTGTATAATTATACCTTTATTTTTTATAGCTTTATAATTCTTGTTTAAAACTATTGACAAAAAATATTGCAAAAAATTTATAACATTTGAACTAATAATGTTATAAAAAGTTGTTCCTAACATTCCTTTAAAACTAGCAATTGTTACTGTTAGTAGTTCTGGAATTGATGTTGCAATTCCTGCAATTTCTCCTATAATTTTAGCTCCTAAATTCAAGTTTTCTGCTAATCCTCTAAGTGCTTTTACTAAAATAAATTTAGAAATTGCGACAATTATCAATGAATATACAAAAAATTTAATTATTTCAATTATCATATCTTTGTATGAATATATTTAATATATTCTACTCTCCCTTCTTGCTTTATTAATGAATATCTGTCATCCTCATTTTGTTTTATTTTGCCCTAATTATTGCGTTTTATTATAAAATATTATATAATATCCTAAAATTTAGAAAAGGAAATGATTTATATGAACGAAGTAAAAATTGGAAAAGTTTATCGTCATTTTAAAGGTAATTATTATTTTGTTGAAAACATTGCTTTTGACTCGGAAACAAAAGAAAGAATGGTAATTTATAAACCATTATATGATAGACCAGATGGTCGCAAAATTTGGGTAAGACCTGAAAAGATGTTTTTAGAATCAATCCCAGAAAGACCAGATAATATTACTGGACAAAAAAATAGATTTGTATTAATTGACGAATTAAGTCAAAACTATATAAAATAAATCAATTGGAGGAATATATAAATGATAGATATAAAATTTTTAAGAGAAAATCCTGATATTGTTAAGGAAAATATAAAGAAAAAATTTCAAGATAATAAATTAATATTAGTTGATGAAGTTATTGAATTAGATAAAAAAAATAGAGAAGCCAAATTAAATGGTGATAATTTACGTTCTCAAAGAAAAAATTTAAGCGCCCAAATTGGAATGCTTATGAAAAATGGGAAAAAAGATGAAGCTGAAAATATAAAAGCTCAAGTACAAAAAATTAATGCAGACCTAGAAAATAACGAAAAACTAGAAAATGAATATTCAGAAGAAATAAAGAAAAGAATGATGAAAATTCCAAATATAATGCATGAATCTGTTCCGATAGGAAAAGACGATTCTGAAAATGTTGAAATACAAAAATTTGGTGAACCAATAGTACCTGATTATGAAATACCATATCACGGTGAAATTATGGAATCTTTAGGTGGTCTTGATTTAGATAGTGCTAGACGTGTCTCTGGAAATGGTTTTTATTACTTATTAGGTGATATTGCCAGACTTCATTCTGCAGTACTAACTTATGCTAGAGATTTTATGATTAATAAAGGTTTTACTTATTGCATTCCACCTTATATGATTAGAAGTGATGTTGTAACAGGTGTTATGAGTTTTGAAGAAATGGATGCTATGATGTATAAAATTGAAGGCGAAGATTTATATCTAATTGGAACTAGTGAACATTCTATGATTGGAAAATTCAAAGACCAAATACTAAAAAAAGATAATATGCCTTATACAATGACATCATATTCTCCTTGTTTTAGAAAAGAAAAAGGTGCTCATGGAATTGAAGAACGTGGAGTTTATAGAATACATCAATTTGAAAAACAAGAAATGATAGTAGTTTGCGAACCAGAAGATAGCTGGAATTGGTATGAAAAAATGTGGTCTTATACAGTTGAATTCTTTAGAAGTATGAATATTCCTGTACGAACTCTAGAATGTTGTTCTGGAGATTTAGCAGATTTAAAAGCAAAATCTTGTGATGTTGAAGCTTGGTCTCCTAGACAAAAAAAATATTTTGAAGTTGGAAGTTGCTCTAACTTAACAGATGCTCAAGCTCGTAGACTTGGTATTAGAATTAAAGGTGAAAATGGAAATTATTATGCACATACTTTAAATAATACTGTTGTTGCTCCACCTCGTATGCTTATTTCTATTATGGAAAATAACTATCAAGAAGATGGAAGTGTTGTTATTCCAGAAGTTTTAAGACCTTACATGGGAGGGCTTGAAAAAATCACTTTAAAAAACAAATAAAAAATACTCCTATTAACAAAATAATAGGTCTGTCATAATGTAAAAATGGTATTTATATAGATACCATTTTTATTTATATCAAAAAATAATGAAGTTTTTATATAATAATTTACCATATCAAAAAGTAATGAAAGAGCCTTTAAGAAAATTTACTCTTTTTTACTGAATAATTTATAAATACTTTGTATTTTCAGATTTTTTATGTTATACTACTTTAGTAACTTTATATTAAAACTCATGTTCAACAATTTAAAGGAGGACAACTATGAACAAATGTGTTACAGTTATTGTTGGAGCCAAATGGGGCGATGAAGGTAAGGGGAAAATTGCATCCTATGAATCTCAAGATGCAAGTCTTGTAATTCGTGGAACTGGTGGTGCTAATGCAGGCCATACTATTGTTTTCAATGGAAAAAAATTAGCACTGCACTTAGTACCAGGCGGAATTGTATATCCACATACTACTTGTATTATTGGTCCTGGTGTGGTGCTTGACTTACAAAAATTATTGGATGAAATTCACCTTTTGGAGAATTCCGGTATTCCTGATGTACGGTCAAGGCTTAAAATTAGTGGTCGAGCACATTTAGTATTTGACTATCACAAAGCTTTAGATTTTTTACATGAAAAAATCAAAGCTCATCCTGTCGGTACCACAGGTCAAGGCATTGGTCCTTGTTATTCTAACAAGGCAGACCGAGTTGGCTTAAGAGTTTATGATTTGCTTCTACCTATTTCTGAATTAGAAGCCAAGCTTAAAGAAGCTTTATTCTTACATAATCAGGCATTCTTAAACAATTCAATGACTCTCTTTGATAGCCATGAAATTGCTTGTACATGCAAGCAGTATGCTACTGAATTACAAAGTATGATAGCAGATGTAACTCCAATCATTGCTAAAAATATTATCAACAATAAAAAGATTGTTGTTGAAGGTGCCCAAGCTTTTATGTTAGATCTTGATCATGGTAATTCCCCAATGGTTACTAGTTCTAACTGTTGTGTTGGAGGAACTATATGTGGTGCAAATGTTCCAGTAGGAGCTGTAAAAAATGTTATTCTTGTGGATAAAGCTTATAATAGCCGTGTAGGTAACGGTCCATTCCCTACTGAAGTATTATCTTCTTTTGATATTAACAATCCTTTAGAAGGTGATACTATTAGAGAACTTGGTCATGAATATGGTACTACCACTAATAGACCTAGACGTTGTGGCTGGATGGATACAGTAATTCTAAAAACTGAACTTTATCAGTCAGGCGGCGACTTTTTGTGTTTAAATCACTTGGATACATTAGGAAAAATTGGTAATACTCTTGGATATATCAAAATTTGCACTAAATATCAGGTAAATTGTGAGAACAATTATACCATCGACTTATATCCAGATAATATCAACACTAACTCACAATCCTCATCTTCAATGGTTCCTGTATACAAAGTAATTGAAGGTGGCTGGGATATTGACTCTTCATGTAGAAACTACGATGAATTACCTGAAAAAGCTAAGGAATTTATCGAATTAGTCGAAGAAACTTCCGGTTTACCTGTGAAATATATTGGAGTAGGTCCTGATAATAATGATTTAATTATTCGTCAGCTCCCAGAAACATCTGAAGAATATCTCGAAATAAGTCCAATTGATGAAGATGCTTCAGGTTTCCAGGTACATCCAAGAAAACTCCCCTCTAGACATTACAGAGGCGAACGTAAATAATAACACATACTATTGTAAATAGAAATTGAGTTACAAGAAGAGTGCTTTTCTTTTTAGAAATAGCACTCTTTTTGTTTGTTCATTATAATTTTAATATTTGAAAAAAAATTAATTTTATGGTATTATAATTAAGGTTTATAGATTTCCAAAATAAAATCTAAATACTTTAAAAAGGATATATAAACATGAATATAAAAAATCCAAAATTTGAAATATCAGCTGTATCTCCAAAACAATATCCCAAAAATGGGCTAGCTGAAATAGTATTAGTTGGAAAATCTAATGTTGGAAAATCTAGTTTTATAAATACTATGATTAATCGAAAAAAATTAGCTAGAACAAGTAGTGAACCACGGAAAAACTAGACAAATTAATTTTTATAATATTGATGATTCTTTTTATTTTGTTGATTTACCTGGATATGGTTACAGTAAAATGTCTAAAAAAGAACAAGAACAAGTAGGTAAATTTATAGAACACTACTTATTCAATAGAAAAGAAATTTCTTTAATTATATTTTTAGTTGATATTAGACATTCTCCAACGAGTAATGATAAACTTATGTATAATTATATTATATCTTCTGGTTTACCTTGTTTAATACTTGCAAATAAAGCCGACAAAATAGCTGTAACTAAAGTTAATGAAGCAGTATTAAAATTACAAAAAGAATTAAATCCAATTGGAGATATCACTACATTACCATTTTCTTCTGAGCGAAAAATTTATAAAGATGATGTATTTGAATTTATTAATAAATACATTGATTAATTTATATCACAATATATTTTATATTATATATTTTTAGTAATTTTCTCTAAAATTTAGAGAAAATTACTATTTTTATAAATCTTGCAATTCTAGCATTTTCTTCTCATACAATTACATATTTTATATATAAATGTTAATATTGTTAATACTCCTAAAATAATAATTCCTAATATTAATGTTGCTATATTTTCTAATAAAACACTTGCATAAGTTGCTCCTAAAATTAATCCTATTGTTGCTAAAAGTAATGTTATTAAAATTCCTAATATTATACTTATACAACTACAAGATTTATTTTTTTTAGTATTATTACAAAATTTCTTCATATCTTCTGGTTCCATATAGCGTCACCTCCAATATAGCATCTTGTTTGATACTATACTACATAATATGTCAATTTTTGAAATTTTGTGTAAAAAAATCCACTAAATAGAAAAAATGCAAAACTTATTTTTTACAACAGTTTTACATTTTTTCTATTTTTTATTATTTATTTTCTTTTTTTATCTCTATCTTTGTGATTGCTTTTAACGCCTTTTCTCTAGGCATCATTACAATATGTCCACATCCTTGACATTTTAATTTAAAATCTACTCCTACTCTAGTTATCTCCCATAATTTACTTCCACAAGGATGTACCTTTTTTGTTCTCACAATATCACCTATTTCATATTGCATACAACTTACCTCCTATCAATACGGAAACAAATTACTTACTCAATCTTTTTTGTATACTATCTTTTCCTAATACTTGCATTATTTCATACATATCTGGAGTATTTGTTCTTCCTGTTAATTTAACTCTTAACACTGTACTTACATCTCCAACATGAGCTTTATACGCATCTGGATTAGCTTTATATTCTTTTACTTCCCTTGCATAGCCTAATTCTCCAGCTAGTTCTTTTATCTTATCAAACCATGCTTGTTTATCATCATTTTCATCATAATATTTTTCTAAATATAATTTTAATATTTTATCAATATCTTCTTTATTATTAATAACTTGATATGGATATTCTATGTTTTTTGATAAAAATTTGTCATCATACATGTATTCTATACTATCTTTTACATCTGACCACTTTGCAATGTCTTTTCTTGGCTTTTTATTTCCTCTTTCTATACCAAATATCTTTAAAGCATACTCTTTATTTTGTAGCATTTCTGTCAATTCTGAATCATAATTTTTAGCCCATTTTAAAGCATTTTCATACACTTCTTCAGCTGTCATTTTTGATATAACTGTTTTTGATACATCTAATAATTTTATCATATCAAATAATGCACCACTTACACTCATTTTATTCAATTGTAATGTGAATTCATCTATTAATTTATCTTTATTAGCTCTTCTCCAATTTTCAAATGTTGAATTTGCAATATTTAATAAATATTCTTTAACTGCATCTGCAGGTATTCCTTCTTTTGCATAATAACTTACAGCAGCTTCTGGGTCTTTTCTTTTACTTAGTTTTCTTTTATTTCCTTCATCATTTTTCATTATTGGTGCAATATGTGCATATTTTGGTGCTTTAAAACCTAACTCATGGAATAATTGTAAATGTAGTGGAACAGAAGATAACCATTCGTCACCTCTTATTACATGTGTTGTATGCATTAAATGATCATCTACTGCATGTGCAAAATGATATGTTGGTAATCCATCTGCTTTTATTATAACTATATCTTGATCATTTTCTGGAAAATCAACATTTCCTTTTATGACATCATGATGTTTTATTTTTTTATCTTCTCTTCCAGGAGATTTAAATCTTATTATATATTTTTCACCATTTTGAATTCTTTGTATAGCATCTTCAACAGTTACATGTCTACATTTGGCCCATACACCATAATATCCGGGTCTTACTTTTGCAGCTTCTTGTTTTGCTCTTATTTTTTCTCCTTCTTCGTGCGTACAAAAACATGGATATGCCTTTCCTTGCTCTATTAAATATTTAGCATAAGCTTGATATATTTCTTTTCTTTGACTTTGCTTGTATGGTCCATAATTTCCTTTATCTTCATTTTCAGAAATCATACCTTCGTCTGGTTCTAGCCCAAAGTCTTTTAAAGATTTTATAATTTCTTTTACACCGTTTTCAATTTCTCTTTTTTGGTCAGTGTCTTCAACTCTTAAGAAACATACCCCATTTGTTTGCTTTGATACTTTTATAGCAATTAATGCTTGATATAGCCCTCCTATATGCATAAATCCTGTTGGACTTGGTGCATATCTTGTTACTATTGCTCCTTCTGGTAAGTTTCTTTCTGGATATTTTTCTTCATAATAATTTATATCTTTTGCTTCTGGAAATATTAAATTTGCTAAATCTTTATAATCCATTTTCTCTTTTCCTCTTTTCTTTATTATTTATGGTTCATATTATACTATAAATTGCTTTATTTAACAAGAATTTTTCACGTCTTAATTTTATTTTATGTTTTGTCTCTTTATCTTGGTATCAAACAACTATATTACTTATACTATATGGACATACATATCAATACTAAAAACAGGAATTAGATATTTATTTCACCTAATTCCTGTTTTTTATTTTAAAATCCTCTAGAACTTCCTCCTCCACCAGAAGAACCTCCGCCTCCTGAAGAATGACCCCCTGAAGAAAATCCTCCCGAAGAAGATGATGAACCTACTCCAAAAAATCCTCTCTCCAAAAATCTTTTTGGAAAGAATCCCTTGTAGGTTTTCTCATCTATTGTTATATATATTCCACTTTCAAGACACCATAAACCGACTATATCCCCCAGTGCTAAAAATAAAACTTCTGCAAAAAACATTGAAGATTCTAAACTTACTAATATACTACCTTTAATTATAAATAAACATACTACTGAAAGTATTAACATATAAATAATCTCAAATATTTTTACTCTACCTCTAGCAATTTTATCCTTTTCATATAAAATTCCTAAAATCCATCCAAAAATCATTGATATAAATGGAATTCCTATTGTACCATATTCTATTATAGAAGACTCATCCGTTTTGCCTTTTGTAGCAGTTGCTTTTTCTGCTCCCACTTCTACATTATATTCATCAGTTACTACTTGTAATACTGCACTAAATCCATTTCTTACACCTTCACTCCAATTGTTCTGCTTCAAATACGGTATAATATACTCATCTTGTATTCTACCTGTCTTTCCATCTGGTAATACCCCTTCTAGTCCATATCCTACTTCTATTCTAAATTGTCGTTCTTGTAATGCCAATAACAATAATACTCCATTCTTTTTCTTTTTGTCACCTATTCCAAACTTTCTAAATAATTCTGTTGCATATTCTTCTAATGATTCTCCATCTAAGCTTGGAACCGTTACAACTACTATTTGTGCTCCAGTTTGACTATATAACCTTTGGTTGGTATTAATAATATAATTTTTTGTTTCTGTATCTAAAAGATTTGCATAATCATTAACATAGAATTCTGATGTTGGCTGAACCATGGCAAATACTTTTATGTTCAAAATATTTAATAATAGCAAAAACATTATTAATATCTTAATTATAATATTTTTTTTATTCGAAACTAACATTAGGTACCTCCGAACTTTTTTCATCAGCTTCAAAATATGTTGCTTTTTCAATGCCAAACATTCCTGCTAATATATTATTAGGAAATTTCTTTATTGTTGTATTTAATGTTTTAACTGAATTGTTATAATCTTTTCTAGACACTGCTATTCTATTTTCAGTTCCTGCTAATTCATCAGACAATTGTTTATAGTTTTCTGATGATTTTAAATCCGGATAATTTTCTACTACTACCATTAAAGCTTTTAATGAACTAGATAATTCATTATTTGCAGTAGATTTTTCTTCAATACTATTTGCATTCATTAATTTTGTTCTTGCATCTGTTACCTTTTCTATTATTTCATTTTCATGAGTTGCATACCCTTTAACTGTACTTACTAAATTTGGTATTAAATCTGCTCTTCTTTGTAGCATTACATCCAAATCTGATGCTGAACTTTCTACATTTTCTTGTTTTGATATCATTCCATTATATCCACTAACCATTAATATACCCATAATTGCTATTAGTGCTATAATACAAATTGTTACTATAGTTGATTTTTTCATTATCTTATCCCCTTTTCTTCTATATTTATAAAAATACTATGTAAGTTATTTCTACATTTTAATGATAGCATATTGTATTTTTTTTATCAACATTTTTTCAAGTATTTTTCTTACTATTAAATAGTAACTATAAGTCCTAAAATTATACCTAAAATACTTAAGATATTTTCTAATACACTATTTATCTCTGGGATTAAAACAAATATAGAACCAAGAGTAAAACCTATTATAGCATAAAATGTTTTACTATAATACTTATTTAATAGCTGTTTTGTTATTTTCATTACTATTAAACACCCTATCACTAGTCCTATTGCTAATGGGATAAGAAACGGAAAATATAAATTTGCTACAGATTTTAAGTAAATTGAATATATACCTAATAACATTAAAATAATTGTACTGCTTACACCTGGAACTACTACTCCAATAGACATTAACACACCACTAATTATAAGATATATTACACTTATTTGCTTTTCATCTATAACAATATTTATTCTATTTTCTAAAATTACAGTTATTATTCCTACTCCTAATGCTATTGCCATATAAACAATATTACACCACTTAAATGTTTCTTTACTATTAACTTCTTTTATTAATCTTGGAATAGTACCAATTATTAATCCTATAAAAATTGATTTTGTTTGTATTGGATAATTATACAATAAATAATTTAATGCATTACTAAATATTAAAACGCCTATCCCTCCACCTATGAGTATTGGTAATAGAATTTTTAAATTTTTTAGTGGGGCTTTAAAAAAATTTAACACAGAATCCAACAATTTTTCATATATTCCAAATATTACACATAATACACCACTGCTTACTCCTGGAACTATTGCTCCTGCTCCAATAAAAATTCCCTTTATTATATTTATAATAATATTCATGTAATTCCTCCATTATATTATTCATAATATTCTTTTCATTTATAATTTATTCTTTTTTATGTCCATGCACTTTTCTTTTTTTTCCACATATAATTTGTTATGCTAATATTTTAATGATTTTAATAAATTTATATTTGGAGGTGCAATTATGTTTTCAGCACTTTGTATGTCTGGTATTTTAGGATTTATAGAATTCTTAAAATCTTCTGTATTTTTAGTAGGATATATTTCTAATACCAACGTTTTTCCTGAACCTTTAAGCTCAGAAGAAGAAAAACTGTATTTAGAACAAATGAAATCTGGTGATGAAGAAGCCAGAAACATTTTAATAGAACGTAATTTAAGATTAGTTGCTCATATATCAAAAAAATATTCTACGTCTAATGTTGATCAAGATGATTTAATTTCTATTGGTACAATTGGTTTAATAAAAGGTATTAATACTTTTAATATAGATAAAGGTTCTAAGCTTTCTACTTATGTATCTCGTTGCATAGATAATGAAATTTTAATGCATCTACGTTCCATAAAAAAACTTGGGGCTGAAGTATATCTTAATGAACCTATCGGGAAAGATAAAGATGATAATGTTATTACTCTACAAGAAATTTTAGAAAATGACGAAAGAAATATTGAAGAAGAAGTTGATATAAAAATGAAAATTAAACTACTTTATGAAAAAATGAAGTATATTTTAAAAGACAGAGAAAAAACAATTCTAGAATTGCGTTTTGGACTCGGTGGTTTTAAACCCAAAACTCAACACGAAATTGCTAAAATGATGGGCATTTCTCGTTCTTATGTCTCCAGAATTGAAACAAAAGCAATTAACAAACTTTCTCACGAATTAAAAGATTAATACTTAATAAAAACAAAATATCAACAATACATGCAATAATCTTTATATTTAATAAATTATTACATAATACACAAATTATCAGTATAATATTATTACAATCTACACCTATAAGAAAAATTGAAAATTTTTCTTTAATTTGTTCTCGCCCGATTTGAGTTTTCGACTAAAAGGAGAAAATTTCAAAGAGCTAGCGATTGTATCTTTTTATAACAAACTATAAATCTTGACTTAATATTACATTTTTATTACATTTTTGTTACAAAAGCGTTGACTTTTGTAATTTTTTGTTTTACAATTAAAGTATAGTGAAAAATTAGAATTCAAAAGATTTTAAAATTACAATAGATAAAGGAGTTGATATCCATGAATAATGAAAGAGAAATATACCCTAAATCCAATTGTTTAGCATTAACAATTAGGAAAGAACATAGATTAACAGTACTTAATAAAGTTACTAAAACCACTTTAAGGGTTTCTTTAAAAACTTTATTATATGCTGCATTTTTAACAATAGCTAGCATTTTTGTTTAAAAATAAATACAGTATAAACTAAGTTATACTGTATTTATTTTTTATTTGTTTTTATTTCATGAACAAAATTTAATTATTTTCTTGTATAAATTACTGTAATAGTAGATTGTGCTGGAAGTTTTGATAAATCTATATAATATTCTCCATTAGTATCTTGTAATACAATTCCATCTTTTTGTGCTGCAGCAAAATTCATATATTTCATTCCCCCAGCTGTTAAAGAAAATTCTTTACTTCCATCTATTTGTGTTAAATATACTTTTCCACTTTGAATTTCAGTTTGTTCAATATTTCTTGTAGTTTGTTTAGGTATTGAACTTTCAATAAATGACTTCATTATATTTGCTAAACGATCTTCTGCAAATTCTCCAAATTCAGCTCCATCTGCATATTGATAATTTGTAATTTTTGATAGTTCTTGATATAATTTATATTCTTTACTATATTTATCAGCATTTTTACATGAATTTATATTGGTTGTATTTGGATTTAATACAGTTCTTGCAAATAAGTTTTTAGGCTCAGTTTCGCTTATTCCCATTCCTATTGTATACATTTTAGCTGTTTTATTATAACTTTGTGACACTACATCTTTATAAGATTTTGCCGATTGTATTGTATATTTTCCATAGAATTCATTAACTTTTGCTTCTGTAGCATCTCCTACTTTATTAGATTGTATAACACTTGTATATTCTTCTGTATAGTAAGTAGGCATTCCATCTGATAAAAGTATAATTATTGGTTGCCTTGTTACTTCTTGCCCATCTATTTGTATTGTCTTATTTTTCGCATTTTTCAATAATTTAGTTCCTTCTGCAATTCCTATTTGTGTATATGTTCCTCCTTCAAACTTTCTTTTTACTTTACTAACATTTTTAACATTTGTTTCCATTGTTATTCCATGTAAATTTAAATAGTTTGAACCATCATTAGCCTTGTATCTTCCTAAGTCTAACATCTTTGTGTAATCTATCTTTTCTGTACTCCACTGATATGAACCACTAAATGCCAATACAGCAACTCTGTTATATTCATTATATCCTTGTATTTGTGCAATTGCTTTATTTGTAGCTGTTATAGTATTTTGAGCTCGCTCTTTATTATCTACCATACTTTGTGATGTATCTACTATAAATACAACATCAAGTGGAACCTTTACTTTATTCGTATCTGTATATTTCTGAGTTATTGTTCCTCCTGTTGGTTTAATATATGTGTTTGTTATTTCTAATTCATTATTTTGATTTGTCATACATTTTGATGCTGTATATCCTGTTGGTACTGTTACTTCTTTTACTGTATATACAATACTATTTCCTTGTTCATCTTCTAATTGTAAATTTTCAAAAGTGTATGACCAATTATCAGCAGTTATTTCTACTGGTTCTCCTAATTCTTTTCCATTTTTCATTAATTGAATCTTTATAGTTTTAGGTCTATTTGATTCATAATTTTTATCATTCCATTTTTTAACAAATTTTTTGCTTCCTATTGTTGGTGTATATTCTGTATTTATATCTACATCATCTGTATCTTCTGGTGTTTTATTTTCATGTTTTCCTGTTGCTTTAGTCCAGTTTTTAAATGTTTTATTAGTTCCTGTTACATCACTCTTAGATAATTTATAAGATACTGTAAATATTATTTTTTCTTGAGGTTCTAGTGTTATATCATCTCTTCCTAATAGGTTTGTGTTTGGTGTTATTTCATTTCCAATTGTTATAGTTGTTCCATTTAATCTTTCTGGTAATACTACACTTTCTAATTTAACTTTTTTATCATCTATTACTTTTACATTGTTTAATGTTGTATTTCCATCATTTGTAGCAACTATTCTATATGTTATTGTAGAATCTTGATTTGCTTTTACACTACTTATATTATTTTCATTTATTTCTATTATTTCATTATTTTTTGTAACAGATATAATATCTTTTTTTACATCTATACTAGGATTATTCTCTATTTCTATATCTTTTTCTGGCTCTTTATTTCCCACTATAGCAATATTTTCAATTTTTGATATAGTATCAATTGCTTTTTGTGTTATCTTTATTTCAAATTCTACTGTTGCTTTGTCATTTACATTTACTTTTGCTGTTATACCACTGATTAAATCTTGAATTTCTACCTCTCTTGTACCATCTGAATCTTTTACTGTTACTTTTCCTTGAATTATTGCTAAATTATTATCAAGTATATTTTTTATTTTTTCATCTTTTATAGTTAAATCTTTTAAAACTGTATTTCCTGTATTTTTAGCAGTAATTGTATATTTTACTGTATCTCCTGCCGCTGTTACTTTATCTTTTTCTGCTCTGTTACTATCTAATATTATAGCTGTTTTTTCTGCTTCATATTTTTCTATATCTATATCTTTTTCTGGTTCTTGTTCTCCAACTATAGCAATATTTTTTATTTGTGTTTCATTATCTATTGCCTTTTGTGTTATTTTTACTTCAAATGTCACTGTTGCTTCCTGACTTACATTTAAATTAATAGTTATTCCTTTAATTAAATCATCTATTTTTATTTCTCTTGTACCATCTGAATCTATTACTTTTGCTTTTCCTTGTACTTCTACCAAGTTATTATTAATTATTTCTCCAATTTTTTCATCTTTTACCATTAAGTCTTTTATTGTAGTATTTTCTGTATTTTTTATTTTTATTGTATATTGCACTTTATCCCCAGCTGTAGTAATTCTATCTTTTTCTACAGATTGTGCATCTGTGATTATTGCTGTTTTTGATGACTCATAGTTTTGATGTGCTTCATCTATTGGTGTTTCTGTTTTGCTATTTTTTTCTTCATCATCATATTTTATTGTTGCAACATTTATTAAATTTGGTATTTCTTTTTGATTATCTATATCTTCTTGTTGTACTATATATTGAGCTGTTAATACTTTACTTTCTCCAGCTTTTAAAGTAATTTCTGTTACTTTATTTTCACCATCATACAAATCCAATGATTTATTTTTACTTGTAAGAACATCATTTCCTGCTACTTTTTTATCTGTGCTACCTGTATTAGTAATTGTTATGTCATAGTTAACAATATCATTTAACTGTACTGGTGGTTGAACTTCTTCATTATTTCTTATAATATTTTTTACTTTTTTTACTACTTCAACATTTGTTGTATCAACTTCAGTTGGTGGTGTTGGAGTTTCATCTTCTCCTGTTAAAGCTTTGTTTATAATTTTCCCTTCAGCCTTCATCACTTCTATAGAAAAGGTTATTGTAGCAATTCCATTTGCTTTAACTTTCACTTTTACTCCATTTATTAATTCTTCTTCGTTTACTTCTTTTTGTCCTTCAGCATCTTTTATTATAGGTTTTTCATTTATTTTTGCTACACTATTTAATATATCTTTTAAATCTTTATCTTTTACTAATGTTTCTCCATCTATTGTTCCTATATTGTTTAATGTTATTGTATATGTAATTATATCTCCTTTTTTAGCATTTTCTACTGTTTGCCCATTTCTTGTTACTATACATTCTTTTTTTGATATAATATTTACAATATCTAAATTTTTATTTGTATTTGCAAAAGTTGCTTTTATTTCCTGTGGCTCCCAAATTTTATCCTCACCTTTTGCTACCAGTTGGTTAGGTAAAATAACTTTTTCTTGTTTTGTGATAGTAGTATCTTTTATATCTTCTATATTTTTTACTGTAGGTGTATTTATAACTCTCCCTAATGTTGTTTTTTTACTATCATTACTTGTTGTATTTGATGGTATTTTCGTAGTATTATTATTTTCTACTACATTATTATTCGTACTTTGATTTTTTTCTGTATTTACATTAACTTTATTACTTTGTACATTTTCACTATCTTGGCTTTGTTGTGTTTGTGTTTCTTGTTGTTCTTGATTTTGTTTCGCCTCTTGATTTTGATTCTCGCCTTTTTGGCTTGAAGTTTGTTCTTGCTCGACTATTTGTTCCTCATCTTTATGGTTTGCCATTTCTGCAGCCTTTGCATTACCTCTAGTCTTTAGAAAAACTACTGTTCCAGTAATTGCAGTCACTAGTAGTATTGCTATAATAATTATTGCTGCTAAAGTTTTCCTTTCTGGCATTATAAATCTACCTGCCATTTTAATTCCTCCCTTTTATATTTTCTGTTTAGCTTTAATTATTAATCGTTCTTTGTTTCCTCTAGTGCATGTTATTAATGTTACTTCTCTTATATTTATATCTTTAGTAAGTAAAATACTGGTATCATTGGGATTTGTAACAAATTTATCATAAATTTCATAATCTATTACATTTTTTTCTAAATCCTCTAACTTTATGATTTCTCCAATATTTAAATTTTTAGTTTTTCCGAACATTGTTCCATCATATTTATTATGTCCTGCTATTGACAAATTTCCATATTCATTTACTTTTCCACCCCAATATTTTATTATACTATATTTCATTGGAGTTTTAGTTGATTCAGGACTTGGATTTTCAACTTCTAAAATTGGATATTTTATATTTATTTTTGGTATTTCTATAGTTCCTATAACATTATACCCATTTAATGTTAATTGTTTACTATCTTCTTCGTCTATTTTTGAAAATGTATCAATAACTTCCTTATTTTGTTCTTCATTTATTAAATTTTGTTTGTATTGTGTTATTATTAACATTATTATAATTATGGCACCTATTAATAATATTATAAAAATTGTTTTATATATTTTTATTCTCATTATTTATTCTCTTTTTGTTTTAATCTTTTAATTCTTATATATATAATTGCCATAACTATTATTATTGCTGCTAATATTACAAACAAAATAATACTTTCTCCTGTTATTGGTAATTTACTCGTTATTTGTGTTCTTTTTATTTGTTCTTTATTTTGCTTTTTTTCATAAGGTTTTATTTTTGATGTCATTAATTTCAAATCTGTTGTTGTTTCTTCTTCATTTCCATTTTTCATAACTTTTTTTATTAATACAACATATTGGTCTCCTTCAACTGCATCTGATGGTTGTTTTATTTCCATATCTGAAACTTCTTTCCATTGTGCTTTTCCCATTAATTGATTGTATAAGTTATAAAATTGTGTTGCTATATCTAATTTAGTGTACATGTCTTTTGCTTCATAATTATTATTCATCTCATTTGCTAATTCAAATAATTGCGCATATTCTTCATTTTCTGTTTTTAGATGTATTTCATAATAATATTTAGCATCTTGACTTTCTGCTATTTTTAGTCCTCCAACTGTTAATGTTGTTTTTACTCCATTAACATCTTCATCTTTTTCTACTATTTTTTCTGTTGTTTCTGTTTTTATTCTTTTAGTCGTATTCTCTATATATTCCATGTCTTTTCTATTTAATGATTTAGAGAAATCTATCTCGATAGTTTGTTTATCTTCTTCATCTTTTGTTACTAAATAGTTTGATTTATTTACTAATGTTGCTGCATCTATTATTGCAATATGGTTTCCTTCCCCATCAACACTCGACATTAAAAAATTCAAACTGTCTTCATTTGGATTTTGTTCAGCAGATACTGCATAAGAAAAGTCTTTATCTAAAAAATCTTTAATATATACTATATATTGATTAGTATCAGTATTTTTTATGATTAAAGTCTTTTCATTGTCTGATGCTAATACGATTAATGGCATAATAATTATTATTGAAAATATAATAATTATTGACCAAATCTTAAAACTTTGATTTTTCATAAAATCCCCTCCATAATTTTTTTTGCTGTTCGCACTCACATTATATCATCTTATATTTAAATTGTATATATTTCCCAATAAATTTATGTTATATTTTATCATAAGAACAAATAAGAAAAACTAAAGTGATTTTATATTTTTTTAATCCCTTTAGTTTTTAATTATTTATTTTTTTCTTCTAATTATCCAATCTTTTTCACATTTTATAGGAATATTTATTAATACTTTTTGCCCTTTAACTCCTGGACTTACAGCTTCTATTTCTTCTTTAGTATCATAATCCCATAAATTTTTTATTTCAAATTCTATTGGTTTTAATTGATGTGGAACCAATAATTCTAATTTATCTCCCACTTGCAATTTATTTTTTATTTCAACTATAGACTTATCTTTCTTATATTCTACTACTTTTGCTCCAAATTCATATTTTTCATTATATTGTCTTCCACCATATTCTTGAATATTTTTGTTATTTCTATCATTAAAATAAAATGTTGTTAATCCTCTGGTTTTTACCTTTTCTAATTCTTCTAGATATTTTTTATAATCATATTTATTAGGCTCTTTTCTATAGTCATCTATCGCATTTCTATAAACTCCTATTACACTTGCTAAATAATATTCTGTTTTTAATCGCCCTTCTATTTTTAAACTATCTATTCCCATATCTATTATTTCTGGTATTTCCTTTATTAAGCATAAATCTTTTGATGAAAATATACTAGTTCCATATTCACTTGTTTCTATAGGCATCAATTCTCCTGGATTATTTTTTTCTTCAGCATATAAATTATATGACCATCTACAGCTTTGTGCACAATCTCCTAGATTGGCACTTCGACATGATAAAAAATCACTTAGAAAACATCTGCCTGAAAATGCAAAACATATTGCACCATGTACAAATATTTCCACTTCCATTTCTTTTGGCTTATTTTCCATTATATATTTAAGTTGTTGTTTATTCATTTCTCTTGCCATAATCATTCTTTTTGCTCCATTATGATACCAGAAATTTGCAGAATGCAAACTTACAATATTAGCTTGTGTACTTACATTTATGTTTACACTCGGAGCATATTTTTTTAATACTTCAATAATTCCGCCATCTGCAGCTATTATTCCATCTGGTTTCACTTCTTCTAATTTTTTAGCCATTTCTATTATTTCGTCATATTTATCATCCCAAGCAAATATATTTAATGTTACATATACTTTTTTATTTATACTATGTGCATATTTTATTGTCTTTTCTAAATCTTCATCTTCCATATCTGCTCTTGTTCTTAATGATAATGATGAAGTTCCACAATATACTGCATCAGCTCCATATAAAAATGCAATTTTAGCTTTTTCATAAGAGCCTGCTGGTGCTAATAGTTCTACTTCTTTCATTTTTATCCCTTTCCTCTCTTGCTTATAACTTGTAATATTATATATTTTTTGTCGTTTTCTGTCAACGAATTTCTCAAAATTATGTTTACTTTTTACCCATTTTTTGGTATAATAAATGATGTTAATTTATTGTACAAAAGTTTTATAAGAGGGGGGTTCTTATGGCAAAGTTCGAAAAAGTTGACATACGGGATGCTCTTTATAAGGGCACAAATATAGATGAAATCAAAAAATTACATATACAAAATCTTATGGGCGAAGGTTCTGAAGAAAGTTTATTATATGCTGATAAACTTGAAGAAGCAAATGATATATTAAATATATCAAAACTCCATCAATTGGAGCATGAATTTCATGATTTAAAAGAACACCTTCGGCTCTGGGCTAGAGAACACCAAGTTCATCTATACATAGTATGCCGACAAAAAGATTGGATTGGATATAATGAAAAAATCCAATTATTCCTTATAAAAAATCTGCCTTTAAAACAAATACTTGATTTTCTTGGTTTTAGAATTATTCTTGGCACATCTTTAATCGATTCTTTAGAAGAAATTAAGCTGTGTTATGAACTTCAAAATGAAGTAATGTCATTTCTTATCAATAAGAAGAATTGCGTATTTCTAGAGGCAGAACCTAGAATTGATGCTGAATTTAAAGCATCTGATTTTCCAGAAATTATTATTCCTGAAGAAAATTATTTATGTGAAGAATGGTCTCCATTTATAAAAGATTATGTATATACCCCTAAATACGATGGGTATCAAAGTTTGCATACTGCAATTATGACTCAAAATAATTGCATATTTGAATTGCAGATTCGTACTTATGCAATGGATATTAGAACACTGCATAAAGACTACAAAAAAAATCGCTATAAAGATTTAGACAATCTTTGCATCGATTATGACAGGATTAAAATCCCTGGATTTTCAGTCTCTAATGGCAACATTAGAGACATTGTTGGACTACGTAAATCTGTAGACCCATTCAATGCCTTATAAACTTTACCTACTTGTATTATTTTACAAGTAGGCTTTTTATATAATAAGAAAGTGATACTCTTTTACTATATAAAAAACTACAATCGCTAGCCCTTTGAAATTTTCTCCTTTTAGTCAAAAACTCAAATCTGGCGAGAACAAATTAAAAATTTTTTAGATTCACTATATATTAGCTTATACAATTTTACTTATTGCTAAACCATCTCCAACTTCTAATATTTCTGTATTCAAATTAGGATTTTCGCTTACTTCTTTTATATATTCTCTTAAATTTCTAACTGCTGTTCTTTGTTTATGTTTATTATAATCACTCATAACATAACCTTTATACAAAATATTATCAGCAAAAATAATACCATTTTTATTTATCATTCTTAAAGATTCTTTTAAAAAGAACGGATATTTTCCTTTTGCCGCATCTATAAATACTACATCATATTTATTATTTAATTGTGGAAGTATATCTACTGCATCGCCTTCATATATATTTATTTGTTTTTCCACTTCTGCTTTTTTTATATTTTCTTTAGCTTCTTTAATTCTCTCTACATCTCTTTCTATAGTATCTATAATACCATCTTTATCTAAAAATTCTGTAAAACATATTGCAGAATATCCTACTGCTGTACCTATTTCTAATATTTTTTGTGGTTTAGTATCTTTCAAATATTTTTCTATTACTTCTAATGTGTCATCCATAATAATTGGAATATGCTCTTCTAATGCTTTTTTCTTTATTTTTTCTAATTCTTTTTTATTCAATTTTTTCTCCTTTTTTACAAATAAACGCTGTCATATAATGGCAGCGTTTTTGTAATTATATTACCTATAATTTTATTTATTTCTATTAGCTCTTTCTCTTTCTTTAGTATCTAGTATTTTCTTTCTAAGTCTTATTGATTTTGGAGTTACTTCTACCAACTCATCATCTTGAATAAATTCTATTGCTTTTTCTAATGACATTTGAATTGGTGGTACCAAACGTAATGCTTCATCAGAACCAGAAGCTCTTGTATTTGTTAAATGTTTTTCTTTACATACATTTATTGCTAAATCTTCTCCTCTAGAATTTAATCCAACAATCATTCCCTCATATACTTCTACACCAGGTCCTATAAATAAATCACCTTTATCTTGAGCATTAAATAAACCATAAGTTACTGATTTACCTTTTTCAAATGCTACTATAGTTCCTCTAACACGAGCTTGTATATCTCCTTTATATGGTTGATATGAATCAAATATATGATTCATTGTTCCTGACCCTTTTGTGTCTGTTAAAAATTCAGTTCTATAACCAATCAAACCTCTAGCTGGAATTTTAAATTCAATTTTTGTATGTCCATCTTCAGCTGGTTCCATATTTACCATTTCTGCTTTTCTTCTTCCAAGTTTTTCTATTACATTTCCAACACAATCATCTGGAACATTTACAACTAAATCTTCTATCGGTTCACATTTTACACCATCAACTTCTTTGAAAATAACTTTTGGACGAGATACTAACAATTCAAACCCTTCTCTTCTCATTGTTTCTATTAATACTGATAAATGTAACTCTCCTCTTCCTGATACTTCAAAAGAATCTGGAGATTCTGTTTCTTTTACTCTTAATGATACATTTCTTTCTAGTTCTTTGAATAATCTATCTCTAATATGTCTTGATGTTATAAATTGTCCTTCTTTTCCTGCAAATGGTCCATTATTTACACTAAATGTCATAGAAACTGTTGGTTCGTCTATATCTACAAATGGAATTTTTTCTGGATTATTAAAATCACATATTGTGTCTCCAATATTAATATCTGGTAATCCTGCAAGTTCTATAATATCTCCAGCTTTTCCTTCTTCTACTTCTACTTTATTTAGTCCAACATGTGTATATACTTTTGCAATTCTTCCTTGTGTTATTTTATCTTCTTTTCCACAAATTGCTACAGGCATTCCAACTTTTATTATGCCTCTTTCTACTCTTCCTACCGCAATTCTTCCAACATAGTCATCATAATCTATATTTGATACTAACATTTGAGCTGGTCCATCTTCATCACAATCTGGAGCTTGTATTGTATTTATAATAGTTTCAAATAAACAATGTAAATTATCTGATTCATCTTTTAAATCCATTTTAGCTATTCCATTTTTTGCTGAAGCATATACTACTGGGAAATCTAATTGTTCATCTGTAGCATCTAATTCTATAAATAATTCTATAACTTGATCTACTACTTTTTCAGGTGTAGCTCCAGGTCTATCTATTTTATTTATAACTACAATCGGTTTTAATCCTAATGCTAATGATTTTTTTAGAACTTCTCTTGTTTGTGGCATTGCTCCTTCAAAAGCATCTACTAAAAGTAATACTCCATCAACTGTTTTTAAAACTCTTTCTACTTCGCCTCCAAAGTCTGCATGCCCAGGTGTATCAACTATATTTATTTTTATATCATTATACATTACTGATGTATTTTTAGATAATATTGTTATTCCTCTTTCTTTTTCCAAATCATTTGAATCCATTATTCTTTCTTGTACTTGTTCATTTTCTCTAAATACATGGCTTTGTTTTAATAGTGCATCTACTAGTGTTGTTTTTCCATGGTCTACGTGTGCTATTATTGCTATATTTCTTATATTTTTATTGTTCATTTTCTCTCTCCCTTTTCATAATTTAAGACGTCTTTCTTTTGAAAAACGTCTGTCTTCTCTTTAAAAACTGTTTAAATTATACATCTTTTTATGTGAATTGTCAATGTTATATGAAGTAAAACCATGGAAATTTTAATTTTGCGGCTTTATGGTTTAGCTTTTCAAGAATATTTTGATTTTTATCTTTTTTCTATTTATGGTATATCATATATATTAATTTTTTATTTTAGGAGAAATAGCTACTCGTGCTATTGCACAATCAGAACAATATAAAAGTAATTCTCCTGTATTATCACTACTCTTCTTAAATTTTTTTCTCGCTTTTTTACTCAATTTACCAGGTTTATTTTTATTTTTTTTCTTGTTAGTTCCATCTTATTCCCATTTATTCCAAGTATTATAATATTTGTTTTATTTCATTCAGTACTCCCATCGTATCCTCATAACTAATATCTTCGGCATAACTAAATTTAGACTGGTAATTCTTCCAGTGTTCTTTTAAAGCCTCACTTTCTCTTATAACTTCCATTATCTCATCTATATTATTTAATTTGTCTGTAGATTCTCTATATTTAAATTTTTCTACAATAGCTTTTCCTAATAATCCCTTATCAAAATTTTGTAACTGTGTAGTCCAAAGTATATAAATATCATAAAAGTCCCTTGCTCTAGTTGTATCAATATTTCTTGATATAATTGTTTCAAATTTATCTGCTATTACAGTTTCCATATTATATGCTAGTATTTCTATTGAACGATTTTCAAACATTAATTCAAATTTATAATTTACTTCTTTAGGTACAATAACATCACCTGTTGTTATATCTAATTTCATTGGTACAACTAATTTGTCGAATTTAGCATTTAATGAAACTCTATATCCGCCATATTCATCTTCTTGCCTTATTTCCTTTATATTTAAAAATTCAAAATCAACTCCATCATCTAAGTCTATATTGAATATTTCATTTAATATATTTTCTAGGTTATCTTTTTCTAAATCAAATCCTTTAATTGTTGCATCCATATCTAGTGTATTTCTCATATCTATTCCAACTATGGCTGTTATTAACATTCCGCCTTTTAATACAAATTTATATTTGTAATCTGATGCTGAAATTCTTTCCAATAGTCTTTCTAGCATATAGTTTTGTAAAATAATGTTTTCATTTACATTAACTTTTGATGACATA
>CAKPPS010000015.1 GCA_934177795.1 uncultured Clostridia bacterium | reverse complement strand
GCCATGATTTTGATACCCACTTCCTCCACTTCCACCTCACAATGGATAGCTTGTGCTTCTCTAATTGGTTGGCGATACATACCTCCAATACGGACTTTCACCGATTAGCTAAACGACATGCCTGTCGCACTATTATTAAAACTCGCTCTTATACTATTGTTTAGTATAAGGGCGAGTTTTTTTCTCACGGTACCACCTTAATTATTATCTACATTTATATAAATAATATCTCTTTTACTTTAACGCAGTATTACGGATAATCTTAAGTTTATTTTCGGATTATCAACTCTAAAGTTACTTTCCATTTATCTTTATTTTAGAAGCTCTCAGCCAACGGCTTCTATTCTCTTTAAATTAGTTTTAAATGTACTTCTCTTTTTCTTTGTTTTTAGTTATTAAAATTATTTTATATCTTATATGTTATACATTATACATCCTTTTATTAATTTTGTCCATAGAATTCTTCTTCTGTTGTCTTTTTTAAGATTACTGTTCCTTCATTAAAAGAAGTTTCATCTGTTATAGAACCATCATTATTTATTTTTAAATATCTTGTTCCATTTGTAGGATAAGGTCCACCCACGTCATTTGGGTGTATATATTCTTCATTTAATGTTAATATGTTATCTGAAACTGTATAATGTCCAGTTACAGAAGAATCAATTAATGGATTTGTACTATAAGAAAACTTATCATTTCCAAACAAGACTAAGAGCACTTTATTATTTGTTGAATCCCCTCCATCTTTAAGTTCTGCAGCATATAATCCTTTTAAAGAATCTGGAGATACTTCTGCCTCATTTTTCGCACTATTATTTTGCGCTATATTAGTTGTTGTATTTGTTGTTATATTAGTGTTTTCTTCTGTTATATTTGTATTAGTTGACTTTTCATTTTCATTATTATTTTTATTTTTATTTTGTTCTTCTAATGTGTCAATAGTATTATTCAATAAATCTATTCTCTCATTTAATTGATTGACTGTTGCGCCAATTGTATTTTTTCCCTCAATTGCTTTATATAGAAAATATCCCATGACACAAATAACAATAATTGCTACAATTAGAAAAAATGTTGATAAACTTATTTTTAATGCTTTATTTTTCTCCATTTTTATTTTCCCCTTTTAGTAATTTTCAAAATTATATTTATTTTTTCATTAACATTATAGCATAGTTGCTTAGAATTTATATTTCAGTATTTTTACATTTATTTTACATTCTTGTTTCAAGTTTTTTATACATTCTTGTCTGCAAATAGTATAACACCAAAGCACTCAATATTAGTTATGACTTAATATTGAGTGCTTTCTTTTAGATAATATCCATTACTTCTAACAAAGAAGTAACCTCATAAGTTGGTTTAATCTGTGTTGCGTTTTCTTTGTTATAAGGATTATACCAAATGGATTTAATATCTGCATGCTCTGCAAAAGCAATATCACATTTAATAGAATCTCCTATAATTAAATAGCTGTCTTCCCGGCCCTTTTTTATTAAATCTACTGCTGACTTTGGATTTGTTTTCAAGTATGCCCCATCACAGCAATGAAGCTCTTCTATATATTCCATCACGCCATAATGGTATAAAACAATTTCTTGTGCCTCTCTCCACCAGTCAGTTTTAATGATATTTTTGATACCTTTACTTTGCAAATATTGCATTACAATTATAGCATCATCATTAAATTGACATGTTTCTAATTTTGCATCATTTAATGCTCTAAAAAAAGCCATTGGTGAAACAGAATGTATTCCCAGTATTGGCATACTTTTCTCTATAACTTGTAATGTCTCTGCCATATTTGCTTTTTTGTTTTTAAAATAATCTAAAAACACATTAAAAAATGCATAACATTGTTCAGAAAATTCTTCACCATTTTTAATCTCTAGGTCTTTGGCTACAATTTTTAAATTCTTTGCGTTTTCCCATAAAACTCCATCACAATCCCATATTACTGTCCGTATTTCTTTCATTTTTTATACCTCCATTATTTAGTATAATATTTACAAGTTCATCTTTGATATTTTACCATGGAGGCATGTTTAAGTCAACTTTTATTATTTATATTCATATTCATTCAAATTGTTTATATTACTAATTAGTAATTGACTATTTTTTTCTGTTTTTAAAGAATCTAAACTCATATTTATGGTGTAATTTTGAGCTTTATTTGTTGCTATAACATCACTTTGTAATAAATTTTCATCTTGTATTATCGTATATTCATCTTTTTCATAATTATAAATTTCTACACTTGATTGATAATTTACTATTACATAAGATAATGCTGGTAATTCATATTCAGTATTTCCTACTGTTACAGTCGTGTCATTTAAGAAAAAGTATAAATCGTTTCCATCATATATAAATCCTTTATCTATATTTTTTTCATTATCATGATTCAATCTTTTTAATTTTGTTTGATTATTTTCTTCTATTACATTTGTGAATTTTTTCAATTTATATGTACTGTCATCTGGTATAACTAATTCCATTTCTTGGGCTAATAATGCCTTACCTAAAGTATCTCGATAATACATTGGTGTTGAATCTAAATTAATTACTTTTCCATCTTCTAAAATTAATTGCATATCATCATCTTGTTGTATAAGATTCATTTTTCCGGAATATTCTTGCTTAACTCCAAAAAAATATTGATAGTATGTTTCTCCTGACAAATCATAATTTTCATTGTTTAATATCAAAAGATCAAATATTTTATAAATTACAAATGCAAATATTATAACTACTACAATAAGTGCTATTTTTATGTCTTTTTCACTTTTAAAAAACTTTCTTTTGTTTGATTGTTTCTTTCTTTTAGTTTGTTCTTTCATAATTAAAATCCAATCCTTTCTTATTATTAGTTATATTAATGTCCGCTTTTGTTCTTTTTTAAAATTCTTCGCTACTCTATCTTCAGCTATCATATTTACATTTCTAAATAATAAATATACTGATAATATCAATTCAAATACTACTAAACAAATTTTTATTCCTAATATAATATTTGCTTGTTCTATTTCTGCCATATAATGATTTATCAAATATATAAGATATATAATTATTATTTGCACAAGTGTATATACAATCTCATATATAAATCTTTTGTATTCACATACTATATATATAATTGTTAAGACTGCTAACATTGCTATACATAACCACATAGTTAGTTCTTCTGTTACAATTGTAGCATATATTACTAAAAATGTTTTTAGTATAACAATTGATAATTTAACGATATCTATATTAGTCATTTTTAAAAATAATCCATATATAAATATTTTCATTTTTTTATCTTGTTTAAATTTTCTTATTGATAAATATGCAAAAGTTCCTAATATAAAAGTTAGTATTAAGAATGATATTAATAAATTTCTGCTTTCTACAATATAGTATAATATTAATTCCATATTTTTCCCCTAATCTGAATAAAATAAATTAAATTTATTATGTTTATGCATAAAATATCCTTGAACATTTTTCATATTAATATCTTCTTTTTCTCTTCCTATCTGTATTTCTCCTCTAACCTCACCTATTATTGGCAGATAATCTTTCATTATTATTAAATTATATTTTTCACTTCTAACTTTTATAAATTTAACATCATCATATTTTTTTACTTCGCCACCGATATTTAATAATTGTACAGTAATATTTTGCATTTCGTCTTTATTTCTTAATTCTTCATCTTCATCTTTATTTCTCATTCAAACTACCTCTATATAATAAACTACTCTCGTCGGTCTCATCATATTTTCCTTCTAATATATCTTGAACATCGTCTAAAGTATCTTTAACATTTACCATTTTACCTGGTTTTCCTGTATAATTTTCTGAAACAAATAATGGTTGTGTAAAATAATTTCTAAGTTTTCTAGAACGATAAAATATCATTTTATCTTCATCTGATAATTCATCTATACCTAATACTGCTATAATTTCTTCTAATTCTTCATATCTAGTCAAATATGCTAAAGTCTGTTTTACTAATTTATAATGTCTTAGGCCTACTTTATATGGGTCTATAGCTTTACTGGTAGATTGAAAAACATTAATTGCTGGATATAGTCCTTTTTCTGCTATCTTTCTGTCTAACACAATTTGTCCATCTAAATGTGTCATAACTGATTGAACAGCATCATCATTTATATCATCTGCTGGAATATATATTGCTTGAAATGATGTTATTGATCCCTGTTCTGTAGAATTTATTCTTTCTTCTATTTCATTTATATCAGATACCATTGTAGTTGGATATCCATTTTCTATAGGGATTCTTTTTAATTCTGTTGATATTTCTGATTGTGCTTGAATAAATCTATATATATTATCTATAAATAGTAATACATCTTGATTTTTTTCATCTCTTAAGTATTCTGCTAAAGTAAGTCCGCTATATACTGCCTTTGAACGAGAACATGAACTATCACCCATCTGCCCAAATACCATAGCCATTTTATCTAATAAATTTGATTCTTGCATTTCTTGATATAGTTCTTGTCCCTCACGTGAACGTTCTCCAACTCCAACAAATACTGCATTTGAATTGAATTTCTTATATATATTATTAATTAATTCTTTGATTAATACAGTTTTTCCAACTCCTGCGCCACCTATTAATCCCATTTTATATCCTTTTTGTAATGGTGCAAAAAAGTCTATTACTTTTATTCCTGTCCAAAGTACTTCACCATTAATGTTGATGTCTTTTATTGATAATTTTTTATCATACACATTTCTAGTTTTTGGACTTTTTATTTGTGTTCCATCAATAGTATCTCCATAAGAATTGAACATCTTTCCTAATATTTTATCTGAGTATTCAATTTTTAGCCCACCTTCTTCAAGATACAAGTCAATACCTTTTTTTACTCCATTAACACTTTCAAATGGTATGGCTAATGCCATATTATAATCCATTTCTACTATTTCAAATCTATGAGTATTTTTTTCTTCATCTTCATAATATAAAATATCTTTTATTTCAACATCACTACTATTAAGCAATATTTTAATATTTAAATCAGATATACTTATAATTTTTCCTACACTTGCTTTTTTCATAAATTTATAATTCCTCTCTTCAATAAAAGTATTTATTTATTTAAATTCATTTTATTGATATTATCTAGTTGTTTCTTCAAACTTTTCATTTGTCTTTTTTTCCTATTTGTCAGTTTCTTTTCTGCTTCCATTTCGTCTATTTTCTTCAATGATTCTTTTGTTATCATTTGACGCATAATATTTTCTGATGCATAACTATTTTCAACTGCCACTTTTACTTCATAGCCTAAATATAATGTAATAATATTTAATAATATACTATTAATATTTCCTTCTACCGCAAAATCATCTTGATATTCTTCTTTGTTCTTTTTAGTTTTTTCAAGTGGCAAAATTTGTTGTTTTACACGTTCTATTCTACTGACATTATAATAATGGTTATAAATTAGATTAATAGATTTATATTTTTTATCTCTAATACTATCAAACATAATCTTATTTATAGCTAATGCTTTCTCTAAATATTCGTCCTTTGACATTGATACTATCACATTATCATACTTTTTGTCTTGTACTATTTTTTTTCCAATTATAATTTTATCATTTTCTTTATCTTGTCTTAATAATTCATTAATATTAGAATTAAAACTACCACAAAACCCTAAATCATTAGCAATATAAATATTTAATTCTTTCCCTTTATCATTCATCTTTATCATTTTTTTATCTAGTATAAGATTTTTATTATTTAATATATTATCTATAAATTCTTTAACCGCTTGTTCATACCCAAAATATTTTTCTGCTTTCTTTTTAGATGAATCTACTCTTAATAATGAATAAAAATTCATTACTTTTACAACACTTTTTATTTTCATTATACACCTCTTGCTTTTATAATAAGATTAATTTCCAAAATCTTCAAATCTATCTAAAATTTCCTCACTAGAAAATGGCTCAAATTTTTCTTGTCTAAGCAACATTTCTATTCTTTTTCCTTCTTTTAATTTTTCTTTCAATTCATCACTTAGCTCATCTGTATTTGCTAATTCATAAACATCCTTAGTTTCTAAGTAATTTAACAGTTTTAATCTAACACTAGCACCTAATTTTTTTATTTCTGGTGTTTGTACTGCACCACCTAATCTAGAAACTGATATTCCGTAATCAATAGCTGGTTTTTGACCTTTTAAAAATGCTTTGTTCGATAATACTATTTGTCCATCTGTTATTGATATTATATTTGTTGAAATATAATCTGTTATATCTCCCCCTTTAGTTTCTACAATTGGTAGGACTGTTATTGACCCTCCATTTTTATGTTGGCATCCTTTTTCTAACAATCTAGAATGTGTATAAAATATATCTGCTGGGTATGCTTCTCTTCCTGGCGTTTTATTAGAAACCAAACTTATTTCTCTATATACTTCAGCATGTTTTTTTAAGTCATCTATTACTACTAATACATCTTTTTTTTGTTTCATGTATTCTTCTGCAATTGACATTCCAACATAAGGTATAAGGCTAATTACTGGTGTTTTATTATCATTAGTTGCTACTACCATTATGGTATATGAAAGTGCATTTTTCTTTAAAAGTTCATCATATATAGTTTTTATTTCTTTTTTTGTTTTTCCTACTGCAACATATATACATATCATTTCACCATTTTCTTTTGAAATATTTCCCTGGTTTACTATTGTATCCAATGCAATCTGAGTTTTTCCCGTTTTCTTATCTCCTATAATTAATTGTCTTTGTCCTTTTCCTATAGGATAAATTAAATCTATTCCAGCAATTCCTGTTAATAATGGTCTGCATACAGCTGTTCTGTCCATTATTGGAACATTTGGTTTTTCTATATCTATATATTTTATTTTTTCAAAAGGTTTTCCTGATAATTGGTCTACACCAAATATATCTATCATTCTTCCCATTGCATCATCTGAAAATACTGCTTTAAATATTTCCCCTGTAGAATTTACCACATCTCCGATTTCTATCTTATTATCTTCTTTTACTATAGCTATAATTACTGAATTCTCATATATGGCATTAACATATCCCATTCCTTTGCCCATAATTATAACCTTTTCAAAATACATTACATTTTCTAGTCCTGATACTTCAACTATATAATCTTTTATTTTTATAACTTTTCCCGAATCAAAAATGTTATTTTGTGTCTTTATTTTTGAAACTTTCTCATTAACTAGATTTGTTACATGTGTTTCCATTATACATTTCCTTCCTTGTTATTTATATACTATAATCATAGATTTTATTTCTATATTTAATAATTATTCCCTCTGACATATTATTATATTGTTTATTTACAATATTTTTATCCAATTCCTCGTATTTTTTATCTAAAACATTTGTATATATATATATAGTAGGATCTATTTTTTCCATTCTATCATCTATATATTTCAAAATTGTTTCAATGTTAAATCTTGGATTTTCTAAAAGTTGTTTTAAATTCACTAATTTTTTTTCAGTTGCTGTTAATGTTTCTTTTAATATGTCTCTTTGATTCTGTGTATTTAATGTTAAACATCCGTAAACAGTTTCTTCATCAAATTTTTTTCTTAATCTTTTTAAAGCTCTATATTCCTTTTCTTCTTTTAAGTTTTTATTTTGAGCAATAAAATCTTTTATTATTTTTTCATTATTAATTGTAAATGCTTTTCTGACCTCTTTATAATTATTAAAAAATTGTGTTTCTCTATAATTTGGTACATTTAGATTATATTTAACTTGTCTTTCTAAGTTTGAAGTTACAGGCTTGTCACTTGCATATTTTTTTCGTTTGTTTCTTTTATTCTCTTTTTCTTCTAGTATTTCTTCATCATCATCTTTTAAAATATTTTTATGAGATGTCTCTAGTTCATTTATTTCATTCTTTATTTTCTCTAATCTAGCTTGTTTTTCTTCTAAAATATAATCATATCCTTGCATTTTGTTAACAAAATACTTTTTTGCATTTTCATCCATCCTTTTTATTATATTTTTAAAAAGGATGAATATAAATGCAAGCATTATTACAATTAATATTACTGCTGCAATTACTAAATTTGTCATAATGCATTTCCTTTCTTTGTTACATTTATGCTACTAATGGATTATAAAATAGTAGTAAAAATGTAAATGCAAATAATATTAATAAAAATATCGCTAGTACAATTAAAATTGTCATTACGCTATGAACTATATCACTTTTGGTTTCTGGGTTTCTTCCTACTGCTTCAGCAACTTTTGAGCCTAAAATTCCCATTCCTATTCCCATTCCTAAAAAAGCCATTCCTAACATTAGTCCTATACAATATAATGATGCTACAAGTATATCTCCATTATTCATCTTTTTCTTCCTTTCTTTTAATAATTTATAATTTTAGTCATTAAATTTGTATCTATTGTTGAGCCATTGAAAGTTACATTTTCTAATTTTAATTTTAATGAACTATTTTTTATTTTATAGTCATCAGGTATTGCAAAACTACCCGCATATCCTGTTGTCGATGCTGCTTTTCCTAATTGATCTGCATTTAAAGTTATTTGTGTATGTTTATTATCATTTAAGTACATTGTTAATTTTGCTCCTGCATCATAAACAAAATTGTTATCCAATTTCAATATATAATATATATCATCTGTTGAAACTTTTGTAATTGATAAATTTTCTACAGGTGTTTTTGTTTTGATTGTCATAGTATCTTCCACTTGCTCATTTACTGTCGAATCTGCATATATTACTTTATATCCAATTTGAACTGTATAATTTTTGTTTGGATCTAATCCTGTAACTCTATAACTAGTTGCATTTTTATCTAGAGCTACACTGTGTGATTTTACTCCATCTGAAATAATAGCATATACAATATTATATTTGTTTTCTGGATCTGTTATTTGATAATTTATATTCATTGAAGTTGTATCTGCTGATAAACTATTTAAAGCTATACTTTTTGTTAATTCTGTATTTTCTTTCTTACCTGAATTTCCATTATATATACTTTGGAATCCTGAGGCAACCTTTTGTATCCAATTGTTTAACGCTGAAGTCCATGAATTGTCTTGTTGATTATTGCTATTATTATTACTGTTATTATTTTGATTACTATTTGTTCCTGAGTTTTGTATTACTGTTGTTGAATCATTTTTCTTATTATTTGCTGTTGTCACTGATGATGTTGAACTTGTTCCAGTTTGTCCTTCTGTTTGAGCTATTTCAGTTTTTTCTGTTTCATTTTGAGTCTCATTATCATTATTTGTTTTTTCTTCTTTTTTATGCTCATTTGTGCTTCCTATTATTTTCTTTAAATCTATCTCTTCATTTTCAAATTTTAATGATTCGTTTGCTACGTCAAAACTAAAATCTCCAGTATCTATTGTCATTTCATTTATTGTTTTGGCATTTATTTCGTTATTTAATAATAATGCATTTCCTAATTTATCAATGATCACAATTAAATAATCTTGAGTAGAAAGTGACCCTGTATTATTAGTTATACTTTTGGCTACTATTAAGTATTTTCTATCATCTATTTTATAAAATTGACTTTCACTAGAATTATTTATTCTATTGTTTCCTGAAATTTTCTTTATATCTCCACCCTTTAATACTTGATAAAAATTGCCAAACAAATCAATTGATCTTCTGTTTTTATCATAAGCTACTGCATAATTTCCTAAATCATATTCTTTCTTTGTTATATCTTCTTTTAAATAAAAACTTCCTGTCCACTTTTTTGATATTTTTGCATCGTTAGCCAGTTCTATATAATTATAATTCTTATCATATATACTTTCTGAAGCAGAAACTGTAAATTCTTCTTTATCTGTTTTTAAAACCATTACAATCGCACCACATAATATAACTACTATCGCAAAAACTATTACTGCAAATATTGTAAAGTTAACCTTATTTCCTGATGTTAAATTTCTCAAAAGGGCATCACCTCCTATTTCCTATTATATTTATTCATAAATATATGTTGTATCTATTTGTCCTACTAAAATATCTCCTACATATAAATTTAATTTAACCGTATAAGTAGCTTTTGTATCAAATTCTATTGGTAACTGTGTTTTAAAATATGTTACATTTTGGTCTTGACTTTCTGATGACCATTGTGGAACATAAGAACCTGTTTTATTATAATTATTGCTTAGATTATATACTGAGTAATCAATTCTATCTATTTTGTTAATATTATAATAACTATCATAAAAACGTACTTCACATTTATTTTCATTTTGTACTAAAGTTGCACTACCTATTGAAACATTTGCATCATTTGAGATTGACTTTAGTATATATTGTACTGTTCGATCTTCTAAATTTTTCCCATTATTTTCTTTGTCATATTTAAATTGTAATTTAACCATATAATTATAAGTATAGTCAATATCTTTGCTTTGTACATATACTGAGTAATTAATAGTATTATTTTTTAGATTTAGTATATTTCCTGTAATATTATTACCGCCTTGACTCTTATCATAAATATTTACTTCTGTTGCTTGATCTTTATTATCTTTATATCTATATACATGTATATTATATTCTCCCCAATCAGAACCATAAATCATAGCATCTGTATCTTTTATAGAAACTAACACTTTTAGAAATTTTTCATTGCTAGTTGTTTGTTTTCTTTCCATTTTTAATCCTATTGATGGTTCTATTAATTTTTTTAATGTGAATTTTGTTTCTTCTGTTTCAAGTTCACAATCTTGATTATTATTGATTACTGCTATTGGTGTTATTTTTAATACATATTCTTCTCCCATTGTAAATACATTACTTTCTGGATTTATATTAATTTGTTCTGTAACTTTATCAAATTTTGAATCTGTATTTTGTTTTGAATTTGTTATTTCTATGCTTCCATCTATAATTGTATATGCAGCATTTTCATCACTTATTTGAATATTTTTATCTGTAAGTTCAACTTTTGATAATCCATCTTTTTTATAAAATGTATATCTTGTTTTTGCATACATTGTTGATCTTTCTGCATTTACATCATAAGATATATTTATAAATTTCTTAGAATAATTTTGAGCCTCATATTCAACTTTTATATTATCTATTCCTATTGTTGCTAAGGTTTCAAATTTATAAGAATTTCCTATCTCTTTAGAATCTACATCATAAGTATATGTATAAGTTCCATTATCTAAATATTTAAATCTTATATAATAATATTCTGCCGGGAATAGATTATCCAATGTTAAATTTTCAAGCTGTTCAACACTAATTTCTTTATTTGTTGCATTATTCCAATCTGGAGAATCATTTGCATTTTTAGAATGCCATATTTCCATAGTTAGTTTATTAATATTAATGCTTAATGGATTTATAAGCTTTGCTTTTATATTAGCTGTAGTAATTGTAGAATTAATCGTGTTTATCTTTATACCTAATCTTATATTTTTTATATTAATAGTGTATTGTTTATCTCCTTGTAATTCTTTAGCTATTACTTCTTTTTGCACTATTACATTTCCATTTTGTTTCAATCCTTCTGGCGAATACTGTAATTCAACAGTTGTTCCATTTTGAGATTTATTTATATCATCTATATTTTTTATACCTAATTGTACTTTATCTTCTGAAGGATAGAAACGATATTCATACATATTTCCATTTATATCTTTAATATCATCAAATTTATTTCCAACCAAACTCATATACATATTATTATCATTGACATAAGTAGAATACTTTTGATTTTCTCCCAATGCAAACCCGATTCTTCCATCATCATAATATATGTTAACTTTTACATTAACATCTCTATCTGTAAAGCGTTTTACATTATCATTGTTTAGCATTTCAAGTAAGTCTGCCTTTATATAGTTTCCACTATCTGTATTTAATTTAAGTAATCCTGTTGAAATTTGTTCTTGTCCATTATCCAATGTCAAGGTAGCCGCTGTAACTCTATTTATACTATTTCCTGTTAGCTGTACAATTACACTGTTAGGATTATTAGCATCATTATATATAATATTTTGAATTTTCACATCATCACAATTTACTATACCTTCAAATTTTTGCTTTACTAAATTTTTTGATGTGTATACTCCAGATTGTACTTTATTTAAATTTCTTATATAGCCTAATTGGTATGTTGTATTTGATACTAATCCACTTACCACAGTTTCATGTTGTTGTCCATCTGTCTTTACCTCGATGTTTGAACTTTGAGTTGTTCCATTAACTGACAAATTAAGATATCCATATTCAGTAGTGCTATGTGCCGCATAATATAATGCTTTGTCTATATCTGTGCATGAATATATATAAGTAATTGATGTTTCATCTGAAATTTTAGGATAAATCATAAATCTAGGTTCTTGTTTCTGTGGATATAATATATCTGTTTTTAAACTTTTATTTGTATATGTATTATTTTCATCACTTTTACAATTTGGCCATAATATTTCATTTCCATTTGCATCTTGATATGTTACTGTATAAGATACAAAATAAGCGTCTCCTCTATGCATTCCAGAATTATTATCATATTCTGCCGTATCTATAGTTCCTTTATTCAATGTAAATATTGCTGATGGTGCCTTTTCTTGATTTAAAAAATTAGCTTTTTTAATTATTTGATTTCCATTTTCATCTAAGACAGGATTTCCATCTCTGTCCCATAAATAATATGTGATATCTTTGGCAATTAATGAACCCGTATTTGCAAAACTTGTACTTACATAATACCCTACATAAGTATCATTATCTAAGTCATTATTTTTTTCAATTCCATATTTGCTTGCATTTCCATTTGTTATTGCTGTTGCATCCGCCTTTTTGTATTCGTCTGGTACATCAACAGTTGTTCCTTTTCCTTTAGCAATAATATATGCTGCCGAATATGTTTCACTTGTTTTTTTATCTGTATATGTTGTATTGCCTGTATTTTCATTTTTGTCATCTGCTGACTGTATTGGAATTTTATTTGTATATTTAGTGCCATCTATAGTTGCCGTAACAATTACTTGGTAATTCAATTCTGTATAACTAGATTCTTTTCCTCCGGCTATAAATGAAGGTGTTACTTCCAGGGTATTATCAAAAAATAGTTCTTGCAAGCTATTTACTTGTTTATTACCTTTGACATTATTAAGACATGATGTAAAATTATTTTCTGTTATTGTACGGCTCCAATTTTTATATTCTCCATTATTAATATCTCCTGAGCCTTCATATAACATTAAATTAACACTTGATAATCCTTCTCTTGCAACATCATCACCAGACAAATTAAGATTTACTGTGAAAGTATTTGCCGAATTATTTTCAATAGACATATTTGCAGTTAGTGGCTGATAAGAGCTTGTCGTAACTATTGCACTTCCTATATGTGCATTTTTATAATCTCCATTGTCATCTTTCAAATTTATAGTTCCATAAGCTGCAAATGTATATGAGGTTTCGGCTTTTAATCCTTTTTTATTATTTCCTTTTTCTCCTAAATCAATCCATAATCTTATTACTTCATTTCCATCAGTATCTGTTGTTTTTTCGTCGGCTTCTAAACTAGTTCTTTTTATATATGCATTTCCTTCATCAACATCACTATAATATGTTATTGTTAATGGATTATCTTTATCTACAATAACTGTATTATCATTATCAATTATATAAAGCCATCCTCTTATCTCTGTTGGTGGAGAATCACTTTCAACTTTTTCAAATTTCACACTTGGAAAATTTGCTCCGCTTAAAGTAAATGCTCCACATATATTACTTTCTATATCAACATATTTTTCATTGTCATAAGTAGTTGCAATAACTTTAAATCCATAATATTGTCCTCTCACCACTCCACTTTCGTTGTTTTCGCTACTAACAGGTACTTCTACTTCTTTTTCAGTAGATGCTTTTTCAAAAACTATATTTTTTGTATCATAGTCTAATGTCTCTTTTCCATTTTCGTCTCTCACTTGAGTATATTTATACATTACATATTTGTAACTTTGTATTGCATTATTTGTATCTGCTATATCTTCTATTCTTAATGTAAAAGTTCCATTTCTTTTATTTACAGAATAATTTAATTTATTTATGCTCGCTTTTGTTTTTAAAGTTTTACATTTTGTATCTTTTGTCCAATTATCGCTTTCTTGTATTATTCCATTATAACTAATTTTTGATATTCTTACTGTATAATCGGTATCTGGAGTTAATCCATCAAAAACTATATTTTCCTTAGTAGCACTATTTTTTATTGTTTGTTTTCTATTAGGTATTTCATTTCCACTACCATCTAAAAGAGTAACTTCTGCACTGTCTATCAATTCATCTGTAAAGCCAATGTTAAATGATAATGAATTATCAGTATAAGATTCTTTGCTTATTTCTACTCCTGCACTTGTTGTCACAAATGCTTTATATAAGAAGTCTTTTGTATAATTTTTTTCATCTACAACATAAGTAGCGCTTACAGTAATACTATAATTAGTATCTGGTGTTAATGTTTCTATGTTTATTGGAATGTTGAATATTCCATAAGATTCTACATCTGTATATACTACTTTTCCTGTATCACTATTTACTATTTTTATATTAATGTCATCATTTTTTGATAATGTATCATCATCATCTTGAATTTGTAAATTTCCTTGTATTCCCACAGCTGTAACACTCATATCTTCTAATTTAAATTTAGGTTCTTTCGCAGGTATAGTTTCATCAACTTTATTTTCATTTTCATTTACATATTCATATATTATATCTGGTGTTATAATATTAATTGCATTTTTATCATCATTAAAATCTGATGATGAAGTTCCATTGTCTGATGTTACAATTGTTGTACTATTTGATGTAGTAGTCGTCGTATCTGTTTTAGTTGTTGTAGTAGAAGAATTATTATTTGCAGTTTGAGTCTTATTTTCTGTTATTTCATTCTTCTCTTCTTGTTCTGTTTCTTCTTTATTTTCATTATTGTCGTCATTGTTATTATTTAAATCTACTAATGTTACATTATCATTAGAATTTATAACCATATCTTCTAAAGACATTTTATTAACATCATTTTGACTTACTATTTTAGTTCCTAAATTTAATTTTATCCCATTTTGTAATTCTATATAAGAATTTGAAGATATTGTCTGAGAATTAAACTCTTGATTATATATACTAACAATTTCATTATCTGAATATTCTACTTCCAGATAACCTTCTGCTTCTTTAGTTATTCCATTACTTAGATTTATTTTTAAATTATTAGCTAAAATAATGTATTTATTTGTTGAAATTTTCCAAATAGCTTGCTCAAATTGTAAATCTGAATCTAAATTTTTCACTGTATATCTAGTAGATACTCTCTTTATTTCTTTATTTGCTGCCACATTATAATAAACTATGGGATTATCATTTATTTTTTCTAAATCCAATAATACTCCTTCTTGTAAAGCAACTATATTCCCACTGTTATAATGAACAAAATTACTATTATTAACCGTAACTTTATCTCCCTCTGTATCATTAAATACTATTTGATCATTATATGATGTCGTGTATTTTTCGTTTTGTGCAAAATAATATCTGTTATCAGTTCCATTTAATATATATCCTGCCTCGCTAAATGCAACTTTTTTGCTTTCTCTAATATGAGTCACATTATATATTAAAATAGTTCCTAATAAAATTCCTATTCCGACAAAAAAAGCTATATATTTTTTCATAATATTTTCTTCCTCTCTTATAGTTATTTAGCTATATTTATTCCTAATAAGTCTAGCATATAAAGTGTTTTTTTTCAATATATAAATTCTGACATTTTTTTCTTTTTCTTTTTTGATTTCTCAACCCCTTGTGTTGTGCCTATTTGTAGGGGTTGGTCTTTTATTACATTTTCATTACTTTTTTGTTACATTTCCGTTTTATGTATATATATATTAAAAAATCATGTCAAAAAAGATTCAATTTTATCTTTTTCGACACGATTTTTTAGTTAACAATATTTATTTTTTATTAGAGTTATCTATTATTTTTGTTCTTCTATATAATAGTATTAGTACAATAAATATTGCAATTACTATTATTAGTATTATTAGTGTTCCTATATTCTTAGACATTAATTTACTTGATGATATATTTGTATAATATGATATCAAATCATCATTATCATTTATCTTGTCATTTTCTGTTTGTATTTTTGCAGCACTAGTTCTTATAAGCTCTGCTGTATTATATACTACATAATTTTGAGTCTTAGTATCATATACAGTTATATATTTATTATCTAAATCTTTTATTTCTTTTTGGTTAACATTATTTTGTTTTGTTGCTTTATTGTCATAACTGTCACTACTAATTATATTTTCATTGTTACTATTTCTGCCATTACTTTCTTTGTTTTCAATGCTGTTTGAGTTATTATCTTGTTTTTTATCTTTTGCAATCTTATCAATAGCATCTTCTACAGAAACCTTTTCAAGCTTATCTGTTAATTTTTGTGCAGCTGTATAATCTGATTTTTTAATATTATAAGCTATTTTCCTCAAACTCAAATTATCTAAAATATAACTTGTTAAACTTATATTATCTTGTTTTATATTGTTATTATATACTTCTTCTCCTGTTGTATAATTAAATCCGCACACTCTTCCATTTGAATAATATACCAAAATTATATTTCCATTATCAGATATGTTGTTTGTGATTGCAATTATATCTTTGTTTTTAAATGTATCTGGATAACTGATTTTACTTAACAAATCATACATTATGCCATCTGTTCCTAACACTGTTTCATATTGATTATTATTGTATGAATCTATTATTATAGCTCCTTCTTTATTTTTAAAATCTCCATCTATTGCATACATATAACCATTTTTTACTAAAATTTGTTGTTCTTTATATACAACTTTATTATCATTTTGAATTATTTTTGAGCAATGTGCAAAAGTCTGTATAGTCATATCTTCAATTTTAGATTGAGCAATTGGTACTTGTTCATCTAGCAAGCTTATTTTTTCTATATTTTCATCATTTTGTTTATCCATTGTTGTAACATCATATATTTCTCCCTCTGTATTCAATGCCTTGTTTTTGTATAAATTCACAAATTCACCAGCTATTGTCTTTTTATTTGAATATATTGTATTATCTTTTAAATATAAATATTCGTCATTATTGATTGATAACTTATTCCTTATTTCTTCAGGATTAATTTCTTTGTCAAACTTAAAATCTGTATTATATATAGTTATTTTCATAGGTGTTTTATAATCATATTTTAATGTATATACTCTATCTGTAATCGACTTAGGTTCTACTATATTCTCTGCATCTGTTGCAATTTTAAATTTCGTATTTGAATCAGTATTAGAAAATTCTATATTTATTTTGTCTATGTCTACTGGGTATACATATATTTCTGGTAATTGTGTATTACTTTCTAGTGAGTTTAGTGCTATTTCACTGGTTTGCATACTATATAATGACATCATATTTTCTTCTGTAAATTCTACGGTTCGTTCAGGTATTTGAATCATTTTTTGATTTATATTTAATTCATTTTTTCCCCAATATAAGTTTGCACTATAACTTGTCTTTAAAATTGGGAAATATCCATTACTATAATTATACCTTGCTGTTCCAAAATTCAATCCTTTATTTCCTATTGTTTTTCCTTCCTCATCAAGTATTTTTTCATTCTTAGTATAAATATTAGTTTTTAATTCATTACTACTAATTAAATTATAACAATCTTTTTCTTCTGCGATTCCTCCTATTTGTGTTCCATTTAATCTAGAACAATTATAAACATAAATATTATTCATATATTGACTTTGTATAAGTCCAATTTCTCCTCCAGCTACAGAACCAATTCCTATATCTATATAGCTTCCGAGTGAAGATATATCAGTTACAATTAGATTACATTCAATGTTATTATAGTCATCTATGTCTTCATCATAATTTAATTGTTTTGCAGTCATTCCTATTATACCACCAACAGAGTTTCCAGCTGATACTAATATATCGTCATTTGCATTAGCTATAAAATTATATTTTATTGTTGCTTTATATTGTAAATTACTTAATTTTGTATTATTAAAATATCCTACAAGTCCACCAGCAGCTTGATTAGTTGCTGTTATAGATGTATTTGCAATATAACAATACTGTATATTTCCCATTATAAAATTACCAGCTATTCCTCCTACATTATTAGCACCTTTTATACTTGAGTCAGCACAATAAGAATGCCATAAAAAGAAATTAGATGATGATATAGATCCTGCTGAACTTCCAATATATCCTGTATAAAAACCTGCTATGCCTCCAACATTGCTTCCTGATGCTGTTATTGTACTATTTTCAACTGTAGCTCCATACAAAGTACCTACTTGATATCCAACTGTTCCTCCCACATAATTCTTTCCCCCTGTAATTATAACATTTTTTGTATTTGTTCCTGCAACAGCATAATTTTCACTATTAGTACTTGAAATTGAAGTTGTTGAATATTCAGAACATCCTACTATTCCCGCCGTATAGTTACCAGTTGATGTAACTATACAATCTTGTGCTTTAGCATTTTTTATTCTTCCCTTTGAACGTCCTACTACTCCTCCTACATAATCTATACCAGTAATTTGTTGATTAGTTCCTGTTGAACGTAGTCCTCTTGCATAGCCATAATAATGATCTTGATAACCTATACAACCACCAACATTAGTTTTTCCAGTTATTGTATTATTTTCAGAATTCAAATTATAATCACTTGCCCAACCACTATCACCAGAATTTCCTCCAATTGCCGAATTACCAGATATTGTATTATTTTTAGAAGTTAAATTATTACATGTCCATCCATGATTTCCAACATTTCCACCTACATAATTATTTGTTCCTTTAACAATATTATTTGTAGATATTGCATCTCTAATATTTCCACTACCTATTCCAACATTACCACCTATATAATTATTGCCTGTTATCGTGCTGTTAGTATTATTTATTGTAGATACAGTACTTCCGCCTCCACTATATCTTCCAATACTTCCTCCAACTTGTGAGTTTCCTTTTACTAAATATTCTGTACTCTTATCAGAAGATTGTTTGCCATTCTTTGAATACTGATATGCAGATATATTATTTATAGCTCCATCTGTATATCCAAAAACACCGCCAACCATATCACCTTTTCCAGTCACACATACATAAGTGCCTTCTATATTTGCTGATTGTCCTAATGAAGTAGCTTGGCCACATAATCCACCTACATAGCTTGAACCATTTATTTTAATATTAGTTAAGTTAATATTTTTTAAACTTCCAGCAATTGTTCTAGAAATCATTCCAATATAGCTTCCTGTGCAATTTACTTCACATGATTTAAAATTACATGTATCCATTTCTCCTCTTAGTATTCCTATTATACCAATATAATTTCCATTTCCTTGAATATTTGAATCCACAAAATTAATATTTTTTATTTTTGTTTTTATTTCTTTAATAAATCCACTATTAGAAGCTAAATTTGAAATATTAATATTTGAAATATTTTTTATACTATCTGCTTCTAATTTACCAATAACCACATTTTTTTCTATAGTATTTACCATACTAAAATCTACATTTCCAGTTATTTTTACATTTTGTCCTTCATACTTACGACCATCGCCAGCAAAGAATTCATTCCATTCTTGTGCATTTGAAATTCCTTTATATAGTTCTACTTTTATTTTAGTAGTAATTTCTTTTTCTATTTCTTGACCATTTCTTTCATAATATATGCTTTCTATTTTATAACTATCATAAGCTCTATTAGGTGTTGCAACAAATGTAACCACTGTTAAGCCATTGCTGTCTATAGTAGTATTCCAAGAACCTTCTTTTACTTGCATATCATTATTTTCAATTTTTACTTTTGTTAATTTCAAATTATTTTTATTTTCAAATTTCATTGTAACTGTTACTTCTGTTTTGTCACTAGATGGAGTAGAAGTTATGGAATCTAATTTTAAGTCAGTATCTATTGGTGTCATTTTTTGATTTGGTAAGATTTCATTATCTGTTCCTTTTAACTCTGGTAAATATTCATTATCTAATAAATTAAATTCTGTTCCATCTTCTTGCATGATTTTGTATGTATAAAAATCATTAAATTGTAATAAACTTGTGTAAGTATTTAATTGAAAACATTCTGCATAAGTTAGTAACTTAGTTGCTCCTAATTGATTTGTAGATGTTTCTCCATTTATTAATTGATCTTTATAAGCATAATTTCTATATGAAGTTGTTCCCGAATTTCCACCATAAATTCTATTTACACATTTTACATTATTTCCAGCAACATAAATATTTCCTAAATATAAATTATTACTAATACTTGATATTCCTGTCCCTGTATACCCAACTATACCACCTATATATGCATTACCTGATGTTATTTTACTAGTTATATTAACCATATTCCAACATTGTTGAATAAATGTATTTCCATATTGACCATATCCTAATATTCCTCCCGTATACATCATTGTAGAAATTTTACCTGTAGCATAACAATTTCTTATATAAAAATTAGGTGATCCAACTTTGCGTCTTTCATCTGTATCATGTCCTTTATACCCTACAATACCTCCAACTCCAGAATTAGAAGTAACATTAGCATTTATAACTATATTTTGTGCAAAACAATTTGTTACATAAACTTCAACTCCTCCAAAAGCATATAAATATCCAACAATCCCTCCTGTTCTAATGCCTGTTGCACTACTATTTTCAAAATCCACATTAAAACCTTGAACTGAACAATTTTGGATTTTAATATTTGTCGCATCACTCTCTGAATTACTACTTAAATATCCAATTATACCTCCATATGCAGCACTACCACCTCCATAAGAAGATATTATTTCCATATTTTTTATATGTATATTATTAATCTCAATATCATTTGTAATATCAGATTTTTCTATAAATCCAGCATATTGTGATGATGTATTTATTGTAAAGTTTTCAATATATATGTTTTTTATTTTTGCTCCATCTATAGCCTTTATTAGAGAAAATGTACCATCAATATTTTTCAATGTATGTATTTCACCATTATATTTTCCATCTATAAGCCCTTCAAATGTTCCCGTAATATATGGTGCCACATCTGCACTAGAAAAGTCTATATCTTTTACTAAGCGATAATTTTGTATTAAACCACTTACTCCATTTGAATCTTCTTCATTTATTTTATTCCATTCTTCTGCAGTAGAGATATTTTTTATGAATGAGACTTCTACCTTTCTTGTTCCCAAATCTTCATTTTCACCATATTTTGATTCTTTTATTTTTCCATTAGACATTTTACTTTTTACAGAAGACACATCATAAGAATCTAAATATGATGTAGGATTATTTAATAATACATATACCGTACTTACCTTTTTTGCATAAGACTGGCTCATAATAGCTGAATCCATGTAATCAACATTTATTTCGCTTATTGTAGTTCCTGCCGGATTATATACTCTAAACGCAACCAAAGCTGTATTATCTTCTTTTAAATTTACATTATTAGTTTTTATATAATTTTCTATTTCATTTTTTACTTTGTCACTTATATCTAAAGTTGAAACATCATTATTTTTTACTAATTCTGATGATAATACATCAATAATTTCTGTACCTGTTATATTTATTCTTATATTGTCTTGTTTAGGCATGCAATAATTTAAGTTCAATTGAGGATAATAACCATTTTTTACTAATTTTTCTACTGTAAATTGATTATATCCATTTGCATTTAACATAATTTCTTGTACTCCTGGTTCATATAACGCTGTAGCAGAAGATTTTGTATTATAATCGTTAGCTTCATAAATAACATCGCAAAAATAATATGATTCTAAGACTTTTGTACTTGTATAAGTGTTTAATATATTTGGACCAATATTTCCTTCTTTATTTGTGGCATCTATTATTCCATAATATTCATAACCATTATATTCTGTAATCAAAGGTTGCACAGAATATACATTTTTTACTTTTGCTGTTGAATCTTTAGATGAAATAATTGCACCTGTACTTTCATTTACTTCTGGTGGATATCCTACATTATATACTATATTAGCAGCATAAGAATATGTAGAATCACAATGATTCATTTTTATTGGTGCTATATTATATATATTTTGTAATATTCCTGCTCCATCAACTTGGAAGACGGCTCCTGCTGTGTATCTATAATCCTCTATTGTAATATTATCTATTGTTTCTATTCCATTTCCATATATATAACCATTTTGAATTGTTCCATCTGAATACAAACAAATTCCTGATAAATATTGTGAACCATACAATGTATTTGCAAAATTCACTATAAAATTCTCAATTGTTCCACTATTTTTATATCCTAATAAACCTACATTTATTCTCTGTTTTTGAGTACATCCTTTTAAATTAACTATTACATTGTCTATTTTTGCATTATTATATAAGAACAATGAATATATACCATCTTCTTTAGCAATAAAAGTATCAATTCCTTCTACTTTAGTAGTAAATCTATTTTTCGTATTATTTATGTAATAATCTATAACCATATTTTGCAATACAGCTTTTTCATCTAATTTATAGAAAATATAAGATGTAGTTTCTTTTTGATTAGTTAATGAATATGTATCTTTTTTTATTGTTTTTCCATTAAAGTCTATGTTTCCATAAAATGAAATATTAGGATTTCCAAATGTAAATTCATTCTTTGTACTTGCATCTGTTAAATCTATATCAGTTAATAATATATAACTTCCATAAGGTTGTATTTCTTTAAACTCTTCTACACTTGAAATACTTTTTATTTCTGTTTGATTTTCTGGAGAGTAATCAAATTTTACTGTACTTAAAATATATTCTCTTCCATATTGCTTTATTACTAAGTCTATAGTATATTCTACTTCTTGATTTGATTCACTTATTTTATATTTATACTTTTCCTGAATTTCTTCAGTTGAATTATATCCATATTCATATTCTTCATTAAGTCCTTTATTATTTTTTAATCTTATGTAATATTTTCCTCTTTGTTCTTCTTCATCATAAGTTATTTTATTGGCGTCAATAAAACTAGTATTAATATTAATAAAAACATCATATCCATATTTCGAATATTCCGTCGCTTCTGTCCCTAATTCTGCTTTTAGATTTTTTATTTCTAAATAATAATCTTTTTCTTGAATTTTATCTTCTTCATCTTCTTGTTCTGCCGGTATTGTTTCTTCATATTTTTCCAAATAAAAACCTATATATCCATCTTCTGGAATATTTAATGTTTTTGTAATATTTATGTAATTATTAGTCTGTAATCCATCTATTAATTCTATATTTTTTCCTATACTTTTTCCTTGTTGCAAATATACTTTAGCATTTTGCTCTGTAACTTTTGCACCAAATGATAATGTAACTGTTTGTCCTGCATATTCTGACAAATCATAAACATAACACTGATTTGATAATAATTTCAAATTAATATTATTATCATCTTCTGTATAGGTTTTTCCATAATTATATTTAGGCAACACTTTAAAATTAACATTGTTAGCTTCATCTAATTGATAATCAGTTTCTAAAGCATCAAAACATTGTGAATACCAATTATTTTCAGATTTTACATCTATTAAATTCGATTTTGCTTCTTGTTTTTCTCTTTTTAATCCTGTTAATTCAACATTACCAGCTAATCCAGATGTTACAATCTTAGTAGTTCCTATTTTATAATTATTTTGTACCTTACTTATATCATTAGTTTCATTATAAGATACAGCCTCTGTATTAAATGTATAAGTTTCATTTTGGGTTAATCCTGTATATGTTAATCTTATCCATTGATTTGTTGGAATTTGCGTATTAGACTTTATATTATCAGGCTCTATATCTGGCAAAAATTCTTTTTCATAACTATCTAATAATCTTGCTGTAATAATATCTTCTAAACAGCTATGGTCTACATCTTCTACATATATATCCATATCTATTAAATTATTTGTTGCTATTACATTTTTTATTTTCATAGATGCTGGTAATTTATTAGTTAAAAAACTATTTAACGTATATGTAGTTGAGATGTTTTCTTCTTTACTACCTTGTAAAGCTTTTGCAGTAATTACTATATTGTATTTGGTATTTGACTGCAAATTTTCTATTAAGCTTTTTACTCCATCTTCAGACGATAAACTTAATATATCATTTAAGTCTATTGACTCTATTTCTTTGTTTTTTTCATCTCTTATAGATAAATTTACATTTTTTAAAATTTTTATTAGTCTTTCATCTGTTTTACTTGTATTTATTGCTACCTTTAAATTAATACTATTACATGTTATATCTGTATCAACATCATAAGAAACATCTAACTTCAAATTTCCTAATTTACTTAATGGCATTGTTGTAAAAGTACTATTTCCTATTTCTTGATTATATTGCATACCTTTTCCATCAGAAATATCAAAATCAGCATATATTTTTATTGTATATGTTCTTTGTGAATCTAAGTCATTAAAAATTAATGATTTTCCTTCCTGTATAGCATCTCTTTTTATTATTTCGCCATTATCAGAATAAAGTATATATCTATAATTATTTATATCAACATTATCTTCATTTATTAAAGTTGACACTATATTAACAGATATGATTTCTTGTGCTGATACTTTGATTTTAGTTGACGGTACTTTTTTAGATGTAACTGTGCCTCCTTTGTTATTTTTTAAATCCATTTCATTTCCAGCTGTATCATAAAATTTTATTTCGTAATTACATGTACTATTAGATTTTACTCCTTCTGTTGATTGATATTTTATACTTTCTCCCTTTAATAAATTTCTTAGTGTTGTTGAATCTAATGCATATTTAGCATTATTTATCAATATTTCCGCTTTAGAAACGCCTGCAATTGCTTCATCATTAATATCTGAATTGATATGTAAATTTAATAATTCTATCTTATTTGAATATATTTGTCCATTTTCAAATCCTAATTCAATAGAATTCAAGCTTTCTACACTTTTAGTAGTTATTTCTTGCTCTAATACAGTATTTTCAATTAAACTTCCTTCTCTATTTCTATATTGATATGTTCCTACTATTTTGTATGTTGTACTTGGTAACAATTTCGTTACACTTAATTCTCCTGAACTTAAACTAGATGCTCTAAATGCTATTTCATCATCTTTATAAAAAGTAAATGTTATTGCCTTATTAATTACTCTACTTGGGTCTTCTATTTTTATATTTGTACGAGCTGTATACACATTTGCTGTAAAATTTTCTGCTGTTACAGTTGGTTTAATCCAAATATTCTCTACTTGATTATTATTTTCTTCTTTCTTTTCTTCATCTTTCTTTTCTGTTGAATTTTCTATAATTGTTGTATTTTCTGGTATAGTTTCTTGTTCTGTTTCTTCTACATCTGTTGTATTTTGAATTTTATTTGCTGTCTCATTTTTAGTTTTATTTTCTTGTTTTTCTTCTTTAGTAGTTTCTTCACTACTTGGAGTTTTTTCTTTAGTAATTCCTAAATTAATAAGAAAATCTTTATATGTATACTTTCTATTATAATCATCTACTGTAATTATAGAATTTTCATCAACATCTAATATTTTATGATAAACAAATTGGTCATTATTTAATGAATAATATGTTATAAAATCATTAGTAAAATTTATAATACTATTCATATTTATTTTGTATTCATTTAAATTAGTTTGAATTTTAAATCCTTTAGTATTTATATACAAATTATCTTCATTTTTTAATAATATGTAATCATAATAATCTGCCCTTTGTAATGTATTCGCATTATATAATTCACCTGAAGTTAACGTTGTACCACTATATCCTTGCATTTCTTGAAAATCATCTGTTATTAATTTTATTTTAGATGATAAATTATATAAAGCTATAGAATTATTAATATATATTGGATAATTTAAATTGATATTGTCTTTTTTGCTCGCTCCCAAATAAAAAGAATTTAAATTTTCATAGATTTGGTCTTGATCATTAACCTTTAATGCTTTAATATTATGGTCCACATCGAAATTAGTATTTAATAAATTATTTGCTATTTCTTTTCCTGAAACTGCATATCCACTATATTCCATAGTTGCATAAGGTATAAATCTTAGATAAATTATATATGTTATTAATAAAATTATCACTAGAAAACTAAATAATGCAACAAAAAATATTGATTTTGGTTTTCTTTTTTTATTATTTTTTTTCTTTAACTTATAATCTTTTTTATTCATCTTTTTCTTCCTTTTTATCTTAATTATTCTTTTTGATTTTATCATATACAGTAAAAAAAAACAATATTTTGTATAAATAACTTTAAGCTTTATTTCAAGCTGTTTGCTTATTATAAAAAGCATATTGCTTTATTAACAATACGCTTTTTTAATTTATATTACATTGCTTTTCTGAATAATTCTATAAACTCTTCTTTAGATGTTTCTCTTGGATTTCCTGGTTTGCAAGGATCTTTCATTGCTTTTTCTGCAAGCATTTCAAAATCTTCTTCTTTTGCACCATAATCTTTTATTGTAGTTGTAATTCCTACTTCTTCTGATAAGTCTTTTACTTTATTTACTAATGTTTTTATAACTTCTTCTTTTGTATATTTACTTGCTGGATATCCTAATTCTTCTAGTATTTCTCTATATCTTTCAACACATACTTCCCCATTATATTCTAAAACTAATGGTAATAACATTGCATTAGCAATTCCGTGTGGTGTATCGTAAACAGCTCCTAATTGATGAGCCATTGAGTGACATATTCCTAGTCCAACATTTGAGAATCCCATTCCTGCTATATATTGTGCCATTCCCATTTTTTCTACAGCTTCTGGTTCTTTTTCATTAACTGCTGATGCTAGATATTTAAATATCATTTTTATTGCTTTTATATGAAACATATCTGACATTTCATTATGAGCTAATGTAATATATCCTTCAAGTGCATGTGTTAATGCATCCATTCCTGTTGCTGCTGCTAATCCTTTTGGCATTGAAGCCATTAATTCTGAATCTATAATTGCTAATATTGGTATATCATTAGGGTCAACACATACCATTTTTATTTCTGCTTCTTCATCTGTTATAACATAGTTAATAGTAACTTCTGCTGCTGTTCCAGCTGTTGTTGGAAGAGCAATAATTGGCATTCCTCTATTTACTGTATTTGAAAGTCCATTTAATGATTTTATATCTGCTCTATCAGGGTTTGTCATTACTATTGATATTCCTTTTGATGTATCTATACTTGATCCTCCTCCAACAGCTACAATTATATCTGCTTCTGATTTCTTACAAGCTTCTACTCCATCAGTTACATTTTTGATTGTTGGGTTTGGTTTTATTTCATCATATAATTCATAAGGAATTTTTGCACTTTCTAAAACCTCCTCAACTTTTTTGGTTACTCCTGCTTCAACTAATGATTTATCACTAACTAAAAATACTTTTTTAAATCCTCTTTTTTTTATTTCACCAGCAAGTTCTTCTCTTGCACCTTTTCCAAAATATGATGTTTCGTTTAAAACAAATCTTTCTGACATTTTAAAAATCCTCCTTATTTTTTATTCAATTGTATTATCAATTGTATTTTCTGCAGTCTCTGCATCTTCTGTGTTTTCTGTTGTTACTGTACTTTCAGCTCCATTATTAAAGTCTGACGGTATTTCAAAAACATCTTCTTTTACATCATAAGATAAATCTACTTTTACTAACTCTTCTTTATCTCCAATTTTAGTTTTTATATATTGTAATTTATCTCCTTTAAAGTAAAATTTTGTGCTAACTTCTTTATTTACAGTATCTTCATCTATATTAAATGCAAAATATGATATATCCTTATATTCTTCATATTTATATTTTTTACCATCAATATCTTCTTCACCTTTAGCTGGGTCTTGATTATTTGTAATAATTTCATTTATTTCATCTGTTAATTGTGTTAATTCTGTATCATTGTTTTCATATTCATAATATGTGTTAGTACTATATATCAAATAATATGTGTTTCCATCTTTTACAGTCTCAGCTATATGTGTTCCGTTATTATAAGTATCAATATTTGCTTTATTATCTTTTCTTGAAATTGTATATTTACTATCTTCATTTAACTCAAAAGATATTTTATATACATTATTTTTTGTCATCTTTTCATATATTTTTGCTAATCCTGTTGTTTGATTGCTATCCCCTGTATTTCTGTTTTTTACAACACAAAAAATCGCAATTCCTATAATTAACACTAAAATAACACTTATAATAATTACTCTCGTTTTCTTATTTTTCATCTTATTATTTTACATAATACATTATGATTGATAATATATCATGCCATCCTTTCTTTTTATAATATATTTTTTAATACAATTGTTTTTAATCTTGACATTTCTTGTAAAGTAGTCATTACTCCTTCATTTCCTATTCCAGAATGTTTCCATCCACCAAATGGCATTTCGAATGAACGATAGAAGCTTGCTCCATTTACAACTGCTCCACCACATTCTAATCTATCAGCTAATTTTACAGCTTTTGAATAATCTTTAGAAATAACACATCCACATAATCCATAAGATGATTGGTTAGCTATTTCTATGGCTTCATCTTCAGTATCAAATCCTATTACAGAAATTACTGGTCCAAATATTTCCATATCTTTAGCAACTTCCATATCTTTAGTTACATTGTCTAAGATTGTTGGATAATAATATGCATCTTCTCGTTTTCCTCCACATACTACTTTAGCTCCTTTAGCAACCATTTCATTTACTTGTTCTTCTATTCTTTTAGCTGCATTAATATTTATCATTGGTCCCATATCTGTATCTTCTTTCATTGGATTTCCAACTTTTAAATTGCTTATAACCGCTTTCATTCTTTCAATGAATTCTTGTTTTCTTGAATTATGGATTAAAAATCTTTTACTTGCACAACAAACTTGTCCGCCATTATATAATCTTCCCCATATAGTTTCTTTTACTGCTAAATCCATATCTCCATCTTCTAAGAAAATAAATGCATCATTTCCTCCAAGCTCTAACATAACATGTGTCAAATTTTTTGAAGCTGTTCCCATAGTTTGAATTCCTGCTGCTGTTCCTCCTGTTAAAGATACTAAATGTACTCCTGGATGTCTTGCTAATGCTTGACCAACTGTTGGTCCATCTCCTGTTAATATTTGTATACAGCCAGCTGGAACTCCTGCTTCTAACATCAATTTTACATATTCTATTAATGTTAGTGGATTATAATTTGATGGTTTTACAATTATACTATTTCCCATCATCAATGCTGGTGGTACTTTTTGGCAGAATAAGTCACTTGGAAAATTAAATGGTATTATTGCAGCAATAACTCCTATTGGATATCTTTTTGTTATTTGCATTGTTTTTTCTTGTCCAGCTTCTGCTCCTGCAGGAATGCTTTCGCCATATAAGTGTTTTGCTCTTTCAACAAATCCTCTTATTCCTATTTTTACATTTGCTATTTCTGCTCTAGCCTCTTTTATAGGTTTCCCTGTTTCATTTGACAAAAGTATTGCTAATCTTTCTTTATTTTCTTCTACTAAATTTACAAATTTATATAAAATTTCAGCTCTTTTATAAATTGATACTTTTTCCCAGTTTTTCTGTTCGATTTCTGCTACTTTAACAGCTTCATTTACATCTTCTTCAGTAACATTTGGAACTGTATCAATTAATTCTTGAGTCGCAGGATTTACAACTTCTATTTTTGCTCCATTTGAAGCTTCTTTCCATTCATATCCTATTAAATTTTTCATATTATTACTAGCCTCCTCTTTAATATTTTTGTCATTTATACTTTTTACTAGTTTATTCATATTTATAAAATTTTCATTTGTTTGTGGTTTTTTCCCTGCTCTTCATTTTGAAAAAGCTGTAAATGATAACATTAAACCACCTGTAGTATTTGCTCCATGATCTTTTACTCCATACTCTCCAAAAGTAAAAACAGTAATAAATGGCACTCCATTTGCTTCTTTTTTTAGTTGTTTGGCTACTTCATCTATTCTATCTCCAATTCCTAATCTTCTTCCTCCACAATGTACCAATAGATATGCTCCTATATCATCATTCATTTGTTTTTTTAATTGTTTCATTGTTCTTCCTGTTGAATCTATTAATTCATCTATAGATGCTTCCATCTGAATTATAGCAGTATTAACGGATAAGTTAGCACCAATATTCATAGAACCATCTTCATTTCCATACATTGGATGACGAATAGCAATTAAGTCACCCAATCTATCTTTAACTCCTAATGGAGCTGTTATTGTTGATACTAGCAAATTGCTTCCTTCTAAATCTTTAATTTTCTTTCCTGTCCAAGCAGAATATTTTTTTATAGCAGGAACTCCATCAATTTCTACTAAAGTCCTATTTCCATTAATCTTTGTAATCACTCCTGAATTAACAGTTTCATGATATTCTCCTGTAAATTCATTTTTTATTTCTTTATCTGTATAGAAAAATGCTACTGCAACACCATCTGAAAAAATAGTATCATTTGTATATATGCTCCATTTTCCTTCAACAGTATTATCTGCGGCACTTCCTCCAAAGACAGGAACTCTACCTATTATGTCTTCAATACCTTTTATATAAAATTCTTCTTCTGCTGGAGATGCAACCATATAAAAATAATCTGGTAAATCATTTCTTCCTGATTTTTTCATAGCTTCTATGGCTACTTTTCTTCCTGTTTCTCTAGGGTCACTTCCTCTTTCTGAAGCAGCAACACTAACATCTGTATCAGGATCTCCTATTGCTAAAATTCCTGTAAATCCATTTTCAGAAGAAATAAATCCATCAGGTACTATAATTCCAGCACTTGATGTACATCCTATAATTGGTGCTGTACCAAGTTCTGATTTTGCTCCTTCCAAAACTTTTTTTACATCACAATCTACAGATGTATATAGAAATGCTACCTTTGTTTGAATTAAATCTATAACTGCTTTTTTTGCAGTTTCTTTTCCTTGTGTATAACTATCTTCATTTGTACTCCATGCTACATTTGATTTTAACATAATAATTCCTCCTTCGTATTTTATTATACCCAAATTATACCAATAATATTTTTCTATAACAATAAAAAAGTCAAAATGTAATATAATTGTAACAAAAAAGACGTCTTTAAGTTTATAAAACTCAACTGACATCTTTTAATATTTTATATTAATCTCCTAGACATATTCCTATATCTCTTGCTGTCTTTACTAATTCATGATCCATTGTTACATATCTTACATTACTTTCTGCAGTTCCACCTTGTACAGCTCCTATTTCTTTATTTTCTCCAACTACAATTTCTAATGGAACACAATCTAATTTTCCATTTTTTATAACAGTTAATACTCCAAATTTTCCTTCCATTGCTAATTCCATTGCCTTTGCTCCATATTTAGTTGATAATACTCTGTCATAAGCTGTTGGAATTCCACCTCTTTGCATATATCCTAAAATTGTACATCTTGATTCTAATCCTGTTAACTCTTGCAATTTTTTTGCAACTCTAGTTCCTTCTCCTCCGAATTTTATACTAATTCCAGCATGTTCATCGATTCCCTCCGCTGAATGTGATACAGCTTGTTCATCTATAGGATGAGCTCCCTCTGATACTACAACTATACTAAATTTTTTCCCTGCTGCTTTTCTTTTATTTATTGCTTCTGCTGCCTTATTAATATCATAAGGAATCTCTGGTATTAATGCTACATCTGCACCACCAGAAATAGCTGATTCTAAAGCTATCCAACCTGCAAACCTTCCCATAACTTCTAATACCATAATTCTATCATGTGTTTCGGCTGTTGTATGAAGTCTGTCTATTGCCTCTGTAGCTACATGTACAGCTGTATTGTACCCAAATGTTATATCAGTACAAGCCACATCATTATCTATAGTTTTTGGAACTCCGATTGTATTAATTCCTTTTAAATATAAATCTCTTGCAGACTTTTGTGTGCTGTCTCCTCCTAATGTAAACACACAATCAAATCCTGCCTCTTCGACATTTTGAACACATTTATCTGATAAATCTTCATAAGTAACAGTTCCATCCTCATGCTCTACTTTATAATGAAATACAATTGCATTTGTTGATGAACCAATTATAGACCCTCCCTTAGGTAATATTCCTGAAGCTAAATTATTTCCATCTAATCTTATGTAATCATTTTTTACTAATCCTCTATATCCATCAATATATCCATAACATTCTATTCCATTTGTTTCACAGGTTTTTTTTATTGCTCTTATTACTGCATTAAATCCAGCTACGTCTCCTCCATTTGCTAATATTGCTACTTTTTTTAACATTCAACTCATTCCTTTCTTTGTTTTCTTTGAATTTTCTCTTTTCCTATTATACCAATATTAGAAAAAAATACAACATCTTTTTCTAATTTATTGTGAATTCACATAAAATGGTCAATTGAAAAAGTAAATTCTATTTGATAAAAATACAATATAAATAAGTGTTACATTATATCTTATTGTAAGAT
>CAKPPS010000014.1 GCA_934177795.1 uncultured Clostridia bacterium | reverse complement strand
CCGCCACTTGCGAGAACCGCTTGAGTGGTGGTGTGAGAGGGGAAAAACACATTAAGTGTTATCCTCTACTCGATTTTAGGAGGTATGGAAATGTTAAAAATACAAACTAAAAAACTAGGAGCAGAGTTAACTAGTATACAATGTGATGGTAAAGAGATGTTGTTCCAAGGTGAAAAAATATTAGATGCTGATGGAAATATATATTGGAAAAGACAAGCGCCTGTATTATTTCCAATAGTTGGTCAATTAAAAGATTCAAAAACGCAAATAGAAGGAAAAACATACCAAATGACACAACATGGATTTGCAAGAGACATGGAATTTGAAGAAATATTAAAAACAGAAAATAAACATCATTATGTATTAAAATATAATAAAGATACATTAAAACGATATCCATATAAATTTGAATTACATATTATATATGAAATTGCTGAAAATACATTAATAGTAAAATACGAAGTAAAAAATATAGATGACAAAAAAATATATTTCGGTTTAGGAGGACATCCTGCATTTAATTGTGAATATAGTAAGGAAGAGTATGAAATTAATTTCCAAGAAAAAGAAGATAATATTGAATTTTTAAAATTAAAAAATGGATTAATAGATACAGAAAAAGCTAAAAACATCTTAAATAACAATAAGATTTATTTGGAAAAAAATATATTTGATAATGATGCAATAATTATGAAAAATATAAAATCAAATAAAATAATATTACAAAACAAGAAAGTTAATAAAAAAATATTAGAATTTGATTTTACTGGATTTCCATATTTAGCATTATGGTCAAAAAAAGGAGCTCCATTTGTCTGTATTGAACCATGGCAAAATACAGCGGATAGAATAGATAGTACACAAATTTATAAAGAAAAAGCAAATATTATTGAAATAGAAAAAGATAATATATTTGAATGTCAATATTCAATTAAATTTTATAATTAAGGAGGAACTTTAAATGAGTGAAAAATTAAGTAACAAATATAATCCACAAGAATTTGAAGACAAATTATATAAAGAGTGGGAAGAAAAAGGATATTTTAAGCCCAATATGGACAAAAACAAAGAAAGTTTTTGTATTGTAATGCCACCCCCAAATGTAACAGGCAAGCTACACATGGGACATGCATTAGATGATACTATTCAAGATATTTTAATTAGATTTAAAAGAATGCAAGGATTTAATACATTATGGCTTCCAGGAACAGATCATGCAGCTATTTCAACAGAAATGAAAGTTGTTGAAAAATTAAGAAATGAAGGAAAAAGCAAAGAAGAACTAGGAAGAGAAAAGTTTTTAGAAGAAGCATGGCAGTGGACTAAGCTTTATGGTGGAACTATTGAACAGCAGCAAAAAAAATTAGGTTGTTCTTGTGATTGGTCTAGAAAAAGATTTACTCTAGATGAAGGACTTTCAGAAGCAGTATTAGAACAATTTATTGATTTATACAATAAAGGATTAATATATAAAGGAACAAGAATGATAAACTATTGCCCAAAATGTAAGACATCAATATCAGATGCTGAGGTTGAGTATAAAGAAGAAGCATCTCATTTATGGCATATTAGATATAAAGTAACAGGTGAAGATAAATATATTGTTGTTGCTACAACAAGACCAGAAACAATGCTAGGAGATACTGCAGTAGCTGTTCATCCAGAAGATGAAAGATATAAAAATTTAATTGGAAAAACATGTATTTTACCAATTATGAACAAAGAAATTCCTATTATAGCAGATGAATTTGTCGAAAAAGAATTTGGAACAGGATGTGTTAAAATTACTCCTGCACATGATATGAATGATTATCAAGCAGGATTAAGGCATAATCTAGAAATTATAGAAGTATTTGATGAAAACAATAAGATGAGAGATTTAGTCCCAGAATACAAAGGCATGGGATTATTAGAAGCTAGAAAAGCAATTGTAAAAAAATTAGAAGAATTAGGAAACTTGGTAAAAACAGAAGATTACACACATAATGTTGGTAAATGCGAAAGATGTAAAACAACAATAGAACCTAAAATATCAGAGCAATGGTTTGTATCAATGAAAAAATTAGCAAAAAGAGCTGCTGATTCGGTACGAAATGGTGAAGCTAATTTTATACCGAAAAAATATGAAAAACAATATTTTAATTGGTTAGATAACATTCAAGATTGGTGTATATCTAGGCAATTATGGTGGGGACATCAAATACCAGCATATTATTGTGATGAATGTGGACATATAAATGTTGATAAAAAAGCTCCAGAAAAATGTGAAAAATGTGGAAGTACTAAATTACATCAAGATCCAGACACATTAGATACATGGTTTAGTTCAGCATTATGGCCATTCTCAACATTAGGATGGCCAAATAAAGAATCAGAAGATTATAAAACATTTTATCCAACAAATGTATTAGTAACAGGCTTTGATATTATTACATTCTGGGTATCTAGAATGATGACACAAGGCTTAGAATTCACAGATGAGGTACCATTCAAAGATATTTTAATACATGGTATGGTGCGTGATAGTCAAGGAAGAAAAATGTCAAAAACACTAGGTAATGGTATAGATCCAATCGAGATAATAGATAAATATGGAGCTGATAGTTTAAGATTTGCAGTTATTTCAGGAACAACTATGGGAAATGATATTAGATATATGCCTGAAAAATTAGAGCAAGCATCAAATTTTGCTAATAAGATATGGAATGCAACAAAATTTATAAAAAACCATAATGTAAATGATGAAGATGTTATTAAATTTAAAGAAAAAGTATATAATAACGAAACAAAAAGACATCAGGAAGAATATTTAAATATAGAAGATAAATGGATTATGAATAAAGTAGAAATGTTGATTTCAGAAATAACAAATAATATAGAAAATTATGATTTAGGAGTTGCATTAGATAAAATATATAATTTTATATGGAATGAATTTTGCGACTGGTATATAGAAATGGTAAAACCAAGATTATATAGTGATATATATGAAGAAAAGGTTAAGGTTTCATATGTATTAGATTATGTATTTAGAAATTCAATGAAATTATTACATCCATTTATGCCATTTGTAACCACAGAAATTTATAGAGAATTAATACAATATAATAATAAAGATTTAATAATATCAGATTGGCCAGAGACTTTACAGGAAATTGAATTTGTAAATGAGGGAGAATTTGTTGAAAGATTAAAAAGAATAATAATAGGAATAAGAAATACAAGAGCAAACATGAATGTACATCCATCTAAAAAATCAAATTTAATATTTGTAACTCAAAAATTTGAAACACAAATCAAAGAAGCAAAGGACTTTTTATTAAAATTAGGATTTGGAGACGAACTTTTCATACAAAAAGATAAACAAGGAATAAAAGAAAATGCAATAAGTATTTTAGAAGATGGAATAGAATTATATATGCCAAATGAAGGATTAATAGATATTGAAAAAGAAAAAGAAAGACTTACGGAAGAAAAGAAGAAACTAGAAGCTGAAGTATTAAGATGTGAAAAAATGCTTTCAAATGAAGGATTTATAAATAAAGCACCAAAAAGCAAAATAGAAGAGGAAAAAGCAAAATTAGAAAAATATAAAAATATGCTAGAAAAGGTTAAAACACAATTATAAGGAGGAATTTAAATGAGAATATCAAAAATGGGAATGAAAAATGTTAAATTAAGCAACTTAGATGAAATGTATCCAGCACAAGATATATTAATGCAAACAGGACAAATAAAACAATATGGAAGTGGTGTATATGCTTATGATAATATTCCATTAAAAGTTCAAGATAATATAGAAGAGATAATAAAGAAAAATTTTAACAGAGCAGATTTTATAGAAGTACAGATGCCAATAATACAACAAGACGAAATATGGAAAAGATCAGGAAGATATGATAAATACCTAGAAGAAGGAGTTACTATGATTTCTGAAACAGATAAAGGAACATATTGTTTAGCACCAACAGCAGAAGAGGCTACAACAATGTTCATTGAAAACAGAATAACTTCTCATAAGCAAATGCCTGTAGGTTTTTATCAAATAGGACCTAAATTTAGAAATGAAATAAGAAATAGAGGATATTTATTAAGAGGAAAAGAATTCTTGATGTTTGATTTATATACATTTGATAAAGACGAACAAGGAATGTCAGAAACTTATAAAAAGGTAAAAGAAACATATTTTAAAACATTTAAAGAAATAGGGCTAGATATTGTTGCTGTAGCTGCAGATAATGGAGCAATGGGAGGAAGCAACTCAGAAGAAATAATGGCTTTATCTAAAATAGGAGAAGATAGAATATTATTTGATAAAGATACCAATCAAGGATTAAATGTTGAAATATTAGAAAGAGAAGATTCTGAAAAATATTTAAAAGAAAATTACAATATTGAAAATGTAGAAAATTTAAAAGAAGAAAAAGCATGTGAATTAGGGCATATATTTGCATTAGGAACTAAATATTCAGATTCTATGGATATAAAATTTATAGATGATAAGAATAATAGTCAGCCATTTCAAATGGGATGTTATGGCATAGGTGTAAGTAGAGTACTGGGATTAATTTACGAAAATAATATTATAATTGAAAATGGAAATGTAACAGGCTTTTCATTACCTGTTTCTGTAGCACCATATCATTTATATATTATAAGCAATGAAAATAAAAAAGATATAGCAGAAGAAATGTATAAAGAATTTATAGATAATGATGTAGATGTAATAATTGATGATGTAAAAGGTTCAATAGGTGGAAAAATAAGAAATGCAAAAATTCTTGGAGTACCATATATAGCTATTATGGGAAATAATACAGAAGAAGGATTTGCAGAAATAGAGAAAACAAAAGATGGCTCTAAGAAAGTAATGAAAATAGAAGAGATAATTAAAAAATTTAAAGAAATGAAACAAAAAAAAGTTGATATATTTTAAAATTTATGATATTATGTTACATAACATAGGTTTACGAGATTTTACATAAAACAAGTAGTAAAAGGAGGAAGTATGGAAAAATTAGCAATATTAGACTGTGGAGGTCAATATACAAAGGTAATTGATAGAAGAGTAAGAGAATTGGGGGTAAAATCAGATATATTCCCTATAAATGTGAAAAGTTCAGAACTTAAAGAATATCAGTCAATTATACTTTCAGGAGGACCAAATTGTATAGGACAAGATGAAAGATTAGGATTTGATTATAAAATATTTGAATTGGGAGTACCAGTTTTAGGTATATGCTATGGAATGCAACTTATGTCAGATTATTTTAAAGGTGTAGTAGATAGTAATGTAATTAAAGAATATGGACAATGTGAAATTGATATAGACAATACAGCATTAATATTTGAAGGATTAAACAAAAAACAACAAGTATTAATGAGTCATGGAGATACAGTTAAAGTATTACCAGAAGGATTTAAAATTATAGGAAAATCAGGTGATGCAATAGCAGCTGTAGGAAATGAAGAGAAAAAAATGTATGGAGTACAATTTCATCCAGAAGTAGATTTAACAGAAAATGGAATGAAGATGTTAGAAAACTTTATAAGAAAAGTGGCTGAATATAAAGAAGTATATGCGTTAGATGATAGAATAGAAACATCTGTAAAAATGATAAAAGAAAAAGTTCAAGATAAGAAAGTAATAGTATTAGTAAGTGGTGGAGTAGATTCAGCAGTTACAGCAGCATTGTTATTAAAAGCATTAAAACCAGAACAAATTTATGCGATACATGTGGATTCAGGATTTATGAGAAAAAATGAAAGCGATTTAATTTGTGAAAATCTAAAAAGATTAGGATTAAAAAATTTAATAAGAGAAAATGCTAAAGAAGAATTCTTCAATACAAAAGTAGAAGTTGATGGAAAAGTTTTAGGACCATTAGTAGATACAACAGACCCAGAAGAAAAAAGAGCGATCATTGGAGATATATTCTTAAAAATAACAGCAAAAGTAATAGATAGATTAGGCCTTGACCCAGAAACTACATTTATAGCTCAAGGAACATTAAGACCAGATTTAATTGAGAGTGGAAATCCAGATATAAGTGGATTTGCACATAAAATAAAAACACATCATAATGATGTTAAAGCGGTTAGAGATGCTAGAGCAAAAGGGTTAATAATAGAAACAAATAGTGATTGGCATAAAGATGAAGTTAGAAAAGTAGCAAGAATGTTAGGATTAGAAGAAGAAATAGCAGAACGTCAACCATTTCCAGGACCAGGACTAGCAATAAGATTACTTTGCCATGATAAATCTCAAGAAGCAGAAATACAAGAAGAGGATAACGAAAAATTAAAAAATATATTAGAACAAGAAAATCAACAAGGATTCATACTTCCTCTAAAATCAGTAGGCGTGCAAGGAGATGCACGAAGTTATAGAAATTTATGTTTAATGGCAGGAGATGAAACCGACTTGAATTGGAAGATGGTTACATCAAAAGCTAAGCAAATTACAGACACAATTTCATCTATAAATAGAGTAGGATATATATTAAATACTCAAAATATAACTGAACCAATTAAATGTTGGGATATGAAAATTTGTGATGAATGTGTAGACCTTTTAAGAGAGCTTGATTATATTGTTACAACTAATTTAGAAAAAAGTAAAGCAAATCAAACATTTGCAGTATTAATTCCAGTTGGTATTAATAAAAAATATTCTGTAGCTATCAGAACTTTTGTAACAAATGATTTTATGACAGGTAGACCAGCTGAGATAGGAACAGAAGCATCAAAAGAAATGATTGATAAAATAGTAAAAGAAATAACGGAACAATTTGGTGATAAAATAGAATTTATTATTTATGATGTTACAAGTAAACCACCAGCAACATGTGAATGGCAATAAAATAAAAAGATAATATACTAGACAAGATATTTTCTAGTATATTGTCTTTTTATTTATATAATAAGAAAGTGATACTTTCCTATTATATAAATAGCTACAATCTATAAAAGCAAACAATTATTGTAAGTCGTAGAAATTTTTAAAAGAATAACCTTGTTCACGTAAAAAATTGATAGATTCTTTTAATACCATATAACTAGAATTAACATCACAAGTGTCATGCATTAAAACAACAAGAGTTCCCTTATTTTTAGAAGTTTTTTTAAGATTATTTAATAATTGTTGATTTGAATATTTTCTTTCAGAATCTCTATTTAAGCAATTCCAATCAATATAAGTATAATCCATAGATTCGAGTAATTTTACACAATTTTTTTTATTTGACTTATAATTTGGAGAAAAAAAGCCATTTGGAAAACGAAAAACATGAGAAGAGTAATTTTCAACACCAACAGCTTTACCAATTTCTTCATCTGTATGTTTGATTTCATTTATAAAGCTTTCATTACTAGAGTATAAATTTTGATTTTTATGGTCATATCCGTGATTAGCAATATAATGTCCATCATCATAAGCACGTTTTACAATATCAGGATGATGTTGTACATATTTGCCTATAACAAAAAATGTAGCTTTAATATTTTCTTCTGCAAGAATATCCAGAATTTTTGGAGTAGATTTTATAGTTGGTCCATCATCAAAGGTTAAATAAGCAACTTTTTCTTGTTGATTTGTAAGACTAGACACTTTATTTAAAAAATTAGAAGAGTAACTAGAAACTTCTATATGAGGGTTATAGGAATATTGTAATATTAAAAATAAAAATATTATACCTAGCAAGAATATTATCAATATTGTAAGAATTGCTGTTTTTTTTGAAAAAAATATAATTTTCATACATAAACTCCTATCCTTAAGTTCGTAATAAATCAAACCATTTAGAATATATGTTTTGTGTCATAGAAAGAATATTAATTTTGTCTATGGAAATTTGTGAAATTAGATTTACGGTCAATAAAGTATCACCATCTAAACTATAAGTAATTTCTCCAACTTTTTGCCCTTTGGAAATTGGAGCAGAGATATTTTCATTAATACTAATTGATTGTTCAATATTTTTTTCGTTTTCTTTGGATAATAAAATACCAGCATCATTTTCTAATATTATAGGTAATGAATCTGGAGTTCCTTTAGAAATGTTAATATTTTGTATACAATCACCTGATTTTCCTAAGCTTTTATAAGAAAAATTACTAAAACCATAATCTAATAGTTTTTGGGCTTCAGCAAATCGAGTTTTAGTGTTAGGAGCTTTCATAACAACTGCAATTAAAGACAAATCATTTCTAGTAGCACTAGCAGATAAATTATATAAAGCTAAAGATGTAGAACCTGTTTTTAAACCTGTAGCACCATTGTAATTTTTAATTAATTTATTAGTATTAGAAAGTTGAGTTTTTCCGTCTCTAAGTGTATCCATCCAAATACTTGTATATTTAGTAATATCAGGATGCTTACTTAATAATTCTCTAGACATTAATGAAATATCATAACTAGAAGAAACATGACCATCTTCATCTAATCCATGGCAATTTTTAAAAGTAGTATCACTCATACCTAATTGACTAGCTTTATCATTCATCATTTGTACAAAACCTTCTTCAGTACCAGCAATGAATTCAGCCATAGCAACAACACAATCATTTGCAGAATTAACACATATTGCTTTAAGCATATCATCTACAGTTAATGTTTCTTTAGTATCTAGCCAAATTTGTGAGCCTCCCATAGAAGCAGCATGTGGACTACATGGTACATTATCAGCTAAAGAAATTTTTCCAGAATCTATAGCTTCCATTATTAATAAAATACTCATTACTTTAGTTACTGAAGCTGGACGTAATTGTTCATGTATATTGTGAGCATATAAAATCTGTCCAGTAGATTGTTCTATTAAAATAGCAGATGCAGATTCAAGGTTTAAATGATTACTATTATCTGTAATTGTATTTGTATTAACTTCTGTAGACGTGTCAGAATTTTGCCATATATATGATTCAAAATTACCATATGTTTTTATAGTAGTAAAAAGAAGAGTTTGAACAATAAGCAATGTTGAAAATAATGAAAGAGAAAGTTTTATTATAAATTTTTTCATAGAAATACCTCCAATTGATACCAATATATGCAAGTTTTTATATAGATATCACATATTTACTTTAAAATAAAGGTTGAAAAAAATAGAATTATAAAATATAATAAGTTAGACGTTAGTGAAAAGAATGGAGGGAAAATAATGCCAACATGGGCAATACATTTGGCTACAGCAAAAAAAATAGCAAAAAATGTTAATATAGATGAGAATTTATTTGAATTTGGAAATATATTACCAGATATACCAAACGGATATGTAATAAAAGATTTAACTCATAAAATACCACATAAGAAGACACATTTTGAAGTAAATGTATTAGTTTTAGAACATCTAGAAAAAAGATACAATTTAAGAAAATTTGCAGAAAAATATAAAGAAAAGTTTTCAAATCCATTGATGCTTGGATATTATACACATCTGCTAGCTGACTATTATTGGAATTCAAAAACTTATGAAGAAAGAGGAGTATTTGATGAAGAAAAAAATAGAGTTGGACTAGTGTTAAATGATGGAGAAAAAATTTTATGCAATAATGAGGAAGCAAGACAAATAAAAACTAGAGATTTAGTTATATTTTCCGAATATGCTTATAAAAATCATTTAATGGATAAATTAAATTATACAGAGGAGATATTAGAAAAATTAAAAGATATAGATTTTATTGAATTAGATGAGAGAGAAGTAAAATTGTCGATAAAATATGTTATGGATAGATATAATGATAAAGTAAAAATTATACCAGATGGAATAAATAAAGATTATAAATTATATAGTCAAAAACAAATTGAAGAATCAATAGATGATTGTGTGATTTTTATTTTAAAAATGATAAAGAAACATGCAGAATATTTATTAAATTACTAGATAATGATTTAAAATAAGTTGTGAATTATAACATCTTGACATTAATTTAAAATAAAATTAATATTTAATATTGAAAAAATTTTAAAGAAAATGTATAATACAAGTCAGCTAAACAAAAGTTAATCATTAATAGGAAAGGATATAAGAAATGATACAGATTGAGAGTAAAAACGGAAACAATATAGGAAAGATATATGGAGAACAGAAAAATATAACTCCCAAAATAAAAGTTATAGGAATCGGCGGAGGAGGAAATAATGCTGTTAGACAAATGATTGCCGATAGTGTAAAAGATGTAGAATTTTATTTTATCAATACAGAACTAGCAATGTTAAATAAAACAAAAATGGACAATGTTTTACAAATTGGAAAAGAAACAACAAAAGGTCTAGGAGCTGGAGCTAATCCTGCTATGGGAGAAAAAGCAGCAATAGAAAGCAAAGAAGAAATCAAGCAATTGCTACAAGGAACTAGTTTACTATTTTTAACTGCCGGAATGGGAGGTGGAACTGGTACAGGAGCCATTCCAGTAGTTGCAGAAGTAGCACAAGAAATGGGAATACAAACAATAGCAATAGTAACAAAGCCATTTTTGTTTGAAGGAAAAATGAGAGCCAGTAGAGCTAAAAATGGTATAGAAAAGCTAAAACAACATGTTAATAGTTTGATATTAATATCAAACGATAAATTATTAAAAATAGCAGGAAATCAAAAAATGAGTATAATAAATGCTTTTAAAATGGCAGATAATGTATTAGAACAAGGAATAAAAAGCATAACAGATTTAATTACATCTGTAGGTGATGTAAATGTGGATTTTGCGGATATATCTACTATGTTAAAATATAAAGGAATGGCATATATGGGGATAGGAGAATCATCAGGAGAACTTAGAATTATAGATGCAGTAGAGCAAGCTATAAGTAATCCATTAACAGAAAATAAAATTAACAATGCTAAAGGAGTTATTTTTAATGTTAGAGGAAATTCAGATTTAGCATTAAGTGAAATTAGTGATGGTATTGCAAAAATAAATGATTTAATTAGTCCAGAAGCAAATGTTGTATTTGGCACAACTACAGACAATACGTTAGAAGATAAAGTAATAGTAACAGTGATAGCAACAGGTGTTGAAGAATAAAAAAATAAATATAAAAATGTTACATCATAAATATATATTATGGTGTAACATTTTTATATTGCGCAGAAATTTGCTTTAAAAATTTTGTTGCTTAAACTTATATAGAAAAAGCGTTATTAAAAAATATAACAATGAAAATATTGTAATTTGTAATAAACTATTTTCAAAAAAATTTCTAAAAATAATTAATATAAAATAAGAGGCAATACAAGCAATTAAAGGCCTAATAATATATGTTTGAAAATTGAAAGAAAAATGAAGTTTTTTCCTCAATTGAAAACTGCTAATTGCAAAATTTAAAAATTCACTAACAAAAATACTAAAAATGTATCCATTTAGCCCCCAAATTGGTACAATAAAAAATATAATTGAAATGGTAACAGCCAAATCAATAATATTACAAATCATTACGCTTACTTGAGCATTAATACCTTTTAACATATTATCAATAATGTTATCTAAATAAATAAAAAATATAAGAGGAGATAAGATTTTTAGCCATTTACCAGATTCAATTGATTTATATACTAAAAAACTTATATCATTTGCAAATATAAAGAATATAGCTGTAATACCAAGCGAAAAAATTGCAGTCAATTCAAAAATTATATTACAAATATGCTTTAATCTATTAAAATATTTACAAGTAAATAATCTACAGAATTCTGGAATTAGTAAATTACTAAAAGAATAGATGAAAACTGATGCAAACATAATAATTGGCATTACCATTCCTCCGATGAGACCATAATTTGTAACTGCCAGTGAATAGGACATACCAGACAGACTCAGTCTAGCAGGAATAAGAAATTGTTTTAAGGTAGAAAGTCCAGAGCGAATACAAGATGTAATAGAAATAGGAACAGCAATATTAAATATTTTCTGTTTTACATTATTGGAAATGTGTCTTTTATTTGAATATTTTCTTATGTCAATTAAATAAAAAACTATATTTAAAGTAAAAGAGAATATTTCAGAGATTACATCAGCTAACAACAAGCAAAGGCAAATAATTTCGATATCTATTGGTGCAAGAAATGTAAGTAAGAAAATGCTTGCAAAAATTTTTGCCAAAGTTTCTAAAATTTGTGAAATAGCACTTTTGTAAGGTTTTCTAACAGCAGAAAAATAACCATTAATAACAGAAGATACAGATATTAAAGGTAATCCTAGAGAAATACAGTATATTGGTATACAAGAAACAGCATTTTTTAAGAAAGTTCTAGAGATGATAGGGGCTGCTATGCTAAGTAATATTGATGTAAAAATACCTACAAAAATAGAAAGTATTAAACAAATTTTTACAGCCTTAATACCTGACGAATAATCCTTTTTCGCAAATTCTTCAGAAACTAGATATGTGCATGCAATTCCAATTCCAGAGCTAGTAACGGTTATAGCAAATAAATAAACAGACATAAGTAAGCTAAAAATACCAATAGCTTCTGTACCAACTTTATTTGCAATATATATATTAAAAATCAAACTAACACTACGTAAAATTAATGTTGTTATAGTTAAAAATAGTCCATTAATTAAAAAAATTTTTGACTTTTTCAAAATATCACCTTTTAAATGATATTTTGAAAAATATAAATTATGATAGAACAGATAATAAAAACTAAAAATTATTGGTATTAATATTTAATAGAATTTATAGAAATATTTACTAATCCAGAGCCAACTGAAGAGAGAATTTTTATATCATTACCAGTATTATTAGTAAATTTTAAATCATAACTACCATAAGCAACAGCTGCATCCATATCTTTTTTTACATAAGGGACTTTGTTACTATGAGGATGTCTTTCAACTATAGTAATACCTTGAACAGCTAATGCAGCATTATATAATGTACTACTTATTTGGCAATTTCCACCACCATAACCTTTTTTCTTGTTACCATTATTATCATATATATCAGCTTTTAAGTATCCTTTAGAGCTACTTGCAGGACCAACAGTTTTACAAAAAGAAAAGGTTTCACCATTTTTTACGGTAGTACCATTGAGTGCAGATGCAGTTAACTCCATATTTTTAGTTCGATTAGAATCTGAAGAATATATTTTGGTAGAAAATGTAGAAAGAGTAGATTCTATAGGTTGCTGAGGCGTACTTTGAGGTGGAGGAGTAGTAGAAGAGGAATTATTATTTACTTTATTTGTATCATTATCATCATTATTATTTTGGGCATTATTAGATTCAGCATTATTAGGTGTAGTTTGATTTGATTCTGCAGTGTCATTTTGCTTTGAAGTAGAATTTTCAGCTGTAGAAGTTTTATCAGCTTGATAATCATTTACATTATTAGAAAAATTTTTATTTTTTATAAAAATAAAAAATCCAATACCAATAGCAAGTAGGACAAAAACAAAAAAGATAATTAATTTTTTATTCATTAAAATCACCATATTTATTGTAACCAAAAAAAATTATTTTATTTCATTGACAAGTACATTTAAAAAATATATAATTAAATATGTAGAAAATGTAAAGGAGAATCAAATATGCTTGCTAAATATTGGAAAAAAATTGGAATGCTTATTTTAATAGTAGCTTGTGTTTTTAATGTTATGAGCAAATTAGTACACAAACTTTCGATAAATAAAGAAATGCTATATTCAGCAGAGTATATGTATGAGCAAAATAACGAAAAAAATAAATAAATAAGACTTGAAAAAAAGTAAAATATATGTTATCATGATAAACAGTCAGATTATTTCAATCAAGAAAGAGGTGAACTAAAAATGAAAGAAGGAATACATCCAAATTATAACCAAACAACAATAACATGTGCTTGTGGCAATGTATTAAATGTTGGTTCAACAAAAAAAGATATTAAAGTAGATGTTTGTTCTAAATGTCATCCATTCTGGACAGGAAATTTAAGACAAGAAACAGTTGGTGGTAGAGCAGAACAATTCAAGAAAAAATATGGATTACAATAAAAGTAGAGAAATCTGCTTTTATTTTTATATAATAGGAAAGTCTCACTTTCCTATTATATAAAAAGCTACGATCGCTAGCCCTTTGAGATTTTCTCTTTTTAGTCGAAAACTCAAATCGGGCGATAACAAATTAAAGAAAAATTTTCAATTTTTCTTATTTGTTCTGCAATTTCTTATTTACATAAATTGACGTGAGAACGATAATATTGTATAATAATATATATTAAGCATAGCTTAATGTAGAGTGACGAAAGTGAGTACTTTCGTGGTTATAGCAACATCAGTAAATACAGGAGGAAAAAAGAATGAAATTAAGAGTAAAAAAAGGAGCAGTAATTAAAGTTGAATTAATGGGAATGAGCCAACCTATTTATAAAATAGGAAAAGTTGATCAAGTTTTTGATGATGAACTTGTTCTTATAGAACAAGGAAAACAGGGAGCATTACAGAATGAAACAGTTGATGTTCAGAAGGTTCACATTAATAAAGAATTAATTTATAGTTGGGAACATGCCAACATAAGTCTTATCAAAGATGTTAATCCGTATAGAGATTCATTGTTAGACGACAGCGGTAATAATAGTAAATATACCCAATATAATAGTAAAGGATTCTGCTTCGGAGAAGGGCCGGATTTAGAATAAAATTATTTCATTCGTAAGAAAAATCCAATTTGTTTAAATGCAAATTGGATTTTTTAGTATCTATTATAAACATTAATCATTAGACAATTTGGAAACTTCTTCAGAAGTTAAAATATTTTCAACTTTTAGTTTTACTGATTTTCCAGATAAAGGAGATTCTAAAATACCTTTATTATTCAATAAAATTACATAATTAAAAGAAGAAATAAACAATTCTACTTTTCCATTATTGTTTGTATCATAGCCATATCCAAATTCAACAAATTGGTTATTGTCATCTAAAGTCAAAAGGGTTACATACGGCCTAAATATATTATTAGCATCTAAGATTTCAGAAGTTGTCAAATAAACATTATTAAAAGTAACATTTTCTAATATAAATGTTTTTAAATATTTTATATCAATTAAATTTAAAATTCTTTGATTATCTGAAAGATAAGTATAATTATCTAAATCTTTTATTGGAATTTGTTGTCTAGAATTTAGCAAATATGGATTAATAGTATTACCATTTAAAGCATCTATAAAATTTTTCATATCTAACATTCCCCATAAAGATAATAAATTGAAATTAATTTTTTTTCTAGTGTTTCGTTCTTGAAGTTTATTAATATTTAATAATTGAAGATTTTCCAAAGACATAAACTTATTAGTTTGACGTGTCTCTCTGTAGACTGAAATAGCAGTATTTGCTCCTTTTCTTTTTGGTTTTGTACTTTTTAATAAAGAATCGAAATCATTCATTTATATATAGCCTCCTTATATCAAAAATATTATAACATAAGAATAGTACTGTATGCAATTAGAAAAAATATAATTTTTTATTGTAAAATTTAAGATAACTAATGTAAATTTCTTGCAAAAAAAGTAAAAGTATAATAAAATATGCAAGTAATGGAGGGATTAAAGTGACTACAAAAAATGAAATAGAAAAGCAAAAAGAATATATAAAAAAAGTAAAAGAAATAAATGAAAAAAAACAATTAAAATATAATATATTAACAATGGGATGTCAGTTAAATGAAAACGACTCTGAAAAAATCTGTGGAATGTTAGAAGAAATGGGATATACAAAAACAGAAAACTTTAAAGAAGCAGATTTAAATTTATTTAATACTTGTTGTGTTAGAGAAAATGCAGAAGATAGATTATTTGGTAAATTAGGAGAATTGAAAAAAATCAAAGAAGATAAAGGGATAATAATAGCAATTGGTGGCTGTATGATGCAAGAAAAACATATAACAGATAAAATTAAAGAATCTTATCCTTTTGTGGATATATTATTCGGAACACATACATTACATAAATTTCCAGAAGATTTATATAAAGCATTGATAGAAAAGAAGAAGCAAAAAGATATATTAGATATAGATGGAGAAATTTTTGAAGGATTACCAATAAAAAGAGACAGTAAAATAAAGGCATCAGTAACTATTATGAATGGATGTAATAATTTTTGCACATATTGTATTGTACCTTATGTTAGAGGGAGAGAAAGAAGTAGGCAACCAAGAGATATAATAAACGAAATAAAAGAATTAGCGAGAAATGGATATAAAGAAATTACTCTATTAGGGCAAAACGTAAATTCATATTTAAGAGTAGAAAAAGAAAAAGGAATAGATTTTGAAGAGTATGAAGGTGTGAATTCTTTTGCAACTCTTTTAAGAGCAGTAAATAAGATAGATGGAATAGAAATAATTAGATTTGTATCACCACATCCTAAAGATTTTACAGATGATGTTATAGATGCAATTGCAGATTGCGAAAAAGTGGCTAAATTAATTCATTTACCATTACAATCTGGTAATAGTAAAGTATTAAAAGAAATGAACAGAAAATATACGAAAGAACAGTATTTAGATTTAGTGGAAAAAATGAAAAATAAGATACCAAATTTAACATTGTCAACTGATATAATAGTTGGATTTCCTGGTGAAAGTGATGAAGAGTTTGAAGATACATTAGATGTAGTAAGAAAAGTGAATTTTGAACAAGTATATATGTTTATTTATTCAAGAAGAGTGGGAACACCAGGTGATAGAATGCAAAATCAAATACCAGAAGATGTGAAGCATGAAAGATTCAATAAATTAAAAGAATTAGTAGAATCTCAAATAGCACAAAATAATAAAAAATATGTAGGAACTGTTCAAAAAATATTAGTAGAAGGAACAAGTAAAAATAATGAAAACATGCTTACAGGAAGAACTCAAAGCAATAAAGTAGTTGTTTTTGAGGGGACTAAAGACATGATTGGAGAAATAGTAGAAATTGAGATAACTTCTGAACATTTATGGTATTTAAAGGGCAAAAAAATAATGTAATATATTTAATAATTTTAGACAAATTAAATTATGAAGTAAGAAAGGAATTAAGTAAATGGCTGAAAATAAAGAGTTTTCACCTATGATGCAAAGATATTTAGAAACAAAAGAGCAATATAAAGATTGTATATTATTCTATAGACTAGGCGATTTTTATGAAATGTTTTTTGATGATGCAATAACAGCATCTAGAGAATTGGAAATAACTTTAACAGGTAAAGATTGTGGACAGGCAGAAAGAGCACCAATGGCTGGAGTGCCACATCATGCTGCAGAAATGTATATATCAAAGTTAATTGCCAAAGGATATAAAGTTGCAATTTGTGAACAGCTAGAAGACCCTAAGACGACAAAAGGAATAGTAAAAAGAGGAGTAATAAAAGTTGTAACACCGGGTACAGTAGTTGAAAGTAATATGCTGGAAGAAAGAAAAAACAACTATATTATGTCTATATTCAAATCAGGGATATATTTTGGAGTTAGTGTTTGTGATATTTCAACAGGAGAATTTTATTCAGCAGAAATAAAAGATCATAACAATTTTCCTGAATTATTAGACGAAATAGCTAGATATATGCCATCAGAATTAGTTATTAATTCTAATATCGCAGATTGTACTGAGGAAATGAGTAAAATAAAAGAACGTTTTAATTGCTATATTACAAGATTTCAAGACAAATTTTTTAGCGACAATTCAGAGATAATAAAATTAAGATTTAGTTTAATGGATATAAATCAAAAACCAATTAAAGACATAGACGATAGAAAATTTGCAATAGCGAGTATAAATGCACTAATAGAATATATAGAACAAACACAAATGACTAGTTTAGATCATATTAATAAAATAACAATTTATCAGATATCCAAATATATGTCATTAGATATAAATGCAAGAAGAAACTTAGAGATTACAGAAAAAATGAGAGATAAGTCTAAAAAAGGAACATTGTTATGGGTATTAGATAAAACTTCAACATCAATGGGAGGAAGACATTTAAGAAGATGGCTTAATGACCCATTAATAGATACAACAGAAATAAATAAAAGACTAAATAGTGTCAAAGAATTAAAAGAACAAGTTATGCTTAGAGGAGATGTTATTGAAAATTTAAAAAAAGTATATGATATAGAAAGACTTGCAGGGAAAATGGCTTATGGCAATGCCAATGCTAGAGATATGGTTACATTAAAAAATTCTTTATCAAGATTACCAGAATTGAAAAGTGTTCTAGAAGATTGTCACTCAGAAATGTTAAAAGAATTATATAACAATATGGATGAACTTAGTGACATTTATGAGTTGATAGAAAAAGCCATTGTTAATGATCCTCCAATGAGTGTAAAAGATGGTGGAATAATCAAATTGGGATATGACGAAGAAGTTGATAAATTAAAAACAGCAACTACAGAAGGAAAAAACTGGATTATAAAATTAGAAGCTGAGGAAAAAGAAAAAACTGGAATTAAAAACTTAAAAGTAGGTTTTAATAAAGTTTTTGGATATTTTTTAGAAGTAACAAAATCGAATTTAGACCAAGTTCCAGAAAGATATATAAGAAAACAAACATTAACAAATGCAGAGAGATATATAACTGAGGAATTAAAAAATTTAGAAAATCAAATATTAGGGGCAGAAGAAAAAGTAGTAGTATTAGAATATAATATTTTTACAAAAATAAGAGAAGAAATATCAAAAAATATTACAAGATTACAAAAAACTGCAACAATAGTAGCAACATTAGATGTATTAACTTCATTTGCGCAAGTAGCTGAAGACATGAATTATTGCATGCCAGAAGTTAACAATGATGGTGTTATAGATATTAAATTGGGAAGACATCCGGTTATAGAAAAAATGTTAGGAACAGGTGAATTTGTAGAAAATGATACATATCTGGATAAAAATGAAAATAGATTATCAATAATTACTGGACCTAATATGGCTGGAAAGTCAACATATATGAGACAAGTAGCATTAATCACATTAATGGCTCAAGTAGGAAGTTTTGTACCAGCACAAGAAGCTAAAATTGGTGTAGTTGATAAAATATTTACTAGAGTAGGAGCTTCTGATGACCTAAGTATGGGACAAAGTACTTTTATGGTAGAAATGATGGAAGTGGCTACAATTTTAAAAGAAGCTACAGAAAACAGTTTAGTCATATTAGATGAAATTGGAAGAGGAACATCAACTTATGACGGATTATCTATTGCATATGCAGTAGCAGAATATATAGCAGATAAAGAAAAATGTGGAGCTAAAACATTATTTGCTACTCATTATCATGAACTAACTGAATTAGAGGAAAAAATAGAAGGAGTTAAAAATTATTCTATAGCAGTCAAAGAAAAAGGAGAAGATATAATCTTTTTAAGAAAAATAGTAGAAGGTGGAACAGATGAAAGTTATGGTATTCATGTTGCAAGACTTGCTGGAGTTCCAAAAGTAGTTACAGAAAAAGCAAATAAAGTTTTAAAATCTTTAGAAAGAAAAAATATATTAACGGGAAAAAAAGAAGAAAAGAAAGATAAAAAGCAAGTGGAAGGTCAATTTGATATGTATAATTATAAATTGGCAGAGATAGCACATGAAATAGATAAAGTAAATTTAAATGAGTTGACTCCAATAGATGCATTAAATACTTTGGTAAGAATAAAGGAGAAAATGAAGTAAATTTGAAGCAACACCTTGATTTTATGTAAATAATATGCTATTCTATTTATAGTAGTTTATTAATAAATAGTTATTTAGAGTAGGAGGAAAATTCAAGAAATCTATTAACTAAACACAGTAAAAAAGGAGAGCACTATGAAATCAACAGAAAGAAAAGAAAAAATGGTAACTGTAAAATTAAAAGTAAATGAAAAAGAAAGATTTATAAATATTCAGTCTGACATTACTCAATTAGAATTAATGGACCGACTTAGAAAAATGGGCCTTTTTTCGGGAAAACATAGTAATGCTACGAAAATTTTCTTAGAAGTAAACCATAAAAAGAAAGAGATTTTACCGGAAGATTATAAGTTAACATTTCCTCCGACAGCTGCGATTCTAATTGAAACAGCAGCAGATTAAAACTAAAAAAAGCAGAGACATGGATGAGTTAAAAAAGCTCATCTGTGTTTGTTTTAAAGTGCAAACATACAAACTAAAATAAATGGTTTATGGGCAATTCCAATTTAAAAGCCTAAATATATTATGCAAGGAAGATAACAATGAATAAATTTATGGAAATAGCTAAAAAGAATGCAGAAGAAGGAATTAATAGAAAAGAAGGTGGCCCATTTGGAGCAGTTATAGTAGATAAAGATGGAAATATAATTGCTAATGGAAATAATAAGGTATTGAGAGAAAAAGACCCAACAGCACATGCAGAAATTGTAGCAATAAGAAATGCATGCAAAATATTAGGAAAATATGATTTATCAGAATATATTTTATATACTTCATGTGAACCATGTCCAATGTGTTTATCTGCAATTGTTTGGGCAAATATAAAACAAGTATATTATGGTTGCACCAAAAAAGATGCTGGAAAAATAGGATTTAGAGATGATATGATTTATGAATATTTAAAAGGAAACAATACTAACTTAATTAAATTAACAGAAATTAATAGAAAAGAATGTATAGAAACATTTGAAAATTATAAAAGAGAAGGTGGAACTATTTATTAGAGAATATTTAATAAATGTGGAAGCAAGAAAATTTGCAAATGAAGTTATTAATAAATTAAAAAAATAAAATGAAATTTATATTATTATAGCAAGAGGATCATTTTTATCTCATTAAAATATAAATACAATTTCTCAAGAGGGGTGCCTATGTATAAATGGAACGACAGAAGTGTGGATTAGGACTCCATTTTAAAGTTTTTTATTGAAAATATCTAATTTGAAACTCTCAAACAAAAAATTCCAGCTCAGTGAGAGTTGGAATTTTTTGATAAATGTAATCTTACGACTGTGTCGGTAGATATGTTACTAGAAATTAACACATAAAAAATAAAAGAAGTTTTACGTTTTATAAAACTTCTTTTTATTTTGACATTCAATGAGTGCTTATTAATAACTACTATTATTTTATTCATGGAGTAAAATTCTATAATTCAATTTTAGGCTGATATTTCTCAAGCCACATATTAACCTGGCACAAATATGCCATAAGTTGCGGACCTGTCATAAGTTGCCCAAACCATGGCCTAGAAAAATTAGAACCATTAGTATTTAAAATCTCTAAAATATATTGTCTGTTTAGCAACTGATTAATAGGAGCGTTAATATTGTCCATAATATTTTCTAACATATTTTTTACTTTAGATAAATAAGTTGGATTATGAGTTTTGGGATATGGAGATTTTTTTCTATCCACAATTTCAGAAGGAAGAAAATCTTTGCAGATATAACGCAACAAGCCTTTTTCACGACCATTCAAAGCTTTCATTTCCCAAGGGATATTCCATACATATTGAGCCAACCTATAATCACAAAAAGGAACTCTAAGTTCAACACCATTATACATAGCCATTCTATCAGAACGGTCTAATAATGTCTGCATAAACCAGTTTAATGTCAAGTAAGATATTTTCCTTTTCTCGATAGTTTCAGGAGAATCAGAATCTAATAAATCAACTTCTGCTAAACTCTCATTATATCTAAAATCAATATATTCTTTTAAATTAATTTTTGTACTTAATTCAGAATTTAAAAGCGATTGTCGTTCATCTATTGCAATAGACCAAGGGAAGGTTCCACTATGTAAAGCATCTTCTCTAAAAAACCAAGGATAACCGCCAAAAATTTCATCAGCACATTCACCTGTTAAAGCCACAGTTTTTTCTTTTTTTACGTGCTTACAAAATAGTAATAAAGAAGAGTCAATATCAGCCATCCCAGGCATATCTCTTGCAATCATACTATCATACAGATAGGAAGCGAGTTCAGGAGTATCAATTATAATATTATGATGATTTACGTGACAGGATTTACACATTAAATCAATATAGTATTTGTCTGAGTTTGGCTGGAAATCACTTTTAACAAAATTTTTATCATTATCAACATAATCTATAGAATAAGTGTCTAATAAAGGCAATTTTGAATTTTTATAATAATCAGAAGCGTATTTAGTTATAATACTGGAATCTAATCCGCCAGATAAAAATGTACATAATGGAACATCAGAAACAAGCTGATGTGTAATTGAATCATTTAATAAAAATCTTATTTTTTCGCATGTTTGAGTAAGATTATCTTTATGTTCTTCAGAAATGAGTTTCCAATATCTTTGAATTTTTAAGCCATATTCATTATATATTGCAAAATGAGCAGGTTTTAATTCATAGATATTTTTAAAGATAGTAGTTCCAGGAGTATGACTAGGACCGAATTCCTAAAAGTTCTGATATTCCTTGAGAATCTAATATTTTTTCAATACTGGGATATTCAAAAAGCGCTTTTATTTCAGAACCAAATACTAATGTATTATTGGTTACAGTATAAAAAAGTGGTTTTACTCCAAAGTGATCTCTAGCAATAAATAATTCTTTTGTAGAAGTATTCCAAACAGCAAAAGCAAAGATACCATTTAAGTGTTGAACAACATCTTTTCCCCAATGAATATAAGCTTTTAACAAAAGTTCAGTATCACTATGAGTAGTAATTTTAAAGTTATTAGAATGTAATATATTTTTTATTTCATCTGTATTATAAATTTGCCCATTATAACAAATAATATAATCTCCAAATGAATAATGTTCTATCATTGGCTGTTTCCCTCCATCGGGATCGACCACGATTAATCTTTTGTGTGCTAGACAAGCATTATCAGAAATATAATAACCATCTTCATCAGGACCTCTTCTAAATAATGTATTATTCATCTTTTCTAAAATTATTTTTGAATTAGTATTTAATTTTTCTTTTAAATTTACAAAACCTACAAAGCCACACATAAAATACCTCCTATAATCTATTGTATTACAATATTATAAAAATATGAAAATCATTAAGAAGAAGTGCATATAAACAAAGTAGAAAATTGTTGATTTTTGGGCAAAAATGTAGTAAAATCATAATGGTGAAAAAAATGAAAAGAAAAATTTTATTAAAAAATATATTCAAACATTTTGCATTAATAAATAGACATAGATGGTTAGTATTTAAATTATGTTGTAAAATTGGTTTGCCGTGGAGAGGATTAGTGCATGACCTATCTAAATATTCTCCGACAGAGTTTTGGGAAAGTGTTAGGTATTATGAAGGAACACGTTCTCCTATAAGTGCAGCAAAAGAGGAGAAAGGTTATTCGGAAGCATGGTTACATCATAAAGGAAGAAATAGACATCATGCAGAATATTGGGTAGATGTTAGAGCACCAGAACAAACACCTATAATACCTTATCAATATGTAGGGGAAATGTTATGTGACAAATTAGCAGCAGGAATAGTGTATCAGGGCAAAAAATGGAAGAAAGAATATCAATTAGAATATTGGAAAAAAGAGAAAGAAAAAGTGTTAATAAATAAAAAAATAGAAGAGTTAATTACAGATTTTTTTACACAGGTAAGTTTAAATGGAATTGAAAAAACTCTTACGAAAAAAAACATTAAAGAATTATATAAAAAATATTGTATGAGTTGTTGACAAAAAATAAAAATACTTGTATAATTTTATAGTGACTAATAATGAAAAAAATAATATAGATATATACATATATCTTATAAGCGAGGAGGGATTTTAGATGGCACAACCAAAAAGAAGATGGTCAAAAGCAAGAACACATTCAAAAAGATCAACTTGGAAAAAAGAACAACCAACATATACAAGTTGTCCACACTGTCACGAACCAGTAATGCCACATAGAGTATGTAAAAATTGTGGATATTATGATGGAAAAGAAATAATTGCAAAAAAAGAAAATGAAAGTGCATAATCACTTTTGAATAAGTTTAAAGCCCCATGTAAAAACATGGGGTTAAAAGTTTTTTAGTCATTATAATAGCCATAATTTGAAAACTTTTGGAATAAAGTTAATACAAAATTTTTAAAAAATATGTACAATTTTTACATTTTGTGATATTATTTGCAAAGATAATACAAAAGAAAGTGAGGGAGGTACAATGTTTGAAAAATTTTTAAAAAGAACAAATTGGACAGATATAGTAATATCAGCATTGTTTGCATTATTAGGAATATTATTGGTTGCCAAACCAACAGAAATGCAATCAGTTATATCTATTTTATTAGGTATAGTCTTATTAACAATGAGCTTTTTAAAATTAGTTGATTACTTTACATCAGAAGATAAAGAAGATTATTTATTAACCATTGCTTTAGTATCAGCTATATTAGGAGTTATCTCTTTATTTTGTGCAGATTTAATTGCTAGTATATTTAGAGCGTTACTAGGTGTGTGGATTATAATTTCTGGTATAAGAAATTTCCAAACTACTTTAGTATGGAAAGACGTAAAATCAAAATTATGGACTACAACAGTATTATGTTCTTTAGTAATGATAATAGCAGGAATAGTAATATTAGTAAGTACAACTTTAGCATTTAGATTAGTGGGAATAGCAATACTAATCTATGCAATATTAGACATTATTTCTAGAATAATATTTGCTAAAGAAATTAAAAACTATTTAGATTAATATATGAAAAAATCCTTTACATTTAATTGAAAAGTGTAATGGATTTTTTATTAATTATATCCGAAAAATAATTATGATTATGGTTGACGAATTTAGTAAGTTATGATATTTATTAGATGAAAAATAAATAAAAGAGGAAAGAAAAATGAGTAATATTTTTGATTATATGAACTGGAGAGATATAAATATAAAAAATGTAGAATTTAATGAAATTGATAACTTAATATTAGCACGAGTGTCATATTTCCCTTTAGATGGTCTAATAAAAGAAACAGGGACAAAGTTAAAAGAAGCATATATAAACTTAAAAAACAAGGAAGATTTAAATATATATTTGCAAAAGGAAGACAAGGATTTCTTTAAAATATTAGCTGAAAGCAAAAGATTTGGAGATTTAATTATGTCCAATTATGAAAATCATATTGATAAAGAGAAAGAAAAGCAATTCGCAGCTGTAACAATATTATTACCTTATGATGTATTATATGTATCATTTAGAGGAACGGACAACACTATTGTGGGGTGGAAAGAAGACTTTAATATGAGTTTTCAGGATTTAGTACCATCTCAAATAGAAGCAGTTACATATTTAGAAAAAATAGCAGAAAAATATCCCAAAAGACAGATAATTGTCGGAGGACATTCTAAAGGTGGAAATTTAGCGGTATATGCTGCAGCTTTTTGTAATTCAAAATGCAAAAATAGAATTATTGATGTATATAATAATGATGGACCAGGTTTTCAAGAAAATGTCATAAAATCAATAGAGTATAAAGAAATTCTAAATAAAATACATACATATAGACCACAGACTTCAATAATAGGCAAATTGTTAAATCACGAAGAAAAATATATTACATTAAAGAGTACAGAAACAGGAATTATGCAACATGACTTATATTCATGGCAAGTTTTAGGAGATAAATTCATAAGGACAGAATCCACAAATGCAAGTGATGTAATAGATAAAACAATAACAGAATGGCTAAAAGAAGTAAAACCTGAGCAAAGAGAAAAATTTATAGATATATTATTTGAAATATTAAACAAAACTGATGTAGACACATTACATGAAATGAAAGATAATTGGCTAAATAGTTCAATGACGATATTAAAAGGATACAAAGATATAAATGAACAGGATAAAGAGATTATTTCTAAGAGCCTTACAGCTTTGGTGAGTGCAGCCAAAGGAAATATAAAAATCAATCCGCCAAAAGGTTTAAAATTTAGACGAAAAAAAGATTTATAAGAAAATAGAAAGAGGATGAATTTATGAAAAGAATTGTTAAATGGATTATATTAATGATTATAGTACTAATCGTTATAGGAATAGGAATATTATTGGTAAAAGATTTAAAACAAGAAGATACATTAAGAGAAGAGATTTTGGCATTTGATAATTTAACTAGAGAAGAAAATATTGATTTAGAAAAGATTGATGAAAAAATAAGAAAGATAAAAACAACAGGGGATTATGGTGTGGTTGAAAAAGCTGTAAAAGAATATTGGGGTGATATTATAAATACATCTATTGATTTAACCAACATTTTAAATGATGAAAAAATAGAAAAGGTATTGACAGCTGAAAATTATAAAGAAGATGGACCAGATTTTATTGAAACTAAAAAGTATTTACAAGAGATAACACGGAAAAGTAGAAAAATATAAAGAAGAGGGCTTACAATTATATACAGAAGAAAAAGCAATGTCTTATATTAATAGTAAAAACCTAGATGATTATTATGTGGATTTATATAAGGAACTAGCTTTATCTCAAGAAGCATCTATAGAAAATGATAAAAAAGAAATAGAAGATGCAGTAAATGAATTGTCAAATATATTTAATATTCAAAACCAGATTATAACTTTTTTAGCTGAAAATAAAGGAAAGTGGGAAATTGATGAGGATGGAATCGTCTTTAATAGTCAAAATCTAGAAGATCAATATAATCAATATATACAACAAATATAAAATAGAATGTAGACATTATTAGCATTATAAAATTGCTAACAATGTCTATATTTTTTATAATAACCCATTAGTCGGTATGTAACTGTCATCAGGAGGGTATACATATTCTTCAGTAGGTTTTTCAGTACTTGTAATATCAAGTACTTTTAGAACAGGAATATCACCATGATAATCTCCTTTTTGAATCTCTCCAGTTACATTTACCCATGTATTATTAGCAAATTTAGATGCATTTTCAAAATTACACAAAAAACCTACAACTACAAATTTAAAATCAGATGAAATAATCATATTTCTAGCCAAAATGAATTGATTATTATTTAAATCTAATACTCTATAAACGTAACCTGTAAAGTTTATTTTTGTGCCTATGTAAGAATCAATATTGTCATGAACAGTTTTTAGTATATTTGTATAATTTTTTGCAGAAATTTCATTTATATCAGATGGAGGAATACAGCTAGATGAATTTTTTTCATTTTTTGCACCTGAAAATAGTCTGAAAATAATCAGAAATAGAATAAATATTATTAAAATTGTAATAAAAGTAAAAAAATATTTAAAAATTTTACTACCATTAATTTTAAAATTATAAATAAACATAAAAAACCTTCCTTGTTTAAATTCCTTATTAAAGTATATATAAATAAAAATAAAATTATGAATTTTTTCTAAAAGCTAGTTAAAAGTATTGCGCAAATTGGATTTTAGTGATATAGTTACAAAGAAAAATAAACTTAGGAGGACAGATTAAGAATGAGATTATTTAAAACATATAGCGAAAAAGAAGTTAAAAGAGTGAGACCATTAGTAAATAAAATAAATGGATTAGAAGAAGAAATCTCAAAATTAAGTGATAGTGAATTAAGAGGAAAAACAGAATATTTCAAAAAACAATTAAAAGAAGGAAAAACGTTAGATGATATATTACCAGAAGCTTTTGCTGTTGTTAGAGAAGCTTCAAAAAGAGTACTAGGTATGAGACATTTTGATGTGCAATTAATAGGTGGAATTATTTTACATCAAGGTAGAATTGCAGAAATGAAAACAGGAGAGGGAAAAACATTAGTAGCTACATTACCAGTATATTTAAATGCACTTGAAGGAAAAGGTGTACATGTTATAACAGTTAATGATTATTTAGCAAAAAGAGATAGCGAATGGATGGGGAAACTTTATAAGTTCTTAGGTTTATCTGTAGGATTAGTTATTGCAGGAATGGAACCAAAAGAAAAACAACAAGCATATTCTGCAGATGTAACTTATGGTACTAATAATGAATTTGGATTCGATTATCTAAGAGACAATATGGTAATTTATAAAGACCAATTAGTACAAAGAGGTTTACACTATGCAATAGTGGATGAAATTGATAGTATTTTAATAGATGAAGCTAGAACTCCGCTTATCATTTCAGGACGTGCAAATCAATCATCTGATTTATATAAAAAAGCAGATAATTTTGTAAAAAGGCTTACCCCAAAAGTTATAGTAGAAGAAGATGTAAAAGATTTCGACCAAGCGGAAGATAATGAAAATTATGACTACATAGTAGATTTAAAAGCAAAATCTGCATCATTAACATTAAAAGGTATAAAGAAAGCAGAAGAAGCATTTGGATTAGAAAACTTTAATGATTTAGAAAATTCTACTTTAGTACATCATGTAAATCAGGCATTAAGAGCTCATGGAGTAATGAAAAAAGATATAGATTATATAGTTAAAGATGGTGAAGTTTTAATTGTTGATGAATTTACTGGACGTATTATGTATGGTAGAAGATATAATAATGGATTACATCAAGCAATTGAAGCAAAAGAGCATGTAAAAATAGCAGATGAGTCTAAAACATTAGCTACAATTACATTCCAAAACTATTTTAGAATGTATGATAAATTATCTGGTATGACAGGTACAGCTATGACAGAAGAAGCAGAATTTGAAGAGATATATAATTTAGATGTAGTTGAAATACCAACAAATAAACCAATGGTTCGTAAAGATGAAAATGATGTTATATATAAAAACGAAAAAGCTAAATTTAATGCTATTGTAAATAGTATCAAAGAAAGCCATAAAAAAGGTCAACCAGTACTAGTAGGAACTGTATCAATAGAAAAATCAGAAAAACTAAGCAAATTACTACAAAAAGAAGGAATAAAACACGAAGTATTAAACGCAAAATATCATGAAAAAGAAGCAGAAATTGTTGCACAAGCAGGTAAATTTGGAGCAGTTACAATTGCTACAAATATGGCTGGTCGTGGTACCGATATTATTTTGGGTGGAAATAGTGAATTCCTAGCTAAAGAAGAAATGAGAAAAAATAAAGTATCTCATGAAATAATCGAAGAAGCTAACACATATTATGAAACAGAAGACCAAGAAATAATAAAAGCTAGAGAAGAATTTAAAAAATTAGTAAATAAATATGATGAAGAAATAAAAGAAGAAAAAGAAAAAGTTATTCAAGCTGGTGGATTGAAAATCATAGGAACAGAAAGACATGAATCAAGAAGAATTGATAACCAATTAAGAGGACGTTCTGGAAGACAAGGAGATGTAGGTGAATCCAAATTTTATATTGCATTAGATGATGATTTAATGAAAATCTTTGGAGGAGATACTATAACTAAAGTATATAATTCGATTGGTGCAGATGAGAATATGCCGATAGAATCAAGAATTATATCTAAAGCAGTAGAAAATGCTCAAAAGAAAGTTGAAGGAAGAAACTTTACAATCCGTAAAAATGTATTAAAATATGATGATGTTATGAATGCACAAAGAGAAATTATATATGCTCAAAGAAAAGAAGTGCTTGATGGAGCAAATCTACATGATAATATAGTTGATATGATAAATGCAGTTGCTGAAGCTACAGTAAACATGTATATAGAAAATAATGATGGTCATAATGTAAAAATAAATGTAGAAGCATTAAATCAAGAAATTATAAATAACTATGGAATAGACATGTCAAAATATATTAGTGAGCATTCAACAGAACCAGAAAAAATATCTGAAGAACTTATAAAACAAGCAAATGAAAAATATCAACAAAAAGAAGAAGAAGTTGGATCAGATGATATGAGAGAACTTGAAAGAATTGTTATGCTAAAAGTTGTAGACGAGAAATGGATGAATCATATTGATAGCATGGACGAATTAAAAGACGGTATAGGCCTTCGTGCTTATGGACAACAAGATCCTGTTGTAAAATACAGAATCGAAGGTATGGACATGTTTGAAGAAATGATTTCAGATATAAAATCAGATGTAACAAAGATTATAATGAATATCAGACAACAAGGAGAAACTAAAAGACAAGAAACAGTAAAAATTACAGGAGCAGCTCTTGAAGCTATTCATAGTGTGGATGGAGGTTCTAAAATAGGAACAGATGTAGATAAAACTATAAGAAATGAAGGACCAAAGGTAGGAAGAAATGATCCGTGCCCATGTGGAAGTGGGAAGAAGTATAAAAACTGTTGTGGTAAAAACGCTTAAAATCAATACTTTCAGAGATTTGCAAAATCAACATAAATATGAAAACATACCTAATTGTTTGCATTTTGTTTGCAAAGTGTTTTCATAAATTGAAATAAAATCTACGAAATGCTTGAAAATAAAGAATTATAGACTTGCAAACAAAGTGAAAATAAAAAAATAGAAATGTTAACATTCGTGTTAGCATTTTTATTTTTGTATTAAAATATATGTTTACATTCGAAAAATGAAAGGAGAAATAAAAAATGTCGAATGTAACAATTCAAAAAAGGGGAAAATTCTATCAATATAAATTCGAAATAGCAAGTGTTGATGGTAAAAGGAAATTTTTAAATAAATCAGGTTTTAGAACAAAATCTGAAGCAGAGAGGGAGGGAATACTAGCATATAATGAATACTTAAATACTGGAAAATCTTTTTCAGTAAGTGATATTAGTTATAGCGATTTTTTAGATTATTGGTTAGATAATCATTGTAAAATCAATTTAAAATATCATACTATAGAAGCATATAGCAATATAGTAAAAAATCATTTAAAACCTAATTTAGGCTTTTATAAACTGTCTCAAATAACAAAACAAACATTACAAGATTTTTTAAATAAGGTATATGTTGAAAAAGGCTATAGTAAAAATTTTTTGAATAACATAAGAAAAGTATTAAAATGTTCTTTTAATTATGCAACAGAAAATGAGTATATTAAATTTAATTCCACAGAAAATCTAAAACTACCTAAATACGATATTCCACCAGAGGATCCAGTACACATATTTACTAACGAGGAAATTAACATGATATTAGAAAGATTTAAAAATAATCATTGTGTTTATTATGCTTTCTTAACTGCATATTGTACTGGAATGAGAATTGCAGAGGTATTTGCACTAACTTGGGAAGATATTGATTTTAAAAATAAAACAATAACTGTAAATAAAAATATATTAAAGAAAAATCAAGTAGGGTCAACAAAGCAAAGACATCTAAGTGGAAATTCAACTACAGTATGGTATTTTGGAACTTGTAAAACACAAACTAGTTATAGAACAATTCCAATAGGAGATACACTTGTAAATGCACTAAAGGAATATAAAAATGAACAAGAAATACATAGAAAAAATTATGTCGATACATATATGAAACATTATAAAAAGACAGTTATAAATCCATATAATAATAAAGAAGAAATTAAAATTATAAATGCACATGCTGAAATAGATGTTGCTTTACCAGAGGTTAATTTTGTATTTATAAAAAATAATGGAGTGTATGAAGGTACAGATAGCTCAAAATATCCGTTTAAAGTAATTCATTATGAATTAGGTATTCCTTGTAGATTTCATGATTTTAGAGATACACATGCTACAAGATTAATTGAAGCTGGAAGTGATATAAAAGCTGTTTCAAAGAGATTAGGACATAGAAACATTGATATTACTTATAATATTTATGTTGGAGAATGATATATGCCATATACAATATTAAGATTTAAAAAAGATAAAGGTGGTGCGATTGCTGGTTGTGAAAGACATAATGAGAGAAAAAAAGAAGCTTATAAAAGTAATCCTGATATAGATATTAATAGATCAAAAGATAACTACCATATAATACAAGCACCCAAATACACTTATGGTAGAAAAATAAAAGAATTAATAAAAAAATATGAATGTAAAACAAGAAAAGATAGTATAAGATTGGTTGAAACATTAATAACAGCTTCTCCAGAGTTTATGAGTAAATTAAGTGATAAAGAACAAAAAGAATATTTTGAAAGAGCAACAGAGTTTATGAAATCAGAAATAGGAGAAGATAAAATAATATCAGCTGTGGTTCATATGGATGAAAAAACACCTCATATGCATTTAGCATTTTGTCCAATAAATCAAGATGGGAAATTATCTGCTAAAAGCATATTAGGAAATCAAAAGAGCCTATCAGAATGGCAAACAAGATATTATGAGTTTATGCACGAAAGATGGCCTGAATTAAAAAGAGGGCAATCTGCACAAGTAACAAAAAGAAAGCATATTCCAACTTGGTTATTTAAATTAGCTGATAATTTGGACTATTTATATCATAAATTATCAAATTCAATAGAAAATATAAATTTGATTGGTATGAAAAAAGATAAAGCAGAGGCTATGGATATACTATCTGAATTTGTACCAAAAGTTCAAAAATTTTCAGCTAAAGTAAATTCTTATAAAGATTATATTAGAGAATTGGAAATAAAGGTAATTAACCAGAAATATGATAATAAGGAACTTGTAGAAGAAAACCACAAATTAAAAGATAAAATGGTTGATAAAGAATTTGAAACTGATATGAAGTTAAGAAATATGCAAAGTCAACTTAATAAATATGAAAAATATATAAAGAAAGTTCCAAAAGAAATCTTAGATGAGATTGATGCTAAAGAAAGAGCAAAAGGAAAGGAGATAGAAAGATAATGAAAACAAATGTAATTGAAGAAAAAATGATTTATACAACACATGAAGTTGCTAAAATACTTCATTCAAGCCCAAATTATATATATGAATTAATAAAAAAAGGAAAGTTAAAAGCTGTAAAGCTTAAGAGTTTAAAAATTCGTAAATCTGCTTTAGAAGAATTTTTACAAGAAAATGAAGGTAATGATTTATCGAATTTAGAGGATATAAAAAAGTTAAATGCAGAAGGAGTTGAATAGAAATGTCGAGTGTTAGAATAAGGAAAGGGGGTAAAAGTTATGAATATTGTTTTGATGTAAGTAAAGTAAATAATAAAAGAAAAAGAATAACAAAAGGTGGATTTAAAACAAAAATTGAGGCACAAGAAGCAGGAACAATAGCTTATGAAGAATATATAAGGACAGGTGTAGTTATAAAAGAATCTCAAATGTCATATCATGACTATTTAGAGTATTGGTATGAAAATTATTGTAAAATTAACTTGAAATATACAACACAAGAAGCGTACAAAAATATTATAGAGAAATATTTAAAACCAATGCTTGGAATATATAGATTAAGTGCAATAACAAATGTAACTTTGAATAGTTTCTTAACAGAATTATGTAATAAATATTCATTTTCTAGAAATTATTTTAAAAATATATTAAAAGTAATGAAGGGAACTTTTAGAGAAGCAACAGATGTTTATGGATTTATAAGGTATAATCCAAGTTTGACATTGAGGTTGCCCAAAATTGAAGAGGATAGTGATTTTAAAAAGCACTTATATACACAAGAAGAAATTGATAAAATTTTAATTAGGTTTAAAGATGATGACACTTTCACTTGTGCTTTTATAACATCATGTTTTACAGGAATGAGACTAGGAGAATTATGTGCATTAACATGGAAAAATATAGATTTTGAAAATAAAGTTATAAATGTTAGACATTCTGTTTTTGACAAGAAAAAGAATGAAAATGGTAGATGGTATATTGGAACAACGAAAACTAAAAGTGGAGAAAGGCAAATTCATATTAGCCCAACACTTATGAAAGCTTTAGTAAATTTTAAAGATAAACAAACTGAATTGAAAAGTTTATATGGTAAAGAATATCATAATTATCATTTTGAAGAAGTTAAAAATCAATATGGTAAGGTATTGGAATATCAAATAGTAGAAAATCAATCAAATATTTTATCAATGAAACCTGCTAATTTAGTTTTTACAAGCTAATTTAGTTTTTACAAGAGATGATGGTAAATATTGTGGTACAGATATTATAAAATATCCATATAAAATAATTCATGATGAGTTAGGTATAGAAAATTGTAGATTTTATGATTTAAGGGGAAGTTATGCGACCACGATTTTAAGAAACGGTGTAGAAATAAGAGATGTTGCAGATGTATTGGGACATAAAGATATTAAAACAACAGAGAATTATTACATTTCAAGTACAGATGAAACAAGAAAAAATGCAACGGATTGCTATGAAATACTATAAATTCAGATGTAATTGATGAAATTATAGAATATAAAATTTCAATATAAATAATATAGCAAAATTTTGTTATATAATTAGAGAGTTAGTTGATATAATTAGCTCTCTAAAATTCTTTAAACTTAAACATTTTATATAAATGAAAGTTAGTAAGATTGTTGTATGTTTTTAGTTTTTATGATATAAATAAGTTGTATTATTTTATAAAATTAAAAAGAGGTAACCAAAGATGGAAGATAACTATTCAAAAGCATATAAAGAAGTAATGGAAATATTAAATTTTGTACCAAAAGAAAGTGTAGATAAGATACCACAAACAATGATTGATACATTTAAAGCAAAAATGGATAATGATTATGATTTTAAAGTTGATATAAATAAAAGTTTTGAAGAACAGGATTTGTTAGAAGAAACAAAGGCAATATTTGCTAATATTTTTAGAGATTATTGGGCAACTCCATATCAAAAAGAAAGAATAGAAGCAAAGGAAAAATCTGATAGGCAAAAACTTGAAGAAGAAAAAGCCCAAAAGTATAATCCTGATGATATATTTAAAAAGAAAAATGCTGAAAGTGTTATAGAAAATACAGAAAAGGATACTATTGAAATTTCTAATTTACCAATAGAAGTAAAAAAAGAAAAATTTTATGAAAAGATTATAAATTTTTTCAAAAGAATATTTAATGTATTTTAAAGGAGTTATGTATGGAAGATAAAGAATTATTATTTGGAGGAACAGAAAAACAAGAATATTATAGGCATAGTCCAATAAGTGATATTGAGTCAATAATGGTAAACGGATTAAATCCTGATTTAGCAGAAGCAGATTTAAGAGAAGAAACATCAGACGAAAGAAAGAAAGTTTTTTATAGTGAAGGTAAAGAAGGTGTTGTAACTTTTGATTGTACTTGTAGAAGAAAATATAGGCAATGGCAAGAATATGGAAAAGCACCAAATGAAATGTCTATGGATGAATATTATCAAGAGCGTGATGGTGAGGATAGAATCTATATAAAATTTGAAGCAGATAATATAATAAATGAGCAGGATGATAATATTGACAGATTTGCTGATGCTTGTACAAGTCGAAAAATTCCAGCACAAAATATTAAAGTTTGTGTGTTAAGAAATAATTCTACTGGCAATATTACATACAGACGAGAAGATATAGTGACATATATGATGTCTGCATGTCCGATTGAGGATATTAAATCAAAATATTTATTGGATGATAGATTAAGTAATCAACTTGAAGAATATTACAAAGATAGACAAGCAGAAGTGATGGATTTAACTGGATATACATTAGAAGAAATGGAATTACAACAATTTTATGAGCAATATATAGCTATGACAAAAAATAAAATATTTACTCAAGAAGAAATTGGGAAAGCTACGGTTAATGTTCCAACAACACAAAAAGATAAAAGTAAAAGAGAAATACAAATGGATGAAAGGGCATTAAGTGAATTACAAAATGCAAAACAACAAGAATAAAATAGGTGATGTTATGGAAGATATAAAAGAATTTAATAGAAAAAAAGAGATTTTAATAAGAAATAGAGAAAGTGCGTTGCAACGAGTTGAAAAAGCAAAAGAAATATACAATAAATTAATGGAAATAAAAAAGATAATTGATTAGGAGATGATTTTATGCTAAGTCCCAAAATAGAAACAAAAAGACTAATTTTAAGAAGATTTAAGGAATCAGATATTGATATGCAATATGAAATATTAACTGATAGAAGATTGGCAACATATATAAAATTTCCTGAATTATCAAAAGAAGAAGAATTAAATTGTATTAAAGAATGGATTAAAAATTCTGATGAAGATAATTGTGAAAGATGGGTAATAACGCTTAGAGAGAACGGGTTACCTATTGGAAATATATCTGTAAATGGAATTAATAAAAAGAACAATTATTGCACAATAGGATATGTCGTTTTATATGATTATTGGGGAAATGGATATACAACAGAAGCAACAATTGCTGTATCAAATTATTTACTAAATGAACGTAACTATTATTTAGTTGAAGCATCTTGTAATGAAAATAATAAAGCTTCATCTAAAGTTTTAATAAAGGCAGGGTTCATCAAAGATGGGTATATTGCAAATAGAAGAATAAATTTGGATGGTACATATTCAGGAGTGGAATATTATAGTAAGCAAAAATGTAGAAAATAAAAAAGGAGTTGATAGTTTGGAAAACGATATAAAAATAAGAGAAGTAAACGAAACAGATGCAACAAAATGGTTTAAGTTTGTAAATAAAGTATGGAGATGTGCATATAAAAGTATTTTTCCAGAAGAAGTTTTTTTAGAAAAAGAAAAAAATGTTGAAGAGAAAGAAAAAAACTTTAATGAAATAATACGTAATAATAATAAAAATATTGCACTTGTAGCAGAATATGAAGGGGAAATTGTTGGAATAATGTGCGGTTCTATTAACTCTAATTATAAATATTTTAAAATGAAATATGCTGATTTAATCGGGCTATATATAGATCCTGATTTTCAAGATAGCGGAATAGGTAGCAGTCTTAAAAATATGTTTGAAGACTGGGCAAGAAAGAATGGAGCAACTAGATATATTATTGGAGTATTAAAAGATAATCAAAAGGCAAGAATGGTATATGAAAAATGGGGTGGTAAATTATCAACTCATGAGGAAGATTTTTATAAATTAGGGGTAGCATATAAAGAGATATTTTATATATATGACTTAATTGATGATATTAAATATAATAATAAAAATTTTAATTTTGCATATAGAGTTTCTGCAATTATATATAATGCAGATGAAACAAAAATACTTTTATTTTATGGAGATGATATGGACTTCTATATGTTGCCAGGAGGAAAAGTAAAAGAACAAGAAAAAAGCGATGATGCAATAAAAAGAGAAATTTTTGAAGAATTAGGATATGAAAATTTGAAATTTGATTTTGCAGGAGTAAGTGAGGAATTAATTGCTGAAAAAGATAATTATATTCAAGAAATAACTATAACTTACAAATGCCAATATATGGGTAATATTGAGAAAGAATCTTTTAAAAGTAAAGAATCTGATTGGATTAACTTTAAATGGGTAGAAATTAGTAAGCTAAAAGAATATAATATCCATCCTAGTCAAATTTTATCTATTGTAAATAATAGTAGTAATCATATTGTGGAAGAAAAAAGTAAATAATATTACAATCACTCGTACAATTACTATAACATACGAGTGAAAGTAAAACAATAAAACAGATAAATATAATTATTAGAAGCGGAGGTATAAAAATAATGGATTTAGAAAAAATAGATAGAAGTTCATCAATTATAAAATATTCTAAAACTGATAATGTTCTAAAAGATATATGCTCAATAATAAATTCTGCAAGAGATTATGCATATCAATCTGTTAATCTAGCATTAGTTGAAAGAAATTGGTTAATTGGTTATAGAATTGCAGAAGAAGAATTAAAAGGACAAGATAGAGCAAATTATGGTGTTGAAGTAATAAAGAATCTATCTAAGGAATTAACAAAGGAGTATGGAAAAGGTTTTGATAGAAGTAATTTATATAGATTTTTAAATTTCTATAAAAATTTTCCTGAAATTGTCGACGCAGTGAGTCGACAATCTCGAACATTATTATCGTGGACACATTATAGAACTCTATTACAAGTATTGGATAAAGATGCAAGAGAATGGTACAAAAAAGAAGCTTTGAGTCAAACTTGGAGTGTTAGAACTTTACAAAGAAATATTTCATCACAATATTATTACAGATTATTGAAATCTCAAGTTAAAGAGCCAGTAATAGATGAAATGAAAAAAGTAAATGAAAATCAATATTTAATGAATAAATTAGAGTTTGTTAAAAATCCAGTTATAGCTGAATTTTTAGGATATTCATTAGATGATAGTTTTACAGAAACAGAACTTGAAACTAGTATAATAAATAATCTACAAAAATTTTTAATGGAACTACGGAAAAGGATATGCTTTTGTTGCAAGACAACAACATATTCATACTGAAAAGGAAGACTATTATATAGATTTGGTATTTTATAATTATATATTAAAATGTTTTGTTTTAATTGATTTAAAAACTAAAAAAATAACTCATCAAGATGTTGGGCAAATGGATATGTATGTTAGAATGTATGATGAATTAAAAAAAGCACCAGACGATAATCCAACAATAGGAATTGTATTATGTTCTGAGACAGATGAAGATATTGCAAAATATTCTGTTTTGAAAGGAAATGAGCAACTTTTTGCTTCAAAATATAAATTATATTTACCAACTGAAGAGGAACTCAGAGCAGAAATTGAGAATCAAAAAACAATTTTTGAATTACAACAACAAAATAAACAAGATTTAGATAATAATTAGTTTTTACAGAAAATTTAGAAATATTCTAGACAAAAAATGAATAATATTGTAAAATTTAAAACATATAAAAGACAAATAACGATGTAGACAATGT
>CAKPPS010000013.1 GCA_934177795.1 uncultured Clostridia bacterium | reverse complement strand
CTGTTCTCATTTGAGTACGATGGTTCGAATCCATCCCTGCCCACCATAAAATACAAGTTAACTTGTATTTTATTTTTTTGCCTAAAACTTTATATATAGAATATAAACTAAATTAATTGCATAAAAATGTACAGGGGTAAAAATGATAATAGATCTACACTGTGATACAATTCAACGAGCAAAAGACGAAGAATTGTTACTAACAGACTCAAAATTAGCAGTTAACTTAAAAGAAACACAAAAAAACTTACCATATATTCAATGTATGGGGACATTTATAAATCCAAAATACAACATAAAAGATGGAGGATTTAAAAGAGCAAATAGTATTATAGATAATTTTTATGAATTATACAAAAAAGAACAAGATAAAATTTATATAATAAAAAATAAAAAAGATTTAATAAGTAAAGAATTGAATAATAAAACAGGAGTAATATTAACAATAGAAAATGGAAGCGCTATTTCATCTAATTTAGATAATATAAAAAGTTTATATAAAAAAGGAATACGAATGATGGGGACAGTATGGAATAAAGACAATGAATTAGCATCTGGAGCAAATACCAAAAATGATAAAGGACTAACAAAACTGGGCAAAAAATATATACAAGAACTAGAAAAAAATAATATAATAATTGATGTATCACATATGTCTAAGAAAAGTTTTTATGATACATTAAATAGTTGCAATTGTCCAATAATTGCAAGCCATTCTTGTACAAATGGTATTTGTCAACATTATAGAAATTTGGACAATGAACAAATAAAACAAATAGCAAAACGAAATGGAACTATAGGAATTTGTTTTTGCAGTCTATTTTTAACAAAAGAATCAAAAGCAACTGTTAAAGATTTAGTTAAACATATAAATTATATTGCAAATTTGGTTGGAATAGATTATATATCAATTGGAACGGATTTTGATGGAGTAGAAAAAGAACATCAACTAGAAGATATAAAAAGTGTAAAAGATATGTGCAAATTAATTTTAGAATTAGAAAAACAAGGTTATAGCAAAAATGATATAGAAAAAATAACAAGTAAAAACTTTTTAAGAGTAGCAAATGAAATTTTATAAAAATAAAATCAAGAATTCTTATACAGTAAAAACTGCAATAAAAATTCTTGATCTTTTTTATAAATTATTTAATTTTAAATTTCTTTATTTAAGTTACCATTTGTATAATCTTTTCCCTCAAATCTAGTGTTAGATTTTACACAAGAGATAATTTTGTTAATAGTCTCAATAGATTCATCTAAAATATCTATTCTTAATGAATTAACATTAAATTCTTCATAAGATATTGACGTAGTTTTAGAATTGTAAATAGTTGTAATTGTTTGTAAATTATCAGGCATAATCCTAAATTTAAGACCAAGTCTGTCTTTTAAATAATATTTTTTATTATTAGAACAATTTCTTGAACAATCCTTATAGCAACTATTTGTAGCACCTAAAAGACAGTAATTTGTAGTCATTAAAGGTGTGTTACCATATACAATTAGTTCTGTATCTATATTATAATTGCAAATATTAATAATTGAATTTTTGTTAAGTTCAGGTGAAATTGTTAAATTAGTAAATCCAAAAGATTTTAGCTTATCTACTGAAAATTTATTGAATATATTCAAAGTATAATTTGCAACTAAATCTAAATTTTTATTATCAATTTTATTTATAATATTTAAATAAAAAATATTAGATAATATAAGCCCTTTAATATTAAACTGTGATATTGAAGTGTTTAATATTGAAACTAAGTTGTTTATATATTTTTCTCTTAATACATTAGGAAGATAAATATAAATATTAAATTTATTAGAAAGTATGCTTAAAACATCAGTATATTTTTTACTGTAAAAATATTTTAATGGAATATATATGTTGTCAATATAAATTAAATTTGTATAATCTAAATCTACATTCAATTCATTTAATAATAAAGATATTTTTTTATTTACAATATTATTTTTTTCTTTAATATTCTTATCAACAAAACAAAAATCAGATGTATTTTTAAATGAAGATATAATTTCTTTTTCAATATTATTTATAGTTGCTCTTCTTAAATCATTTAAAATAGAAACTGGTATGAAAATATTGTTATCTAAAATTATATTTAAGTTTGAAAATTCAAAAGGTGTATCAGTTGTTTTAGAAAATTGTTGAATAATTTTTTCTTTATCTAATGGTTTGTTTTCAGCAGGCAATGGTATGTAGTTATATACAAATGAAGATTCAATATTATGTTCTAAACATTTAACATATATATGTATATTTTCATTTTGTTTTATAGAAATATTGCAATCCAAATGAATCTTTTTAAATTCTTTACTAAAACTTGCTATAGCAAAGGAGGTTAATTTTTTACTAGCAGTTTTATAAATTTTATCTCCTATATTTATATTTCCTTTCATTCTTCCAAAGGTTACTGTTTCTCCAGAAATTCCTTGCTTAATATTTTTATCATTTTTCATTAACTCTGAAATAGTATAATTAGAAGTCTCTTTTTCAGCGAATATAGAATCTCCAATTTCTAGATTGTCATTTAAAGTTAAAGTTATTAAGCCTTTATTAGAATTGAACTTTTTAATTTTACCTAAGTAAATTCCCATATTATTTTGTTTTTCTTTAAAAACTAATTTTTTATTAGGGTTGTTAGAAAGATGTCCGTTTGAAAATCCACCTCTGTTGAATGCTTGAAGTAAATCTTTCTTATCATTTTCATCTATTATATATGGTTTATTGTTTAAAACTAAATCAATGTATTTTCTGTAAATTCTTGTAACAGTCGCAACATATTGAGGATTTTTCATTCTGCCTTCTATTTTTAAACATTTAACACCACAGTTAATGAGCTGTGGTAAAAATTCTAATCCACATAGATCACGAGTGCTTAATAGATAACCAGAATCTATTTTGTTATCGTTTTCTAATAATTCATATGGCAATCTACAGGGTTGAGCACATTTTCCTCTATTTCCAGATCTTCCACCAATCATACTAGAGAATAAGCATTGACCAGAATATGAAATGCAAAGAGCCCCATGTATAAATACTTCTATTTCTATATTAGAATTTTTACAAATATATTCTATTTCATTAATAGATAATTCTCTAGATAATACAGCTCTTTTAAAACCTAATTTTTCAGCTTCTAAAGCACCATCTAAATTATGTATTGTCATTTGAGTACTTGCATGTATTGGCAAATTAGGAAAATTTTTAATTAAAGTTGTTGCTAATCCTAAGTCTTGAACTATTATTGCGTCAATACCAAACTCATAGGCTTTTTTAGCAAGCATAACAGCATCTTCAAATTCATCATCTTTTATTAAAGTATTTAAAGTTAAATTTGTTTTTACTCCACGTAATTTTGCATAATTAATAGCTTTTTCTAAATCTTCTAAGTCGAAATTTTTAGCAAAAGCTCTGGCACTAAATAAATTAGCACCAAAATATACAGCATCAGCACCATTTTGAACTGCAGCCTTTAAACATTCAAAGTCACCAACAGGTGATAGTAATTCAATCATTTTAATCTCCTTAATTTTTATCTTATAATATTGTAACACAAAAATAGAAATTTGCATATTATAACATAACAAAATAAAAAAGGAGGGAATAATATGCCAGACGAAAATAGAAATTGTTGTAATAACGGAGTATTAGGTGGATTATTTGGAGGAAATGGATGCGGATGCAATAATGATAGTACTATATTATTTTTTATAATAATATTCTTATTATTATTCACAAGCTTTGGATGCTGTGGAAATAACTAACATATAAACAAAAAAATACGTATATAAAAGAAAATAATATGAAAATATTGTTTTCTTTTTTGTATTATTTGTAACATTTTTGTTATTAAATGGTAACGAAAAAGTAATGAAAATAACCTTACTGGTTTATTGACTAAAAAAGGCTATAATGATATACTTATTCTGATAAAAAATGACAAATTTTTAGAAAAAATAATAAAAAACAAAAGAGGTGTAAATGTTGAAATTTAATAAATTTATTTCAATAACATTAATATTTATAATTATGTCATATGTTTTTTTTAGTTTAATAAATTGTAATACATATGCTACAAATCAAACAATAAGTACAGATATAGATAAAATAAGTGAAAGTAAATATCCAGGTGTAAAAAAATTAATAAAAACTTTACAATCAAGTCATCCAAATTGGAAATTTAAAGTATTATATACAGGATTAGATTGGAATACAGTAATTGCAAATGAATATATAGGACATGGAAGATCTCCAAGAAATTTAGTACCAGGTAGTAATTCAAATTATTCTGGAGATTGGATTTGTTCAATATGTGGAAATAAAGCATATGATAATGGAGGATGGGTTTGTGCATCAGAATCAGCAATAAAATATATGATGGATCCAAGAAATTCAATTAATGAAACTGATATTTTTCAATTTCAAGAATTAACATATGATGGATATGATGAAAATACAATTGCCAAAATGGTAGAAGGAACATTTTTAAATAAAACAAAATATATAAATGCAATAAAAGAAGTTGCAGAAAAAACAAATGTTAGTCCATATTATTTGGTTGCTAGAATATTACAAGAACAAGGAAAAACTGGAACAGTTTTGACAAAAGGACAAGGATATGAAGGACAATATGAAGGATATTATAATGTTTTTAATATAGGAGCAACAGGTGGAACAAAAGCAAAAGTAATATTAAATGGATTAGCAAAAGCAAAAAAAGAAGGTTGGACAAGTTTAGTAAAGGCAATAAAAGGTGGAGCAAAATTTATAGCAAAAGATTACATTGCAAGAGGACAAAATACATTATATTTTCAAAAATTTGATGTAGAAAGTTCTGATAATAGTTTATATTATCATCAATATATGCAAAACATATTAGCTGCTCAAAAAGAAGGAGAAACATTAAGGAAAACTTATAATCAAGTAGATAGTTTAGATGGAAAATATACTTTTATTATACCTTTATATAACAACATGCCATCAGTAGTTAGTAAAAGACCTTCAACAACAAGTGCATCAAATGTATCAACAGATATAGTTAGAGTAAATGTTAATAAACAAATTACATTAAGAAAATCAGAAAATGGAACTGCAACAGGTGAATTCTTATATAAAGATGAAATTGTAACAAGAATAGAAAAAGCTACAGAAAAAGTAAATGGAACTTATTGGGATAAAGTAATAAAATCAAATGGTGTAACGGGATATGTAGCAAGACAAACATATGATGACGAAGAGTATAAATTATATTTAGTACCAATTAATTCAGAAAACAATAATGATAACAATAATACAAACAACAACACAAACAATAATAATACAAATAATAATGTTTCTAGTGATAAAGTAAAAATAAAAGATCAAGCAGTTGTAATAACACCTAATTCAAAAGTTTCTGACATAAAAAAAGTATTAGGAAACAATATAGTAATTAAAGATTTAAATGGAAAAGAATTATCAAATTCAGCAATTGCTGGTACAGGTTGTAGAATTGATGATAAATATACAGTTGCAATGCTAGGCGATATAAATGGAGATGGAGAAGTAAAGTCAACAGATTATATGCTAATTAAAAATTACATTATGGGAAAAACAAAATTTAAGGTAAGCCAAAAAATAGCAGCTGATTTAAATAAAGATGAAGAAGTAAAAGCAACAGATTATATGTTAGTTAAAAACTATATTATGGGTACATCTAAGATAACATTAAAATAAATAGAGAGGAGAGACAAAAGATGAAAAAAAATGTTAAAAAAATATTGTTTTTAATATTACTGTTTTTTGTAATATTATTCTATAATACAATTGTTAATGCTGCTTCATTTTCTGCTTCTGCATCTAAAACCACATTAACAAATGGAAGTACAGCAACTATTACAATAACTGCAAGTGATTGTGCCGGAAAGTTTTCAATAACTTCATCTGATAGTAATGTTGTATCAATTAGTAGTTCGTCAGAATGGGTTGAATCTGGTAGTAAATCAATAACTATAACTGCCAAAAAAGAGGGAACAGCAAAAATAACAGTAAAAGCTGCAGATGTTTCAGATTCTTCTGCTCAAGTAGTATCAGGTAGCAAAAGTATTAACATAACAGTAAAGAATCCAGAAACAAATAATAATTCAAATAATAATTCAAATAATAATTCAAATAATAATAACAATAGTAGCAATAATACTAATAATAATTCTAATAGTAATAACAACCCAAATAACAATAGTAACAATAATGAAACTCCAACACCTACAGAACCAACATTTACATCAACAAATGAAACGGTTTATGCAAAAAGCAAAGCAAATGTTAGAAGTTCATACAGTACAAGTTCAACAAAAGTTGGGTCATTATCAGAAGGAGATACTGTTACAAGAATTGGAATAGGAAATAATGGATGGAGCAAAATAACATATAATGGACAAACCGCATATGTAAGTACATCATTATTAACAAAAACAAAACCAGAAGAAAATAATAAAAACAATCAAACAACAGATAACACAACAGACAATTCTGAGGAAAATAATGATAAACCTGAAGAAATAATTTTACAATTAGATGAACTAAAAATAGAAAATTATGAGTTGACTCCAGAATTTTCTAAAGATATATACGAATATAAAGTGAACATAGATGAAGATATAGAAAAATTAAATATTGAGCCTATATCAAATGATAAAGAGATTACAATAGAAGTAAAAGGTAATGAAAATTTAAAAATAGGAGATAACTTAATAACCATTACATTAAAGAAAGATGGAATAGAAGAAAAAACATACAGTATAACAGTTGTAAAAAAAGAAAATGTAAAAGAAGAAACTGTAACAAAAATAAATCAAGATTTACTTAACCAAGAAATTGAACAAATAAATAGAAATCTAAAAATAAGACAATGGACAATAAGAGGTATAATAATATTTGTAACTATTTTGATAATAATAATTATTATTTTAAGATATATTACCATAAGAAATGAAACAGAAGAATATTTTAATAATGATTATATAAATATCAGAGACAAATTTAATGAGCTAAATAATAATATTAATAATGAAAAAGATGATATTAAAATTAACAATAATGTTGAGAATAAAGATGAAAAAAACATTGATGATGTAAAACAATCCAAAATAGAAAATCAAGATGAAAATACAGAAACTCAAATTCAAGAAGATGATGATGTAAAACCAAAAAGAAATAAAAGATCAAAAGGAAAACATTTTTAAATATAAAAGTATTTAAAATTATATAACAAAAAATAGCAATTAAACCTAATTTATAATATTATTGTAAAGTAGTAAAGATTATTACTACTTTACTTATATGCTATTATAGCTCAGTTGGTAGAGCAACAGATTCGTAACCTGTAGGTCGGCGGTTCGATTCCGCCTAATAGCTCCATTTGAAATCAACTTACGGACTGATTATAGTTCGTAAGTTTTTATTTTATATAAAACTAACTGAAAAAGAAAAACTAAAACAAGAATTGCAAAAGTTTAAAGGCTTTTGGCATAGTATTATGAGCCATTTTCATAAAAGAATTTGTTTTGATAAAGATGAAAACTATAAAATTGTAAGTGATGATTTATATAAAAATGATATATTTGACAACAATGATAATGAAATTGCAAATAATATTGCTAGAAAAGTAACAATACCAGATCAAAACAAGCAAATCAAGAATAAAAAGAAAAATGATGATACCAGATTTTAAAGGGAGAAAAAAAGCTATGAATAATGAATTACCAAAAATAAAAATGGATGAAAGAACAGGTATTGAATATCATTTAGAGGGAGATTATTATTTACCAAACCTAGTAATGCCTAAACAAGAAAAAATCACTTTAAATAAATATGGAAGAATGAGATTAAAATATTTGAAGGAGCATAAAAAGGCTGAATATATTATAATGCTAATGGACGGAACATTAAATACACATTTGAAAGAAATACAAGAAACGGCAGATAATAGAGTACAACAGATTATTAGTGAGTTAAAAGAAAAAAGCAATTTGACCGAAGATATGAAAAATACAGATATGCTTTATTGGGTAGGTACAATGAACTCTATTAAGGCTCAAGCTGAAGAAATTGTTTTTAGTGAATTGGTTTATGTGTAAAAAGTTATTAAAAGTAAATGAACTTTAGAAAATCATTTACTTTTATATGGAATAGTTTGTATAAGTTGCAATTTTATGTAAAATATAGTATAATGAGGTATAGGACTTTTCATATAAGTAGCCCTTACCAAAATTTGGAGGGCACTATGTCCTCCAAACTATGTAAATTCATGTAAACATTAAAAAATAAATAAGGAGGACAAAAACATGAAAATCACAGAATTACAGGCTTATAAGAGACTCGAGAAAATGTTCGAGCAGAAAGGTTATTCACAGGGCATCAAAGATGATATGCCGATTTATTGTTGGGATAATGTTCAATCCATTCCTGCTAACTTGACACCTGGTCACTATGTATATGCTAACAGCTATGGAAAAATAAAATTCAGAGATATTCCTGAGGAATATCGTACAAGAGAATTTTTCCTACACGCATTATCAGGTGCATACGAGGATATCGTTGAATATGTAAAAACACATCCTGCAAAGTTTGACAAGCAGTTCTTTAAAGACCATATTGCAACAGATTATTATGGACTGGAGTTCGAGCTTAATGATTTTGAGTATATGCCACTTGAGTTTATCGATGAGGAGATGGTAGCATGTGCTATGTTCAGATCTGTTAATATGCGGTATGTAGACAGACGTGGTGATTGTGATGACTGGTTTTATTCTGTATATAGAAGAAAACCTGAAGTTTTGACACAGGAGCTGTATATTATCGGTGCTAGATGCTTTGCTGAAAATAGGCATGGAGAAAACAAGTTCTTGGGTATTACACCTGAAGAATATCGAACACCAGAATTCTACTTTGCTCTTTGTCTTGGAAATGGCACACCAGTAATGGAAGATATCCCTGAAAGTATCTTAACAACCAACTTCCTTGTTGACTTGTTGAATGACAGCACTAAAAACATTAAGTGTTTCAGTGAGGTTGCTCTTGAAAGAGAAGCACCTATGGCGGAAAGAGGCAATGTGAAGTTTTGGCAAGCTGCTGTAATCAACGATGGGTATCGAATTAGAGATATTCCTCTCAACGATGAGAGAGTTGAATTCTTTTTATCTATGTATGATAAGGATTCTTCTGAATATGAATATGGCTTCAAAGACCATTATAAGAGATATCTTCGCGAAAAGAACTCTACCCCTGAACCTAAAAATGATGCAACTGAGTTAGCAGGTATGATGACCTTAGCAGGAGCATTGTTAGGTATGGAAAATGATTCCGCAATTGACTTTGGTACTGCTGTTATGAATACAGCAACAGACCGTCAGTCTATGCTTCCTATTCATTATGATCGTAGAGTTCCCATTGAATACTCTAAAAAGTATGATAAGGAAGAATATCTGCTTGAAATCTATAAAAAGATTGGCATTCAGGTATTACAGGAAGCAGACAACTATTATTACAGTGTTATTCTGCCCGAGAACATTTCTATCGTTCGGGATGATTATGGTTACTGTATAAATGATTCTAACGGAAAGACTCTTATTCATTATTATGATAGAGGACCTTTCTACGATAGAACAGTTACAGTTGACCAAATCTATGCAACTCTGTAATACGTAAAACTGTATTTTCAAAAATAAAACACGAGCTCTACTATTGTTGAGCTCGTGTTTTACTTTTGAAAATATATAATTGATTTAATATAACTATTGCAATTTATAAAAAATATGATATACTTTAATAAATTGATTGATATTTGTATCAGTCTTTAAGAGAAAAAGTTGTAAATAACTACGACGTTCGCTCCATTACACGTTTTCGTTGAACTGCTTAAAAGTATTGATAATACTGGAGTCTGCGAAAACCAAAAGTGAATATAGATTTCACAGATATAAGTCGATTAAATCGACTTAATTTTTGTATTTCTAAAACCCCAAGATTGTCTTGGGGTTCGGTAGAGCTTAAAAGGAATATAGAGCAAATCAATTAAAAGAAGACAAGTTGAGCGACCAAATGACAATAGAAGAAATAGACCCCTTAAAGGGGGAGCGACTGACAAGTGCAAAAGTCAGTCGCAAAGGCCACTTCAGTGGAAACCAGTAGAGAAGCCTTTTAGGCGTAAAGGAAAAACCACCAGCTAAGCTGGTGGAAATTTATTTCTCTATTTCCTAATATCTATGATATTTTTTTAGTTATCTTGTTTTTTTTTTCTAAACATGTTACAATATATTATGTTAAGTGCAAACTTTTTGGATAAAGTGGAAGGAGACGATATAATGAATCCAAATGAAGACGTACGGCATTTAGTACCAGCAAAAAATTGTACCTGTTCAATTGAAGCACCTCTGTTACAGCAAATTAAATTTTGCAACGATTGCCCTGGTAAATGCGAATTTTGCATCGACCATGGTAATCGAAACCCTAGAACTATGGATATACCTGCAATGGTTAAAGCTAGTATTGAAGCTACCGATTTTCAGGTTGTTGATGTTACCGGAGGAGAACCTTTGTTGCATTTCGATAAACTTATTTCCTTGCTTGAAGGAATCAGACCACATAAGCAAAAAATTATCTTGAATACCAATGGTTGCTTTTTAACACCAGAAAAGGTAGCAAGATTAAATGGTCTTGTGGATGAGCTGAGAATAGCTTTACACCACTATAAGGAATCTCTAAATGCAGAAACGATTGGATTACCAATTCGATTTGATAACATTCGAAATGCTTTGGAAGAAAAGCAATTTGAAACAACCTTTAATATGGTTGTAACCCAAAAGTGGATTGGCGATGATCATTTTGTTGAAAAGCTCATTGAGCTTTGCCATGAAATTCACATTGATGGATGCAGAATTTCTGAGGTAAAGTATATTGGTCTGAATCATGGGCATGAGGAATATGATAAAAACTGGGTAGCTCTGTACCCGTTTTTTGAAAAATTCAGCTTAATTGAACCTAAGAATTCAACGCAGTTAATTCAAACCGGATGTATTGATATTGTAAATTTCGATGGAGTTAAATTTCATCTGAAGAGACTGTGTGGTTATAAGTTAGAAGAATCTCTTTTTTACCCACATCCCACCTTTATGGTAATTTACTCAGACGGATTAACAGCACCTAACTGGATTTATGCCGACTTCAATTAATTATTAACCAATTTTGTGGTGGCTCGTTTAATTGAGCCACCACCTTTTCTTTCACAAAAAATTTAATAATATAGGTTTAAAATAGATATGTCACAAGTATATTAAAAAAATATTGAAAGAGAGTACCAAAAATGATATTGTTTAAATGACCAAAAATAAAGCTGATGAAACAACAACACATATAATTATGAAACAAAAGGAAAATCCTAATTATAGTAATAAAAATAATGTTTGGTATGCAGTTGTAGATAAAGCTGTATCGAGAGAAAAATCAGAAACTAGTATAGAATATACATATATAGAAAATCCTAATTTTATAAAATTAAGTGAAATACCATCTAATTATACTATAGAAGATGCAATAAAAGATGGATGTTTTGTTGAAAATAAAAATAAAGTAGTATCAAGTAATATTTATACTATTGATGAATTTATAAAAAAAGCAGAAAAAAAAGGAGAATGCTTTTATTAGGATTTATTCAAAATCTGATGAGAGTAGTACTATTGAAGATATAGAATATAAAGATGGAATTTTTATTTCCAATATTAAAAATTTAAAGGATAATACAATTAAAGTATATTCGTTTAATTATATGGAAAAAGGAAACAAGAATAAAAATAATTTAGTTAGATATTACTTTAAAGAGGCTGATGATGAAAAAAATAAAAAATGTTTTAAAGGTATACCAATAGTTACAATTTATCAAGAATAAAAAATGGCACACAATTTGTGCCATTTTTTTACCCATTAACTAGAGTTCTGCTTGATGCAGTTTTTTGGTAAGATTATGTAACTTGCATAATCTTATAATGAACATGGAAAATCTTTATCTTTGAAGTATTCTGATAATTCATATAAAAGTTTTTTATGTGGTTTCCACTCATAACAACATTTACGAATATCGTAAGAAGAAATACATTTCCTTTTTGGTGGTTCCCCTAATAATCCAGGTCGGAGCTCTTCTGATGGGATTAAAAGCTTTCCGCCAGTTGGTCTGTGTTTGTAATTAAGTTTACATCCATTTGGAGTAAGCAAAATACAATTATTTTTTCCATAGCCTGTATCTACAATAGGTGAATCTTGATTTCGTATTCTAAGAATATAAACCCCAAAATCCTCAAGTATCATTTCTCCATTTACAAAGTCAATGGAAATATATCCTTTTTCTAATTCCTTCTTCAAAAAATCAAAAGAAATTTCTTGAAAGTCATCAGGGCTAAAATGACAGCCACAGCGTTTACAACAGAGTCCACCACATTGGGCGCATGCTTTTTTATTCACATTTTTTAAGACTGAATAGTCTTTTTTTACACTCCGATAAGGTAACTTTGGAAACGTTAATTCTTCAATGTAGCTATAAAGTTGATTATCATTCATTTTGTAGTCCTCCAATTCATTATTTAATAACTATTTACATGTTTCGTAGTTATTATACCAAAATTTACATAAAATTACAAGTTTTATTTCCAATTAACAAGTCTTTATTGAATATATGGACTTCCATATTTTCTGTACATGCAAATACTACATTAAATTCTAGAATATAAATATCTATTAAATAACTGTTGTAATTTGCTAGAATTATGATATACTTTATTAAATTTATATAATAATGTAAATACATAGATGGATTTCACAAGTTTAATAGTTAGAGATATATAATGTGATATACGGATTTACATATATATTTAAATAATGATTTAGATAACAATAAAGAAGAAAATATAAGATAAAACAGTACACATATAGCAAAAAATATGTTAAAATACATTATAGATTAATTTTAAGGAGAGATTATATGGGCTTTTTTGATAAATTAAAAACAGGATTAAGCAAAACAAAAAATTCATTAGATGAAAAAATAAATGGAATATTTAGTACATTTAGAAAAGTAGATGAAGAATTTTTAGAAGAATTAGAAGAAATATTAATAATGTCAGATATTGGAATGGATACATCTGTAAGAATAATAGATAATTTAAGAAAAAAAATAAAAAGAGATAATATACAAGATGAAGAAGAAGTTAAAAAAGCATTAAGAGATGAAATAATGTCAATATTTGATGAAACTGATAGTAGTTTAAAATTAGATACAAAACCATCAGTAATATTAGTTGTTGGAGTAAATGGTGTAGGAAAAACAACCTCAATAGGTAAAATAGCAAATAGATTAGTAAAGAATGGAAAAAAGGTAGTAGTAGCAGCAGCAGATACATTTAGAGCAGCGGCAGTCGAACAACTAGAAATATGGGCAAAAAGATCAGGTTCAGAAATAGTAAAAAGAGAAGAAGGTGTAGACCCAGCATCTGTTGTATATGATGCAATAAAAATTACTAAAGAAAAAAATGCGGATATATTAATAGTAGATACTGCTGGTAGATTGCATAATAAAAAATACCTAATGGATGAATTAAATAAAATACAAAAAGTAATAAATAAAGAAATGCCTGATAGTGCAAAAGAAGTATTACTAGTAATTGATGGAACAACTGGACAAAATGCAATTTCACAGGTAAAAGCATTTAAAGAAGAAGCGGATATAACAGGATTAGTATTAACAAAATTAGATGGAACAGCAAAAGGTGGAGCTGTTATAGGAATTGTAGAAGAAAATAAAATACCGGTTAAATTTATTGGTGTTGGTGAAAAAATAGATGATATGGAAATATTTAATAAAGAAGACTTTGTAAATGCAATAATATAGGAGGAGATTATGGGAGAAGTAAAACAGGAAAATAATGTACAAAAAAAGAAAAATAAAACAAGAATGATATTAGTAATATTATTTTTAATAATATTTGCAATAGGAAATTATATATCATTAAGAGGAAGTTATTTAGAATATAAAGAATTAGGCGAAAATTATATTAACATATATCAAACTAATTTAAAGTGCAAATACATTATAATGGGAATAAATTTTGTATTTTTATACATAGTAATGTACTTTACCAATATTGGTATAAAAAAAGGCTTAAAAGAATTTTTTGATGAAGAAAAAAAGAAAATGCCTAAACTATTAAATAAATCGCTTTCTTTAGTAATTGCAGCAATAGGAAGTGTAGTAGTTTCAAATTTATTGTTAAATAAGATATTGCTTTTATCAAGTAATACATCATTTGGAATTACCGATCCAATATTTAATTTAGATATTTCTTATTATATGTTTATAAAGCCTATTATAGAATTTTTCATAATATACTTTATTGGTTTAATAATAGGATTAACAATTTATATGATATTATATTATATAATTGTTTTTAACATACATTTTGATGGAATAGATAGAAAAACATTAAAACAAAGCAAATTAATGAAAAAGGGAATAAGAAATTTAAAGTTAGTTACTATAGGGATAGCATTATTAACATTACTTAATACTCAAAATATTGTTTTACAAAAATTTATAACATTAGAAAATGATGTAGAATTAACAGGTGCAGGATTTACAGAGTCAACAGTTAAATTATGGGGATATAGAATATTTGCAGTTGTTATAGTTGCATCAATATTTACAGCTATAAAATATTTTAAACAATCAAACATGAAGAAAGTATTAATAAGTTTAGCTACTCTTCCAGTATATTTAGTTTCATTATTCTTTGTAATGGTAATATTTGATGCTATATTTGTAAATTCAAATGAACTAGATAAAGAAAAACAATATATTGCATATAATATAGATTATACAAAAAATGCATATGGAATAAATATAAAAGAAGAAAATTTAAATTATTCTGGAACAATTACTGTAGATGAAGTAGATAATAATGGAAATATTTTAAACAATATAACAATAATAAATACAGATGCAGTTGTAAAAGCATTAGAAGATAGTCAAACAAATACGGGATATTATACATATAGAAATGCAAACATAGGAAAATACAACATAGATGGAAAAGAAAAATTAGTATATCTTTCTCCTAGAGAAATTTCAAGTGGAGACAGAACTTATAATAATAAAACATATGAATATACACATGGTTATGGAGAAATAATAACATCTGCAAGCAAAAGTACAGAAACAGGAAATGTAGAATATGTTCAAAAAGCAACATCAAGCGATAAAATAAAAATTTCTCAACCTAGAATATATTTTGGATTAGAAACAGATGGAACAATAGTTACAAATACAAAAAACAAATCAGAATATGATTATACAGATGAAAGTGGAAAAGATTATGAATATTCATATAATGGAAAAGCAGGTTTAAGTTTAGGATTTTTAGATAGAATTGTACTTGCAATAAAAGAAGGAAACATAAATTTAGCGTTTTCTAATTCTATAACAAACGATAGTAAAATACTAATAAATAGAAATATAAGAGAAAGAGCAAAAAAAGCATTACCATATTTATTGTATGATGAAAATCCATATTCAGTAATAGATGATAATGGAAATATTATTTGGGTATTAGATGCATATACAGTATCTAGCGATTATCCATACTCATCTTATAGTAATATAATTTATAATGGATCTAAACAAAAAATTAATTATATAAGAAATTCTGTAAAAGTATTAATAAATAGTTATGATGGAACTATGAAATTTTATATAACAGATAGAACAGATCCAATAGTTATGGCATATAGAAATACATATAAAACATTATTTGAAGATATAGATAGTAAAATACCAGAAGATGTATCAAAGAATTTTATATATCCACAATATTTATATAACATTCAATCAAAAATGATTACATTATATCATAATGTAAAACCAGATGTGTTATATAGAAGTGATGATATATGGGAACAAGCAAAATATAATACAACAATGCAAACAACAAAAGCAACAGGAACAGTACTTAATCCATATTACACAATGTTAAAAACAACAGATTCAGATAAAGATACATTAGGACTAGTTCAAACATTTACACCAAGTGGAAAACAAAATATAATATCATATTTAGTTGGATCATATGAAGATGGAACTAGTAAATTAAAACTATATAAATATGCATCAGACAATAATATATTAGGGCCAATGCAATTAGATACACAAATTAGTCAAGATGAAACAATTTCAAAAGAATTAGATGCATTAAATGTAACAGGAACAAAAATAACAAAACAAATGATTATAGTTCCAATACAAAGTACTCTTTTATATGTAGAACCAATATATCAAACAATGATTAATGAATCAGATGTACCAGTTCTTAAGAAAATTATTGTAGCATCAGGAAATAAAGTTGCAATTGGAAATAATATTAATGAAGCAATAAAAAATTTACTTTCACAATATGCTGTTGATATAGAAGTAGAAAACACAGATGACCTTCAAGGATTAATAGATGCAATTATAAAAGCTAATAATAATTTAACAGAATCAAATAAAAATAATGATTGGGAAATGATGGGATCTGATATTAAAAAGCTTCAAGGTTTAGTTAATTCATTGGAAAAATTACAAGAAGAAGAAAAGAAGAGTAAGAAAAACAGTAATACAACAAATAACACAGACACAAATGAGACTAATTCAATGATTGACGAGAATATTGTAGTTGATACAAATACAAGTAGATAAGAAATATTAAAAATAAAAACCTCTTAGAATTTATCTAAGAGGTTTTTTAAAATTATTTTTCTAATTTATGATATATTTTTTTACCTTTTTTTAATATAGCATATCCATCATTAAAATCATTTTCTGATAATTTATAAGAAACATCAGTTACTTTTTCGTCATTTAAAGAAATTCCACCTTGAGCAATTAAAGTTCTTGCTTGACCCTTTGATGGTGCAATACCTGTTAAAACAATAGCGTCAACAATAGAAATATCAATATTTTCTAATTTAGTAGAAGGCATATTATCTAAATTTCCTTGACCTTCAAATAATGCTAGTGAAGCTTGTTCAGCTTTTTTTGCTTCTTCTTCACCGTGAATTAATTTTGTTATTTCAAAAGCAGCTACTTTTTTTGCTTCATTTATTCTTTCATCATTATAAGATGTAAGTTCATTTATTTTATCCATAGGTAAGAATGTAAGTAATGATAAAACAGTTTTTATATCATCATCAGCAACGTTTCTCCAATATTGATAAAATTCATAAGGAGAAGTTTTTTCTGCATCAAGCCATAAAGCACCTTTCTCAGTTTTTCCCATTTTTTTACCTTCTTTAGTTGTAAGAAGTTTAAATGTTAAACCAAAAGAATCATCTTTACCAATTTTTCTTATAAGATCAACACCGCCTATGATATTAGACCATTGATCGTTTCCGCCCATTTCTAATTTACATCCATATTTATTGTACAAATATAAAAAGTCATAAGATTGCATAAGCATATATCCCATTTCAAAAAATGTAAGACCTGTATCTAATCTTTGTTTATAACAATCTGCTGCAAGCATTTTATTTACTGAGAATAAACTTCCTATTTCACGCATAAAATCAACATAATTTAAATCTAATATCCAATCAGCATTATTAACAATAATAGCTGCATTTTCACCTTCAAAACTTAAAAACTTAGCTATTTGTTTTTTTATTGATTCAACATTATGATTTATTTCTTCTTTAGATAGCATTTTTCTCATATCAGTTTTTCCTGATGGGTCACCTATAATAGCAGTACCACCACCAACTAATATGATTGGTTTGTGACCACATTTTTGCATATGAGAAGCAACCATTAAAGATATAAAGTGACCAATATGCAAACTATCAGCTGTTGGATCTATTCCTATGTAGAAAGGTACAGATTCCTTAGCAAATAATTCTTTGATTTCTTGAGGATGAGTCATTTGTTCAACATATCCTCTTTCATCTAATATATCAAATACATTTTTCATATATAAATCCTCCTAGTATAATTAATAAAAGTAGCCATATATATAATATGGCTATAATATAAAAATTAATCTAAATTTATTCCATTATTTCCAAATTTATTGTTATTTAAGTTTATATTTCCATTTTCTTGTTGAAATTGTTTAAATTCGTCATAATTTAAAAATCTACTTAAATTCTTTTCTGAAATACCTGTTTCAGAAGATATAGCTCCTAATGATTCTTCAAAACCATTTTCTTGTATATAATTTTTAAATGCAGAAAATTCTAAATTATCTTTTGCTGCACATTTAGGGCATACATTACTATCTGAAATATAGAAGTTACCACAACGATTACATTTACTAAATTCCATAAAAAATTCCTCCTAATATTTTATCTTTTGACATTATAATTTATAAATTTACAATATTGTACCATAAAACATATAAAATATAAAGTATTTTTTATAAATTACTATATTTTAATTTTCTAAAGCATTTATTATTTTTTCGTAACCTTCTATATAATGTTTTTTTAGGTTTATAGGTCGTAAAGAGTTATTTGTAAAACAATGTTTGGTTTGAGCTGTCATAACTAAATTAGAATTAGCTTTGTTAATTATTTCATAGTCAACAATCATTTTAACGCCTGTAAAGGTTGAAATTTTACTTTTTATAACAATTGTGTCTCCAAAGCTTACGTGATATTTGTATTTGCAGTGAACTTCTAAAACAGGTATCATAATTCCATTATTTTCTAAAGTTTCATAAGGTAAATCGATTGCTTTTAAAAATTCACAACGAGCTTCTTCTAAGAATCTAATGTAGTTAGAATGGTGTACAATTCCCATTTTATCTGTTTCATAATAGTTTATAGTTCTTTCAAAAATATGTTCCAAAAAAATCGCTTCCTTATATTATATTTTATTAACCATATGTGATTATATAAAAATTAAAAAAACTTGTCAATTTATGTACAATAAAATCTTATAATGATATAATGTTTCGGGGAAGAAGGAGATATAATTGAAAAAAATAAATGGAACAATAATGCAGTATTTTGAATGGTATTTAAATTGTGAAAAAGGTTTATGGAATAAAGTAATAGAACAAGCTGATAAATTATCAAGAATTGGAGTTACAGCTTTGTGGTTACCTCCAGCTTATAAAGGAATTGGTGGAAAAAATGAAGTTGGATATGGTCCATATGATTTATATGATTTAGGAGAATTTGATCAACAGGGTTCTATTGCAACTAAATACGGAACAAAAGATGAGTATTTAGAAGCAATACAAGTTTTAAAACAAGCAGGTATAGAAAGTTATGCAGATATTGTTTTAAATCATAAAATGGGAGCAGATTTTTTTCAAATAATTAAAGCAAATAAAGTAGATTGGGCTAATCATAATATAGAAATTTCTCAAAATGAAACATTACAAGCAGCAACAAAATTTACGTTTCCAAATAGAAAAAATAAGTATTCAAATTTTAAATGGAATTGGACACACTTTGATGGAATTGATTATAATAATGCAACAGGTGAACACTCAATTTTTAAGTTTAAAGATAAAGAGTGGCAAAATGAAGTTGATGATGAAAACGGAAATTATGATTATTTAATGGGAGCAGACCTAGATTTTAATAATCAAGAAGTAGTTGAAGAATGTAAAAATTGGGGAAAATGGTATATGGATTTTACATATGTAGATGGTTTTAGATTGGATGCCTTAAAACATATTCCATCATCATTTTATAATGAATGGATGAAATACTTAAAAGAGTATAAAAAAAGAGATATATTCGCAGTTGGAGAATATTGGACAGGAGATGTAAAAAAATTACATAAATATATAACAGAAACAGAAGGACAAATTTCTTTATTTGATGTACCATTACATTATAATTTTTATACAGCGTCACAAGACCCCAATTATGATATGTCAAAATTATTAGACAATACATTATTAAAGGAAAATCCACTTAAAGCAGTAACATTTGTAGATAATCATGATACTCAACCAGGACAAGCGTTACAAAGCTTTGTAGGACCATGGTTTAAACAAATTGCATATTCAATAATTTTATTAAAGAATGATGGATATCCATGTGTGTTCTATGGTGATTATTATGGAATACCATATAGCAATATAGAAAAAATGGATAAATTAGAAGATTTAATGATATTAAGAAAAGATAAGGCATATGGATTAGAACATGATTATTTTGATCACGATAGTGTAATAGGTTTTACTCGTGAAGGAGACGATGAACATATAAAATCTGGATTAGCAGTTATAGCGTCTAATAAAATAGATGGAGAAAAAAGAATGTACATAGGAGAAAAATTTGCAGGAGAAACTTTTATAGATGCATTAGGAAATTTTGAAGAAGAAGTTACAATTGATGAAGATGGATGCGGAGTATTTAAAGTAAAGAATAGAACTGTGTCTGTATGGGTAGAAAAGTAATTACTAAATTGACAAAATTATAAGAATTTCATATAATGAGTGTCAAATAAGGAGAAAGAAAATGTCAGATTTTGTTCATTTACATATACATAGTGAATTTAGTTTGCTAGATGGAGCTAATAGAATAAAAGATTTACCAGTAAGAGCAAAAGAGCTTGGAATGAATGCCATAGCTCTTACTGATCATGGAGTTATGTATGGTGTAATAGACTTTTATAAAGCTTGTAAAAAAGAGGGAATAAAGCCAATTATAGGATGTGAGGTATATGTAGCACCTAGGAGTAGATTTGATAAAGAACCAAATATAGACAACAAATATAATCATCTTATATTGCTTGCTAAAAATAATGAAGGGTATAAGAATTTAAGTAAATTAGTATCAATTGGATTTGTTGATGGATATTATTACAAACCACGTATTGATTTAGAAGTGCTAGAAAAATATCATAAAGGATTAATATGCTTAAGCGGATGTTTAGCGGGAAGTTTAAATCAGGCTTTATTAAATGGAAATAATGAAAAAGCAGAAGAAATAGCATTATGGCATAAAAAAGTTTTTGGAGAAGATTATTATATAGAAGTACAAAATAATGGGTTACAAGAACAAGTATTAGCAAATCAAAAATTAATTCAGTTAGCAAGAAAATTAGATATACCACTTGCAGCAACAAATGATGCTCATTATTTAAAAAGAGAAGATGCATATAATCATGAGGTATTACTTTGTATTCAAACAGGAAAAAGAATGAGTGATAGCGATAGAATGAGATTTGAAACAGATGAATTATATGTAAAATCTCCAGAAGAAATGTCAGAGTATTTTAGCAATTTTCCAGATGCAATAGAAAATACTGTAAAAATAGCAGAAAAATGTAATGTGGAATTTGAATTTGGGCATACTATTTTGCCAAATTATGATGTTCCACCAGAATTTGAAACTCATTATGATTATTTTAAAAAGTTATGTGATGATGGAATAAAAAATAGATATGGGGATAATCCATCTAAGGAAATATTAGAAAGAGCTGAATATGAATTAAGTATAATTAAAAAAATGGGATATGTTGATTATTTCTTAATAGTTTGGGACTTTATTCATTATGCAAAAACTCATGATATACCAGTAGGACCAGGACGTGGATCTGGTGCTGGATCAATAATTGCATATGCAATAGAAATAACAGATATTGACCCAATAAAATATGGTCTACTTTTTGAAAGATTTTTAAATCCGGAAAGAATAAGCATGCCTGATTTTGATGTTGATTTTTGTTATGAGCATAGGCAAGATGTAATAGACTATGTTTCTAGAAAATATGGACATGATCATGTTTCACAGATAATTACATTTGGAACTATGTCAGCTAGAATGGTAATAAGAGATGTAGCAAGAGTATTAGATTTTCCTTATTCGGAAGCGGACAAACTTGCAAAAATGATACCAAATGAATTGCATATAACAATAAAAAAGGCATTAGAACAAAACAAAGAATTAAATGACTTATATGAAAATGATGGAAATATTAAAAATTTATTAGACATAGCTATGGGATTAGAAGGAATGCCAAGGCAGGCATCTACGCATGCTTGTGGTATTGTTATAACAAAAGATCCTGTAGATACTTATGTGCCATTATATGTAAGAGATAATCAAATATCTACACAATATATAATGACAACATTAGAAGAATTAGGTCTATTAAAAATGGACTTTTTAGGACTCAGAACATTAACAGTTATAAAAGACACAATAGATTTAGTAAAACAAAATAGAGGTATAGATGTAGAATTTGATAAAGATATGGCAGATCCTAAAGTATATAAATTATGGCAAGAAGGAAAAACATGTGGTATTTTTCAATTTGAATCACAAGGTATGACAAACTTTATGAAAGAGTTGAAACCAGATTGTCTTGAAGATTTAATAGCCGGCGTTTCTTTATATAGACCTGGTCCTATGGATCAAATACCAAGATATATAAAAGGAAAATTGCATCCAGGTCATAATGAATATACACATCCAAGACTAGAGCCAATATTAAACGTTACATATGGTTGTATGGTTTATCAAGAGCAAGTTATGCAAATAGTAAGAGATTTAGCTGGATATTCACTAGGAAGAGCAGACTTAGTAAGAAGAGCAATGGGAAAGAAAAAACTAGATGTTATGGCAAAAGAAAGAGAAATCTTTATAAATGGTCAAGTAGATGAAAATGGAAACATCATAGTACCAGGATGTGTAAGAAATGGTATAGATAAAGAATCTGCAAATAAAATATTTGATGAAATGGCTGAATTTGCAAAATATGCATTTAACAAATCTCATGCTGCATGTTATGCTGTTGTGGCATATAGAACAGCGTACTTAAAGGCATATTATCCAGCAGAATTTATGGCTGCTACATTAAATAGCTTTTTAGGAAATTTAGATAAAATTCCTCAATATATAGATGAATGTAAGACATTGGGAATTGAAATATTAAAACCAGATATAAATAAAAGTAGTTCAAAATTTACTGTTGAAAATATAGATGGCGGACAAAAAATAGGAAAAATTAGATTTGGATTAGGTAGTATTAAAAATGTTGGGCTAGTACCAATTGATAGTATTATAAAAGAAAGAAATGGAAATGGCAAATTTAAAAGTTTTACAGATTTTTGTGAAAGAATTGCAGATGAAGCAGTTAATAAAAAATGTATAGAAAGTTTAATAAGAGCTGGTGCATTTCAAGAATTCCCAGAAAATAGAGCAACATTATTAGCTTCTTTTGAAACAATAATTGATACAATTCAAAGTAGTAAGAAAAAGGGATTAGATGGACAAGTATCAATGTTTGATATTGGAAACAAAGAAGATGTGGAAAAAAACGATAAAATAAAATACACATATTACAATCAACAAGAGTTTACAGAAAAAGAATTATTATCTATGGAAAAAGAAATGTTGGGTATATATGTTTCTGGACATCCATTAGAAAAATTAAGAAATCAAATTGAACATGAAACAAATATAAATACTAAACAAATAAAAGAAATAGATGAAGAAATGTCAAAAGAAGAACAAACAGAAAAATTGCAATTTAAAGATGGACAAAATATTAAATATGCTGGAATAATAACATCTGTAAAGAGAAAATATACTAAAACAAATAAAATTATGGCATTTGTAACAGTAGAAGATTTATTTGGACAAGCAGAAATAATAGTATTTGAAAATGCATATTTATCTTCACAAAAAAGCTTAATAGAAGAAAATATTGTTTTGGTAGATGGTAGATTAAGTATAAGAGAAAATGAAGAAACAAAAATTATTGCAAAACAAATTACAGATTTTGGAGTAAAAAAACACAAAGTTTTAATTTTTGATATAACAGATTTAGAAGAAGAAACAAAAGTAAAATTAAGAGGAGCTATTAAATATTTTTCTGGCGAGAAAAATAATATAAGTGTTCAAATAAAAATGGATAATGAATTTAAACCATGTGGAGCGATATTTGTAACAGATGAAATTCTAAAAGTATTTGAAGAAATTTTAGGAAAAGAAAGAGTTGAAATTAAAGAAGAATAAAAGAAGTACTTAAATTTTAAGTACTTCTTTTTATATCCATTCACCAAATTTTTTAATATAAAATTTCTTTGCAAATAATGCTACAATACAATAGATTACAGGAACTCCTAGTATAATTAATAAATCTTTTAATGCTAAAGATACTAATCCAATCATATGACCAAATGAAGTATAAGGAACTAATATTCCTATAATACTAAGTAAAATTGATGAAAAATAAACAACTTTATTAGCATTACTTTTAATAAATGGTGCTTTAGCAGTTCTAATTATATGCATACCCATAAGATTTGATACTATACTATAACTAAACCAAATTGTTTGAAATGTTGCAACATCTTTAATTTTAAATAAAAATAATACAGATGCAAAAACAATCATATCAAATGCGGAACTTAAAGGTCCCATAAATAACATGAATTTTTTTAAACTATTAACATCTAATCTTCTTGGTTTTTGCAAATATTCTTTATCAACATTATCAAAAGGTAAAGTTAATTGTCCAAAGTCATATAGCAATCCTTCAACTAATAATTGTATAGGTGTTTCTGGTAAGAATGGCAATAAAACACTTGCAATAATTACAGAAACAACTTCGCCAAAGTTAAAACTAATAGCCATTTTAATATATTTCATTAAATTTGCAAAAGTTCTTCTTCCTTCAGTTACACCATCTAATAAAACATTTAAATCTTTTTCAAGTAATATAATATCAGCAGATTCTTTGGCAATATCAACAGCTGTATCAACGGAAATACCAATGTCGGAATTTGTAAGAGAAGGACTATCATTTATTCCATCACCCATATATCCAACAACATTTCCAGAAACTTTTAAAAGTCTTACAATTCTTGCTTTTTGAATAGGAGAAAGTTTTGCAAAAATATTAGTTTTTCTTAAAAGTCTAATAACGCCAATATCTGCTAATTTGTCAATATCACTTCCTGTAACAATTCTTTTTGATGAAATACCAACTTTATTACACACACATCTAGTTACATCAGCATTATCACCAGTTAAAACAATAACTCTAATACCAGCTTTGTTTAATTTTTCTATTGATTCTTTGGCAGATTCTTTTGGCGGATCTAGAAATCCAATAAAACCAAGAAGAATCATATTTTTTTCATTATCAACACTAAATTCTTTTATATCATTAATATCATTTTTTTGACAAACTGCAATTACACGTAGACCTTCTTTATTTAGATTTTTACTAATTTTTCTAATATTTTCTTTTATATCATTTGTTAATTTGGAAACTTCACCTTTATAGTCTACTAAAGTACAAATATTTAAGATTTCTTCAACTGCACCTTTTGTAATCATTTGAGCTTTATTTCCATCAGAAACAACAACAGAAAGACGTCTTCTTGTAAAATCAAATGGAATTTCATCAATTTTTTTATATATTTCTGTATATTTACTCATATCATTATTTAAAGCTCTGTGAATTACTGCTTCGTCAATATTTCCCTTTAATCCGGTTTGAAAATATGAATTTAAAAATGCATGTTTTAGAACACGGATATCTTCATCGCCATTAATATCTAAATACTTTTCTAAAACAATTTTATCTTCTGTTAAAGTTCCTGTTTTATCTGTACATAAAATATTCATACCACCAAAACTTTGAATAGAATCTAATCTTTTTACAATTGTTTTCTTTTTTGACATACGTACAGCACCTTTAGATAAACTAGAAGATAAAATAACAGGAAGAAGTAAAGGAGTTATACCAATTGCAATTGCAACTGCAAATGTAAATGCAGTTACAATGTCATGTTTCCAAAAGTTTAGTAAAAAAACAATAGGAATCATAACTAACATGAATTTGATTAATAATTTACTAATACTTTCAATGCCTTTTTGAAAATCAGTTTTTGGTTTACCAAGTGATAATGTGTGAGCAATTTTTCCAAAATAAGTATTATCAGCAGTTTTTATTACAACACATTTTGCACTACCGCTTAATACATTAGTCCCCATAAAACAAATTGTATCTAAATCTGATATACTATCAATATCGTCTAAAGTTATTTCTGTATCTGAAAGTTTTTTTACAGAATCAGACTCACCAGTTAAAGATGATTGGCTAACATATAAATCTTTAGATTCTAAAACTCTTAAGTCAGCAGGAATCATATCACCTGCAGAAAGAACAACAATATCACCAATAGTTATTTCTTTCATTGGTAAATTTACTTTTTTACCATCTCTAAGAACTGTTGTAGTAGTCGCAACTAATTCTTTTAGTTTTTCAGCGGCTTTATTTGATCTATATTCTTCAAAAAATTCTAGTAAAGTACTTACTGTAACTAAAAGAATAATAACTAAAATATTTGCAAAGCTCGGATTTTCCGGTAAAATTACATCTGTATATATTAATAAAAAAGATATACCTATTAAAATACTATTAAAAGGGCTAAATAAACTTTGTAAAAAATAATTATACCATTTTTTAGGTTTGCCCTGTGAAATTTCATTTAAACCATATTTAGATATTTTTTCTTCGGCAATATTTTGTGTAAGACCATCTAAATTAACATTATAATTTTTTATAAAATTTTCTTTTGATAATGTGGCTTCATTACCATATAATTTAACAACATCAACTTCTTCTTTTTTTACATTTGCCATTATAATTCCTTCTTTCGTAAATTTAATCTTGTAAATATTCTAATTCTTTAAAATTATACCACTATATTTTTATTATGAAACAATTATTATAAAATTATTGTATTTTTTTTAAAATAAGAATATAATAACAACTGTTTTAAAGGAGGAATATAATGGAAAGAATAAGAGTCGCTGGTATTTTACCAATAGAAAATGGATTTGCATTTATGCATAGAGTTGGAGTAAAAAATCATCCAATAGGTGATTATTACACTTTTCCAGGAGGAGGAAGAGAGGGAGATGAAACTTTAGAAGATGGAACTAAAAGAGAAATAAAAGAAGAATTTGGAATAGATGTAGAAGTTGTAAAACAATTGTATAGTTTGGAAAATGGTGGAGTAAATAAAAAAGAGTATTTTTATTTATGCAAATATATAGGAGGAAAATTTGGTACAGGAGATGGACCGGAATTTTCTAATGATCCTAAATATGTAGACAGAGGACAATATATTCCAGAAATAATAGACAGAAAAGATATAGAAAAAATAACTCTTCTACCAACAGAAATTAGAGATAAATTTGTAGAAGATGTGAAAAATAATAAATTTTAATTTTAAAAACTTAATAATATTTTTATAAAATTAGTTGACAATGTAATAAAGGTTGTGCTAATATATAATGTGTTATGACAAAGATAACACATTGTTATGCGGATGTGGCGGAACTGGCAGACGCGCTGGTCTTAGGAACCAGTGCCAACGGCGTGGAGGTTCGAGTCCTCTCATCCGCACCAATGCAGAAAAAGAGAGATATTTTAATCTCTCTTTTTTATATGTATTTAATGCAATTTTAATGCAACCCAATTTTATTTTCTTCGAAATAAGATAATAATTTATCCTCTTCAGAGTCTTCAAACTTGTCAAATACACTGGCATATGTATCTAAAGTAGTCTGGATATTTTTATGACCTAATTTTTTTTGTAATACTTTTATGTTCATTCCAGCTTCAATACAACGAGTTGCATATGTATGTCTTAACATATGTGGATGAATATGATTGGTAATGCAATTAGTTACATTAAAATTATTTAAAAAAGTATGTGTACTTCTAGGAGTAATATTAGGGAAGAGGAGAGTATTATTTTTAGGTATATAATCTAATATTTCTTTAATAATATTGTTAATAGGGATTTCTCTTTGAGATTTTTTTGTTTTTACTTTTTCTCCTAGAATAACTTTACCGTCATTGTCTCTTGTTAATGATTGATGAATTGTAATTGAATCATCATTAATACAATTCCATTTTAATGCAAGAACTTCTCCAATTCTCATTCCAGTAAACAGCATTAATAAGATTATGGGTTTATATAGTGTTGTTTCATTTGATAATGAAGATATAAGCTTCTTTTCTTCATCTATAGTTAATGCTTCAACCTTTGAACTTTCTTTATTAGACTTTGGTTTTCGTGCTTCTTCATAAGTAATAGGATTTTTTATAATTATATTTCTTTCGACTGCTCTTTTAAAAGCTTGTCCCAACAATTGATATATTTTTTTTAAAGTTGAGTCAGCGTAATTGGTATTATCATTTAAAAAATTTTTTATATTTTTAGCAGTAACTTTTTGAATAGGCATATTTCCTAATGAACTGTTTTCTATAATTTTTAATGTATATTTAGCACGATTATATGTGCTAGAAGAATTTTGATTAGATTTTCTTTTATCTTCAACAATTTCTTTACATAATTCATAAACGGTTATCTCTGATTTATCAATATAAATATCGTCTTGAACATCAGCAATAGCTTTAGTCATTTTTTCTTTAACTTCTTTTCTAGTATTGCCATAAACAGATTTACGATTTAACTTTCCATCTAATTTTCTACCAGCAGTAAATTGACCAACCCATTTATTTAATTTTTCACTATAGTATATAGTGCCTTCTCCATTGCCACGTTTTGCCATAAGTTCCTCCTTACAAATAAAACTGCTATTCAAAGCAGTTTATCATTTGTTCTCCATATTTTTCTTTATAAAATTCTATTGTTTCATTCATATATTTGATTGTAACCTCAAAATAATCTGCAAGAGCATAAATTGTATTAATTCCGTTTTTTAATGGCTAATTTTAAATTCTCGTAAGGAATTAGTATCATTCTTGCATACTTTTTAGCTCTATATTCTTGTTTAGATATTAAAATTGTATCTGTACAATTAATAGGGTATATTGCGTCTTGGTAATAATGCCCTAATTCTTCAGCTAAAGTTTCTTTTTCTATATAAGAATTATCAATATTTTTATAATTTAATGCTATTGCATTTATTTTATCTATATTTAAAAAACAACCATATGCATTTTCTATATAATAATCATAAATTTTAATATGTTCTTTTTCTGCTAAATCATATAAATTATTTAGATTCATTCTTTTTATCTCCAACATCTTTTTTATTATCCTTCATAATTACTTCTAATAACCCCTTTATTTGTTGCTTTTGAGTTTCTGTAGGTGGATTATAATCTTTCATACTAAATCCTATTTTGGCTAGTCCTAATGGATCTTCTTGTTGTTCTGGATTTCGTATGTCAGTTCTTCCAACTAGATAATCCATACTACAATTAAAAATTTCGCACATTTTTAATTTTATGTCATCACTAGGTGTCCTTTCACCACTTTCATATTGAGAAATAGAAGCACTAGAAGACAAACTTAATCTTTTAGCAAGTTCTATTTGATTAATGCCTATTCTAATTCTTTCTATTTCAATTCTTTTTCCTAATATATTTTCCATATTATCATTCCTTTTCATTTTACACAATGTGAAATCTACTAATATTATAGCATTTTTTTCACTTATTGTAAAATAGTTTCACAAAATGTTAAAAATATTTCAAAAAAGTATTGACAATATTCACAATGTGTTATAATATAATTTCAGATTTCACAAAAAGTAAAAAAAGGAGGGCGGAAGATAATGACAAAAATGGAGAAAAAAAGACAAGAAAAAGGCTATACACAACAATATGTTGCAAACAATATAGAAGTTTCAGTTGGATGCTACAATATGTATGAGAATAATCAAAGAAAGATACCTAAAGAAAAAGCTGAATTGATAGCTAAACTTCTTAATTGTAAAGTAGGTGATATTTTTGAACCTTTTACTTTCACAAACTGTGAAACGAAATCAAAAGAATTAAATTAAGTTTATTAAAAACACTTGACAACTTAAAACTACGTTTTAAGGAACTTAAAAAAATAATTATAAGATGTGAAAAAAAGGAGGTAATTATGAAAGAAAAGAAATCTACAAAAAAATATGAAGAATTACCAGAAACAATAACACCATTAGATTACGCAGAATGGAGAGGTATTGGAGAAAATAAAGCAAGAGAAATATTTAACAGAGATGATTTCCCAAGAATAAAAGGAACTGGTGTAAAACAAATTGCAGATAAAAGGGCAGTATTTTTATATGATTTAGGACTTAAAAATGAAGAAAAACAAAATGTACTTAAAGAAATGGCTAGACAAATAGTTTAGAAAGGAAGTGAAAACAAATGAAAAAAATAAACAAAAACAAAGTATACATGAGAATAGGACAAGCAGTAGTATATAGCACATTGTACTTAAGTACAGTAGCATTTAGTATATGGGCTTTTTGTCAAAATACGATTTATTAGGAGGAAGAAATGGAAGAAAAAAATAATAAACCTAACGGCTTAAGTTGGTTTTCATTAGGATTTTCAACAGCAACATTAATATTTAATACAATTGTTCTTATTTTAAAAATAAAGCAACTGTAGATTCAATATTTTATAAGAAAGGAGTAGAAGGATGGACAAATTGGATAAAAGTTATTACTGGCACATAGTTACATTAGCAAAAATGAAATTAAAAAGAAAGGAGTGTAAAAGAAATGTTTAAAAAATCAAAAGCAAAACAAAGTTTAATAAATGAAAGCAGAACAGCATTAGCAAAAGCAGAAGAGAAAATAAAAGATTTATCAGAGCAATTAAGAATAGCAAAACATAATGAATTAATTTTAATACAAAGAAATCATAAATCAAATGACTTAATAAAGAGAATAACAGAACTTGCAACATGTAATACATATAACAATGAAAAAGTATTTTTAAACAATATAAAAGAGTTAGTAAGACCGCAAATCAACACTAACTCAAAATAAGAACTTATATAAATTCATATCTATTTTTAGTATAGCACTAATATTTAGATATGTCAAAGGAGAGAAAAAAACAATGAATAAAAATATGTTAGCTTTAAAAGTTTATGATGTAGATTATAGCTTTATTATAAAAAATTATTTAAATGAAAAATTATGGGAAAAGGAATGGACAATCTTTATTTATAAAAGTTTTCATATAACTTTAAGACTTGATTCTATTAGTGTAAGAGATAGAAAAATATGGTTTAAAGTTAAAATTACAGACAATGGAGAGGCTTATATTGACGATTATGGAAAAGATGTTTCAGACACTTTTAGTTATAACTTAAGTATTGAAAATATAGAAATATTAAAACAATCATTAAATCATACTATTTTTCAATTAATGCAAAAACTTGAAAATCAATATTACATACAAAAAACAAGTAGATACTATGAATTATGTGATATGAAAGACTCTGAAAGACAAAGATTACAAGAAATAGCAGAAACATTTTTAGACAATGAAGATGTAACAAATGAAGAAATTAGAGAAGCATATATAGAATATTATGTAGATAAGAATGAAAAGGTTTGGGATTTAAGAAATGATTACGAAATCAATATGAAATACAAAATGATTACTGACTTGTATTTGATATTTTTAAAAGCTACAAAAGATGAAGAGAGAATAAAAATAGTTAAATCAAATCTAAATACTGAGGAATTAGATAGAACACTTCAAGAAATAAAAGAATATGAAGAATATATGGAAACAGAAGAGTTCGAAGATGATATGCAAAGTAAATTGGAGGATATATAAATGTTAGAAAATAGAATGATAGCAGAAGCTTACATAGAAGATGATATAGACGATGAAGAGCGTATGCGAATTATATTAGAAAGAGACGATCAAAGATATGAAGATGAAGTTTGGGAAGAAATTAATAAGGAGGAAAATTAAATGATAAAAAAACCAAGTGAAATGATAAATGAAACAAATAAATTTAGGGTATTAATAGCAGGTTACCCAGGAATAGGAAAAACAACATTAGGATTATCAGCACCAAAACCATTATTAATAGATGTAGACTTTGGAATAAATAGAACAATGGCAAGTGTGAGAAAAGATTACATACAACCAGAAAATTACGAAGAATTATTAAATGATTTAAAAGGAGATTTAAGTGACTATGAAACAATAGTAATAGATACTGGAGGAAAGTTACTTGAATTAATGAAAGCATATGTAATTAAGAATGACATTAAAAATGCGAAAAAAGATGGAACATTAAGTTTACAAGGTTATGGAGCAGTTGGAAGAGAATTTACAAGATTTATGAATTACATATATTTTGAATTAAGAAAACATTGTGTAATTATATTTCATGCAATAGAAGAAAAACAAGAAGAAGAAACAAAACTAAGAATTTTAGTAGAAGGAAGTACAAAAAATACAGTATGGCAAAATGTTGAATTAGGTGGATTTATCGAAATGAGAGGAGACAAAAAGGTAATAGGATTTAATAACTGTGAAAGATATTTTGCAAAATCAAGCTTTGGAATTAAAGGGTTTTATAATATTCCAGAATTAGATGTAAATACACCTAATAATTTCTTAACAAATTTATTTGAACAAGCTAATAAAAATATTCAAGAAGATAGCAAGATATTTGAAGAAGAGAGAAAACAATGTGATGAATTAGTAAAAAAATATGTAGACATTATAGAAACAATGACAATTGAAAATGTAAATGAAGTTATGGATTTAATTAAAAATATAGATAATCATATTTTAACAAGTGAGAAGGAAATAAAAGATCACTTTGCTAAAAAAATTAAAGAATTAAATTTAGTTTGGAATAAGGATAAACAACAATATGAAATAATGCAGGAGGTACAAAATAATGTGCAAAAATCCTAACGGTTGTGATTGCCCTTACAGCAATTGTAAAGGTTGTTATTGGGATAAAGATTTGAAGGAGGAATAACTTATGGCCAAATATTATATTACTCCTACATTACTCAATAGTTGGCAATATAACATAAAAAATGGAACATTAGAAGATTTCATAAAAGTATTAAATAAAGAACAATTTGAGCCAACTGAAAGTATATTAAAAGGTTTTGAATATGAAAAATATATGCAAGAAAACTACGAAGAAACATTAGGTGGAGCATATCAAGTAAAAGTAAGTAAAGAATATGGAGATTACTTATTATATGGAATTATAGATTGTTTAAAGAGTGGAATTATTTACGATTATAAATATACAAAAAATTACGAAGTAGGTAAATTCTTTAATAATCATCAAACACTTATGTATTTAGAAATGATACCAGAAGCTAAAAAGATGATTTATTTAATTACAAATAAATTTAATAAAGTAGAATATCCAGATATTGAGTTTAAGAGTATTGAAAAAGTTGGATATGAAGTAGGAGAAATTTTCAAAGAAGAATATACAAAGGACTTATTTCCAGAAACAATAGAAAGTGTATTACATAAATTTATTGAATGGTTAAAAGCATATAACTTATATGATATATACACAGAAAAATGGAAATGTAAATATTAGGAGAAAAAATGGAATTTGAAAAATTATATATGTTTAATCCTTTTACAATTCAAAATGCAGATAGTCAACAAATAGCTGATACATATACAAAATTACAAAATGAATTAAAAGATAATCCTGATACTGGATTTGAAATATCAAAAAATATAGAAATATATGCAAATATGAATTACTTAATAGGAGAGATGGTAGCAAGAATACAACAAGAATATGACACATTAAAAACAGAAATTTCTATATCAGAAAACAAACAAATATATATGCAAAGAAAACAATGGCAAGAAACTAATAAAGAAAAAGCACCAGCAATGAGTTATTTTGAGGCAATGGCAAAAGAATATGTAAAAGAAGATAGTAAAAAATTAGCAGAATTAGGGGCTAGACTATTTAGATTTAAAAAGGCATATGAGAGCATAGACAGTAAACAAAATGCCTTAAAAAAGAAAATAGAGGCGATTAGGTATGAGATATAGCATATTAAATAATTTAGATAGATGCTTCTTTTGTGGTAGACCAAGACAATGTATACACGAAGTATATTTTGGAACAGCAAATAGACAAATATCAATAGAAAATGGTTTTTGTGTTGGACTATGTCATGCACATCACAACACAACAGAAACATCAGTACATTTTAATAAAGAAATGGATTTAGAATTAAAAAGAGTATATCAAAAAGAATATGAAAAGACTCATACAAGAGAAGAATTTATAAAATTAATAGGAAAAAGTTATTTATAAAAAATATTAGGAGGAAAAGAAAATGAAATTTAAAATTGGAGATAATGAGCTAGAACTAATACAAGAAAAACAATTCACTAAGTCAGATTTAAAAGACGGAGATATTGTTACATATAAAAATGGATCTAGAAGAACAGTCATTGCTAATAATTTAATAAATAATGGTGGGTATATATCTAAAAGTTTAAGTAGTTATACAAATGAACTAAAAGACATAATAACAGGAACAGATTTAGATATAGTAAAAGTAGAAAGACCAATAAAATATGAAACAGTATTAGAAAGAAAAGAAGAAATATTAGATGAAACAGAAAAGAGATATTTAGCAAGTGTTATTAGACCTTTTAGAGATAAGGTAAAAGCTATAGAAAAAGTGTCTAGGGATAAAGAGTTTATAGAAATACAATTAAAAGAAGAAGTGCCTATAATGTTACCATATTTTAAAAAGGGAACTATGTACAAAGGAATGAAAAAAGATAAAAAATACACATTAAAAGAATTAGGAATATAACAACAGGGGCTAGACAACAAACTAGCCCTTATATTTACGAAAGGAGAAAATAATGGCAGGAGAAAAAGAAAGTTTTGTATTCTATAAAAGCTTTTATGATGCATTACAAGACTTAAAAGAAAAAGAAAGATTAAAAGTATATGATGCAATATGCAATTTAGCATTAAATGGAAATGAAACAAAACTTACAGGAGTAGCTAAAACAATATTTACATTAATAAAACCACAGATTTTAGCAAATACAAAAAGATATGAAAATGGAAAAAAGCGGTGGTAGACCTAAAAAAGAAACCATTGGTTTTGAAAAAGAAAAAACCATAGGTTTTCAAAACACTAAAACCAAAACAAAACCTAATGTAAATGTAAATGATAATGTAAATGTAAATGATAATGTAAATGTAAATGATAATGTAAATGCATCAGCTTTATATGATGCCAATGTTGAAAAAATAAATAATTTATTTATTGAAACATTAGGAAGTACTAATATAAACAACATACAAGAATGTATAAGTTATTTAGATAAGTTACCAGTAGAAGTTATAGAACATGCATTAAAGAAAACAGCGAGAAAAAGTGCTAATTGGGATTATGCAATGACTATTTTAGATAGCTATATAAATAAAGGGATTGATACGTTAGAAAAAGTGCAGAATGATGAAATAGAATTTAAAAATAAAACACAAAATGTAAGCAAGGTGGTGGATTTTTAAATGAATAAAGAAGAATTTAAAAATCAAATGGCAAAGCTTCAAATAGCATATAATAAAATATTTACAAGAGAAGAAATGGAAATTTGGTATAAGGAATTTAAAAATACAGATATAAAAGAATTTGAAAAAGCAATAGAAAAGACAATAAAAGAATTAAGTTTCATACCAAAAATTGCAGATGTAAGGTCAAGAATAACGATAAATCCAAATGATTATTACATAAATGATCCATATGCATATTTGTATAAAAATTTAGAGTGGTGTGAAACAGTAAAGGAGTGATAAACAAATGATTACAGCAGAAACAAGACAAATGAGTTTTAACGACATACAAGATAAAACAAAAATAAGATATATACAAATTTTAAATAGATTAGACAAGCCTAAAACGGCAAAGGAATTAGCGGTAGAATTATTTGATTTAGGTTTTATACCAAGCACAGAAAGAAATTATACAGCACCAAGGCTAACTGAGTTAGAAAAAATGGGATATGTAAAAGCAATAGACAAAAAGAAATGTGATTATACAGGAAAAACAGTAGCTGTATATGAAAGAACACAAGCAGGTTTTGAAGCTTTAAATTATGAGCATATTCCTAGAATAGATTAGGAGAAGATTATGGAAGAATATTTTAATTATCTTTATAAATTAGTACAAGGCCTTAATAAAAAACAATATGAAGAACTTAATGAATTTTTAATCAATATGGAGCAATCTATAGATGGAGATACTACATTAAAAGAAATAGAAAAATATATAAAAAAATATAAAGCTAAAAACAAGATATTATTTATAACATTTAAAACCAAAAGCAAAAACAAGTTGGCACATATTTGTAAATACATAATTGAATTAGAATGGCACAATGAATGGGCAATAGCAGTAGCAGGACAAAGAACTCCAACGATATTTGGTTGGTTTGATTAGGAGGTAGTTATGCAAGAAAAATGTAATAAATGTAATAGTGAAGAATTATTTGTAGAAATACAAGGAAGTAGAAGAGGTTTATATTGTGGCAAATGTGGAAAATGGCAAAAATGGATTACAAAAGAAGAATTACAAATAGCAAAGTTTAAAGATTATAAAATATTAGGAGGAAATTATGAAAAGTAATGAATTATTTGAAGAAATACATAGCGGAAGAATAAAAGAAAATACACAAATAGAAGTAATGACAGAGGAAGGAAGACATATAGCTTATATAACTTATAAAGATAAAAAATTAAATTGGTCTTCTGGAGAATTTGATACTAGATATCTATGTGATATAGAAACAGAATTTGAAATTGCAAAAAAAGAAGGAGAAATAGAAAAAATAGATACAAAAGGTATGTATGCAGGAGAAAGAATAAATGTAATTGAAAATAAAGTAAATGAAATTATAGATAGTTTAAATCAAAAAATTGATCCATTGCCATTTTAAGGAGGTAATTATGATAATAGTAAGTCAAGATAAAGAAAAGATAGTTAATTTTGACAATTTAACACAATTATATATAACACAAGATGAAGAAGAAACAGCATATTTTATAAGATATGAAACAGTAGGTAGTTTATATGATGATTTAGGCAAATACGAAACAGAAGAAAGAGCAAAAGAAGTGCTACAAGAAATAACAACTAGACATGGAAACTGGGAAAACATGAAAATGGGACAGCCGAGCGGGATATGCTTACCAGTGTATGAAATGCCAGAGGACTAGCTTATGAAATATAATTATCCACCGCTTGAGCGGCAAATGTGTAAAGTGTATAGGTTGCAACAGACTTGAAAACGATAACTTCAAAGGAGTTTGGAGATGTGAAAATTACATAGAAAAGGAGCTAAAGAAAAGTGAACAAGATAGAAATACCATTTAGGCTTCCATCACTAAATCAATACATAAACGAATGTAGAAAAAATAAGTATGCAGGAGCTAATATGAAGAAGAATGTTGAAAAAGATATAGGTTGGTATATAAACTTACTACCCGCATACAAAAATCCAATTAAAATCCATTTTATATGGGTAGAAGAAAACAAAAGGAGAGATTTAGACAATGTATGTTTTGCCAAAAAGTTCATATTAGACAGTATGGTAAAAGCAGGAAAGTTAAAAGATGATAATAGAAACTTTGTAAAAGGTTTTAGAGATGATTTTGAATATGGAAAATCAAGTAAAGTTATTCTAGAAATAGAAGAAATTAAATGAAAGGAACATAAGAGATGAAAGATTGGACAGGAAACAATAAAACAACATTTATAACATTAGGAGCAAGCAATCATAGTGATAAAGATAGAGAAAAAGATGACTTTTATGCAACAGATCCAAATGCATTAGAAATATTTTTAGAAAAATTAAAACAAGACAATATAGAATTACATAAAGAAATATGGGAATGTGCATGTGGTCAAGGACATTTAAGTGAAGTATTAAAAAAACATAATTATGATGTATATTCGACAGATAAAGTAGACCGAGGATATGGAGATGAACAAATAGATTTTTTAAAAGAAAAATATTTTGATGATGACTTAAAGGCAGACATATTAACTAATCCCCCATACAAGTATGCTAAAGAATTTGCTGAAAAGGCATTAAAAATACAATCACCTGGATATTATACAATAATGCTTTTGAAAATACAGTTTTTAGAAGGACAAGCTAGAAGAGAATTATTTAAAAAATATCCTCCAAAATATGTATATGTTAATAGTGCAAGACAAATTTGTTACATAAATGGAGATATGAGTAAAAAAATGAGTAGTGCAACTTGTTATTGCTGGTATATATGGGAAAAAGGATGGAAAGGAGAAACAACAGTAAGATGGATATAGAAATGGCAGAGATAGAAGTAAATGATTATGTAAGAACAAAAAATGGATACATAGTAAAGGTTGATGAAAACACTATTATTTTTAATTTAGGATATAAAGAACAATATGTAGACATGGAGACAACTAAATATGGTTTTACTTGTGAAGAAGAAATAGTAAAACACAGCAAACAACTAATAGACTTAATAGAAGTTGGAGATATAGTAGAAATAAGGACAGGATTACATAGTAGTTTTAAGTATTTTGTAGAAAATGAAGATAACTTATTGCTTTTAGAAGAACAAGTTAAACAATTTTGGAACATAGAAACAATACTAACAAAAGAAAGTTATATGGCTAATTGCTATAAAGTAGGAGGAGAATAATGAGTGATTATGTAAGAAAAAAATGTGTAAGGTTTAAAATACCTCAAAATATAATAGACAAATTAAAAAA
>CAKPPS010000012.1 GCA_934177795.1 uncultured Clostridia bacterium | reverse complement strand
AATCCTAAATGGGTTAGATGTATTAAAGGCGAAAAAGATGATAACAAAGATGCCAAATGGATTGCTGATCTTTTTAAACTTGGAATAGTTCGTAGTAGTTTTATTCCAAATAAAGATATTAGAATCCTCAGAGAACTTACTCGATACCTTTACAAATTAACCAATATGCGTACCTCAGAAAAGAACAGATTTACAAATGCTCTTACTGTTGGTAATTGCAAACTGGATATGGTTTTCTCTGATATTTTTGGTAAAACATCTTCTGCTATCATCAATACTATTTTATCACAAAATGAGTATAATGACGAGGATATTTTAAAAAATATTGATAAACATTGTAAATCATCTAATGAAGATATCCTTAATTCTATATGTGGTATCTCTTGGGAAGCCTCTCAAAAGCAACGTATGAATGTTATTCAAGAACATATTGATTATTTAGATAAATCAATTAAAACCATAAGAGAAATAATTGATTCTATTGTTGCACCTTATGAAAGTGCTATTAATCTTTTATGCTCAATACCTGGAATTGACCGTAAATCTGCAATAACTATTATTTCTGAAATTGGAACAGATATGAGTCAATTTTCTTCTCATTATCGTTTAGCTTCTTGGGCTGGTTTAGCTCCTGGTTGCAATGAATCTGCTGGTAAAAAGAAATCTGTTAAAATTTCTAGAGCTGGTGTTTATCTTAAACCTGCACTTGTTGAAGTTGCTCATTGTGCTGTAAAAGATAAAAGTAATGATTATTATGCTAAGAAATTTAATTTAATTTCTAAACGCAGAGGCAAGAAACGTGCTTATATTGCTATTGCCAGAAAAATATTAGTTGCCATTTATCACATGCTTTCAACTGGCGAATTATTTAATCCTAGTGATTCTTCAAAAGTTGAAACTACTGATAAAGATAAAATTAAATTTACTAAAAACAATTTTATTCAATCAACAAAACAACTACTATCGCTGGGATTAACAATTGATGAATTACAAGAATTTATAACATCTAAAATATCAGAATCCACTCCCGTTATATAATTAAAATTTCTGGGGGGTAAGGGGGCACTATGCCTTTTTTCTTTATTATGATTTCATTTTTATAATTATTTCTTTCAAACTAACTCCCTCCTCTAATTTATAATTTCTTTTTAATTCCATATACTTTATATGCATTTTCTGTTGTCTTTTTTACAACTTCATCTTCTGGTATTCCTTTGATTTCAGCAATTTTTTTAACAATATAATTTAGATACAACGAATTGTTTCTTGAGTTTTTTTCAAAAGGTTCTGGTGGTAATACTGGACTATCTGTTTCTATAACAATTTTATCTATAGGAGTAATCCTAACAGTCTCTTGCACATCTTTATATCTTGTAACAGGTCCACCAACTCCCAAATAATAACCCATTTCAACATATTTCTTTGACATTTCTGGAGTTCCAGAATAACAGTGCATTATTCCTGCTTTTTTTACTGAATTTTCTTTTAGAATTTTGTATACATCTTCTTGTGATTCTCTTGAATGTATTATTATAGGTAATTCATATTTATTTGCTAATTTTATTTGTTCTAAAAAATATTTTTTTTGTAATTCAATAGGATAATCAAAATGATAATCTAACCCAGTTTCTCCAATTGCAATTAATTTTGAATATTTATTTTTTAATTCATCTTCAAATATATGCTCAATTTGGTCTAATGAAGTTTTTTTTTCAACTTCCATTGGATGTATTCCAACTGAATAATACATATTTGAATATTCATTAGAATACTCTTTTACTTTCATAGCTGAATCTAAATTTATTCCTATATTAACCAACCCACATAGGGTTTCATTAAATTTATCAAATAATTTTCTTCTATCCTTATCAAATTCTTGCCAATCATAATGAGCATGAGTATCAAAATATAACATATTATTTCCTCCTTTTACTTTGATATTATATTGCTAAATTTAGAAAAAAGCAAGGTATCATTTGACACCTTGCCTAGTTGCATATCAATTCTCGGAGAAACCCGAATAAAGCTGTGCTGCAAGAGCATACATCTCATCAAAGTTTCTTTTTTTCTTCAAATCATACACTGCTACCCAATTGGGCTGTTTTTCAATCTTGTGATAATTCTGTCCGATTACATCAAAATGTAATGTATCAAACATGTGAACCACAATTTTGTTATGCGTACGAGTCTGAATGAATTCATAATCGTAGTTTTGTTTTTCTTCCTGTATTTCTATAATTTTTGTTGAATTATTTGTTGTTTCTAATTTTTCAAAATTTGATTTATATTGATTTCAATATTTATTAACTGTCTTTTTATCAACTCCTAAAGTTTTTGCTATTGCTCTATTTGACATTCCTTTTTCTTTTAATTTTAACATTGCTGATATATCCATTAAATTTTTCATCTCCCTAAACCTCCAAATACATTCTATCATGTACTTGGATATTATGTAAAAAAGTGGTCCATTTTTCAATTGTAATCAATTGTTTTTTGGTCCACTTTTAATATATCAAAAACATCAGAAAGACCTAAAATGGTAGCAACTTGTTTTACTGTACATTGTCCATTTATACATGCTTCAATTAAAGTAGCTCTTTTTAATTCTTTTGCTTTTAACATTAAATATTCCACCTTCCTATTTTCTCTATTTTTTACAGATTTATACATTGGGGGGTGAAATATTCGCTTATAAACTTTCAAGGTGATATTATCATAAATTAAATACATCTAATTAATAAAGAATTTGACATATAATAAATTATGTGCTAATATAATTATATCAATTGCAAAGAAACTTTTCAAAGAGTAACTTAAAAGACTAGGTATCCAACACCTAGTCTTTTCTTTTGCTAATCATCAAAATGTTTTGCAATTAATAAAGCTGTAAAGTTTATAAGGTGCAAAATAATTTATTTTGCACCCATGAGATTCACTTTTTACTTTCTTCTTTTTGTTTCTTCTTGTTACCATACATATTGATATCTGCCTTCTTGAATGCTTCATCAGCACTCATTTTTTTAGGATCATACTCACACATTCCATGAGAAATACTTGGTAATTCATTAATACCGTTTCTTTTCTCATTTAACCGTTCAATAAACAATTTATTTAATTGATCAACTTGTTGAAGCGAAAGTCTCTTTTCAATAATTACCGAAAATTCATCTCCACCAATACGATAGCAATTTCCATATTGATGATATGTTTGTTTTAGTATTTCACTTATGGTTGCTAATATAGAATCTCCGAAATTATGACCATAAGTATCATTAATAATTTTAAAATCATTAACATCAAAAATTATTAATATAGTTTGCTTATTGGTCTTTCGCATATCAACATCAAAATTTTTTTGATTTAATAACATTGTTAATCCGTCAATACAATGTACTAATCCATTAAAATAATTATAAATGAAAATGCTAGTGAGAGTTATTGGTAACCATAGTATTTTTATATTTTGATTCAATAGTTGTATTAAAATACCTAGTATCAAAAAAACAATAACAAATATTAATTCGTTCATTTTTTTATTTTGAAAAAATTTACTGAATTTTAATGCTTTAATAAATAAATATACCGTAGATATCGTAAAAGACAAATAGTATAAATATATTAAAGAATTATAAACAAAATTTATTTTATAAAAGAATATACTACTTATCATTAATAATTCTTCTATAATAAAATAAATTTTTAATGCCTTATATCCTGTGCTATACTTATCTCCTATATTTTTTGCAAATATATTGTTTCCCATAATGATTGGAACAACTGGTAATATAATAAATTTAATAATTTGTATTGATGTTTTATATCTAAAAAATTTTTCTGCAATCAAATCATCTACTATTCCAAATGCGAGAACTGTAAAAACAAGTAAAAATACTATTCTAGCCCGCTTAGATAAATTTTTATTTGAGTTGGCTATAGTAGCCATCGCAATTAATGTCATAATTAGATTTAAACATATTTCTGTAAAGTAATTCATAAAGTCCCTCCTAATCTGTTTATGCAAAAAGAATCAAGTGAATCTATTATTAATTAAATTTAACGATATTATATACTATTTTTACGAAGATTTCAATATTTTAGCATAGAATTTACATTAAATGTAAATATCTTTCCCTTATAAAACAATACCAATTTATGCATTGGTATTGTTTGAGTGTTTTAAGTTAATTCAGCTAAAGGATTCCATATATTTAATGTATATGGTTCTGCTTTAAATAATTCTTTCTCTTGTGGTGTTAAGTATTTTTCTTTTATTGCTATTTCATATAAATACATTTTCATCCATGTAGGAGTTACTACCCAATATCCTGAGTTTGTTTCAGTTTTTCCCCAACTATTTTTAACTTTAAATTTTTTTATTTTATTATTTTCAAGTTCTATTCCAGTAATTATCATAGTATGTCCAAAATAACATTCACGTGTATCTAGCATTTCACTTTTTTCCATTGTTAAATCTATTTGAAATAACGTTTCATAATCATATTGTTTGTCATTCCATATTCCCTTTTCATTGTTTATATATTTCCCATTTTCGCAACTAAAATATACCATTTCACCATCTGTTATTTGTTTTATTATTAATTCTTCTAGTCTATCATATTCTAAATTCAAAAAGATATTTTCTTTACTATCAATCATAATATATAAATATTCAACATTATAAATATGGTTAGTTTTTTGGGGTAAATTTGGATAATTTATTACATCACAATAATCATTAATATCTTTTTCAATATATTTATTTAAAAATTCTAGAGGTGTAATATCTTTTATAAAATAGTTTTTGCCACTATTATCAGTATATTCAAAGTTAAAATGTTCAGGTGGTATTCCTTGACAATTACACAATATATTATAAATATCTTGCATTGTTTTTTGTTTTATTTCCTCAATAGGTTGGACATTTTGTTTCTTTCGTATATCTATAGCAAATTTTCTTAAATATTTACTTAAAATTTGATTTAATTCCATAGTATTTGAACTTGAATATGTTTCTGGAAATGCATAATCTGGAACTATACCATATTTAGTAACTAGATTCACAAAATTTTGCCAATAACCACCGTCTCGTATTCCTTTACGAAGCATAAATTCAACTTCTCGCTCTTCCATATCTTTATCTTTTAATTCTATCATTGTTTCTATAAAGCAATTAGCTTTTTCTAATTTGTCATAGAAAGATATGTAATTAGCAGAAAGAATGAAATCTTTAACATTATATTTTTCTGTAATATGCTTACGAAAAAGTTCTAAACCAGAATAAATCCAACATCTTCTGCTTTTTCCTTGATTAAGTATAGGTAATTTATTTAAATCTATTGTAAAATGATTTTGGGTTTCTTTTTCTTGCTCATTGACATAAGCAATGTTTGATATTGAATTTTTGCTTAATGCATGTCTAACAATATTAAAAGTTGTATTATTTTTATATTGTTTATTAAATCTTTCTAGTTGTTCTTGAGTTATTGATTTCATTTTTCCCTCCTCAAATACTGGTGTTACACCTTTTTCTTGTTTGTATTTGATTTTAACATGTTTTTTCTCTTTCTAGTACTGCATTAAGTGCTATTTTTTACTTTTATTTAAACTTTTGCAAATAACTATCCATTTTAGCAACAAATTCTTTATTGTTTTTTGTTTTTGTCATTTCATTTATTACTTGTTCTGTAACTTCTGCTACAGACATAGAATTCATGGCTTTTCTCAAAGCAAATACAGTTTCTCTTTCTGATGGTGTTAGTAATAAATCTTCTCTTCTAGTACCTGATTTATTAATATCAATTGCAGGAAAAATTCTCTTTTCTGATAATTTTCTATCTAAGTGAACTTCCATATTTCCAGTACCTTTAAATTCTTCAAATATAACATCATCCATTCTACTTCCAGTGTCTATTAATGATGTAGCTAGGATAGTTAAACTTCCTCCATTTTCGATATTTCGCGCAGCTCCAAAAAATTTTTTAGGTTTATGCAATGCTGCAGGGTCTATTCCTCCAGATAATGTTCGACCTGATGATGGAATAACTAAGTTATATGCTCTTGTCAATCTTGTAATACTATCAAGGAGTATTACAACATCTTTACCTTGTTCTATTAATCTTTTTGCACGTGCTAAAACCATTTCTGCTACTTTTACGTGATGCTCTGGAAGTTCATCAAAAGTAGAATGAATTACTTGTCCTTTTATAGATCTTTTCATATCAGTTACTTCCTCTGGACGTTCATCTATTAATAACACTATTAATTCTACTTCTGGATTATTTGTAGAAATACTGTTAGCTACTTTTTTTAATAAGGTAGTTTTTCCCACCTTAGGTGGAGCAACAATCATTCCCCTTTGCCCTTTACCTATTGGACACATTAAATCTATTATACGTGTTGCATAATCATTTTGAACTGTTTCTAATTTTAATTTTTCATCTGGATAAATTGGAATTAATTCATCAAATCTTTTTCTTTTGATAGCTTTTTCTGGATGTTCTCCATTTACTTCTCCAACAAAAATTAACGAAGGAAATTTTTCTCCCTCTCTATATCTTGAAATTCCTTTGATAACATCTCCTGTATCAAGTTTAAATCTTCTAATTTGTACCATTGAAATATAGACATCTTTATCGCTAGATAAGTAATTATCTCCTCTTAAGAATCCATATCCATCAGGTAATATATCTAATATTCCTTCTACTATTTCATCACCTTCATTGGTTAACTTATAATCAATTACAGGATTTGTAGTTGGATTTTCTATATTTTTTTCTTTTTTATTTTCTGATATGGTCGAATCCGTATTAATTATTTGTTTTAATACTTCTAATACTTCTTCTTTTTTTAATTTAGAAATATTTTTTATATTATATTCTTTTGCAAGTGCTTTTAATTCTGTTAGATTCATTGATTCTAAGTCTGTCATTGAAACCTCCTATTTGTTTTTTATTTTTTATATTATACCATAAATTAGGATAAAAACAAATAAAAATATAAATTACCCTTGAAATATATTAAAAAATACCAATCAGTAAAATCATATTTCATGTATATTTATAGGGTCTTACTTGGTATTTTATAAATATATTATTAAATTTTAAGATATTAAAATTACATTCCTTGATCTATGTACACTTTTTCGTTTGGTCTATACATATCTAGTTTTTCTCTAGCCATTTCTTCGATGAATTCTAGAGAATTAACATCATTTTTTTTCTTGTTTAATTCTTCATTATTGCTTTTTTCGGTAGCAATTTGTTCATTTAAACTTTCTGTATTTTTACTATATTCATTTAATGTTTGTTGTTGATTTATAAAAACAATTGCAACATAAATAAGAATACATAAGATAAACAATATTTTTAAAATGCTTTTATTTTTTTTCATAAGTATTATCTCCAATTTTAAATAATCTTCTTGTATATTATTCTACACATTTTGCATTAATCCTTCTAATTTTTGGATTTTTGAGCAAATTTAGATGAATTTTTTATTTTTTCGATATTTTTTATAATTTTATTATATATATGTCGAGCAGGTTGAATTATAATTTGTAATGGTTTTATTATTAGCTTTATTACTTTTTTCATAAATTCTATTATATTCAATACTACATTTAATATTTTTTTACTTATTGTTATAAAATATATAAGTACCCCTATTACTATAGCTAAAAACATATATAATCTAATCTGTCCGTTATTATATACAAATATTGTATATATAATTAATATTCCTGTTAAAATCCAAAATATTATATCTTGTATATAAGTTATAATATTTGGTGTTTTTATAGTTTTTCTTATTATTCTAAAAAAGTCGAATAGTAGCCCAATTAATAAACCGTCCAATATAAATACTGCAAAAATTTTCATTTGATTATCAATCATTTAGTACCTCCTGATGTACTTGTTTTATTTAAAAATTTTACTAATTATATTACTTTTATTTTTTTCTACATCTTTATTACTATAAGCCATATATGATATATTTCCTTCTACAATAACTTCTGATGTATCTATGCTTAATTTTGTTATTCTTAAATTTTCGCCTTTTATTGTTAATAATCCTAATTCAGTTTCTACAATAATTACTTGGTCGTCAAAACTTAATACATCTAATACTCCAGAAATACTCAATTTTCCCCTATTTTCTAGTATTAGATTTTGTATTACTGCTGTATTTATAGTTTTTCTTTCATCAATAGTCATAATTTATATCCTCCACTTTTTTATTATAAGATATATATATTCAAAGGTTGTCTGTTTTAGAACTTATCTATTATATAAAAAATGAAAACTGAATTATAGTATCCAATTTTCATTTTTTATTATATTAATTATTAAATATTTCATCATGTAATTTTTCCAATAACTTGTCACTTACCTTTTCTTTAAATGTAATAGAAATTTTGCTTTCTAAAACATTAAATTCTAACATTTCCAATTTATTATCTTTAATAAAATCAATTATCCTTTTTATGGCATCTATATTTCTAATTATTCCATTTCCAATAATTGATATTCTAGAAACATCTTTTTTTATTATGCTTTTTACTTCATTTCCTTCAATTTTTTTATCTGATATTACTGTTCCATAGTTATTATTGAATGTAGATTTTGTTATAATAGGTATTTTATATTTTTTACCTATCTCGATACATCTATTGTGTAATACCTTTGCACCTTCGTTTGATAATTCTAACATTTCATCATAAGAAATTTGAGTTAACTTTTTTGTTCCTGTTACTTTGTTAGGATCTGATGAATAAATACCATCAACATCTGAAAAAATATAACAATTTTTAGCTTTTAATGCAGATGCTATCGCTACTGCTGTCGTATCAGAACCACCTCTTCCAAATGTTGTAATATCCAATTGCTCATTAATCCCTTGAAATCCTGTAATAATAACTATATTATTATTATTTAATTCTGAAATTATTCGACTAGTATCAATATTTTCAATTAAAGCATTTTGGTTAGTATTATTCGTTATAATTCCAGCTTGCCATCCAGTTAATGATATAGCATTATATCCCAAACTATTTAATAAAATACTTAATTTAGCTGCAGACATTTGTTCACCACAACTTATCAATGCATCTAATTCTCTTTTATTAGCATCTTCTGTTAGGTTATTTGCCTCACTAATTAATGTATCTGTCATTTTTCCTTGAGCTGAAATAACAACCACCAAATTTTTATTATTGTTTTTAAAATCAATTATTTTATTTGCAACAATTTTTAAATTGTCGTCATTAGCAACAGAACTCCCTCCAAATTTTAAAATTATTGTGTCTTCCATCATTTAGCACCTTCTTTGTATTAATAATAAAAAGTTAAATTTATTTAAATTTAACTCATTACTATTATATTCTATTTTCTCATTATATGTCAAATTATTTGCAAAATTTTAAGTAGCTTTCCATAAAATCATCAATTTTTCCATCCATTACTGCTTGAACATTTCCTACTTCATAATTAGTTCTATGATCTTTAACCATTGTATACGGACAAAATACATAAGATCTAATTTGACTTCCCCATGCAATATCCATCTGTACTCCTTTTAAATCTTCAATTTTTTCTTTATGTTCTTTCTCTTTTAAATCTAATAATTTAGATTTAAGCATTTTCATTGCTGTTTCTCTATTTTGAAGTTGTGAACGTTCAGATTGGCAAGCAACTACGATGTTAGTTGGAATATGTGTTATTCTTACTGCTGATGAAGTTTTATTAATATGTTGTCCTCCTGCTCCAGAAGCTCTATATGTGTCAATTCTTAAATCATCAGTATTAATATCAATTTGAATATCATCTGTAATTTCTGGTAAAACTTCCAGAGATGCAAATGATGTATGACGTCTGCCTCCACTATCAAATGGTGAAATACGAACTAATCTATGTACTCCCATTTCGCCTTTCATATAGCCATAAACATTTTCTCCTATTATTTCAAACGTTACACTTTTTATGCCAGCCTCTTCTCCTTCTAAATAATCTAGCTCTACTACTTTAAAATTATGTTTATCCGCCCATCTAGTATACATTCTATATAACATTTCTGCCCAATCTTGAGACTCTGTGCCTCCTGCACCTGGATGTATGGTTATAATTGCATTATTATTATCATATTTTCCTGTAAATAGTGTTTGAATTTCAAGTTCTTGAATATCTATTTCTAATTTATTGGTATTTTTTATAATTTCTTTTACTATATCATTATCAGGTTCTAATTCTACTAATTCTGTAAGCTCTTTTAAATTTGTTAGTTCTTTTTCTATTTTTGAATAATTTATTACTTTGTTTTTTATTTTTTTGATATCTATAAGTACTTTATTTGAGTTTTGTACATCTTGCCAAAAATTTGTTTTCATTGTTTGATTTTCTAATTCTTTTAATTTTATTTCTAAGTTTTTTATGTCAAAGTGACTCACCCAAATCTTGTAATTTCTTGCCTGCTAATTCTAGCTTTTTTAAATTTTCTTCTAGTTCTAACATATTATCACACTCCTGTTAAATATTCTTGCGTATAATATAGCACTTAGAATTTCCTTTGTCAAATTCCTATTATTTAAAATATTTAATTTCAAATGTAGTTCCTCTCCCCTCTTCTGACTGTGCCTCTATATAACCATTATTCTTTTCTACGATGGATTTAGTCAAAGAAAGTCCAATTCCTACACTTTCATTTGATGAATTCTTTCCTTTATAAAATCTTTCAAATATATGTGGTAAATCTTGCTCATTTATTCCAATTCCATGGTCTCTTATTTGTATTTTAATATATACATTATTTTCTTCATATTCTATTTCTATTTTTGAATTTTCTGGGGAATGTTCTATACAATTTTTTAATATATTAGTTATAGCTTCTACTTGCCATTTTATATCACAACATAGATGTATCTCTTTGCCTCCATTTGCTACTATATTAATATTCTTTAAATCACACAAAACAGAAACATTTTTTATTGATTCATTTATTATTTCATTAACATATACATTTTTATTTATAAAATGAACTGAATTTGCATCTAACTTAGATAATTTTAATAATGTATTAACTAAGAAATTTATATTTATTATTCCTCTTCTTATATCTTTTATAAATTCACTTTTAATATCTTCATCCATTTGTGGGTTATCTAATATATTATCTATCATAACTGACATAGAAGTTAATGGTGTTTTTAATTGATGTGATATATCTGAAAGAGAATTTTTCAAATTAACTTTATCTTGTACAGAATTTTCAGCTACTTCTTTTAACATTACTGTTGTTTTATAAATTTCATTTTTTAAAATAGATAATTCATCTTCTGTATTATCTTCAATATCTAGTTTATAATTTCTATTATTTATTTCTTCTATATATCTAGTAATTTCTTTTAATTTTTGGTCTTTCTCCTTATTATATTTTATAAATATAAATAACACTATAGTAGCTAAGCCTATTAAAAAACATAAATTTACAACAGAAAATTTTACAAAATTTTTATCATTTTGAATCAATATTGAATCCCTATCTAAATCTATACCATATTCTTTAAATAATTCTAAATCAACATCTGTTTTATCATTTAGTATTTTTATTAATTCATTTGTGTCAACATTAGGATATTTACTTTTTACGTTGCTTATTATCATTCCTATTTTTTGATTAAAATTATCTGTATATACTGTATATTGATAAAACATACAAATTTGAAATATTATACAAATTATAAATATTACTATACAATTTGTTAATATAGCCTTTTTTAATTCCACTTTATTTTTCATTCTTTATCCACCCTATATCCAATTCCTTTAATTGTTTTTATTATATCACTACCTATCTTTTCTCTTATTCTTTTTAAATAAACTGTTACAGTATTGTCATTTACATCATTTCCAGTCCATTCCCATATTTTTTCTATAATTTCATCTCGTTTCACTACTTTATTAACATTTAAAAATAATAGATTTAGTATCTTTAGCTCTAAACTTGTCAGTTTAATTTCTTTAGAGTTTTTTATTATTACCATCTTGTCCATATCAAATTCAATATCTTTTACCTTGACTATATAATTTTTATTTTCTTTTAATAAAATTTTATTTATTCTTGCAATTAATTCTCTTGTTGAAAATGGTTTTGTTATATAGTCATCTGCACCCAATTCTAATCCTTTTACAATATCATCTTCATCATCTTTGGCTGTTAAAAATATAGTTGGGATTTTCTGAGGTTTGATTTTTTGAGTATATAGCTCAAATCCATTTCCGTCTGGTAATGAAATATCTAAAATTATTAAACTGGGTCTATTATATATTAAATAATTGATTGTTTCTTGAATATTTAACTTATGAACTACATTATATTGTTTTTGTTCTAATGAATAAATTAATCCTTTTGCTAAAATGTTATTATCTTCAACTAATAAAATTTTCATTTTACAAATCTCCTTCTATCTACTAAGTCCTATTATATACTATAATGATTAAAAATAATACATAGAAATATAAGATTGCAATAAAATGTCGAATGTGCATGGAAAAATTTTAGAAATTCTATGTAATTTTAGGGAAAGAGTTCACGTAAGTGGAAGGGTGCCCTAAAATAAATTAGAATTTCTTGAATTTTGTAATAAACCGAGGCTTGTAATGAAAATCTTATATTTCTATGTATTTTTGTATAATAAACTATAAATTTACATTTACTTAAATATTTTCATTTCTTATTGTTTCTATAGTATTTTGTTTATTTATTTTATTCATAGAATATTTCATAATGCAAGTTATAAGTAAAAACACTGCTAAACATGCTGTAACTATTGCATTAATAGGAACTATAAATTTCAAAGTTTCTTGTTCTCCAGAAAAAGCTTTATATATCAAATAAGATAATCCAATTCCTATTGGTATGCTAAATACTAAAGATTTAATTCCCATAAATATAGTTTCAAGTCTTATCATTTTATTAAATTCTTTTGTTGTCATTCCAATTGATTTTAACATTGCAAATTCGGGTTTTCTTAGTTCCATATTTGTTGTGATAGTATTAAATATATTTGTTATCCCTATAGATGTTATTACAATTATAAATCCATATAAGAAAATTCCAACTAAAGTAAATAGTTTTCTCATTGTATTTGCATTTTCTTCTATATTGTTTATATTATAACTATATCCATTTAGCATCTCATCAATATCATCTTGTAATTTATTAACATTACTTGAATCATAACATATAGTTACATTATTCATATCAAAATATTTTTCAAATGTTTCTTCATTAATAATTAAAAAATAATCTGCATATACTTCAAACTCTTTTGGTATTGTATCTGTTATTATTCCAATTGATAATTCAAATCTAGTGTCATTTTCAGTTTTACAATTTATTTTGTCATTTTTCTTATAATCAAATCTTTTTATATTTTTAATAATATATTTTCCTTTTTCTTTGTCATATTTGCTTGCTATTTGTTTATCTACTAATATAACTTTATTCGTCATTTCATCATAATCTAATCCTAATTGCTCTACATATTTTTTATATTGTTCATTATTTAATGTTTTAACATTTATATTACCATCAAAATATCCATTATCATTATCTGATTCATCACTATAGAAATCTTTATATTCTTTTGCATATTGCGGATTTACAATCTGACAGTTACTATCTTTAGATATTGTATAACTTTTTATATTGTCTAATTTAGTAGTTTCTATTATCTTTTTATATAGTTGTTCGTCATCTTGTGTATCTGCCAACAATGATATATTATAATCTTTTAGTTTTATTTCATTTTTTATTTCTTCAAAAGCTAAATTCATAAAATATGATAAAGCAATAAATACAAATACAGATACGGTTATTGAAATGACTGTTGTCCTATACTTTCTTTTGTTACGTTTTAAGTTTTTATAAGAAATTTCTCCTCCAATTCCAAATATTCTCTTTATTAATTTTGGAGTTCTTATTTTCTTTGATTTTATCTTTATTTCTCCACTGTTTCTAATAGATTCTATTGGAGAAATTTTTGAAGCTTTTCTTGCACTTTTGAGTGCTGATAGGTAAATTGTAATAATTCCTAATCCAATTGCTACAACAAAAGATATCCATGAAAATGATAATGTAAGTTTTAATCCTCTTGCAAGCATATCGCCTAAGAAATAATTACTAATTATTATTAATATAAATGATGCAATTATTCCTAATAGTAGTCCTAGTGGTATTCCTAATATTCCTAATATTGATGCTTCAAAAAATACATTTTTCTTTATTTGTTTTTTAGTTGCTCCTATACTTTTTAACATACCATATTGTTTTATTTTCTCCGAAATTGATATATCAAAACTATTTTTTATGCAAAATACCGAAGTAAATACAATAATTCCACATACGATTGCTACAACTGTACCAAGTTCACCTACAGAATTGTTATTTAATGGGTTTGTTTCTAAATCAATCAAATAAGAGTTTAGGTTATAATTATATTTTGCCTTTTGCATTTCTTGTATATATTTATCAGCTTCATTTGTTTGTAGTGCATTTGGTGATTCAATTTTTTTAAGAACTTCTCCTGAAACTCCTAATATATTAGCTGTTACATTTATGTAATCTTTTGAGCCTTCTTTTGTATATTTACAATAAATATCAGCTTTGTTTGAAATATTCTTTTCATCTACAAATGTGATAAAAGTATATCCTGGTGCTGAATAGTTTTCTATATTTGTTGCTGGTCTTTCAATAACTCCTACTATTTTATATGTTTTTGGAGTAGTATTTATTATCTCTTCTAAATTATCTCCTGAATATTCATTTTGTTGTGTTAGCTCATTTCCTTCACTGACTCTTGTTCCTACATTTAAAGTGATAGTATCTCCAACTTTCAATTCAACTCTTCCATTAGTTTTTAAGTGTGTTGGGATGACAATTTCATCATCTTTTTCTGGTAATCTACCTTCTGTTAATTTTATAGATAGATTTTTCAATGAGTCTGCAGTAAATGCTTTAACAAAAGCATACGGTTTATCTTTATTTTTAGAATCTTGTAATTTTGCATATCCAATATTTTGAGTTAAATATGTTTCTTCTATCTTTCTATTATTTTTTAGATTGTTAATTTCATCTAATGGCACATCATAAAATGCAGCATGAAAATCTCCTTTTTCATATTTTTCAAAATTAATTAATGATGATATAAAACTTAAATATATACTAGAAACAGCTGTAATAAGCGCTACTGATAACATTATTCCTATTATTGTTACTATTGTTCTTTTTTTATTTAATTTTAAATTTGTTATTGTAAGTTTTTTTAATATATTCATTATGCTTCACCCACAATCTTACCATCTTCAATTTTTATGATTCTATCTGCAACTTTGGCAATTTCCATGTTATGTGTAATCATAATAATTGTTTGTTTATAGTCTCTATTAGATCTTTTTAGTAGTTCCACTATTTCATCACTTGATTTTGAATCTAAATTTCCTGTTGGTTCATCAGCCAATATTATTGCTGGATTTGTTATCATTGCTCTTCCTATAGATGTTCTTTGTTGTTGACCTCCTGATAATTCATTTGGCAAATGTTTCCTTCTTTTTGTTAATCCTAATGTTTCAATCAATTCGTCTAATTTTGTTTTATTTACATCTCTATTGTCAAGATCTAATGGTAATGTTATATTTTCTTCTACATTTAATATTGGTATTAGGTTGTAAAATTGATAAATTAATCCTATTTGTCTTCTTCTAAATATTGCAAGTTCATCATCATTTAAGTTATATATATTTTTTCCTTCTATAAATACTTTTCCTGATGTTGGTCTATCTACTCCTCCAATTAAATGTAATAACGTTGATTTTCCACTTCCAGATGCCCCAACTATAGCTACAAATTCTCCTTTATTTACTTTAAATGAAATATTATCTAATGCAAGTACTTTTGTTTGGTTTTTTCCATATACTTTACTTAGATTTTCTACTTTCAATATTTCCATTTCTTTTCTCCTTTCATTTTTTATATTTATATCTTAACATATCATAAGTGACAAGTAAGTGACTATTTTTGAGTTTTCGACTAAAAGGAGAAAATCTCAAAGGGCTAGCTATTGTATATTTTAATATAATAGGAAAGCAATACTTTTCTATTATATTAAAAAATCCACACCAACTGATGCGAATTATGTACTATTATTGTATATTTTCTAATCTATTTTCTACAAATTCTGTTATATGTTCAAAATATTTTTTATATTTTTCTTTATCTTCTATTTTATCAAACAGTTTTTCGATTATTTTATTGTTTACTATATATTTATACGAAAAATCTGAATTAATATCATAAAACATTGCTAATGTTAAAATGATTTTGTCATTTTTACTTTTTAAATCTTTATAATTTATCATATTGTTATCAAAAAATTTTTCTTTTATATTATTAGAAATTTCTTTATCATCTTCAGCAAGCAAAGATTTTTGTTGGATTTTTAAATTAAATATATCTAATTTATCAGCATCTCTTATTATATTGCATAACATTAACTCATCATTTTTTACTGTGGCAGGAACTTTAATTTTATTATGATATTTTATTGCTAATTTTATTTTATAAAAATCGGCTTCTTCATCATAAAAATTGTATATTTCTTTATTATCAAATAATAATGTTATAGCTAAATCTCCATGATCTATCGAATTTACATCATTATATGTTTTATATTTTTTCCATTGTTCAAAACGAGCATAATCATGCAATATTCCTATAATAATTGATAATTTAACCTCTTCTGGTGGTAATTTTTCATACATAGCTATTTCTTTAGCAAAATCTTTTACTCTTAATGAATGAAAATACTTTCGAGAAATATTTTCATCATTCATATCATATTTATAAACATATTCTTTAAAAGCTTGTTCTAATTTATTTTCTAGTTCGTTCATATTTTTCCTCTTCTTAATATTATATTTTTTATAACTATTGTTTCTTTAATTATACTTCTTTTAAAAAAGTCATTTATTATTAAATCTTAATAAATATCCATCTGGATCTTGTAATAAAAATTCTTTGTCTTGAAATATTTTATCTTCTACTTGATATTCATTGACTTTTAGTTCTAAAAATAACTTTATATTTTTATGCTGATATTCAGTATACAGTTTATCTATATCACCTATAGCCATACTTATATTAATCCCATTGCCATAAGGATGTTCTAATTTACCAACGCTCCAATTATCATTTACTTCTTCTATCATTAATTGATTGTCTTCTAATTGTATAAAGCAAAATTTATTTTCTGGTCTTTCGTATATAATTTTAAATCCTAGATTTTTATAAAACTCTTTACTTATTTCAATATTTGATACACTAAGCTCTGGAATTAAGCTATTAAATTCTATATCTGGTCTTATTATTTCATGTTTAAAAAATCTTTCCTGAAATTCTATTAAAGCCTCTATTTGATTATTTGTATAATTTTTATTATCTGGAACTATAATTAGCTTATCATCATTATCATCTAGTCTATGTATTATAGCAATACATTTTCCAGTAAATTCTTTAATTGGTTCAAATATACCTAAAACATAACAATCTAATTCTTCTCCATCTCCACTAATAGTATTTGGAATATATCCGTAATTTACTGGATATATATAATTGAATCTTGGATGATAACTTCCAAATGGTCTATCTATTTTTACAGAAATTTCTTTATCTAAATAGTCTAAAATGTCCATGTTTAAATTCTCCTTTGCTTTGTTTTTCTAAAATCACCATTTAACTTAACTTTTTATTAATACTTATCCATAAAATGATGTGTTTCACCATCTTGAATATAAGAAATAAGTGTATTTAGGTTTACATTTTTAGTGCTATTATAGATATTCATATCTACCTTATCATACACACTTCTTAATTGTTTTAATAGTTTTTTCATTTCTGCTCTTTTAGAACCATTTTTTTCGTTACTCATATTACGATGTTCTGTAACTTTACAAGCACATTGTATAAAATCTAGATTATTTCTTTCTTTCCATCTTATAATATCTGCTTCTTTTACATAATATAATGGACGGATTAATTGCATTCCTTCATGATATGTACTATGCAACTTTGGCATCATTGTTTGCATTTGTGCACCATAAAGCATTCCCATTAGAATAGTTTCTATAACATCATCAAAATGATGTCCTAATGCAATTTTATTACATCCTAATTTTTGTGCTTCTTTATACAAATATCCTCTTCTCATTCTTGCACATACATAACAAGGATGATCATCTATTTTATCTACTACTTCAAATATATTACTATTAAACATGTGTATTGGTATATTTAATAATTCAGCATTATCTATAATTTTTTGACGATTAATTGGATTATATCCTGGATCCATTACTAGAAAAACTAATTCAAAATTTACTTTTCTATGTTTTTTTAATTCTTGCATACATTTAGCAAGTAACATTGAATCTTTTCCACCTGAGATACATATTGCAATCTTATCGCCTTCTTGAACCATTTCAAATTCTTTAATTCCTTTTATAAACTTGCTCCATATCTTTTTTCTATATGTAGTGATAATACTTTTTTCTATTTCTCTATATTGGTCCATTTTGTTATTCCTCCATTAATTTATGATTATTAATTATTTTTTCCTATAACTTCTCTTACTATTTCACCAGCTATCATCAATCCTGCTACAGATGGTACATAAGATATACTTCCTGGAACTTGATTTCTAATAGTACATTTTCTTTTTGTTCCTGGAGGACATATACAATTTGTTTTGCAACTATATTCACTTCCATCATCTGGTTTAATTGGTATTTCTTTTGAATAAATAACTTTTAATTTTTTTATATTTCTTTTTCTTAGTTCTTTTCTCATAACCTTAGCTAATGGACATACGCTAGTTTTATATATATCTGTTATTTCAAATTTTGATGGGTCTAATTTATTTCCCGTTCCCATAGCTGATATCACAGGAATGTTTAATTCATCACATCTTTGTATTATTTCAATTTTAGCAGTTACGGTATCTACACAATCCACCACATAAGACAAATTTTTATTTATAATATTAGTCTCTGAATTTGGCATATAGAATTCTTTGTATGTTTCTACTCTTGCATCTGGATTAATTTCTAATATTCTTTCTTTTGCAACATCTACCTTGTATTTTCCGACAGTCTTTCTAGTTGCAATTATTTGTCTATTTATATTTGTTAAACAAATTTTATCATCATCTATTAGCACAAAATTCTTAATTCCTGCTCTTACTAAACCTTCTACAACAAAAGAACCTACTCCTCCTATTCCAAATATTGCAATTTTTTGCTTTTGTAGTTTTTCTAGTCCTTCTTCCCCTATGATTAATTCTGTTCTTGAAAATTGATTTAACATTTTTTTCCTTCCTTTTTGTAATTTTTTCTTATTTATTATATTTCGACTTTATAGTGTTTGTCAATAAAATGTTTATTTGATTTTTTAAATGAATTTTTCAATATTACAATTCATATTTTTTAAATAAATGAAAATTAAAAGGTAAAATTTCTAGTTTAAGAAACTCACCTTTTAATTATTTTCTATTCAATACCTAAATATACTTTTTTTATTTTTGAAATATCCATTAAACTCATTTTTCCATCTTGATTTATATCTGCTGCCTTTTCTTGTATTTCTGACAATGTTTCTATTTGCAAGTATGCTTTTTTCATTTTAGAAATATCTATTAAACTAATCTTTCCATCTCCATTTAAATCACCTTTTACTATTAGTGTATATTCTAAACCTTTATTAGTTTTTATTTTGCTTCCTGTTGTTACAAAAGTATTATCTTGCATTTCGTTTCCTTGACTATCTATTATTTTATAATCTACTGTTGAAACAATATTTTTCCTGAATGTTTCTCCTATAGTATCTTTCTCTATCCCTGTTATATATTTAGAAGTATTATCTATAGAATATTTACTTGATGTTATTTTTTCTTCTGTCGGAGTCGGAGTTGGTGTTGGATTTGCAATTCCAGAAATTGAAACTGTTTTATAATATTTATATTGTTCCTCATCTTCTACGTAAATATTTAATGTACAATTTTTTTCTATAGTATAAATTGTTGAAACTTCTTTTCCTTTAGTTATTGGTATTTCTGTTCCATTTTCTGCTATCTCTTCTTTTGATAAATTTTCCCCTATAGCAATTTTCATTTTTACTATATTTGCTACTATATCTGTAGCTACTATATTTAATTTTTTAGGATTAGATGTATCTTGTGTTATTGATACACTTACAGAACCTTCTTTAAACACTCTAACTGTATTCATATTTCGCATTCCAGCTTCATTTTCTACATAAAACACATAGACATCATCTTCAGGAGCTGTATAAGAAAGTTCTATACTTTTTCCTTGCGTAAATTTAAGTTCTTCTCCAGCATTTTTAAAATCATCAAAATCAGAAATTTCAGATTTTCTTGCCACTTTAATTTTTACTATATTATATGATGAATCTGTTACAGATAAAGTAACTTTTCTTGTTTCTTTATTTACTGTCGTTTTAGTTGTTATTGATGTTGTTTTTTCTGCTATGTATTTTCTTTGTGCCACTTTATTCTTATTACTATCTTCCACATATATACTGTACATTCCGGCTTCATTAACAGTATAGTCTACTGTTACACTATTTTCAGGAGTAAATTCAATTTCTGTACCTTGAGTATTATAATCTATTTGTGCATTTAAATCATCCACTTTTACTATTTTTATTTTAGCTATAGTATTATTATTCTTGGCTTTTGCATGTATTGTAATTTTTAATGGATTTTCTGTATCTTTTGTTATATTTACTTCTGGTGCTTCTTCTGGATTAGAAAAAGTAGCATAATATAATAAAATATTATTATTTGAGTTCTTTACATATATTGTATATGTACCATATCCATCAAATGGAATTGATTCTGTAATGCTTTGTGCAGGTGATATATTTAATGTATGAACATCTTCGTTGTTACCTGTAAAATAATTAACTTGGTCAACTGAAATTTGTTTATGGACATATTTTAAGGTAACAATATTATACTCTGTATCTGTTACATTTATATCTATTTTTTCATCATTATGTTTGGCTATCACTTTCATTGTTGTTGTATTTTCTGCTTTTACAATATTGGAAAAACAAATAAATATACTTAATATTGTCAACATTAATATAATAAATATTTTTTTACTTTTTTTCATAATATTCTCCTTTCCTAAGTTAGTCTTTGTATTATTTTTTCCACTTCTTCATTATTCCTTAAATTCTTTACATGCACTTTTGTATAATATGGTTGTATATCTTTTAGTAGACTGTCGATATAAATAATATTTCCATCTTTATCATTTATTTTAATATTAGGAAATGTTCTTATCATTTTTTTATCTCCCCAAAACTTTTCGATAAAGTTAGCTAATTTTTCATTATCGTAAATTTTCTTATATTGTTGTTCTACTACTTCTTTGTTATCAACATTTAAGTCATTTTTTACAATCATTCTTACTAAAAAGAAATCTAATGCAAATGCTGTTGATATGCAATCTATGAATAAAAAGATACATGTAATAGTAACAAATGTTTTTAATCCTTTATATGTTTTGAATTTGCTTTTTGTCCAATCTATAATTTTGTCTATTTTGGGATTTAATGAAGCTATTAAATATATCGCCAAAAATCCCCAAAATATAGAATAATAAACACATATTCTTCCATTGATGTTAAGTGGCATCCCTGAATAATCCCACCATTTTATTCCTAACATTTTCTCGCCTATAAAACTCACTGCATATTCTACAATGGAACCTACAACAAAACCACCAGCAAATAAAGCATTAATCTTTTTAGGTATCTTATATAAACATACAATCATTACAACTGCTCCTAGCCCATATATTCCACAAAATGGCCCATACAAAAAGCTTTGTCTGCTTTCCCACACTCCTTTTGTTATCATTCCATAAACTGTTTCTATTACATATCCTGCTACACTATAAATTATAAAATATGCTAAAATTCTCCATATACTAATACCATTTATTGTTAATTTCTTTTTTATATTAATTTTCGCATTTTCATTTTGGGCTCTAGTAATTTTATTTATTTTTTCTTTTACTTCTAATTTTTCTTCATTCATATTCTCTTCCTTTTATATATTGATATATTTATTTAGAAATTAACTTTTCTAATTCCTCTATCTTTTTATTATAAAAATCAACTGTTGTTTTATAAGTTTCTTTGTTTTCTAAATCAACATCAACCATTTTTAACAATTCTATTGATTTTTTGGTACAACCTTGACTTAACATATTAATGTATTTTTCCAAGAACCCTTCTTCCTTATTTAACAATTTAGTTGCAATACAAATTGCTGCAGATATTCCAGTAGAATATTTATATACATAAAAGTCACTATAAAAATGAGGTATTCTAGCCCATTCATATTGTATATATGAATCCATAAATATATCTTGTCCAAAATATTTTTCATTTAACTTATAATATATGTTATTTAAATCATCAGCTGACATCATTTTGCCATTTTCAATATTTTCATGTACATATTTTTCAAATTCTGCAAACATTGATTGTCTATAAAATGTAGCTCTTATCATTTCTAATAATTCATATAATAATTCAGCTTTTTTCTTTTTATCTTTTTCATTATTTATCTGATATTCACTAAGTAATATTTCATTTACTGTAGAAGCTACTTCGGCAACCATTATGGTATAATTTGCATCAAGAATATTTTGATTTTTGCTTGAATAATATGAATGCATACTATGGCCTAATTCATGTGCTATTGTACTAACGTCTCTTTTGTTTCCTGTAAAGCTCATTAAAACAAATGGATGTACTCCATAAACTCCAGAGCTATATGCTCCTCCTCTTTTATTAGGCTTTTCATAAACATCTATCCAATTATTTTCAAAGGCTATTTCTAGCATTTTGCCATAATCTTCTCCTAAGATTTTTAACGCTTCTTTAACTTCTTTTTTGGCTTCTTCAAAAGTTATTGTATCTTTATCTTGTTCAAAAGGATTGACATATAAATCATAAAAATGCATTTGTTCAGTATTTAGCAATTTTTTCTTTAATTGTATAAATTTATGATTACTACTTAATCCTTCATTTATACCTTCCATTAAAGCTTCATATACTTTTATACTAGCATCATCATTTATCGTTGCTTTTTCCAAAGATGATTTATATTTTCTCAATTTTGCTGTTATTGCTGTCTTTTTAACATTAGCTAAATACATTTCTGTAATAGTATTAATATATTCACTATATTTTTTATACATTAGTTCAAAAGCTTGCTTTCTTACATTTGCTTCTTGACTTTTTAAATATACTGAATAAGTCGCATCTGTCATTTCTTTTTCTTTTCCTTCTTCATCTATTAATGTTCCAAACTTAAATTCAGCATTTGTTAATATATCATATATGTTTTCAGGTGCTGAAAAGATTTCTGTGTAATTAGCAAGTAAGTTTTCTTCTTCTTTGCTTAAAACATGTTGCTTTTTATCTAAAATATCTTTAATATCACGTTCATATCTTTTTAACCTATTATCTTCTAAATATTTATTTATTTTTTTGTCATCTATAAATGTTATCTCTGGTACTATAAATGATGTAACCATGCTTAATTCTGCAGATAAACTTTCCACTTCTTTAAATAGTTTTATACCTTCTTGTTCTGCCATATTCAAATGATAACTAAACATCCCATAAGAATAAACTTTGTCAAATTCTAGCAATATTTTTTCATATAAGTTATAACATTCATATATATCATCAGCACTTTCACTCAATTTTCCTTTATATTTATCAAATCCTTTTAACTCTTGTTTAATATTTTTTATTGCATTATAAAATTCCTCTTTATTTTCAAATAAATCTTTTAAATTCCAATCATATTTACTCATAATTTTATCTTATGCTCCTTTCAGATTCTTATTCATTACCTTTGTGTTCATTCTCATCATTCATTTCTTTTTTTCCATTATATTCATTTACTAAATATAATGGTCTATTTTTAGTTTCATTAAATATTCTTCCCAAGTATTCTCCTATTATGCCAAATAATAAGATTTGAATTCCTGAGAAAAATAAAATTAACAATATAATCGCTTGATAAGCTTGTATAACATCATTAATCACAAAACATTTTGCTATAACATAAATAAAATAAATAAATAATACTATAAAAGTAGGAATTGCAATAAATGTTGCTAATCTTAATGGTGATGTAGTAAATGATGTAATTCCATCAATAGCCAAATCTACTAGTTTTATATAATTCCACTTTGTTTTTCCTGCTACTCTAGAGTCTCTATCATAAAGAACTTCTTTTTTCTTATATCCAATCCAGCTATACATGCTCTTAGTGCATCTTTGTGATTCTCTTAATTTTTTTAAAGCATTTATACATCTTCTATCTAATAATCTAAAATCCCCTGTATCTTTTTGTATTTCAATTTTTGTAAAATGTTGTAATACCCTGTAATACATTTTAGATGTAAATTTCTTTAACCATGTTTCACCTTCCCTAGATTTTCTTTTTGCGTATACATCATCATATCCTTCTTCCCAGTATTTTACTAATTCTGGTATCAATTCTGGCGGATCTTGTAAATCTGCATCCATGAAAATAGCACAATCTCCTGTTGCATAATCTAGTCCTGCTATCATGGCAATTTCTTTTCCAAAATTTCGAGAAAAATCCACATAACATATTCTATTATCTTTTTTTCTCATTTCTTTTATTAATTCTATAGTACTATCTTTACTTCCATCATTTACAAACAAAATTTCAAATTCATAATTTGGCATTGTCTGCATTAATTGTTCCATTCTATCATATAATATTGGTAAAGATTCTTCTTCATTATAAGCTGGTATTATGACACTTATTTTCTTCATTTTTATCTCATCCTTTCGCTCTATATTATACTATTTTTTACTTTTGAATGCAAAAAATTTACTAATAAAAAAATTTAAAATAATTACTATAATCGTCATTGCACATTTACTAATCATATTAGGAATTGAAGTTTTAAATAACAACAAACATCCTACAAATTCTACTATCATTGTAAATGCTCTACCTAACATAAATTTCAAAAATTCTATCATTCTTTCCTTTATGCTTTCTGCTTTTGAATGAAATACTAAATCTTTATTTGTTATATAAGCAAATAGAACTGCTAATAATATTGCAATAATATTTGATATATTGTCTTCCCAATTTAATATATTATTTAAAATATAAAATGCTCCTAAATTAACAACAGTTGTAAATACTCCAAAAACTATATATAGCATTACTTCTTTAGTACATACTTTTTTTATTATTTCTTTTAATTTTTCCATTTTGTTTCTTTCCTTTTTATTTATTATTTTTCATTATTATATTACCACATATTATAATAGCTGTCTAGTATTTTTATGTTCGTTATTTTTTTGGCCCTTTATACTGAATTAACAGTACTTTTCAGTTTATTTATAATATAAAAAGTACTACATAATAGTAATATATTACATAGTACTTTTTACTAATCGTTACTAGTTAATGCTTTATTATAATTAATATCAAGAATACCTAGAAATATAAGCTTCTCATTACATGGCTCGGCTTATTACAAAATTCAAGAAATTCTAATTTATTTTAGGGCACCCTTCCACTATTGTGAACTCTTTCCCTAAAATTACATAGAATTTCTAAAATTTTTCCATGCACATTCGACATTTCATTCTTAGCTTATATTTCTAGGTATTCTTGAAAAAGGAAATTAAAACCATTATCTAGAGTAACAACCAATTATTAATTTTTTTTATAAAACTTATTTAAATTAAAATCGGACTTATTTGTTCCCCATCTAGTGCATATTCTAATGTTTTTATTATATATTCCGAGTCAAACACAATTGACCTCGGTTTTGTTATTGGATTATCTTGTCTAAATGGGACAAAATAATAATTTTTTCTATTTAACAATTTCCCTATGTTTTCTGCATTTCCACTTAATCCATTATTTGTAGATGGTGCAATTACTAGTGGTCTATTATTTCGTAAGTGTGATTTTACAGCCATTACAGCTGGAGTATCTATAATATCACAGGCTAATTTAGACATAGTATTTCCTGAACATGGAGCAACTATCATTATATCTGTCATTTTTTTTGGTCCTATAGGTTCGGCATCTACTATTGTATGAATAATTTTTTTATTTGTTATTTCTTCTATTTCTTTCTCGAAATCAGAAGCAGTACCAAATTTAGTATCAAAATTATAACTATTATATGACATTATTGGTAGAATATCTGCTCCTTTTTTTATTATTTCTCTCATTTTTGGTAATACTTTTTGAAATGTACAAAATGAGCCTGTTAATACAAATCCTATTTTTTTACCTTTTAATTCCAAAATTCCCCCTCCTTTTTACATTTTATATATAATATGTTTTATGTAAATTTTTTGTTTAGGGGGTTTTGAATTTTTATTAAAATTGTATTTATATGTTTAAATATTTTATTGTAGAAAGTATAGTATCACTTATCAATACTACTGTTAATGTTATTACCATAGAAAGTTGATTCATTTTACTAATTTTACTTTTGGCAATATTTTGTATTTGATTTTGAATAGTAGGATGTATTCTATCTAATAGGACTAATCCTATAATTCCCCAGAATAATGAATATGGTAAACTAACTCTTCCTTGGATATTAAGAAAGTCATTTGAATAATCCCACCATCTTAAGCCAAACAATACTTCTAATATTAGTGAAACCATATATTCAAAAATAGTAAAGGCTATTGCTGAAATTAAAAATTTAAGCCAGGCTTTTTTATATATTTTTCTTGTTGAAGCTATTAACAACAGTGCTCCAAATCCATATATAGGACACATTGGTCCAAATAAAAAGCCTCTTTTTACAAAATGTCCATGTATAAATATTGCATAAATGGTTTCTATTATCCATCCTAGAAAAGAATATATTAAAAAATATGTTATATATTCAACTATTTTTTCTTTTGTAGATTTAGCTGGTATAACTTCATTCATAATATTTTATCCCTTTCTATTTCATATCTTCTTTTATTGATTTTAATATTTCTTCTGTGACTTTACTTTTATCTAATTTATTTGTTATAAATATTTTTATATTATTTTTATTATTCATGTTTATTTCCTTTTTTAATTTTGTATGCTAGTTTTAAAAGTGATAATATACAATAATTTATATTATCACTCTTTAATTAAACATTTTATATAATATATTTTATTATTTTAACCAATCAGGATTTGCTAAATACCAATCTATTGTTTTTATGATTCCATCTTCAAACTTAGTTTTTGGTTCCCAGCCTAATTCATTTTTTATTTTTGTTGGATCAATTGCATATCTATAATCATGTCCTTTTCTATCAGCTACATGTTCAATTAAATCCTCAGATTTTCCTAATCTTTGTAAAATTAGTTTTACTATTTGTATATTTCTTCTTTCATTATGTCCTCCAATATTATATCTTTCACCTGAGATACCTTTATGGAATACTAAGTCTATGGCTTCACAATGGTCTTCCACATATAACCAATCTCTAATATTTAAGCCTTCACCATAAACTGGTAATTTTTCATCATTTAAAGCTAATTTAATCATGTGTGGTATTAATTTTTCATTGTGTTGATATGGTCCATAATTATTTGAGCAGTTTGTAACATTTACATTCATTTTATATGTTTCTTTATATGCAAGAGCTATTAAATCTGAACTTGCCTTTGAAGCAGAATATGGACTACTTGGTTTTATTGGCGATTTTTCTGTAAAATATCCGTCTTCTTTAAGTGAACCGTAAACTTCATCTGTTGAAATATGTACAAATTTATTAGAACTTCCTTCTCCCCAAGTTTGTTTTGTTGCTTCTAATAATGTATGTGTACCTATTACATTTGTATGTGTAAATACAAATGGATTTTTTATACTATTATCAACATGTGATTCAGCCGCAAAATGAATTACTCCATTTATATCATATTTTTTAAATACATCTAATACAAAGTCAAAATCACAAATGTCACCTTGTACAAATGTTATTTTATCCATCACTTTTTTTAAATTATCTAAATTACCAGCATATGTCAATTTGTCTAATACTATAACATTATAATCTGGATGCTTACTTACAAAATATTCTGCAAAATTTGCTCCTATAAATCCTGCCGCTCCTGTAACTAATATATTTTTGCTCATCTTTTATACCTCTTTCTTTTTATATTTTTTATTTATATATATTGTTTTTGCAATGTCTTATAAGCAATTAAATGAACTGCTCAAATATAAATTTGTATTATAAATTACTAAATAAATCTGTTTCTTTTAGTTCTTTCAAAGAAGGCCATTTAGCATCTTTTTCAGATGTTAATAAATCTTCTTTTTTTAGATTTCCCATAGGCCATTCTATTCCTACATCTGGATCATCCCATTGTAATCCACCTTCTGCTTCATGATTATAAACATCATCACATTTATAAGCAAATTCTGCTTCTTCTGATAATACTAAAAATCCATGTGCAAAACCTTTTGGTATCATAAACATTTTCTTATTTTCTTCAGTTAAAACTACACCTTCCCATTTTCCATAAGTTTTACTTCCCGGTCTCAAATCAACAGCTACATCAAAAACTTCACCTTTTATGCATCTAACTAATTTACTTTGTGTATTTTCTTTTTGAAAATGCAATCCACGTAATACACCTTTTTTAGACTTTGATTGATTATCTTGTACAAAGTCATAATTCAATCCTATTTCTTCGAAATCTTTTTTGCTATATGTTTCCATAAAATATCCACGATTATCACCAAATACAGTTGGTTCTATTATATATACACCATCTATAGATGTTTCTATTTTTTTAAATTTACCCATTTAAAATGCTTCCTTTCTATCTTTTTTAGGACTTCTATTTTTCTATTCTTGCCCATATTTATTTTCAGCTAAATCTTTTAAATATACCCCATATTCTGTTTTCATATATTTTTTAGATAATTCTAATAATTCGTCTGCTGTTATCCAGCCTTGTTTATATGCTATTTCTTCTGGACAGCAAACTTGCATTCCTTGTCTTTTTTCTATTGTTTGAACAAAACTTGCTGTTTCTATTAATGCGTCATGTGTTCCCGTATCAAACCAAGTCATACCTCTTCCTAATTTTTCTACTGTCAATTTTCCCATTTTCATATATTCATCATTTACAGATGTTATTTCTAGCTCTCCTCTTGCTGATGGTTTTATTGTTTTAGCTATTTTTACAACATCATTTGTATAAAAATACAATCCTGGCACTGCATAATTTGATTTTGGATTTTCTGGTTTTTCTTCTATCGAAATTGCCTTTCCTTCATTGTCTATTTCAACAACTCCATATCTTCTTGGATCTTTTACATAATAACCAAATATTGTTGATTCATCTTCTCTCTCGTTTGCTCTTTTCAATATTTCAGGTAAATGTGAGCCGTAGAACATATTATCACCTAAAATCATTACAACATTATCATCGCCAATAAATTCTTCGCCTATTATAAATGCCTCAGCAAGCCCATTCGGTTTTTCTTGTATTTTGTATTCAAAACTCATTCCCCATTGTGACCCATCACCTAATAATTCTTTAAATGTCACTATATCTCTTGGTGTTGAAATAACTAATACTTCTTTTATTCCTGCTTCCATCAATACTGATATTGGATAATATATCATTGGTTTATCATATACTGGCATAATTTGTTTTGATATTGCTATTGTTAATGGATATAATCTCGTCCCACTACCACCTGCTAAAATAATTCCTTTTCTATTTTTCATTATAAAATCATCCTTTCTTTTTTATTTGCTATAAGTATTATTATTAAATTCTTTCTTCTTTTAAATATCTTTTTAATCCGTCTTCCCAATTTGGTACATTTATTCCTGCTGATTTTAATTTTTCTTTTGACATTTGAGAATTTTTTGGTCTTTTAGCTTGTGTTACACCCATCATTTCTATATATTCTTCTGTTGTTACTGGATTGACTTTACATTTTATTCCTGTATATTCAAATATTGTTCTTGTAAAATCATACCATGTTGTATATCCTTCATTTGTAGAATTATATACACCATACGGTATTTTGTTTGTTACAGCTTGATATATTATTTCAGCTAAATCTTTTGCATATGTTGGGCTTCCATGTTGATCTGCAACAACATTTAATTCATCTTTTGTCTCTCCTAATTTCAACATTGTTTTTACAAAATTATTTCCACCAATTCCATATAACCATGCTGTTCTGAATATATAATATTTATCTGTATTTGATTGTATTTGTTCTTCTCCATGCAATTTTGTTATTCCATAAGCTGTCACTGGCTTTTTGCTATCATCTTCTTTATAGTCTTTTTCTATATCTAAATCTCCACCAAAAACATAGTCTGTACTTACATGAACTAATATGGCATTATTTTCCTTTGCTGCAATAGCAAGATTTCCTGGACCATCTGCATTTATTTTTTCTACAATCTCTCCTGCCACTTCTGCTTTATCAACTGCTGTGAAAGCAGCACAATTTATAATACAGTCTGGTTTTTCTCTTTCTACTACATCCATTACCATTTCTTTGTTTGTTATATCTAATTCAGTTACATCTGTTAAAACTAACTCATTTCCTTGTGCAAATTTTTCTTTAACTTCTTTGGCTAACATTCCATTCGCACCTGTTATTAATATTTTCATTTCAACACTTCCTTTTTTATTTGTTTTTACGCTAATATCATATCATTTAATAAAAAAAAGTACAAGGGGTTTCTTGTACTTTTTTTATATTATATCTTTAGTTTCTCGGTCTTGGGCATGCCGTTGATGGCATATTCTCATATAATGGCACTATAAATTCAAAATGGCTGTCTAATATACTACTATTTTTATATGAATTATAAATTCTATTTCCTTCATCATTTGCAGCTCTAATGTTTTGCATATATTGGTTTCCATATAAGTTTTTTTCATTTACAACATTATATTTTTGAAAGTATAATGTTGATTGCCCTTTACTTATATAATTTTTTGTTAAAAATTCTGCTCCACCTTTTATAGATGCTTCGGGTGTGTACCAACCTCTATCATATGCATATCTTGCACCTGCTAATATTCCAGTTGAAACATTTCCACTTACATTTATATTAAATAAGTTATAAACTGTTTTATCTAAATATTTATATCCGTTCATGATTCCTGAGCCATCTGATTTCTGCTCTTGTAATATTCTAGAAACTAAATGAAACGGGCTTATTCCTTGTTCTCTTGCTGCTTCTAATATTGCATTAATTACTGAATCTGTATTTAAAAATGTTCCTTGAACCATTCTTTTAATTTCTTCTTTTGTTCCTGATGATGAAGATAAATCCTGAAACTGGAAGAACCATGCTTCATCTAAGCTGTTTCTTGCATCTGTCATATATCTTATCGCACTTTTTGTAGCCCTATACCAGCTTTGGCTTACATCATATTTTTCATCCCCTTTTGCCCATTCATTTAAATATGGCGCTTGTGTTAAACTTCTAGGTGAACCACCTATTATTTTGTCTTCTTCATTTATAAAGTTTTCCCAATTTATGTTTGTGTAATATACTTTTATATTCCAGTTTGGATGCGCATTTTTTAATTTTTGTAATGCTTCTTTAAATCCTGGATATGCTGTTTCATCTATTGATGTGAAATTTTGTATTTTTTTATTTATCTTTATTGTTATTCTTACATCTATTGAGTTTCCATATATATCTTCTACTGGTGTTGTATAACTAATACTTTCACTAAATGTTTTTGAATATGATAATTTATCACTACTTAACTTCCAAGTTGGTTTTGTATCTCCTAATACTTCACTTGAGTGCATTACTGCTGTTATTGTTCCATCTGTATTTGTTATATATTCTACTGTTATTTCTGGTGCTTTATCATCTATTCCTTCTACTTTAATTAAAACTTGTGCTGTTTGCCCAAACACATCTTCAAATGTTGTGTAATATGTACCATTTGATGATAAGTTTTCATTTATATATGTGTATTTATCTTCACTTAATTCCCATGATATCTTTGTATCTTTTAATTGATTATTTGAATATATTTTTCCAATTACTTTGTTTGTTTTTTCATTATATTTAAATTCAGTTTCTATTTTCAAGTCTTCCTTTATTCCTTTTACTTCTATTAGAACTTGTGCTATTTGTCCATATATATCTTCAAATGTTGTATAATATGTACCATTTTCTGTAAAGTTTTCATTTGTATATGTATATTTATCTTCACTTAATTTCCATGATACTTTTGTATCTTTTAATTGATTATTTGAATATATTTTTCCTGCTACTGTATTTGTTTCTGCATTATATATAAACTCAGTTTTTATTTTAAGTGCTGGTATTATTCCTTCTATCTTTATAAGTACTTGCGCTGTTTGTCCATATATATCCTCAAATGTTGTATAATATGTACCATTTTCTGTAAAGTTTTCATTTATATATGTATATTTATCTTCACTTAATTTCCATGATGTCTTTGTATCTTTTAATTTGTTATTTGAATGTACTTTTCCTGTTACTGTATTTGTTTCCTTGTTGTATATAAATTCTGCTTCTAGTTTTAGCTCTCCCTTAATTTCTTTTACTTCTATTAATACTTTTTCTGTTTGTCCATATATATCTTCAAATGTTGTGTAATACGAGCCATTTGATGTCATCTCTCCACTTGTATATGTATATTTGTCTTCACTTAACTTCCATGATGTTTTTGTATTTTTTAATTGATTATTTGATTGTACTTTATATATTACTACATTTTTTTCTTCATCATAATTACTTGTAGCTTCTATTTTTAATTTTTTTATTTCTTGTGTTTCAGTTTTATTTTCATCAGCTGCAATAACATTCGCTATACCTGCTGGAACTGCATTTGCTAGCATTAGTATTATTACTAATGTTGATAATATTTTCTTAATTTTCATATGTTTCACTACCTTTCATTTTTATACAAAATATAGCTTTTTATTTCTTTTTGCTCTTTCATTATAGTATTTTCTAAATATTTTTTCAAGTCATTTTGTCCACTTGGAATTATTATCCAGTCTACGTTGAATTTTTCTATTTTTTTATTGAATTCTTCATATGAATATGCAGGAACTCCATAAAAATATATATTATACAACTCTGACCTTTCTTCTTGTTCTTCATGTGTTATTAAATCATCAAAATACATTATTCTTGAATATAATAATTCTATTTTAGGTGTCAATTGTCTCATTGTACAGCTATGTAGCGGTTCTCCCGGAGCCATTACCATTATTTTTTTATCTTTTTCTGAATTTTCTAGTATATAATTTGTTTGCTCAACTATATATTGAGGTATCTTTTCCCAATTTTCTGGTTTTTCAAATCCGTTTTCCTTACTATATGTAAACTTTCCACATACCATAATTATAATGATTTCGCATATAAAAATTAAACTTTTATATCTTTTTTTAAGTGTCTTTTGTATTATTAAACTTAATGCATATGCAATAGTTATTTCTATTGGTAGCAACCATAATACTCTCCAGAATGTAACAGAACTTGTTAAATATTTTGCTATAATATTTATAAATAAAGGGTTCCATATTGTTAATGCATTTGCAATTGGAATTATTATAAAAAATGTTCTTTCTTGCTTATTTCCTGTAAATGCTATTATTAAAAATGATAACAAATATAATAATAAATATTTTTTACTTCCATATAATAATATTAGTTCTTTTAAATTTTGTTTAGTAAATTCTATATTTGTTTGTAATTGAGTCGTTTTCATTAGTATTAACAAAATTAAGACAGATACTATAATTGGCAGAAATGATATAATTAACTTTCCTATTTCTTTCCAATCTTTCCTTACTAAATCTATAATTCCAAATCCTATATATGCAAATGAAACTATAAATATTGCTGTTGATGATAAAAATACATTTGCAATATTTGTAATAATTATTAGAGGTATTAATTCTTTTTCTTTTTTCTCATTTCTCTGTAATAATAATGCCCATAAAGTTGTAAGTCCAAAATTTAAAAACATTCCTTTCCCTTGCCATGCTTTGTATAATAGACAACCTGCTCTAAATTTTGAAGAAAAGCCTCCGAATAAAAGTACAATTGAAAGTATTAGCAAAACTAATTTTGAATTTTTTCTTTGTTTATTGATTATATTTATCAAATAGTAATATGCCATATATTCAAATGTAATAAATACAAATGGTAATATAGAGTGGAATAGTACTACTGGTTTAATTTCAAATGTCTTTGCAAATACCGCAACACCTAATTCATATGCTGAAATTTGTTCAAATGAACTAAACAATGTATATTCTTTTTTGAGTCCTAAACTTGGATCCTCCATATATAATCTATCACTATCAATACTTTGAGTTGCTAAACTAATATAAAATGAGTCATCTGCATTTTCTCTAAATAAATAGCTTGAGCTTATTGCTTGAAATACAACTGTCAAAATTATACATATGTTTAACACTAATTCCATTTTTGACTGTTTTTTTAGTTTATCTATATGATTTTTCCATTTTTCCATTTCTTGCTTAGGTTTTACTATTATAAAACTTGCAATCACTAATACTAGCATTATGCTTAAAATTATTATGTATGGAATCATGAACTTAACATGAAATACAATGCTTGGTAATAAAACTATTTGTAATATCGCAAATACTGTTATTATTCCAAATATAAGTATTTCTATTATTCTTTCCCTTTTGGTTAACTTTACTGTTATTAATCCAATTCTATATGTTATTATAAAAAAACTTATTATAAAAATTATTGCTTTTATCATTTACTTCTACCTTTGCTTTATTTATATTTCACTTACAGTTTTTAATATCTTTTATATCCAATATTCATGTCTACTACACCACCTATTCCGCTTACATTTCCACCACTTGTATATTGCCAAATGGTATAAGGATATTGGTAATTTGTTGTAGTTATATAGTCTGCAAGCCATATATCATATTTGCTTAATTTTTCTATTTCTAAATCATTTAATAGCCAATTTTTATTACCATAAATCATAGATTTATAGCCTGATTTTTCAATTTCTTGGCAAAATGCTTGTACAATTTTTGTTCTTTGTTCTTTTAATATTTTATCTCCTCGCCCATTTCCCGGCGGTGTTTTTTCTGTATCAATAGCTATTGGATATTTTACAGGTACATTGTATTTTGAAAGTAAATTTATTGTGTATTTAGCTTCCTCTTTTGCTTCTTGTTCTGTTGTTGCTTGTGTAAAGAAATATATTCCTATATCTATTCCAGCTTTCGTAGCTTCTTTTATATTATTATCAAAAAACATATCTGTCACTAATCTTCCAGACCCCCAGCCTCTATATCCAACTCTTATTATAGCAAAATCAATTCCTGTTCTTTTTACTCTTTGCCAATCAATTATTTTTTGAAATTCTGAAACATCTATTCCTTTTAATGTGTCTTTAAAAAAATTAACTATAATACTTACATTTACTTCATTTCCTCCCACATCAATAACATTTGTTGTATAACTATTATTACTTGTAAAAGTTTTTGTATATATATATCCATCTTCACTTAATTTCCATGTTGGTTTTGTATTTTTCATTTTCCTATCTGATATAATATATACTGTTACTCTTTCACTAGAATCATATAAATACTTTACAGTTATATTTGGTCCTTTACTATGTTCATATGTAAATAGTTTTGTATATATTTTAATCTTTATCCATACTTGATTTCCATATCTGTCTTCTACTGGTGTAGAATATTCTTGATTTTCTTTAAATACTTTTGTATATGATTTTTTGTCTTGTGATAAACTCCATGTTGGTTTTGTGTCTCCTAGTTCTTCGTTTGAATTCATTGTTACCACAATACTATCATCTTCTTTATTATATTCATATGTTAAACTGATTTGGGGTGGTTTATCATCTATTTGGGTTATTTCTATTTTTACTCGTGTCTTATTTCCCCACATATCTTCTACTTCTGTATAATACGAGCCATTTGTTGTCATTTCTTTGCTGGTATATGTTAAACCATCTTTACTTAATTCCCATGTTTTTTTTGTGTTCTTTAGTCTTTCATTTGAATGCATTACTACTATTTCAGTGTTTTTATTTGTATCATATAAATATTCTAGTTCAATTTCTGGTTTTTTGTCATCTATTAATTGTATATTAATTAATACCTTTGTTCTATTTTCATATATATCTTCTATCTCCGTATAATAAGAACCATTTGTTGTCATTTTTTCACTTGTATAAGTTAAGCCATCTTCACTTAGTTCCCATGATTTTTTTGTGTTTCTTAATATTTCGTTTGAATGCATTATTGCTGTTACTGTATTGTCTTCTTCATTATATTTATATTCCATTTCTATTTTGGGTGGTATTTCATCTATTAAATTAATTTCTATTAAGATTTGTTTTTTATTTCCATTTATATCTTCTACCTCTGTATAATATGAACCATTTGTTGTCATTTCTTTGCTGGTATATGTTAAACCATCTGCACTTAATTTCCATGTTTTTTTAGTAGCTTTTAATATTTGATTTGAATGCATTATTGCTGTTACTGTATTATTTTTTTCATTATATTTGTATTCCATTTCTATTTCTAGACTGTCGTTTTCTTCTTCTAATACATTTTCTTCTATACTATTTTCTGATATTTCAGATATATTATCTTGTGCTTTGACATTTGTTGATATAAACATTATCAAAAAAAGTATTATAGTCATTATTAGTTTTCTTCTAATTTTTTTCATCTTTCCCTCTTTTCGGTTTCTAAATCATGTTTAACAAATTTAATATAGATTCAAATATCTCGTCTTTATCTATTTTTTCATTGTCTGTTATAAATAATATAATTTGGTTTTCATCTTCAAAATATTCATAAGTTTGTTCTTTATCAATATCTACATATGGATTGTCAACTATTTCACCTGTTACAGGATCTACCATATAGCAAGTTCCATTTATAGAAATTATAAATATTTTATTACTATTTAAAACTTTTTCTATTTTTTTATCTGATTCTGTTTCATCTTCTTTTTTTGATATTTCAATTAAACCATCTTCGTGTATTTTATAGGAATTTTTTAATTTTTTATTAGTATTCAAATATTCTTCTATTTTTTTTCTATCTTTTTTATCAACATAAATTCCAGCTTTTTTAGGAATTTTCTCTTCATATATCTTATCTATTTCTTCTTTTTGTGGTTTTGAATTTTTTATCATTCCTGAAAATGCAACTTTCAAATTCATACTCGATTTCACTGTTAACATTTTTCTTCCTGCTGTATCTTCTATAACTTCATAAATATCATCATCACCTGTTATTTTATATTCTTTTTTAAGACTATTTACATTTTCTTCTTCATTGTCTTTTATTTTTGTCTCATTATAATTATTTTCAGCAATTTCATTTTTTTTATCTTGTTTTATTATAATCACTATACTGACTACAATTATAATAGCTAGTATAGCAATTATTATTTTCAATTTTTTTTTCATATTGATTCTCCTAAATGTTTTTTAACATTTTTATGGTTGCATTTATATATTTATCAGCTAGTCTATTATTTTCTGCTTCTTGGCTGTTGCTCATTTTAGGAAGTTCTACTAAAGCTGTTCTAGCTCCTAAATTTTGTCTTGCCCATCCTATTAAATATTGCGTTCCATATTTTCCATATGCTCTTGTTGAACAACTTTGGTACTGCTCTTTATAATAGTTACATATTTGTTCATTACCAATTAGTTGGTTTTCCCATCCATGTAAATCTACTAATATATTTTTTCCATTCGATGTTTTATGATTAAAAAGAAAATTTTTCAAATATTCCGCTTCATACGCTTGGTCTGGCGCTGTACCATTATAATTTCTAGGATCTGTATATATTTTGTATTTGTTTTCTGTTTGCCATGCTCTATTTATATCTATCCCTTTACCTATTTTACTATATACGGTTCTTCTTCCTGGTCCTGAATTGCTATTTCCTATTCTTCTTCCATCTGGATTAACTTCCCTAAATATATAAATAGTCCATTTTTTCGCTAGTTCTTCATCTGCATTTTGGGCTAATGTCTGATGAAATTTGTCTGCTATTTCAACTAAATATGCTCCATCTCTAGCCCATGAATCTTCAAACCCATGTACACAAAATGTTGCAAACATAACATTATTGCCATTTCCCCATTTATAATATGTTAAATCTGTTCCTCCTGGTTTATTTTGAACTATAGCTCCACTATATCCATAAATTCCTGTTTCATCATTTATCTTAAAAAAGTAATCTATGTTTATATGCACTTTAGAGTGTGTCCCATTTTCAAAGTCTACTGTTGTTTCATAATTAATATTATCATAAAATGATTTTATATATCGATACCCATCATCTTTATATTCCCATGTAGGTTTGTTATTTAACATTTTTTCTTGTGATAAAATTTGTACTAAAACTTTGCAGTCTTTAATAAACATATATCCAACACTTAATCCATTTGGTTGATTTCTATCTAGTTTCTTTTTAAAGTTAATTTCTACATTTGTTTTGTTTCCCCATTTATCTTGAACTGGTGCAAAATATTTTTGGTCGGTATCAAATATTTTTGAGTATTCTAATTTATTTTCACTTAATTCCCAAGATTTCTTCGTATCTGCCATTTCTTCATTTGAATGAATTATTACTTTTACTGTATCATTTAAATTGTATACATATTCCATTTCTATTTTGGGTGGTTTGTCATCTATCATTTTTATTTCAATAAGTACTTTTGATTCATTTCCCCACTTATCTTTAACTGTTGTATAATATGCCCCATTTGATTTCATATTTTCATTTACATATGTCAATTTATCTTCACTTAGTTTCCATGTAGTTTTTGTGTCTTTTAATTCTTCATTTGAATGCATTATTGCTGTTACTGTATTATTTTCTTCATTGTACTTATATTCCATTTCTATTTTAGGTCCTTTGTCATCTATCAATTGTATGTCTATAAATACTTTTGACTTATTCCCCCACTTATCTTCAACATTGGTATAATATGCTCCATTTGATGCCATATTTTCGTTTATATATGTCAATTTATCTTCACTTAGTTTCCATGTAGTTTTTGTATTTTTTAGTTCTTCATTTGAAGTCATTATTGCTGTTACTGTATTGTTTTCTTCATTATATTTATATTCCATCTTTATGTCTGGACCTTTTTCATCTATTAAATCTACATTTATTTCTACGCTTTTTGTGTTTCCATATATATCTTCTATTATTGTTTCGTATTTTCCATTTTGTCTTAAATTTTCATTTATATATGTTTTTCTATCTTGGCTTAGTTTCCATGAAACTTTTGTGTCTTTCAATGGGTTGTTTGACATTAGTTTTCCTGTAACAGTGTTATTTTTTTCATTATATGTATATTGTATTCTTATTTCTAGAATGCTTTGGTTTTCTTTCAATTCTACATTTTCTGCTGTTGAGCATCCTGCCAATCCCAGTGACATTGCTATTAATAAAATTATAAATAATATTTTTCTTTCTATTTTTTCCTTCATAAGGTCTCCCCCCCTAATATTTGCCATTAGTATATCATTTTCCTTATTTTTTTACAATGGTTTTTATTACAAAATTCACCATTTTTAATCGAGTAGAGGATAACACTTAATGTGTTTTTCCCCTCTCACACCACCACTCAAGCGGTTCTCGCAAGTGGCGG
>CAKPPS010000011.1 GCA_934177795.1 uncultured Clostridia bacterium | reverse complement strand
CAAGATTGTACATAGGTGAAATTTTCGCTAATAAAATAAAGGTACTATATTAGTGAAATTTTCTAAAAGTATTGACATTTATGGTAAATCTTCTTAAATATAACTAAATAGTCAAAAAATTAGAAACTCTATAAACTATAGAATCTCTAATTTTTTATCTATTTATTATAATATGGTTTTAATTTTATAACCTCAACACGATATCTTCCTGTACTATCTTCTGCTCTTACTTTTATTTTATATTTTCCATCTTTATCTTTTTGCAATTTTGAAATATCTAGTCGATATGTTCCTTTAATTATTGTATTATTGTTCCTTTTTACATTTGTTAATAAAGTTCTTATTTCATCACTAGTACTATTAACTCTTTTATTAGTATTTACATCATATATCTTTATAGCAAAATCACCTGTTGCTATTCCATCATTATCTTTAAAAGTTAAATATAATATGTTATTTTTATAACTTACACTTGTTCTTGTTCCTCTATTTACTTTCCATGTATTATCTGCTGGTCTTATTGATATTTTTTCTTTTGCTCTTAATCCAGATAAATCTTTTGCTTCTATTACTAGCTCTAAATTATGATTTTTATTTCCACTGTATTTAGTAAAATAACTTTTATTAATTTCTATTGTAGCCATTTTAGTTTTTTCATTATATCCTTTGTATGTTATATATTTGTTTTCTAAAGTTTTATTTGTATTACACTCTGTTTTTGATAGTGAATATGATTTTATTTTTTTATTAGCTGCTGTATAAGTAGTTAGATTTACCTCTGATATTCCTGCGTCATCTTTCAGATTAATTTTTACTGTATTTTTGTCAGATGTATCTACACTTGTTCTAACTTCTCTGTTTATTTCCATACTTGTTGGAATTTGTGCTTCTGCCTTTTTTATTTCTTCTGCTGTAGCAGGTACAAATTTTGCCATATCATATCCTTTTAATCCTGTTGCTTCAACCGTATCTACTCTAATAGAATAAGTTCCATTTTTATTTGTTGTTAATTTACTAACATCTATAGAATATACACCTTTTTGTATTTTTCCATTCTTATTTTTGGTAGTATTGGTTAATTTTTTAGCTAATTTTTTAGCATTTAAACTTGCAACTACTTTTCCTGTATTTCTATCTGTAATTTTTATACTAGCTTTTCCTGATGCTATTCCACTATTATCTAACAAGATTAAATTTAATTTATTATTTGTATAACTATAACTTATCCTCATACTACGATTAACTGAACTAACTTTATTATTTTTATATGTTGCTTTCAATTGTGTACTACTTTTCAAGTTTGAAAAATCTGTTGCAATAATCGTTTTATCTATAGATTCGACTTTATTCTCTTTTATATAATTTGGCTCAGTATATAGTCCAGCTTCTTCTTGAACTCTTGATAGAAAGTCTTGATTTTTAGTATTTACTATTCCTGTTTTCCATTCACCTTTATCTGTGAAATGATAATGTTCTTTATTATCACATCCTGGTATCATACAAGACGTTAAACCCTCATAATTATCTTTTAAATTTTTTAGCTGTCCTTTATCATCTATCGTGCTATAAGCAAAATAATAATCTGTACTTTCTCCCTTTTTCTGTGAATAATTTTTATCTACTATTGTTCGTGGTGCAAGGTTTATATTCTTAAATCCATACCCTGCTTTTAATATATTTGCATCTGTTGTTGCTGCAGATACTTTTGTAATTCCTGTTAATGTATATGTTAAAATTATTGTCATTATTATTAAAGAAATTGTTTTTAATTTTTTCATCATAATAATCCCCTCCTTTTAACTTACTCTTCTATTATACCACATAATTCACATAAAGTCAATTTATGGTAAAGCCTTTAACTCCCATATTTTGTAATTTTTATTTAGTTTATATACAATAATATCTTTAGACTTGTTTATTCTTATGTTTAAAAAACTTCGCTATAATATCTATAGCGAAGTTAAAATAACTATTTTTATCTTTTATTTCTTTGCATTGAATTTTTTAATATCTTTTTCTGCCTATGGTATTCATCTATAAGAAGCTGCATTTCTTTTATATGTTTTCTTCTTATCTCCTGTATTTCCCTCCTTTGGCAGCTATTCAATTTTCTTACTTCAAGAATATATTTTTTCAGTCTCTGAATCGGGCCTAGACCTGTCATTTCTTCTAACCATTTTACCTCCATCTTCTGCACCCGATGCATGAACATCTGTATTTCTAATTCTTGCAGTTGAGCATGATATAAGCTTTCAAATTTTTCTTTAAAGTCTTGTTCTAAAAATTTAAAAGCTTTTCTTGTCATCATATTATCGTTATTTTCTCTACTCATTAGGCCATACCTCCTCATAATGCTTTTGGTATTATATCATTCTTTACTGAAATTGTCAAAAAAGCTGAAAATATCAACTATTTTCAGCTTATATATATATTATTCGATTATATCAGCAACAACACCTGAGCCAACTGTTCTACCACCTTCACGAATAGCGAATCTTAATCCTTTTTCGATAGCGATAGGAGCGATTAATTCGATTGTCATTGTTACGTTATCTCCTGGCATAACCATTTCTGTTCCAGCAGGTAATTCAATAACACCTGTAACATCTGTTGTTCTGAAATAGAATTGTGGTCTGTAACCATTGAAGAATGGAGTATGTCTTCCACCTTCATCTTTAGTTAAAACGTAAACTTCTGATGTGAATTTTGTATGTGGATGAATTGTTCCTGGTTTACAAAGAACTTGTCCTCTTTCGATGTCTTTTCTGTCAACACCTCTTAATAATACACCAATATTGTCTCCAGCTTCTGCTTGATCCAATAATTTTCTGAACATTTCTACACCTGTAACAACTGTTTTTCTTCTTTCAGTTGTAAGACCGATAATTTCAACTTCGTCTTGTAATTTGATTGTTCCTCTTTCTACTCTACCTGTAGCAACTGTTCCTCTACCAGTAATTGTGAATACATCTTCAACTGGCATTAAGAATGGTTGGTCAACTGGTCTTTCTGGTGTTGGTATATAACTATCAACAGCATCCATTAATTCTTTGATTGGAGCATATACAGGATCATTAGGATCTGTAGATGTACTTTCAAGAACTTTTAATGAAGAACCTTTTATAATTGGAACATCATCTCCAGGGAAATCATATTCGTTTAATAATTCTCTAACTTCCATTTCAACTAATTCTAATAATTCTGGATCGTCAACCATATCACATTTATTTAAATAAACTACGATATATTTAACTCCAACTTGTCTAGCAAGTAATATATGTTCTTTTGTTTGAGGCATTGGTCCATCAGCTGCAGATACAACTAATATTGCACCATCCATTTGAGCAGCACCTGTAATCATGTTTTTAACATAATCAGCATGTCCTGGGCAGTCAACGTGTGCATAGTGTCTGTTATCTGTTTCATATTCTACGTGAGCTGTATTGATTGTGATTCCTCTTGCTTTTTCTTCTGGAGCTCCGTCGATTTGATCATAAGCTTCAAATTTAGCTTTTCCTAATAATGATAAGTATTTTGTAATAGCTGCTGTTGTTGTTGTTTTACCATGGTCAACATGTCCGATTGTACCGATGTTAACGTGTGGCTTTGTTCTTTCAAATTTTGCTTTTGCCATTTTATAATTCCTCCTTTAATTTTTAGTATTGGGTTGTTGCCCTTTACTCTTTATATATTTAAATTTAATGACTATATCTTTTAGTATTAGCATTTTATAACATTTTATAGAAAAAATCAAGCTCTTTTCTATATATTATTTAAAAATCTCATGTACTAAATTAGTCTTTTTTAGTTCTTGTTGAAACTATTTGTTCAAAAACTGATTTTGGTACTTCTTCATAATGAGAAGGTTCCATTGAGTATGTTCCTCTTCCTTGTGTTTTTGAACGTAAATCTGTTGCATATCCAAACATTTCAGATAATGGAATAAATGCGTGAATTTCTTGCATTCCGTCATTTCCATCCATACCTTCCATTCTACCTCTTCTTGAGTTGATATCTCCAATAACATCTCCCATGTATTCTTCTGGAACTGTTATTTCAACTTTCATTATTGGCTCTAAAATAACTGATTTAGCTTGTTTACATCCTTCTTTGAATGCCATTGAAGCTGCTATTTTAAATGCCATTTCTGAGGAGTCAACTTCATGATATGAACCATCTACTAATGTAGCTTTAAAGTCAATAACTGGATATCCAGCTAGTATACCACTTTCAGCTGCTTCTCTCATACCTTGTTCAATTGGTTTAATATATTCTTTTGGAACTGCTCCTCCAACGATTTTGCTTTCAAATTCAATTCCTTTACCTGGCTCTAATGGTTCCATTTCAAACCAAACATCACCATATTGTCCTTTACCACCAGATTGACGAATAAATTTACCTTGAACTTTTACTTTATTTCTTATTGTTTCTTTGTAAGCAACTTGAGGTTTACCAACATTACATTCTACCTTGAATTCTCTTTTTAATCTGTCAACAATAATGTCTAAGTGTAATTCACCCATACCTGCAATAATTGTTTGACCTGTTTCATGGTTTGTATATGTTTTAAATGTTGGATCTTCTTCTGCTAATTTTGATAATGCGATTCCCATTTTTTCTTGAGCTACTTTATCTTTTGGCTCTATAGCTATATCTATAACTGGTTCTGGGAATTCCATTGATTCTAGGATTATTGGATGTGCTGGATCACATAGTGTGTTTCCTGTAGTTACATCTTTTAATCCAACTGCTGCTGCAATATCACCAGCATATACTTTTTCTATATCTTCTCTGTGATTTGCATGCATTTGAAGAATTCTTCCAACTCTTTCTTTTTTATCTTTACTTGAGTTTAGTACTGTTGAACCAGATTCAAGTGTACCTGAATATACTCTAAAGAAACATAATTTTCCAACGAATGGATCTGTTGCAATTTTAAATGCTAAAGCTGCAAATGGTTCTGTATCAGAAGTTTTTGCTTCTGTTTCTTCTCCTTCTAATGTTTCACCTTTGATATGTGGTATATCTAATGGTGATGGCATATAGTCAATTATTGCATTTAATAATTCTTGCACACCTTTATTTTTATATGAAGAACCACATGTTACTGGAACTATTTTATTAGCAATTGTACCAGTTCTTAATCCTTTTTTGATTTCTTCTTCTGTTAGTTCTTCACCATCTAAATATTTCATCATTAATTCTTCGTCTTGATCAGCAACTGCTTCTATCATTTCATTTCTGAATTTTTCTGCATCTGCTTTCATATCTTCTGGTATATCTGTTTCTTCTATTTCTTGTCCTAAATCATCTTTATGAATAAATGCTCTCATTTTGATTAGGTCTACTATACCTTTGAATTGGTCTTCTGCACCTATTGGTAATTGAATTGGAACTGCATTTGCTTTTAATCTATTTTTTAATTGATCTACACAAAGCATAAAATTAGCTCCAGTAATATCCATTTTGTTTACATATACCATTCTTGGTACACTATATTTATCAGCTTGTCTCCAAACTGTTTCAGTTTGTGGTTGAACTCCACCTTTTGCTGCTAAAACTGTTACAGCTCCATCAAGAACTTTTAAAGATCTTTGAACTTCTACTGTAAAGTCAACGTGTCCAGGTGTATCTATAATATTAATTCTATTATTTTTCCAGAAACATGTTGTACAAGCAGATGTAATTGTTATACCTCTTTCTTGTTCTTGAGCCATCCAGTCCATTGTTGCAGCACCTTCGTGAACTTCTCCGATTTTATGTGTTTTTCCTGTATAGAATAATATCCTCTCTGTTGTTGTTGTTTTACCAGCATCAATATGAGCCATTATTCCTATATTTCTTGTTCTTTCTAGTGGATATGCTCTTCCTGCCATCTATTTTTCCCCCTCTCGGTTCCTTTTATAATTTTATTTATACTCTCAAATTCAAATTTTTGTTAAAAGTGATTAGCTGTGCATTTTTAAGATTAATTACAATCCGAAGTAGTACGTTGGTACGTTGAGATTTGGAATTAATATTGAAAATGTGCAGATGATTGCTTTTAACGAAAATTTTACCATTTATAGTGAGCAAATGCTTTATTTGCTTCAGCCATTCTATGTGTATCTTCTTTCTTCTTGAATGCTCCACCATTACCATTAACAGCATCCATTATTTCACCAGCTAATTTTTCAGCCATAGTTTTTTCATGTCTATTTCTAGCATAAGAAACAAGCCATCTTAATCCTAAAGTTTGTCTTCTTTCTGGTCTAATCTCTAATGGTACTTGGTATGTGGCACCACCAACTCTTCTAGCTTTAACTTCAAGAACTGGCATAATATTTTCTAATGCTGCTTCAAAAACTTCTAGTGGATTTTTACCTTCTTTTTCTTTTATGATATCAAATGCATCATATACAATTTTTTGTGCTACAGATTTTTTACCATCTAACATTATATTGTTTACTAATTTAGTAACAACTTTGCTATTATATATTGGATCTGGTAAAACATCTCTTTTTGCTACATATCCTTTTCTTGGCACTATTCTTCCCTCCTTAATTTTGATTTGAATACTTATAAAAGTATTTCTAGGTACTCTGAAAAGTTTCCTTTTCCGTATAGTGCTATATATTCTATCTAAATTTAAGTACCTTAATTTAGTAAGAGTACAAGCACTAATATTTAATTATGCTAAATCCTATTTTTTAGGTCTTTTAGCTCCATATTTAGAACGAGCTTGCATTCTATCTTTAACACCTGCTGTATCTAATGTTCCTCTAATGATATGGTATCTAACACCTGGAAGGTCTTTTACCCTACCACCTCTAATTAATACGACGCTGTGTTCTTGTAGGTTATGTCCAATACCTGGAATGTATGATGTAACTTCATAACCATTTGAAAGTCTAACTCTGGCAACTTTTCTCAATGCTGAGTTTGGCTTTTTAGGTGTAACTGTTTTTACAACTGTACATACTCCTCTTTTTTGTGGAGCTCTGTTGTTTGTTAATCTCTTATTTTTTGAGTTCCATCCATGTTGTAATGCTGGAGATTTTGATTTTGTTACTCCTGTTTGTCTTCCTTTTCTTACTAATTGATTAATTGTTGGCACTTAAATTTCACCTCCTGATTTTTATTTATGTTTTATAAAAAACATATACCGCTACGGTTTTGCATACTTTATGCAATCTACCATAACGGTATATATTTTATCATTTTTATACTGGTAAGTCAATAGTAAAATTGAGGTTTTTAACGTGATTCACCTTTTTCGGTATCTTCCTTTTGAGTTTGATTTTGTTGCTTATCCCAAAAATCATTTATTTCAGCTTCCGTAAGTGACACATTATACTTAATTGAATCTCTATATTTTTGACTTTTCTTTTTATTAATATCAACATTATTTAATTCTTTTTTATTACTTTCTAAGTATTTAAGTGCTTCTTTTTTTGTTTCTGCAATGTCAAAATTATCATCAACTTGTTCTTGTTGTACTTCCTTGTCCGCTTTTCTTCTTTGCCACCATCTTTGTAATTTCTTTATCGGATGTTTCCATGATATTTTTTCTTCTGGTACAGGTAATGGTACTTCATTTGAGCTTTTTGTAACTGTATTAGCAGAAGCTTTACTAGTTGTTGTATAACTATCTGCTTTATCTTGATATTTGTTCATTTCAGATCTTAATTCAGCCTTATCAAATCCATCTTTTACCTTTTTAGCTTCCCATAGCTTTTTTTGTTTCTTCAATTCTTTTTTTAGTGCTTTTATATCATCATTAGAAGTAATAGGCATATTCTTCATATTTATAGAGCTTCCTTTAAAATCTCTATCTAATATTGTGATTGTTGCTTCGTTATCAGGAATAGCTGCTAATTTTTGTTTAAACTCATCTAAAGCTACCTTTACCGCTTCTTTAATTTCCACTTCATCTAATCCATTAATATAGTCTTTGTCTGATTCATCTGCTTCTTTTTCATATTTTTTACCATCCTTATTTGTAGCTTCTTGAACAAACTTTTCAACTGCTTCTTTTCTTTTTTCTTTTAGTTGTTCTAATTCGGTTGTTAACTCGTTCTTTTTATCATCATCGATATCAGGATCATTTAAATCTTGCTCTATTTTTTCTATCTGGTCATTTAATTTTTTTAATTCTTGATATTGTTTTAAAAATTCTTCTTTTTTCTCTAGTTCTTCTGTACTAAACTCTTTTGAATCTAGTTTTGCTGTCAATCCTTCTAAATTACCCATTTGGGCACTATATTCAGCTTCTTTGTTTTCTAATTCAGCCTTTTTGCTATCTGCTTTTTCTTGAAAATATTCCTGTTGCGTTTTTCCTTTTTCTAGCCTATCTGTAAATTCTTTATACGTTTCTGCTATTGGATCATAATTTTTTTGTCTATTCTTATCAATTTCTGCTATTGCTCCGTTCTAATACTGTTTTATATTTTTCATCATTTTCTTCTATCCCTTTTTCTAAAATATTTATTGCTTCTTTATATTTAGCATTAATCTTAATTAAAAGATCTTCATTTCCATTGATATTTATCGCATTTATTTTAGTCTTAAATCCTTTTATTTCGTTAAAATTTTCTACCTTTATATCTTTTTCTTCTGTTCCACTGCTAATTTCTTCTTGATATTGTATAATTACCTTATCAACCATTTCTTGCAATAAAGCATCTATGTTTTCTAATTGCAAATTAGCTCTTCTAATATTATTTTCCTCTGGGCTCATTACTTTACTATCTTCTTTTTCTTTTGACTTTGACTTATTATATAGTATATTTGCCATAATTCATGTCCTCCTATTTTTAATTATTTTTTATTGCTTCTATCAATTCTATTTTTCTTTTTATTTCTAAATTTAATTTTAAATATTCTGCTAATTCTTCAGTTGATGCTTCTTTTATATCCTTTGGAGTTATAGTTTCATTAATTCTATCCACTTCTTTTTTTAACTCTTCCTTTTTTTGAATATCCATAATATATCCTCCTTTTACATTTGTTACTTTTCACAAAAATATTTTAACATACCTATTTTTTTTTGACAACAATTTAAGTAAAATATTATTTCCAACATATAATATTTCTTTTATTATAATTCATCAAAATATTTTACTTTAAGTTCTTTCATTGCTTTTTCCCCTTCTGTATTTTTCTCTGGAATTGGTGTATCTACTTTTTCAACAACATTCTTTTCCTGTTTCGGTACTTCAAACTTTTCTGGTACTCGTATTTTGGATTTTGAATTTTTTTGCAATTCATCTATTATATTATTATATGCTATTATTAGGTCTCTTCCCTTATTTTTAGCAACATCAAATATTTCAGTAAATACTGTTCTTAGGCTACTCATTTGTTCACTAGCTTTCTTTTGATTTTTTCCAAACATTGCTGGCATAAGTGATTTTTTTGATAAATTATTTGAAACGTCTTCTAATTCTTCTAGATATTCACCTTCTGTTTTTATTGGCATAGCTTTTTTACCAGTGATTTTTTCCACATCTTCATTTAACTTTTCAAATGATTTTTTGCAATGTTCTTTCTTTTGCTCTAGTGATTTTTTATCTTCACTACTCATATCATTTTCTGTTTCCAATTGATGTGTATATCTTATATAATTTCGTCTCTGATTATTCATCAGTCCGATATTTCCTATTTCAGAAGCTGAATAATTACTTTCTTTAAATTTTATTTTCTTTAGTATTTCATTACATTCTTCACTATTAATATTTTTCTTTTTATAACTTTCACTTATCTTTGCTACTTCTTCACCATATTTTATCAGTTCTTCAGGTGTTATATTGTCAGGTATATTTTCCAAACTTTGTGCTACTTTTTTAGTAAATTCTGCCTTTATCTCTTCTTTTTCTTCTCTTTCGGCTTCTTCAGCCTTTTCATAATCTCCAGTTTCTTTACTCTGATATGTTTCCTTTATTTCTTTTAAAGCTTTTTCTAATCTATCTTTCTGACGATTAAGCTCTTCTATTTTTTCATTTAATTCATCGCTTTCTAATTCTTTTCCTTCTACTGTTGTCTCTTTGGCTAAGCTATCAATTCGATTCTTAAGATTCTCTACTGCACTTACTAAATTTTCATTTAACTTTTTTCCCTCTTGTCCTTTATACTCTTGAGTTTTACTTTGTAAATTTGCCAACTTATCATACGAATTTCTTAATTTTTGCCTTTCATTTACTTTTTTTAACATCTCTTGATTTTCCGCTAACTTTTTTTCCACATCTAATTTCATGATTTCTATAGCAGATTCAAATTGTTCTAATATTTCATTTATGATATCTTGTTTTGTTATTGCTGTAAGTCTTTCAGCTGGAAATCCTGCTCTCTCTATAGATTTTCTTTCCTCTTCTACATCTACTAAGCCCTTTGACTGTTCCGTTAACATTCCTTTTAAATGTTCATCATCTATGTCGTCTAAAACACCTTCATTAAGCAAGTTCTCTAATTCCTGAAATCCTGATAATTCCTTTTCTAAATGCTCATCAACTGTTTCTCCTGTTACTTCCTCTCTTATTTTATCTTTATTGCTCTCAATTGCGGCATCTATTATTGCTTTTACGTTGTCTTGAAAGTCTCCTGTTTTTACATCTACTCCTTTAATTTTTTCTTTTAATTCATTTTTAAGATCATCTGATAAAATTTCCATATATATCCTCCTATCTCTTTACTACTTTTATAGTATACCATATTTTTTGTAGTGTTTCAAGCATTTTAAGGATTAATTTACATAATTTTATTGATTTTTTTCCTTATTTATGATATAAGTATTATGGTAACGGAAAAATCCTAAGTAGACAAAATAGTCAGAGGAGGTACAATATGACAAAATACATTAAAGAAAATTTAAACAAATTAATTGTACTTGTAGTGATGGGAGTAGTATTATATTTCCTACCATCACTGCTTCTAAAAATCCCACCTAATTTTATGCGGGATAATCTAGTAGTAATTGCTTTCGTAGCTTTTATCTTCGAAGCTTTTATCTTCTTGGCAGGTAGCAAGCGTATGAGGCCATACTTTATGGCTTTACCACTTGTTATTGTATTGGTTATTCAGGTCTTTTCATTTATTCCATGGAGACCAGCTCATAGCCAAATTAAATTTTATAGGTATACAGTGATTATATCAGCTATGGTAGCTTTAATCAGTCATATTGCAGACATTATCATCATACCTAAGCCAAAAGAAGATAAAAAATAGCAATTAAATAGACAATAGGGTTACATTTTACTTATAATTAATTAAGTAAACTGTAACCCTTTGTTTATCTTATCTAAAATTCTCTAAACTTCTTTCTGCTAATTTTGCATATCTTTCTTTTTTATCTTTTATCTTCTTTCCTTCCAGTTGTGGCAAAATACCAAAGTTTGCATTCATAGGCTGAAATCTTATATTCGGAGTTGATATATATTTAGCCAATGCTCCTATTACTGTATCTTCTGAAAAAATAACTGGCTTATCATTTACTTTAAATTTATTTATAGCATTTAATGCTGCCACCATTCCAGAAGAAATCGATTCTACATATCCTTCAACTCCAGATATTTGTCCTGCAAAATAGATATTTTTATTTGATTTCAAATTATATGTTTCATCTAAAAGTTCTGGTGAATTTATATATGTATTTCGATGCATTACTCCATATTTCACAAATTCTGCATTTTCTAAACCTGGTATCATTTTAAATACTCTTTTTTGTTCTCCATATTTTAAGTTTGTTTGAAATCCTACCATATTATACATTGTTGCTTGTTTATTATCTTGCCTTAATTGTACAATTGCATAAGGTCTTCTTCCTGTTCTTGGGTCATCAAATCCCACTGGTTTTAAAGGTCCAAATCTTAATGTATCGATTCCCCTTTTTGACATTATTTCTATTGGCATACAGCCCTCAAATATTTCTCTTTTTTCAAATTCATGTAAGTTAATAACATCTGCATTTATTAATTCATTACAGAATTTCTCATATTCTTCTTGATTCATTGGAAGATTAATATAACTTTGCTCTTTTTCCTCTTCTTTTAATCTTTTTTTCCAGTCCTCAATACTTTCATCTTTTTTCTTTTCTTGTGCATATCTATCTCCATAGAAAGCAATATCAAAATTTATACTGTCCTTATTTATTATTGGTGCAGCCGCATCATAAAAATACATTTTATCTTGTCCTGTTAATTCTTTGATTTCTTCTGCCAAATCATCTGCAGTTAATGGACCTGTAGCTATTATTACTATTCCATCTTTAGCTAAGTCTTTTACATTAGTAATTTTCTCATTTATTACTTCTATATATTTATTATTTTTTATTTTCTCTGTAACTCTTTCTGCAAATATTTCTCTATCTACAGCTAAAGCTTGCCCTGCTGGAACACTAGTTTCGTCTGCTGTTTTTATTAATAATGAATCTAATTTTCTTAATTCTTCTTTTAATAATCCTGCTGCATTTGTTAATAAATTAGATTTAAAAGAATTACTACATACGATTTCTGCTAAATTTTTATTACTATGTGCTGGTGAAAATTTTTTAGGTTTCATTTCATACAGCTTTACATTTATTCTATTTTTTGCAATTTGATATGCAGCTTCTGTTCCAGCTAATCCGCCTCCTATTATTGTAATATAATCTTTCATTTTTATATCTTTCCTTGCATAATATATTTAGGTTTTTGTAAGGCTCTTCCCATAAACCTTTTACTATATCCAAAAAATATACATATTACAATTTTATATTAGCTAAATAAATTCATAATGTCTTCTTTAGATAGTTTATTTATAAACGATGTTTTTGTACTAAGCATATTGTCTATTAATTCTGCCTTTTTTTGTTGTAATTCATACATTTTTTCTTCTATTGAATCTTTAGTTATCAATTTATATACCTGTACATTATTTTTTTGTCCTATTCTATATGCTCTATCTGTTGCCTGATTTTCTGTAGATATATTCCACCACGGATCATAATGTATTACCATATCTGCTCCTGTTAAATTTAATCCAGTGCCTCCTGCTTTAAGTGATATTAAAAATACTTTTATATTAGGATTTTCATTAAATTCATCTACCATTTCTATTCTTTCATCTACTTTGGTTGCACCTGTTAATTTTAAGTATTTAATATTCAACTGTTGTAATTGTTCTTCTATAATTGGGAACATTGATGTATATCCAGAAAATAGTAAAATCTTGTGCTCCGATTTTACTGCATCTTCTATAATTTCTAAACATTGATTCAGTTTGCTACTTCCTAAGTTGTAATCTTTTATAAATAAACTTGGATGGCAACATATTTGTCTTAGTCTTGTTAATAATGCTAATATTTTTATATGACTTTTTTCTATTCCATTTACTTTAATTTCTTGTGCTACTTCTTCTCTCGCTTGTGCTAAATATGAAATATATATATTTTTTTGCTCTTCTTCCATTTCACTATTTAATATAGTTACTGTTTTTTCTGGTAATTCTGTTAAAACTTCGTTTTTTGTTCTTCTTAATACGAAAGGTTCTATTAACATTTTTAATTTTTCCATAGCTTTCATGTCACTATCTTTTACTATTGGAATTTCATATAAACTTTTGAATTTCTTATAAGAGAATAAATATCCAGGCATTATATAATCAAATATTGACCACAATTCTGCAAGTGAATTTTCTATTGGTGTTCCTGTTAATGCATATCTAGTGTCTGCTAATATTTTTTTTATTGCTTTAGCATTTTGTGTATTGCTATTTTTTAAATATTGTGCTTCATCTGCAATAATATATCTAAACTGATATTTATTTTCTTTATATAAATCTATATCTCTTTTTAACAAATCATAAGATGTAATTACTAAATCATAATCTTTTATGTTTTTAATTTTGTATTTTCTTTCTGCTAATGTTCCATTTATTACTAATGTTTGCAAATTATTAGTAAATTTTGCAGCTTCGTTTTGCCAATTAAGTGTTAATGAACTTGGAGATACAACAATACTCGCTCTTCTTTCTGTTTTAGGTGTATTTTGCACATAATCCATTATTATAGATAACATCTGTATTGTTTTTCCTAATCCCATATCATCTGCTAATATTCCACCAAATCTATATTTGTCTAATGTTTTTAACCATTTAAAACCTATTTTTTGGTAATATCTTAATGTATTATTTAATACTTTTGGAACCTCTACATCTTCATTTATATTGTCTTTTTCTAATTCACTTACAATATTTTTATATTCATTATTTTTAATAACTTGATTCCCTTTGTTCTTTTTTAACAACTCTTCAAGATATAGACTTCTATACATTGGTAATTGTAGTTCGCCATCTTCTAAGTCTTTATACTCTAAGTCCATTCCCGTTACTAGTTTATCTAAAAATTCTACTTCTTTATTGTCTTCTAATTCTAAAAAGCTTCCATCTTTTAATCTATAATATTTTTTCTTTAAATTATATCTTTCCATTATTTTTTGTAATTCTTGTACATCTATATCTAAATTATTTAAATCAATAGATAATAAATTATTTTCAATTTTTACTCCAATGCTTCCCATTTTAGGTTGTTTGATTTGTTTCTTTTTGAAATTTTCTGTTGCTAATATTTCGAAGTTTTGCATGTAATAATTTATATCTTGTGTTAAAAATTTATAAATTTTATCATCATCAGGTAATATAAATCTTAAATTTTTTACATCCAACATAAACCCTGTTTTTCTAAAAATATTTAAGGCTTTAGTTTCTTTTATCATATTTCTTGGTATTTCTATTTTTTGTTTTTCATCTAATGGATTAAATTCTTCTTCTCCATAGCAAAATTTGACATCTGCTATTAAATTGTCTTTTGCATCAAAGTCTAAATATACTTTTGTTATTAATATTTGTGGTTTATATTTTTCTATTTCTTCTTCTGATATATTTTCTATTTTTATAGCATTTTTTACTTTAGGTATTATTACTGAAAATAGCTGTGATAATTCTTCTTTTCCTAATTTTACTTCTGTCATATAATTTTGCCTAAATATCTCTAATAATTTTAAATTAGCCTTTTCAAACTTTTTATCACATCTATATAATTTGTTTTCATCTAATAAATATTTATATTTTCTTCCTTTTAAAATAGATAATTTATATATATCAGTATTAGGTATTAATTCATAATTGTTTTCATCTTGTTTTACTAATTTGAATTTGATATCAGGTTGTTCTTCTGTGAATTTTATTTGTTTAATATCTTGCTCTTTTTCTAGGTCAACACTTTTCCCTTTTAAAATATCAAAAAAATCGTCTATACCACTATTACTTAGTATTATACTATTTTCACTTAATGCATTTCCATAAAATCTATAGTTACTATTTGAATTTGAATTTGCATATTTTATAATTTCTGCATACTTCATCACAAAATTTAATAATGGTAGACTCTCTTGTTCAAAACTTTCTGCAGTATGTACAAATTGTAATTTTTGTCCATATTTGTATAATTCTTTATCTAACATTTTGATATAAAAGTCTGACAAACTTTTTATTTTATACATTTTCTTATTTCCAATTCTAAATTCAACTTTCATATCTCCTGTAAATTTATCATAGAAAATTTCTGGTTCTAATTTTATTGTTCCTTGTTCTTTTAGCTCATTTTCTTCCTCTTCTATTCCTTCTATTTCTTCATGATAGAATGTATTAACAATTTGTTTAAACCATCTATATTTATCATACTTTGATAATATTGATGTCTCTGACTTTTCTAATAATTTTGTATCTATTTTGCTTACTTTTTTTTTATAATTCATAAATTCTAAAATAGTTGCTAATGTGTGTTTACATATACCATATTGTTTATAATATTCTTCACAATTACATGTAATATCTTGTACTTCACCATTTTCTATATATACATACGTATTATATTTTTGATTATCTTTTACTATTGCTTTTACTTCAAAATTCCATTGATTTTTATATTTATAATCTATTATTTCTATTTTATGTTGTTTTTGATAATCTTCTGCTATTTTTACTATATCTTCACCAGCATCACTGCATAAATTGTCTATTATATTTTTATCTATTAGCATCTCTTTTCTCCCTTTCATTCGGCTTTTAATTATATAATATATAGTTTGATTTTTCAAGTGGATTTTTGTTTTTAAATTTCTGTTATTTTTACATAAATTTAATAATTCTATGAATACTACTTCAAAATATTTTCAGTAGAGTTTACATTTACTTGAAATATGCATGAGCTTACGCTATAATGGAACCAGTGATTGAATATAACCAATTTAGAATGGAGAATGGAATATTATGATGAGTCTAGATAAAACAGAAAAATTAATAAGATTACTGTATATTGGATTTGATTTGGAATTAATATCTTTTGAATTAGATGTTCCAATTGAACAATTATATGAATGTGAAAAAAGATTAAATCTTCGTCAATTTGCAAAGGATTCAATAAAAAATAATAACATTGCAGAAGCAATAGATAAATTAAATGTTTTTATTAATAGTACAGATAATAATATTATAGAAAAAACAATGTTATTAAAATTACAAGCATATACTGATAAAACAACTGTTAATGAAGAAGATTTGAAACATTTAGATGAAGAAGCAAAAAAGTTAGGTTTACCAAATAGTATAGATAATGTATTAGCAAATTTAAAACTTCAAATACCTAGAAGGAAAAATAGCAATATAAGAAAAAAATCAAAACAAATTATAAACGAACAAGCAATCGAAGAAGAACAGCCTGAAGAAAAAATTCTTGAAGAACCTGTAAAACCAGACTATGAAAAAATGATAGGTAAATATAAATCTGAAATAGCTTCTAATCCTCAAAATTCACAACGAAAAAGAAACTTACTAGCATTTTCATATTTTAGGGCTGGGCAAATAGATGAAGCGAGAAATGAACTGATGTCATTACTTGGAGAAACAACTGATTATATGGCTTATAGACAATTAGTACATATCGAGAAAAAAGAAGAAAATTTTGAAGATGCTAAATTATGGGCTTATGAAGCACTTGATAAGTTTCCTGATAGTATCGATATTAGAAAACAATTAATATCAATAGCTAAAGCAGAAAACGACAGGCAAGAAATTATCACTCAATTAAAAGATATCCTTAGTATAGAACCTGGAAGTGAAAAAAATAAAATGAGATTACAAGCATTTTTGAATGCAGAAGAAAGATAACTATATTATTATAGTTATTTTTTTAATATCCATTGCAAATTATGTAACTTCACAGTATAATATAGTTTGTATTGGAATGTTTTCAGTGTATTTATATTCTTTAGCAGTAATTTATTTGCTAAGTATAAAAAATCATGAAATACAAGATACAATTGTAACCCAAAACATTAAACTTTTTAACAATGAAAGGAGTAACATTATGAGTGAGTTATGGGCAAAAGTAAAATTTCAAAAGGATAAAACTCCTAAGGATTTAATAACCTCTTTCTTTCGGAACTTTCAATCTGGAAATATTATTGTAATAAAAGACAATGAAGCCACACTAAAGCTTGATTTTCAACAGCCCAACATGGATATCATCACTGCAATAGCTAATTACGATGTGATTGAATTAATCTGTGATAATCTAGACGAATTCAATCAAGGTGAAACCATAATTAGTAAAACTGAAGTTAATGAAGAGCAGGAAATTACACCAGTAGTAAATTCTGTGACGGCTGAACAGATTATTTCAGAAAGTGAAAAATCTGTTGAACTCGAACAGGGTACAGCAACAGTAGAAAATTCTGCGCAAGCTGAACAGATTATTCCAGAAAGTGAAGAGTCTGTTAAACTCGAACAGGGTACAGCAACAGTAGAAAATTCTGCGCAAGCTGAACAGATTATTCCAGAAAGTGAAGAGTCTGTTAAACTCGAACAGGACACAGCAACAACAGAAAATTCTGTGACAGCTGAACAGATTATTTCAGAAAATGAAGAATCTGTTGACCTCAAACAGGACACATTAACAACAGTAAAAAACCTCCTGAAAACTGGACAAGGCACTATTCCTGAGTTGGATAACATTGCAGCAAAAGCCACTTCTTTTGAGCATTTTGCCAATTTAGTATCAGAATGGTTGGAAATGGATAAAGTTAAAAGCCTGTTTACAAACATCATAATCCTATCTGCAGAATTAAAGGTAATTTCACATGACAGTTTTAAGTATGCTCTTAGGAAAAACAATATCCCTTACAAGCAGTCAGAAATAACTAAGGCTAGTAAACAAGTCTCAAAATATTTTAGCAGTTATCCATTAACCTTATTGCCATTTTTACGTGCCACTCAAAAATATAAAGACTATCCTTTTAAAAAGATAGATGAGTGTTCAAGAGTAAAAATGAATTGTCTTCCAGAAATAAAGAACTTCGAAGAAACATTAGCGAGAGTTGATAAAACTCAACCTATTGAAAAAAGAGTTCGTTATATTCTAGATGCCATGGGATTGTGTGAAGAAAATGAAGAGAACCAAAATCTGATTTTTAAAATTGCCTATACAGCTATGAAAATTAGAAATATGGATTTTAATATCATTTTTGTAAAGGCTAATATCCCTGTCGTCGACAGAGAAGTCGCTCAAATGACATTTTCAACATTCCTTACCAATTTTGTTGATAAATATGAAAGTGGCAAAAAAGTTAAGGTCCTATCTTTTCTTTCAGAGCTACAAAAAATAATTATCTATGAAGATGAGATAGAAAAATTCTAGAATCAAATTGTATCTTGTAAAAAAGGGGTTTGAGTTAAAATTTTGACTCAAATCTCTTTTTTTGAATATCTCATAAATTTATATTTCTCTATATATCCATATCGTTGAATTTTTTCTTTATATTTTGTAAAGTATTTTTAATTTAAAAAGTTTTCTGTCTAAATGTAATTTCATCTATTCTCCTATCTCGCAAGAATATATAACCTCTCCAATATTTTTTTATTGTTAAAAATTTATCGACACACATAATAAAAGCTGTGAATTATATTAATAACAATACGATTCACGGCTATATATGTATACAAAAGCTTATTCTTTTACATCTTCGCTAATATCAGTTTTTTTTTATTTTCTTTGCTATAATAAGATGCAATTAGTTCATCTAGTTCAACACTTAATTTATATATTATACTATAATCTTTTTCTTCTTCTATGCTTTTGTTTAATTTATCTCTTAATTTACAAATTTCATCATTTAACATACCCATCGCTCCTTTTTTTTATTTATCTTATGTGCATATATAAATTATCACACCAATCGTCTTAAGTCAAGCAAATACACGTCTTTTTGCCAAGTTTCGTATGACGTTTTCTTACACTTTTCGACACTTTAAAATTTTAAAAAACAGCATTAACAATTATTCATTGATAATACCGTTTTTTAAACAATAATTTTAATATATTTATTTAATTTCTGACAATAGAAATCACCATTTTATCTTCTTTAAATACATCTTTTAACATAAGCAATAATTCATCTTTATTTATATGCTCTATTTCTTCTACATAATCAAAACTGTTCACACCTTTAAAATAGTCTGCTAGAAACATTTTGGCAATACTACTAACATCATTATATTCTTGTATATACTCTCCATAAATTTTCTTTTTTATTCTATTAAAGTCTTCTTCGTTTATTCCTTTCTGTTTAAACTCTTTAATTTTTTCTTTTATCAGCTCATAAACTCTTTCTGGATTATCTGATTGCCCAGAAATTAATATATTAGCATAGTTTTTTGCAAGGTCATAACTATACCCTATTCCTCTATATATTACTCCTTCTTTATACATTTTTTGATATAATTCTGAACTATTTCCTAATAATAACTCTAATATTATTTGCATAGAAATTTCTCTTTTTACTATTTCTCTTTTTTCCATTTTTTCTTTTGGTATTGTATCTTTAATTCCTATAGTGTATACTGGTTGACTAACATCAAATTTTTGCTCTATAGTTGGCTTTACAATACTTTCTGGTTCTTCTGGATATATTCTCTTTATTTTTCCGTTTGGTTTGATTGGTAATAATCTCTTTTTTACTTCTTTCAATAGTTCTTCTGGGTCAAAATCTCCACATATTACCATTACCATATTTTCTGGATTATAGAATGTATTATAACATTTATATAATATTTCTTTATCTATTTTACTAATAGATTCTATTGTTCCTACTATATCTATTTTTACAGAATTGTTATGATACATTGCTTGCATTGCATTCATATATACTCTCCAGTCAGGATAATCATCATACATTTTTATTTCTTGGCCTATTATTCCTTTTTCTTTTTCTACATTTTCATCTGTAAAATATGGATGTTGTACATAATTCATTAATTCATCCATTGCTTCATAGAAATTATCTGTACATTCAAATAAATATGCTGTATGTGTATTTGTTGTATATGCATTTGCTTCTACACCTAATGCTGTTAATGTATCTAGACTATTAGTACCATTTTCTTGTTCAAACATTTTATGTTCTAGAAAATGAGCTACTCCATTTGGTACTTTTGTTTCTTTGTCTTCTCCAGGTATGACAAATATATTGTCATTAGAACCATAATTTACTCCCCATATCATATATTTTTTTCTCATACCTTTTTTTGGTATTATCATTACTGGCATTCCATTTTCTAGTGTTTCAAAAAATACTTTTTCTTTAACTTTTAAATTTTCTAATACTTGCATTAATTTTATATTATGATACTTTTAAATATCATATACTCCTTGTTATATATTTAGGTTTTTAATATTGGCTTTACCTATAAACCTTATTTCTATTGATATTTGCAAATTATGACTTTTAGTCTCTTAAGAAATAGATTGTATTTATTTCTATTTTGTTTGCTACTTTTAGTACTTCTTCTTTATTTATTTTTTCTATTTTACTTATATATTCCTCTACTGATGTCGCTTTTTCTGTCATTTCTTGGCCAAAATAATAAGCTATTCCTGTATCTTGTTCATCTTCTATCGTGTTAACAACTGCTATTATACTTTTCTTCGCGTTTTGCAAATCTTCTTCTGTAAAGTCTCCATTTTTCATTCCAGAAATTTGTTCTTTTATTAAATCTACTGCTTTTTCATAATTAGCAATTTCGATTCCACAATTAATAAAAATATTGTCTTTATATCTTAAATATCTTGAACTTGCAACATAAGCTAAATTAGCCTTTTCTCTTACATTTTGGAATATTTTTGAATTTGCACTTCCTCCTAATATATTGTTATATACTAATACTTTATATTTTTCTTCCTCATCTTCAGAGTTTACATCTAATCCTATTACTAATTTTCCTTGTTGTACTTCTGCTTTTTCTATAACCTCTCCTCTTTTTGTTGTAACTTTACTATTTTCTTTGTTATAAATTGGCTGTCTTGCATTTAAATTTATTATACTCTTATTTTTTTCCACTACATTTACAATTTCTTCATCTATATTTCCAGATATAAATATATCAATTTTGCAATCATTTATTAATTTTTTATATTGTTCATATAAATTTTTCTCGTTTATATTTTCTAAATCTTCTATATTTCCAAATTTGTATAGTCCAAATGGTTTATTCTTATACATTTCTTCTATACATCTTTCTAGTGCATATCTTGCTTTATTATCTGCTTTTCCTTGTATTCTTTGCTTCATGTTTTCTTTTTCTTCTTCTAGATATTGTAACTTAAATCCATTATTTTCTATTAAAGGATTAAAAACTATTTCACAAAGAGTTTCTATAGATGGCTTTAATACTCCTTCTTCTTTTTGTGGTGAAAATTCATCATTTACACTTTCGATATAAAATTTTAATACTTGATTATCTCCTGTTTTATCTACACCACAATCAAATGTTGCTCCATATAAATCTTCTAGTTTTTTGCTGATTTCTTCTTGATTTTTTAAACTTTCTGTTCCTCTTCTTAATATAGCTGATATTAATGCATTCTTAGTCACAGTTTCTTTTTCTAATTTTGTTGTTAAAAATATAGCAACTATATTTGTTTTAAATTTCGGTGTATCTAATATGTGTAATTTTATACCTTCTTTAATATTTTTTTCTATATGTTTCATTTTGACTTTTTCCTTTCTTTTTTATTTAATCATATTTATTATTCTTCTTATTCTCTTTTTTTATTCTAAAGAACAAATAGTAAAAATCAAAAATTTTTCTTTGTTTTGTTCTCGCTCGATTTAAGTTTTCGACTAAAAGTAGAATTCCTTAAAGGACTAGCAATTATAGTTTTTATACAATAGGATGTTCAGCAAACTTTCCTATACTATATAGCATAAGAAAAAAAGGGATACTAAAGTTTCCTTTAATACCCCCACATTTATTATGTACTAAAATTTTCTTTTTCTTGCTGCCTCTGATTTTTTCTTTCTTTTTACACTAGGTTTTTCATAATGCTCTCTTTTACGTACTTCTTGTAATACTCCGTTTCGAGCGCATTGTCTTTTAAATCTTTTTAAAGCATCTTCTATATTACCATTATTAACTTTTATCTCTAACATTTAAATTTCCCCTCCTTCCGGTCTCATACGAAAACTGTATGTTGGGATAACCCTAATCAACAATATATATTATAACCTATCGTATTATTGTTGTCAATAGTAAATATTGTTATTTTATTGAGATTTCGTAAATATTTTTCCTATAAAATTAAACAGCGGATTTTCAAAAAGTAGTTGTCTCATCCAGGCATTTGTAAATGGAATAAACCACAATATTATTCCTATAATTATCATTGTTATTATTGTAAGGAGTATTGCTAACCAGTCTTTTTTTTCTAGTTGCTTTTTTTCTTTTCGTTTTTCTTTTGGTAAGTTTTCCCATAATTGTTTTATCAATTCTGCTATTCCAAATATTGTTCCTACATTATTTCTATTTTTTTTCTCTTTTTTAGGAGGTTCTTTTATTGGTCCTTCATTATTATTTTGTGTATTTTCTCCATAATTATTTATCACATTATTATATTGATTTATCCTTTGTTGTTCTTCTTTTATTCGTTCTTGCTCTAGAGCTTTATCATATTGACTCCTTAAAAAACTATCTGACAATATATTATAAGCTTCATTAATTTCTTTTAATTTTTTTTCAGCTTCCATTTTTTCTATAGATGAATATAAATCCGGATGATATTTTTTCACAAGAAATTTATATGTTTTTTCTATCATTTCTTGTGAAGCCTTGGGATTAACTTCTAATATTTCATAATAATTCTTCATATTTTAATTTATCCTCTTTTCATATCTTTTTAGAACACATCAACGCAATCGCCATTTCCTATTATATAATAAGAGCAGACAATCATCTGCTCTACATTTATGCTTGTTTTCCAAATATTGCTTCAAATTCATCAGCTTCGATTTTTTCTTTTTCAAGTAATATTCCTGCTACTTGATGTAATTTATCTATATTATCTGTTAAAATTTGTCTTGCTCTATTATATCCTGTATCAACTATTTTCTTTGTTTCTTCATCTACAATTGCTGCTGTTTCTTCTGAGTATTCTTTTCCTTGTGCTATATCTCTTCCTAAAAATACTTCTTCTTGATTTGATCCAAGTGTTATTGTTCCTATTTTATCACTCATTCCATATTTTGTCACCATGCTTCTTGCAATTTTTGTAGCTCTTTCTATATCATTACTTGCTCCTGTTGAAATATCATTTAATATAATTGATTCTGCAACTCTTCCTCCTAATAATGATACTATATTTTCTTCCATTTCTGTTTTTGACATAAAGTTCTTATCTTCTGTTGGTCTATACATTGTATATCCACCAGCCATTCCTCTTGGTACGATAGAAATTTGATGTACTGGGTCTTGAGTTTCTAGATAATGACTAACAACTGCATGACCAGCCTCGTGATATGCTACTAATTTATTTTCTTTTGCACTTCTTACACGTGTTTTCTTTTCTGGTCCCATTGTTACTTTTACCATAGCATCTTCTATTTCTCTCATCCCTATTTCATTTATGTTTCTTCTCGCTGCTAAAAGTGCTGCTTCATTTAATATATTTTCTAAATCTGCTCCTGCAAATCCTGATGTATTTTTAGCTATAATTTTTAAATCAACATCATCTGCTAATCTTTTCTTCCTTGAATGTACTTCCAATATTTGTTCTCTTGCTTTTACATCTGGTAATCCAACTACTATTTGTCTATCAAATCTTCCTGCTCTTAATAATGCTTTATCTAGTACGTCTGGTCTATTTGTTGCTGCAAGAACTATAACACCTTCATTTTCTGCAAATCCATCCATTTCTACTAATAATTGGTTTAATGTTTGTTCTCTTTCATCATGTCCTCCGCCAAGTCCTGCACCTCTTTGACGTCCTACTGCATCTATTTCATCTATAAATATAATACATGGTGCATTTTTCTTAGCTTGTTCAAATAAATCTCTTACTCTTGAAGCACCTACACCTACAAACATTTCAACAAAGTCTGAACCACTCATTATAAAGAATGGAACTCCTGCTTCTCCTGCAACAGCTTTTGCTAATAATGTCTTTCCTGTACCTGGTTGACCAACTAATAAAACTCCTTTTGGAATTCTAGCTCCCATATCTGTAAATTTCTTTGGATTTTTTAAGAATTGTACAATTTCTTCTAATTCTTCTTTTTCTTCATCTACTCCAGCTACATCATCAAATGTAATTCTATTTTTATCTGCTGGTGTCATCATTCTGGCTTTGCTCTTTCCAAATGTCATTGTTTTACTACCTGCATTACCACTATTAGTTCCACCTATTGTTAGGAACCAGAATAATACAAATATTACTAACATAGCAAATGGTGTTACTAATGGAAGTAATGTCATGAATATTGATTCAGATTTTTCTTCTAGTGTAAAGCTTCCATTGTTAATAAAATCTTCTGCATAATTCATAAAACTTTCCATATTTGGTATATTAGTTTCTTTCTTTAAATTGTTTCCATCCTTTAATTCTACTTCTGCTGTTTTTCCATCTGCTTCAATAACAATTGATTTTACATTATTACTATTAATGTTTGATATCAATTCTGAGTATTTTAATCTTGAATTACTGTTTTCAACAATTGAAGATAATACTACCAAAACAATTACAACTATAATTAGCCACATTGCTAATGTTTTTATTCCGTTTTTCAATATAATTCCTCCTCTTAACTCTTAAACATTTTGTTTTTCTGAACTTTATCATATTGTTTTTTGTTTTTCAATAGTTTTTTTATTTCTTTTTTATTACAATATTTTAATTCCTTTCAAAGTATTACGGCTACTCATATTCCCTCGAAAATTTTATTTTTCCTTTTTTTACAAAAACTTTTAAATTTTTATTTGGTCTTAAAAATTTATTTCCCACATTATTTTTACAAAGCTTTATTATATCTTCAATATGTATTTTTTCTATTCCTTTGGTTGTCTTACATATTCTTGCTATAGTATATAATATTATATTTGATTTTATTACATTTTCTTGTTCATTAAATTTTTTTAAATTTAATACAATATATTCATTTAACTTTTCTTCCTCTAATATATTTGCGTATATTTCTTTTGTTTGTTTATTTATATATTCTTCTTGTTCTACTACTAAATTTGATAATCTATCTATGGTTCTAATAATATTAGGATTAAATTCCTGTTTTATATATGGTATAACCACATTTCTGATTTTATTTCTTGTATAAATATTTTCAAAATTTGTTTTATCTATCCTTGGATTTAAGTCTTTTTCTTCACAGTATTCTTCTATTTGATTTCTTTCTATTTCTATCAATGGTCTAATATATTTATCACGCTTTGGTTCAATTCCCTTTAATCCTGCAATTCCGCAGCCTCTTAGTTCATTCATAATAATAGTTTCTATTTTATCATTTTTGTTGTGTGCTATCGCTATTTTATTTGCACCTACTTTTTTTTGTATTTCATCAAAAAATGTATATCTTGCATCTCTTCCAGCTTCTTCAGTACTTACTTTATTATTATTAGCCATTTTCTTTACATCTATACTTTTAGAATAAAAATCTATTTTATTTATTTGACAATATTTTTCTACATATTTTTCATCATCTTGTGCTTCCTGTCTTATTTTATGATTTAAATGTGCAACTACAAAATCAAATTTTATGCTTTTTTCTTCTTTGATATTAAATAAAATATCAAGCATAGTCATAGAATCAGGTCCCCCTGATATTCCTAAAACTAGCTTGTCCCCATTTTTTATTAATTCATATTTTTTTATAGTGTTATATACTTCTTTTTTTAAGGTTTTCTTTTCTCTGCAGGCCATTTTATACCTCCTGATAATTTAGTCATCAAATCTTTTTTCTAAATCTACAAATTTTGTATAACTTCCTAACCATAATAATTCTACTGTTCCTAATGAACCTCCCCTGTGTTTTGCAATTATTACTTCTGCTATGTTTTGTTTTTCACTATCTTTGTTATAATAATCATCTCTATATAAAAACATTACTATATCTGCATCTTGCTCTATTGCTCCTGATTCTCTCAAATCTGACAACATTGGTCTATGGTCTGGTCTTTGTTCTACTGCTCTTGATAGCTGTGATAATGCTATTACTGGTACATCTAATTCTTTTGCAAGTATTTTTAATGACCTACTTATTTCTGAAATTTCTTGTTCACGACTACCATTTCTTCTATTACTTCCTTGGACTAATTGTAAATAATCTATTACAACCATTCCAATATTTTTCTCTAGTTTTAATTTTCTACATTTGGCCCTGATTTCTGTTACTGTTATTCCTGGTGTATCGTCAATATAAATTTCTGCCTCTGATAATGGTCCTATACTTCCTGCAAGTTTTGTCCAGTCTTCTTCTTCTAATTTACCTGTTCTTACTTTATTACTATCAACCATTGCTTCACTACATAATATTCTATTAACTAATTGTTCTTTTGACATCTCCAAACTAAACATTACAACTGGAACATTAGCTCTTACAGCTGCATTTGTTGCTATATTTAATGCAAATGCAGATTTTCCCATTGCTGGTCTAGCTGCTATTAAAATCAAGTCTGAACCATGAAATCCTGCTGTTTTATAATCTAATCCTATAAATCCAGATGGTACTCCTGTAATATGTTGTTTTCTATTATATAGTTCTTCTAATTGAGTAAAACTATCTACCAAGATGTCTTTTATTGGAGAATAGCTTTTTTTATCATTATTTTGCATAATATTAAAAATCTTTTTTTCTGCACTCTCCATAACATCTGTAACATCTTCTGTTGGGTCATATCCCATTTCTATTATATCATTTGCTGTTTTTATCAAATTTCTTAATGTTGATTTTTCTTCCACAATTTTTATATATTTAATGGCATTTGCAGTAGTAGGTACTTTATCTGGTAAACTTACTAAATATTCTAATCCCCCTACTTGCTCTATTTTCCCCAATGATTCTAATTCTGCTTTTACTGTAATTATATCTATAGGTTCTGCTCTATTATATAAATTTAAAATTGCTTCATATATTGATTTATTATCTGTTCTGTAAAAATCCTCTACATGTAAAACTTCTATGGCAGAAATAACGGCATCTCTATCTGTAAGCATACTTCCTAGTACTGCTTGTTCAGCTTCAACATCATTTGGTGGTACTTTTCCTATTTCCATAATATTTCTCCATTCTTTCTTTTTTTATTCTGCTATAACTTCTATTTTTAATTTTCCAAGTATTCCTTCAAATAATTTTATATCTATATTATGAACACCAAGTGTTTTTATTGTTTCTTTTAAGTCAATTTTTTTCTTATTAATTTCAATTTTATATTGACTTAATAATTCTTGTGATATTTCTTTACTTGATACTCCACCAAATATTTTACCATTTTCTCCAGCTTTTACTTTTATTTTCAATGTTATTTTTGATAATTTTTCTGATATTTTTAATGCTTCTTCTCTTTCTTGGTCTTTTTGATATTTTACTGAGTCTTGTTTTGCTTTTAATTTACTCATATTTTCCTTATTCGCTTCTACTGCTAATTTTTTAGGAAATAAAAAATTTCTAGCATAACCATCAGATGCATTTATAATTTCATCTTTTTTTCCCACTCCTTTTATATCTGCTTTTAAAATAACTTTCATTGTTACCAATCGTCCCTTTCTTTAAATATTAATTGTTTATTTTCTATCTATCTCTGAAAAATACTCATTTATTCTGTTTATTAATTCTTGTTTAGTTTCTTCTATTGTCATACCTTCTACTTGAGCTCCTGCTAATGTTATATGACCTCCACCGCCTAATTTTTCTAGAATAATTTGAACATTAATATCTCCTATTGACCTTCCACTAATACATATTTTGTTTCCTAGTTTTCCTATAACAAATGAAGCTGTAATGTCACTAATTGTAAGTAATTCATCTGCGGCTTTTGCACAAATCACACTAGAATTCTTTTCTTTTTTATCATATATTGCTATTGCTATTGTATCATCTACTATTTCTGCACTTTGAACAATTTTTGCAATTTTATTAAATGTTTCTAAATTACTTTGGAACCATTTTTTTACTCTTATTATATTTACACCACATTTACGCAAATATGCTGCTGCTTCAAATGTTCTCACTCCTGTTTTAAATGTAAAGTTTTTTGTATCCATCATAATTCCAGCATATAGACTTTCAGCTTCTATTGTTTTTAAATCTATTTTTGCTTTAGTATATTGTAGCAATTCTGTTACTAATTCTGCAGCAGATGATGCATACACTTCTTGGAATGTTAATGTCGCATTTTCGATATAATCTGCACTTCTTCTATGATGGTCTATTATTACTATTTTATTAGTTTTCTTTAATAATTCTGGTGCTTCTACATAGGTTGTTTTATGGGTATCAACTACTACTATTAGTGTTTCTTTGTCTATATTTTCTTCTGCTACTTCTTTATTTATTAGCACATCTTCATATTCTGGTTCTTGTGCTAAAGATTCTTTAAAATTTTGTAATGTTGTTGTTTCTGTACTATCAATAATATAAGCTTTTTTTCCTAAACTTCTTGCTATTCTATATACTCCCATACTTGACCCCATAGAATCTATATCAGGATTAGTATGACCCATAATCATTATTTTGCTAGCATCTTTTATTAAGTTTTCCAATGCATTGGCTACAACTCTAGCTTTTATTTTTGTTCTTCTTTCTACTTCTTGGGTTCTTCCACCATAAAATTTATAGATTTCATTTTCTCTGATAACAGCTTGGTCTCCTCCACGTCCTAAAACTATATCCATAGCTTCTTGTGAAGATTTGTATTTTTGTTTATCTGTATCTCCATCTATTGAAATAGCTATACTTAATGTTATTTGAACATTTTCCTTTGTATTTATTTCTTTTATTTTATCTAAGATATTAAATTTTTCTTCTCTTATTTCTTTTAAATATTTTTGTTCAAATACATATATATATCTATCTCTATCAGCTTTTATTAAAATTCCATTCATTTTATCTGTCCATTCAAAGATATATTTATCTATTTCAGCTAATACTTGTGGTTTTTCTTCACTTTCTAATTGTTGCATTGTTTCTTCATAATTGTCTATCATCATTATCATAACAGCTGTTTTAGAGTCTTTATTTTCTTTTTGCAATTTTATAAATTCTGTTTTGTCTATGAAATATAATATCATCATATATTTATCTTGTTGCTTTTTGTCATATTTTCTTGAATGTACAAACTTGCCTAATACTTCATAATTTTTGTTATTTATTTCTATACTTTTTGAAATTTGTTTTTCTTTAGTTTTATCTTTTTCTATTTCTTTTATATCTAGTTTAAAATCTTCGATTAATCCATTTAAATAATTGTTTATATCAAATTCCTCAAATTCTGATATAAATTTTGAACTTCTCCATATTACATTACCATTAGATTCCAAAATAATTAATGGGAATGGTGAATTTATTAAACTACTTTTTGCTGCTGTATCTACTGATAATGTTAAATCTTGCAATGTTTCTGAAATTTCACTTTTCCTTCTGTTATTTGTATAATATGAATATATAACAATAAATATAAATATTATAATTGATGGTATTATCATTATTGTATTTTCTATACATATTATTACTAGTAATATAAAAATAATAGCTAGATATATTTTTGTTTTTGATACTAATTTATCAAAAATCTTTCTATTCGTATTTTGCATAAACAAATTTCTCCTTCTATTTATTCTATTATATTTTACTAGCAAACAGCTGATTTGTCAATGTTTTACGATTCAGCTTTTAAGAATAAAGTAAGGCGAAAAGCGATGTGATCATTGCTATAAGACGGTTTTTCGTTGCCACGATAGGAAGCTGGATAAGCAGAACCTGTAATGTCACAATTGCCGCCTCTGATAACTCGACTATAAGTGTTGTAAGACTCCATAGTCCATTCCCATAAATTTCCTGCTAAATCATATACTTTTTTGACTTGGTTTTTTCCTCCATTTAAATCTATTCCTGTTTTATGCTCAGAATTTCCTGAAACTCCATCATACCATCCCATTCCTGTACTGTCTATAATATATTTTTTATCTGTTGATGTAGCACTCGAATTTTCTATATCTTTCATCCAATTCATCACAGCATCCCATTGTACACCATATATTAATGTACTTTGCACTGTTTTATAATTATTTTCTTTGGCAAAATTTCTTGATAGTTCTACTGCTCCTCCTGTTGTTGCTGTTTCACTTTCTTGCATGGCTTCTGTTGATGACCAATATACATTGTTATATACATTAGCATTTTTTTGTACTACTACCTTTCCTTTTATATCTTTTCCAGCCTCATATCTTCCTATATAGAATCCTCCATTTGCTTCTACACTTTTATACATATTTTTTGCTTCTTGCTGTGTAGTTGCCGTTTCTGTTACTTTATCATTTTTTCCTGTTGCATCTGCTTCTCCACATTCGGAAATCATAGAATCTAATTTTCCTTCGTAATATCCTTCTCTTCTCACAAACTCACTTGCAAAATTTTCTTGACTTACTGGTATCCATACAAATTGGTTTTGTTTACTATCTTCTATTACTATTCCTTCATCTATAGTATCTGCACTATCTTCAGCAATTTTAAATCCTGCTGGTAATGTTACTGTTCCATCTACTACTGTTACTTCTGTATTATTAGTCTTATTCAATATTTCATCTTTTTTTGCTTCTTTTATGGTTATTTGACTTTTGTTTTTTACTTCGTCATATATTTGGTCTATATTGTCAACATCTTTTTGATATTCTTTTTGTACTTTTTCCATTTCTGATATTTGTACTTGATTTTTGCTACTACTTCTAACATACATTCCAAATATTACTATTAAGAAAAATAAGATTGCTATTAATACAAATAATGTAACTGCTCCATTTTCACTTTTTAAAATTTTCTTTTGCATCTTCGTCTCCTTAACTTTTTATATATGCTAATTTTATTATATTTTTATTAAAAATGCAATAAAAGTAGAAATAACTTCAAAATTATTTCTACTTTTGCTTCTATTCTGCAGTTTCCACTGTTGTTTCAGTTTCTGCAACTTCTTCTAATTCTTTTTCTGTATTTATATGAATGTTTTGATATTTTTGCATTCCTGTTCCTGCTGGTATTAATTTACCAATGATTACATTTTCTTTTAATCCAACTAAATCATCTACTTTACCTTTTACTGCTGCATCTGTTAAAACTCTTGTTGTTTCTTGGAATGATGCTGCTGATAAGAAGCTGTCTGTAGCTAAAGCTGCTTTTGTTATTCCTAATAATACACGTTTTCCTGTTGCTGGTCTCTTTCCTTCTGCTATTATTTCATTGTTTTTATCTTCAAATTCATACATATCAACTAATGAACCTGGGAACATATCTGTATCTGCATTATCTTCAACTCTAACTTTTTTAAGCATCTGTCTACCAATAACTTCAATATGTTTATCATTGATATCAACACCTTGGTTTCTATATACTTTTTGTACTTCTGAAATTAGATATTCATATACACCTTCTGGACCTTTTATAGCAAGTATTTCGGCTGGATTTATAGAACCTTCTATTAATGGTTGTCCCATCTCTACAATATCTCCATCTTTTACTTTCATTTTTGATCCAAATGGTATTGTATAAGTTTTGGCTACATCGCTTCCTGTAACTATAACTTCTTTTTTCTTCTTTGTTTCTTTAATTTTTACTTTTCCGTCAATTTCTGTGATTATTGCTAATCCCTTTGGTTTTCTAGCTTCAAATAATTCCTCTACTCTAGGAAGACCTTGTGTAATATCTGCTACACCTGCTACACCTCCAGAGTGAATAGTTCTCATTGTAAGCTGTGTACCTGGTTCACCAATTGACTGAGCTGCAATTATACCTATAGCTTCTCCTATTGAAACTAGGTCTCTTCTTGCTAATCCCATACCATAGCATTTTTGACATACACCATGTTTTGATCTACATCCAAGAACTGAACGTACTTTTAATTTTTCAATTCCTGCTGCTACGATTTCATCTGCTATTTTTTCTGTTATCATTGTATTTGTATCCACAATTAATTCCTTAGTTTGTGGATTATATACATCTTCTACAACAAATCTTCCTAATAATCTCTCTTGCATTTTTTCGATTATTTGTTGTCCATCTTTAATATCATAAACAATCATTCCATCATCAGTACCACAATCATGCTCTCTTACGATTATATCTTGTGATACATCAACTAATCTTCTTGTCAAATATCCTGAATCCGCTGTTCTTAACGCTGTATCTGAAAGTCCTTTACGTGCACCATGTGCAGAAATAAAGTATTCCAATGCATCTAGACCTTCTGCAAATGATGATTTAATTGGTATTTCTACTGCTTTACCTGTTGTACTAGCCATAAGTCCACGCATACCTGCAATTTGTCTTAACTGACTCATGTTACCTCTGGCTCCTGATTTAACCATCATATATATAGGGTTTAATTCATCAAAGTTATCTTCCATGGCATCACTAACTCGATTTGTTGTGTTTTCCCATACTTTAATAACTTCTGAATAACGTTCATCATTTGTAATTAAACCTCTTGCATATTGTTTTCTAATATTTTCGATTTTGCTATCAGCTTCTTTTAATAATCCTTTTTTAGCTTCTGGCACTTGTACATCACTCATTGAGAATGTAATACCAGCAACTGTAGAATATTTAAATCCTAATGCTTTAATATAGTCTATTACTTCTGCTGATTCTATTAAGCCATGTGTTCTGATAACTCTTTCTATAATATTTCCCATTGATTTTTTCATAACAGGGAAACTTATTTCATATTGGAATGGATCTTCTTCTCTATCAATAAATCCTAAATCTTGAGGTATTCCTTGATTAAAGATTATTCTTCCAACACTTGTTTCTATTTTGCTTGTTTTTATTTCTCCATCTATTTCTTTAGAAACTCTTACAAATATTTTTGCATGAATTCCTACATCATGGTTTTCATAAGCCATTAAAGCTTCTTCTGGGTCTTTGTAATATGTTCCTTCTCCCTTTTCTCCATCTAACACCATTGTTAAATAATAACTTCCTAAAATCATGTCAAGTCTTGGAACTGCTACTGGTTTTCCATCTTGTGGTTTCAATAAGTTATTTGTTGAAAGCATTAAATATCTTGATTCTGCTTGTGCTTCTGGTGATAATGGTAAATGAACTGCCATTTGGTCACCATCGAAATCGGCATTAAATGCTTCACAAACTAATGGGTGAAGTTTTATAGCTCTACCTTCTACTAATACTGGTTCAAATGCTTGTATTCCTAATCTATGTAGTGTTGGAGCACGGTTTAACATTACAGGATGGTCTTTTATAACATCTTCTAATATTTCCCATACTTCTGGTTTTAATCTTTCTACCATTCTTTTTGCATTTTTTATATTTTGTGCAATTCCTCTACCAACTAATTCTTTCATAACAAATGGTTTAAATAATTCAACTGCCATTTCTTTTGGAAGTCCACATTGATAAATATTTAATTCTGGTCCTACAACTATAACTGAACGTCCTGAATAGTCAACACGCTTACCTAGTAAGTTTTGACGGAAACGACCTTGTTTTCCTTTTAATAAATCTGATAAAGATTTTAATGGTCTATTTCCTGCTCCTGTAACTGGTCTTCCTCTTCTACCATTATCTATCAATGCATCTACAGATTCTTGTAACATTCTTTTTTCATTTCTTACAATAATTTCTGGAGCACCTAATTCTAATAATCTTTTTAATCTATTATTTCTGTTAATAACTCTTCTATATAAATCATTTAAATCCGATGTTGCAAATCTACCACCATCTAATTGAACCATTGGTCTTAATTCTGGTGGAATTACAGGAACAACATTCATAACCATCCATTCTGGTCTATTTCCTGAAATTCTAAATGCTTCTACTGTATCTAATCTTTTTACAAGTTTAACTCTTTTTTGTTCACTTGCTTTTGTTAATTCTTTCTTTATTTTTTCTGATAATTCATCTAAATCTATTTGTTCTAGTAATTCTCGTAAAGCTTCTGCACCCATTCTTGCTTTAAATGAACCTCTACCATATTTTTCTTCTGCTTCATGATATTCTTTTTCATTTAATACTTGACATTTTTCTAATCCTGTTTCACCTTTATCTATTACTACATAAGATGCAAAATATATGATTTTTTCTAGATTTCTTGGTGAAATATCAAGCATTAATGCAATTCTACTTGGTATACCTTTAAAATACCAGATATGTGCAACTGGAGCTGCAAGTTCTATATGTCCCATTCTTTCTCTTCTTACTTTTGCTTTTGTTACTTCAACCCCACATCTGTCACAAACTATTCCTTTATATCTTACTCTCTTATATTTACCACAATGACATTCCCAGTCTTTTGTAGGTCCAAATATTCTTTCACAAAATAATCCATCTTTTTCTGGTTTTAAAGTTCTATAGTTTATTGTTTCTGGTTTTTTTACTTCTCCCTTTGACCATTCTCTTATTTTTTCATCTGATGCAATTCCTATTTTTAATTTATTAAAAATATCTAATTCGTCCACTATATTTCCCCCTCGAACTTTTATTAAAATATTGGGTAATTCTAAAACAGGTAAAAAGGCTATCCACTGCTGGTGCAATTCCTTACTGTCGCCCTTTACCTTTTTAGAATTTATTTAATTATATATTCTTATTCTTCTTCGAAAAATTTATCATCATCTTCGTCATCTAAACTTGCAAATAACTCATCATTTCCATCATCATTTGACATTTCTTCTTCATCGCTTAGTAATACATCATCTTCTGTACTTTCTGAATATCCATCAGATAAATCTCCCTCTGCTACCACTTCATCTTCTGTTAAATATTTCTTTTCTTTTTCTGGATTATATTCTATTCCATCTTCTATATTTTCTTTAAGTTCTAATTCTTGATTGTCTTCTGAATATAGTCTTACATCTAATCCTAAAGATTGAAGTTCTTTTACTAATACCTTAAAGCTTTCTGGAACTCCTGGTTCTGGTACATTTTCACCTTTTACAATTGCTTCGTAAGTTTTTACTCTTCCTACTACATCGTCAGATTTTACAGTTAGCATTTCTTGTAATGTATATGCTGCTCCATAAGCTTCTAGTGCCCAAACTTCCATTTCTCCGAAACGTTGTCCACCAAATTGTGCTTTACCTCCTAGAGGTTGTTGTGTTACTAATGAGTATGGTCCTGTTGAACGAGCATGGATTTTATCATCTACTAAGTGATGTAGTTTCAACATGTACATAACACCAACTGTAATTGGGCTTGCAAATGGTTCTCCTGTTCTTCCATCATATAATGTTGTTTTTCCATCTTTAGTCATACCTGCTTTTTCTAGTAATTCTTCTACATCTTCTTGTGTTGCTCCATCAAAAACTGGTGTTGAAACATGCCATCCTAATGCTTTTGCTGCTCCACCTAAATGTACTTCCAATACTTGCCCCAAGTTCATACGAGATGGAACTCCTAGAGGATTTAATAATATGTCAATTGGTGTACCATCTGGCATAAATGGCATATCTTCTTCTGGTAAAACTCTAGATATAACACCTTTATTACCATGACGTCCAGCCATTTTATCTCCAACTGATATTTTTCTCTTTGTTGCTATATAACATCTAATTATTTGGTTTACACCAGGTCCTAATTCGTCTGAATTTTCTCTAGTAAATATTTTTACATCTACTATTGTTCCTGCTTCTCCATGTGGTACTCTTAATGATGTATCTCTTACTTCTCTAGCTTTTTCTCCAAATATAGCTCTTAATAGTCTTTCTTCAGCTGTTAATTCTGTTTCTCCTTTTGGAGTAACTTTTCCAACTAAAATATCTCCTGGTCTTACTTCTGCACCTATACGAATAATTCCATTTTCATCTAAGTCTTTTAATGAATCATCACCAATATTTGGAATATCTCTTGTTATTTCTTCTGCTCCTAATTTTGTATCTCTACATTCACAATCATATTCTTCTATATGTATTGAAGTAAATACATCTTCTTTAACTAATCTTTCATTTAAAAGTATAGCATCTTCGTAGTTGTATCCTTCCCATGTTGAGAATGCTACTACTACATTTTTTCCTAATGCCATTTCTCCATTTTGTGTTGATGGTCCATCTGCAATTGCATCACCTTTTTTTACTATTTCACCTTTTTTTACTATCGGTTTTTGGTTTATACATGTACCACCATTTGTTCTTTTGAACTTACGTAATTTATGTACAATTGTTTTTCCATTATTATATTTTACTGTTATACTGTCTCCTGTTACCTTTTCTATAACTCCATCATCTTGTGCTAATATTAAAATTCCTGAATCTTTAGCAGCTCTATATTCCATACCTGTTCCTACTATAGGGCTTTCAGTAATCATCAATGGTACAGCTTGACGTTGCATGTTTGCTCCCATCAAGGCTCTTTTTGCATCATCATGTTCCAAGAAAGGAATCATTGCTGCTGCTATAGATACTAATTGTTTTGGTGAAACATCTACATATTGTACATTATCTCTATCTACTTCTATAACTTCATTTTTAAATCTTACTCTTACACGTGGATTTTCAAATCTTCCTTCTTCATCTATTGGTTCTGATGCTTGTGCTATTATGTAATTGTCTTCTACTTCAGCACTCATATATTCTACTGTTTCTGTTAATTTATGTGTTTCTGGATCTATTTTTCTATATGGTGTTTCTATAAATCCATATTCATTGATTTGTGCATAAGATGATAAAGCTGATATAAGTCCAATGTTTGGTCCTTCTGGTGATTCTATTGGACATAATCTACCATAATGTGTATAGTGAATATCACGAACTTCGAATCCTGCTCTGTCTCTAGTTAAACCTCCAGGTCCTAATGCTGATATTCTTCTTTTATGTGTTAATTCTGAAAGTGGGTTTGTTTGATCCATAAATTGTGATAATTGTGAACTTCCAAAAAATTCTCTAATTGCTGAAGTTATTGGTTTTGTATTAATTAATGTTTGTGGTGTAACAACATCTAAATCTTGAATTGTCATTCTTTCACGAACAACTCTTTCAAGTCTTGTTAAACCAATTCTAAATTGATTTTGTAACAGTTCACCAACACATCTAATTCTACGGTTTGATAAATGGTCTATATCATCTGGTTTTCCTAATTGATGTGATAAGTTTAATAAATAGTTTATAGAAGCTATCATATCTTCTGTAGTAATATGTTTTGGAACCAATTCTTCTTGTCTTTCTTCTATAGCCTTTACTAAATTTTCTTCACTTGTGTTATCTATTATATTTTTTAATACATCATAATTTACTAATTCTTTAAAATGAAGTTTACTTAAATCAAGTGTAGGTAATACTTTATGTATGTTAACTGTTGCATTTCCTATTATTCTTACTGTTCTATCTCCTAATGTAATATCTACAATGTTAATTCCTGAATTTTGTATGTTTTCTGCAACTTCTTCTGTTATAACTTCTCCTGCTTGTACAAAAACTTCTCCTGTTTCATTATCTACTATATCATTAGCAGCTACTTTTCCTGTGATTCTTAATGCTAAATTTAATTTTTGGTTAAATTTATATCTTCCCACTTTAGCTAAATCATATCTTCTGTTATCATAGAATAATCCATTAAATAAATTTCTAGCTGCATCTGCTGTTGGAAGTTCTCCTGGTCTTAATTTTTTGTATATTTCTACTAATGCTTCATCTTGGTCTTTTATTGTGTCTTTATTTATTGTAGCTTGAATTAATTCTTCATCTCCAAATAAATCTCTAATTTGATCATCTGTTGTAAGACCTATTGCTCTTAATAATGTTGTAACTGGAACTTTTCTAGTTCTATCAACACGTACCCAGAATATATCATTTCCATCTGTTTCATATTCTAACCATGCTCCACGAAGTGGCATTACTGTTGATGTATAAGTTTTCTTTCCTGTTTTTGTATCAAATTCTTCTGAATAGTAGCAACCTGGTGAACGTACTAATTGGCTTACTACAACTCTTTCTGCCCCATTGATTACAAATGTTCCACTATCTGTCATTAAAGGGAAATCACCTAAATAGATTTCTTGTTCTTTAATTTCTCCTGTTTCACGATTTATTAGTCTTACTTTTACATGTAATCTTGTAGAATATGTAGCATCTCTTTCTTTGGCCTCTTCTACTGAATATTTTGTTTTTTCTTCCATATAGTAATCAAAAAATTCTAGTACTAAGTTTCCAGAATAATCTTCTATTGGAGATATATCTTTTAATACTTCTCCTAGTCCTTCTTCTACAAACCAATCATAAGAATCTCTTTGTACTTTAATAAGATTTGGCATTTCAATATAATCGCCAACTTTTGCAAAGTCTTTACGAGAAGCTTTTTCATAATTTACTTCTTTTATTTTCAAGAAAATCACCTCATATAAAATATTAAGCAGAATGAATATCAATTTTTCATTGATTTTGATTTATTTATTAAAAGAAGTCCTTCTTAAATAATAAATTTTAATAGGCTTTCTAAATGATCTGCTCATACATCTATATTTCCTAATAAGAATTTATTTTTAATTCCTCTTCTTTTATTTTTTACTTTTGAATAAAAAAATTTGAATTTTAATTATTTTGAATTTTTGATTTGAATTGTAAACGGCAACAAAAAAGCTGTCAAAAAAATCTCGTTTTTTCAACTGGCTTTTGTAAATATTTAATTATGTTATTTTTTATTTTTTCCTATTTTAATCACCTTTTTTATATTTTTTAGGTATAATTTGTTTCTCTTTTCAAATCTCTTAATATTATACCTCATGTTTATATGGAAAGTCAAGGATTTTTGACATAAAATTTTAGGATTGAATTATGAAAATTTTTTTAAAAAATAGGAAAATAACAATATTTTTTGTTACTTTCCCATAATTTATAGAATTTTTTCTTCCGATAACAAGAAATGCCAATCTTTGATAGAAAACTTTATGTTTCTTTGTGTATCAAAATGCTACAACACGAGCACGGGACGGAACCCGTGGTGGCAACCAGCGTTACCGTAAGTAATGCCCGTACACAACACACCAGCAGTACTGCCGTCGTTGAAATTGCCACCACGTATAATGAAGGGCATAGCCGCATGTCCAATTAGTACTCCGTCATAATCCCATGATCTAGCAGGCTGTTGCCTAACTCCACTTTCTTTAGCTGGTTCTTCTGATGTCATAAACCAGCCTCTATTTCCCTTACTGTCATAAGGAGCATAATATGAACATTCACTTGCTACCTCATTTACTCCTATTCCTTTATGTTTTGCCATTTGTTTAAAATTATAATCTGTTAATCTTTTTCTTGCTGTTTGATATTTTACTTCTCTTTTTGTATAATCCCATAAACTATCTTGTGATATTGGTGATTCTCCTTCTATAGCTATTTTATTACTTTTTTCTTCTTCGCTTACTTCGTAAGAATCCCATAAGCTTGCATAAGCTCCATTTAATTTTCCATTTTGAAAATATTGTATTTTACTATCTGATGTACTTTTTCCATAATTATTTAGGTTGTTATTTCCATTATCTAAATAACCTGCTAGTCTTTCCCACGCTCCACCATTCATATCATATACTCCTGTTGTATTTCCTGTTGTACTAGCAAGTTGACCATTTGTTGTATTGTAATTACGAGTATCATCTGTTTTTTCATATCTTTCTTCATCTTCTTCTGCCTTTGGTCCTTGTCCTGTATAAATATCATAAGTATTCCATGGACTCTGAATTAATATTCCCGAAGCATTTATTTTAGGTACACTTCCGTATTCACTATAACATAAATATGCTACTGCTCCCCATTCAGTATTTTTTATTAAGTGGCTACTTGCATAGTTTATTCCGTATTTATCTTTATCTGTTGTGGTTATATCCATACTTCTTTTTTCACATTCACCTATTTGAATATGTCTCCAGCTTATTTTATTAGGTAAACTTTTTGCTATTGTTGTTTCATCTGGATGATATTGTTCTTCATTAAATTCACTATTTGCATTTCCTACTGCATTTCCATTTTTATCTGTTCCACTTGC
>CAKPPS010000010.1 GCA_934177795.1 uncultured Clostridia bacterium | reverse complement strand
TTCTCTAATTGGTTGGCGATATATACCTCCAATACGGACTTTCACCGATTAGCTAAACGACATGCCTGTCGCACTATAAAAAATGTACTAAAGTATTTTACTCTAGTACATTATACAATAAATTTATTTAGTTTACAACATTTACATTTAAGTATCTTACACCCCATTGTAAAGCTTCAGCATGTGAGCTAACAAATATATCTATTTTTCCTCCATTTATTGCTCCACCTCTATCTTCAACGGTGTAAACGTGTCCTCCTATATTTAGCTTTGTTCCAAATGAGAAGTTAGCAGCTGCTGCTACTGTTCTTCCTGGGGTTGCCGTCGTTCCTGATGCTGTTCTTCCTGTTGCTTTACCACAACATTTACTACATGGACAATATGCTGTTACTTTATATACTTTTCCACCTGTAGTAGCACTTGCTGTTGAAGAATTATTACTAACTCTAGGCAATGTTGCTCCTCTTGAGGTTACTTTCTTTTGTACCTGAACTATTTTGTTCACTGGTTCTGTTATTACCACTTCTGATATAACTGTTTTTTCAATTTCTACATCCTTTTGATATTTTATCTTGTAAGTAATTTCTTTTAATCCATCTTTTCCTTCTTGTAACACTTTATTTGTTGTATCGCTTGACTCTCCTACTGTGTTTTTTGTAATTGTTTCATAAGGTATCGCTACTTGTTCTGCAACAATTTTTTCTGTGATTGGCGCATAATTTTGTAATAATTGGTCTAATGAAGTTTCTATTCCTTGTTCTGATATTTGTGCTATTTGTACTTCATTATATGATTTATCTGTGATTTTTATTTCGTCACCTGATTTTATTTCACTATCTAAGTCAGGTATTGTTTTTTGGTTTTCGTTTAATATAATATTATTTTCGCTTAAGATATCTGAAACTTTACTTTTTGATGTTAAAGTAGACATTTCATATCCATTTTGCAATGTTATTTTAATATCTTTTAAGTCTGTATTCATTGCCATAACACTTATTCCTGATATTAAAATTAAAATTATGCTTACACAGATAATCTTCATTATAGAAATTGAAGCGCTTTCTTCTCTTTTCATAAAATTAATTACCTCCCTTTGGCATTCCATATTATACTATAATTTTTTTCAAAAGTCAAATTTCAATTATACTGAGATAATGTCAATTTTTCGAGGAAAAATTTATTTGAAAATTTTTACCCTTCAAAATTGTTCTATAAATAAACTGTTTTTAACAACTTTGTATTCTAATAAATTTTGTAAAAAAATAATAAACTTTAAAATTCAACATAATTAATGTAATTAACTATATTATTATATTATATGGATTTTTTTTAAAATTATTACTTTTTATTGTACAAGTTGATAGCAAAAAACAACATTAATTTCTAACTAGAACAAATAAGAAAAATTGAAAATTTTTTTAATTTGTTATCACCCAATTTGAGTTTTCGACTAAAAGGAGAAAATCTCAAAGGGCTAACGATTGTAGCTTTTAATATAATAGGAAAGTATCACTTTCCTATTATATTAAAAAGTTAAAAGTCCGCATTTTGTTATTTATGCGAACTTTATTAATTCCAATTTTAAAATTTATTTTTAACTTTCAATTTTTTTATATTTTTTGTATGCTACAAAACTAAATATTGACATTCCTGTTAAAATGAATATCATTATTTTGCTACCAGTTCCTGTATAAGGTAAATCTCCATCTGACATTAATTGTCTTTCTTCGGTATCTGAACCAAATCCGTCATTTTCTTCTATATTTCCATCATCTTCTCCTGTATTGTCTTCCTCCTCTTCTGCTCCGTCTTCTGTATTTTCTCCATTATCATCGCCATCTTCTTGTGAAAAACTATCATCGTCACCATCACTATTTCCATCATCTTCTGTATCTGCATTGCTTCCTACATTTGTTGAAGTTTGCATTACTAACTCTATATCATAAGTTGTTTTTTTACCTTGATATGTTACTATTAGTCTTTCCACTCCAAGTTTAGTATTGTCAAAATTACTTACCATAGATTTTGTTATATCTTTTTCTTCTTCTGTGTCATCACTATAAGTTATTTTAATTTTTCCTCCAGATACATCTAAATCTTCTTTTCCTTTTATGTATTTTAATTTTGTTGGTAATTGTGATATTTCTATTTTTACAATTGTCTTCTCCTTTTCTTCTTCCTCTTCTCTTACAGTTATAGCTAATTCTGCCGTTTTTGTCACACTTCCTTCTGTATAACTTATAGTTACTTTTGTATCATTTGTAGTTAATGTTTCTGTTGGAGTTACAGTATAATTTGAAACTTTCTGTGTACTTCCATCATCATAAGTTGCTGTTACTTCCATTCCTGTACTATCAAATTCTTCTCCTGTAGTATATATAGTTTTAGTAGGTTTTGTAGTTATTTCAATACTTTTTAGTGTTTTCACAATTTCGTAATTGATGTTATTCTCTTTAGCATATTTTTCTGCTGTTGAACCAGTTTTACAGTAAATTTTCAAATTTTCACAATCTTGAAATGCATTTTCTCCTATATTAATTACTTTTGTTGGTATTCCTAACTTAGTTATTTTCGTATTTTCTGCAAATGCTTCTTCTTCGATACTAGTTACTGTATTTAAAACTGTATATGTTTCTCTCTCTTCATTACCAATTGGATATTGTATTAATGTAGTTTTATCTTTATTAAATAATATACCATTTACTGCAACATAATCTTGATTTTCTTCTTCTACTTTTATTTCTTCTAAATTCACACATCTATTTAACGCAAATTTTCCAATTTTAGTAACTGTACTAGGTAATGTAAATGTCTTGTCTTCTTTGGCATTTGGATACTGTATTAATATAGTTTTATCTTTGTTATATAATACACCATTTTCAGTAACATAATCTTGATTTTCACTTTCAATTTTTATCTCGGCTAAATTATCACATTTTGAAAATGCTGATTCTCCAATGCTTGATATTGTTGCTGGAATAGTTATTGTTGTTATATCATCACAATTATTAAAAGCTTTTTCTTTTATTCCTATAACTGTGTGACCGTCTATACTATTTGGTATTGTGACATCATCTTCTAATTCATCTTTATTCTCTGGATATAAATTAACTATCTTGTCATTTTCCACCATATATTTCCATGTTATTCCATCCACAATTGTTTCTTTCTCTGTATTTTCTGCTTGTGTTTGCATTACTTTTAGATTTAATAATCTTTTTATTTTATTTTCTACTCTCTTTAGTTTGGCTGCTATAGATTCATTTTTTACCTTATTATTTTCTGTACTTTCCTCTATTATACTTACTGCTATTACTTTACTAGTATAGTTATTTTCAAAAAATATATTTGCTGCTATTAAAATTGCTTGTAATAATATGATTAATATAATCTGTGTACATATTTTTTTCTTCATTATCAGTTTGTCTCCAATCTATATATTTATATATTATATTTTTTCATATTTATTTATTTTTGTAAATACATCATTTGGGTATATTACAAAAACATTTCTAATAGGCCTTACGGATATAGTTGTACAAGCTTTATTATTTTCTATATTTCATTTATAAGTCATTTTTTTTACAAAATTATTGTATAAATTTTGCTAATATGTTATCATGGATATGTATATAATATTAACAAAGGAGGAATCAATAATGACTGGTTTAATTTTAATAGCAATCATATTAATTATTATCCTAGCTTTTATCAGTATCTATAATGGTCTTGTAAAAGCAAAATTTAAAGTAGATAATGCATGGAGTCAAATTGATGTTCAACTACAAAGAAGATTTGATTTAATTCCAAACTTTGTAGAAACAGTAAAAGGATATATGAAACATGAATCAGATACTTTTACAAAAATTTCTGAAATTAGAACTAGTTGGGCACACGCTCAAAATGTTACAGAAAAAGCCAATTTAGATAATCAGTTATCAACAGCTTTAAAAACTATTATGGCAGTATCTGAAAGTTACCCAGAATTAAAAGCAAATGAAAACTTTTCTGAATTGTCTGAAGAATTAAGAAATACAGAAAATAAAATATCTTTTTCAAGACAATTTTACAATGATACAGTAACAATGTACAATACAAAATTACAAGTTTTTCCTTCTAACATTATTGCTGGCATGTTTAACTTTACTCCTCGTGATTTATTCGAAGCAGAAAATGATGAAGCTAGAAAAAATGTAAAAGTAGATTTTAGTAAATAAAATCAAGAAGAAAATCTCAAAAAGCTAACGATTATAGCTTGTATATAATAGGAATTTTGGAGAACTTTTCTATTATAAGATAAAAGGGACCTGCTTTGTTACTTCAAAGTAAGTCCCATTTTTTATTAGATTGGAGTTTATTATGTTTGAAACAAGTAAAAAAAATAAAATTGAATCTGGTTTTATAGTTGGCATATTTATTTTAATAATTACTTTAATAGTTTATTATATTTGTAATGCTTTTGATTTAGGCTCAATGTCAATTATAATTGCACTAATATTTTCAATTGGTTCTGCTTGGGGCTCTTACTATTACAGTGATAAAATAGTATTAGCAACATCTCATGCAAGACCAGCTACACACGAAGAAGACCAGAAATTAGTAAATATTTTAGATGCATTAATGGTCACTGCTGGATTACCTGCTAAACCAAGATTATATGTTGTAGATGATATGCAACCTAATGCTTTTGCAACTGGTAGAAATCCTGAAAATGCTGTTATTTGTGTTACTACAGGTCTTTTAGAAAAATTAGATTATTATGAACTAGAAGGTGTAATTGCTCATGAAATGAGCCATATAAAAAATTATGATATACGTTTAAGTTGCATTGTTTCCGTTATGGTTGGATTTATTGTAATGCTTTCTGATTTTTTCTCAAGAGCATTGTTCTGGGGAAGAGTTAAAGATAGAGATGATGATAGTAAAGCAAATGGTTTTCTTATGCTTATTGGACTAATTTTTCTTATTTTATCGCCTATTTTTGGTTCACTTATGCAACTTGCTTTATCAAGAAGAAGAGAATTCCTTGCAGATAGCACAGCTGTAGAATTTACACGTAATCCTGATGGTTTAATATCTGCTCTAGAAAAATTAGAAAATGACCCTAATGAGTTAGAAACTGCTAATAATGCTACTGCAAATATGTATATTGTTAATCCTTTTAGAAAAGATGGAAAAGAATCAAAAGCTTCTAGTTTATTTTCTACTCATCCTAGCACTGCAGATAGAATTGAAGCTTTACGCAATTTAAAATATTGATTATTTTTAAGTAATAAAATATGAAAACACAAAAAAATAAGAAATTCTATATAATTTTAGGAAAGGATTTCACAATAGTGAAAAATCCCCTAAATAAATTAGAATTTCTTAATTTTTATATTATAATATCATTAAAACTTTGTAATCAAAATCTTGTATTATAAATATTATCGAACAAAATCAATTATTGATTTTGTATATAGTCATTGCATTATCATAAGTAATCTTTGCTATCTCTTCTAAAGTTTTTCCTTTTACTTCTGCAATTTTTTGAGCAATATATTTTACGTTTCGTGGGTCATTTCTTCTTCCTCTTAATGGTTCAGGCGATAAATATGGGCTATCTGTTTCTATTAAAATTCTATTATCAGGAATCATTCCTATAATTTCATTTGCATTTTTTGAATTTTTAAATGTTATTGGACCTGCTAGTGATATATAAAATCCCAATTTTATTGCTTCTTTTACTAGTTCTCTATTTAATGGACAACAATGAAAAATCCCTCTATTTTTGACTTCGTTATTTTTTAGAATATCTAAAGTATCCATTACAGCTTCTCTCGTATGAATTACTATAGGTAAATTATTTTCATTTGCTATTTTTATCTGTTCTTTAAATGCTTCTTTTTGCCATTCTCTTCTTTTTAAATCTTCTTCCCAGTGATAATCTAAACCGATTTCTCCTATAGCTAGTATTTTCTTTATTTCTCTATATGTTTTTACCAAATTATTGATTTCTGCTATGTTTTTCCACATTTCTTCTTCTGTTTGTGGAATATCATTAGGAGAAATCCCTGCTGTTGTGTATATATATTCATATTTTTGTGCTAATTCTATTCCTTTTAAAGTTCCCTCTAAACTATATCCCGCCGACACAAATTTTGTTACACCACTTTTTTGTATTTGCTCTATTATTTCTTCTCTATCTATATCAAATTTTTCATCATCTAGATGTGCATGATTATCAAAAAATTCCATTTTTTCTCCCTCTTAATTCCATACTACCGTAACATTTGCTACTGCGTAATTTTTACAATGTGAAATACTAATATCCATGTTATTTATCTTATTAGACATTTCTTTTTTTAGATTCACCATAGGTCTTCCATTTTTGTCATTTTCTATTTCTATATCTTTCCATTCTATATCATATTTATTTTCTAGTGTTTTAGAAATTGCCTTAAATACTGCTTCTTTAGCTGCAAATCTAGCAGCATAATGCTGGTATTTTTGACTATTTTTACTTTCACAATATTGTATTTCATTTTTAGTATATACTCTTTCAATAAATTTATTATTTGTCTCTTCAATACTACTCTTTACCCTATCTATTTCTATAATATCTATTCCACAAGTTACTTGCATATTAGATTCCTTTCTTTTCTTAAATAATAAGGATTGAGTAATATTCTCAACCCTTTAATAATATAAAATTCAATATATTAAATATTAATGTTAATGTAAGTATTATTCCTATTGCTACTGTTGCATTTTTATTTTTCTCTATATTCATTTCTTTATAGCATACATCATAGGTATTTTTTACTTCTGCATATAATTCTTCTATTCCTAGTATTTTTCTTATCTTTTGGTCAAACATTGTTCCTATTTCATCTTCTGTTACTTCTTGTATCCATATATTTTTAGTAAAATTTATAAATTTACTTCTTGCTTTTGATATGTTAGTAGTTTGTTTAAATTCTACTATTAATTTTTTTAAATATATCTTTTTATATAATTCAAATATATAAGTATATAAATATTGTTGTTCAAACTCTGTTGGTAATATTGTGTAATTATTAATATCTGTTGATGAAGCAAATAATGTTATTCCTTGTTTTGTTATTCCCATTTTAGTATATTTCCATTTTGCTAATGAAGATATTTTTTCTTCATTTAAATTTGTTGAATTATCTGCAGGTAGTATTTTTGCAAATTTCAGAAAATTATGCTCTATTTTTTCAAAACTGTTATCTATATTCCATGCCGCTTGATCTATACATAAATATGAGTATGTTTGAAATCTTTCTGTATTTATATCTAATTTTATTGCTTCTATATTTGAACCTGTAATATTTTTTATAAAATCTGTAATTTTATCTATACTTGAAAAGCAGTCTGTTTGTATATTTATTTTATCATAATTATTTAATGTTCCATTATCTTGTTTTATATCTCTAAATTTATAATTAAAATTCAATACATCTGCAAATGTTGGGTCATCTTCTATGTTTGTTTTCATACATAAAAAACATAAACCTGTATTAAAACATATTATTTCTACTTTTCTAATTTTAAAAAATATTCCTTTTCCTTCTCCTGCTTTTCCTTGTATATCTCTATTTATAACATATTCAAACATTATAGACGGATATTTAGCCAATACTGCTGATTGTGTTTCTAAAGGTAGCTCATTTAATTTTTCATATTTTGTATTTGTAAAACTAAAGTTAGAAAATAGAAATTCTCTAGTTTTAGGTGTAAAATATTTATACATTTTTAAGTCTTTTTCTTTTTCAAATCTTTTTAATTTACATTTCTTATCTTTTAATAATTTTAATATATATTTTTGATATTTACTTTGTTTTATTACAAATGGATGTATAAAGTACGTATATTGGTAATTTATCTTTAGTTCCATTAAAATCTCACCCTTTTTACTTTATTTTTTGTTATTCTTGATTATAATAATTCATATTAATATCTTTTCCTAAATGCCATTTTCCTATAAAATCTATTACTAGGTAATCATCTAAATTATAAGTTGGTTCTTGTATTACTTCTCCTTTTTTATTTATGGCTCCCCATTTTCCATCTTTTTTCACTGCTGCATAGCCATATTCATTTTGTTCTGTGGCATCATCATATATGTATTCTACCACAACATTTCCATTTTTGTCTACATATCCATATTTATTATCTTTTTTATCTAAAAATAATGTATTTTTATTTAAAATATCTTTAACTTCTTTTTCTTCAAATTTAAAATTGTAATATACATATTTGTCATCTTTTCTTAATTCAAAATATCCATCTTCTGTATTATTTTCTATTAATATTCCAGATTGTTTAATTTCAAATTGATTATTCATTATATCACTATTAAATTGTTCATTTTCAGCAATATAAATATCTCCTTTTTCATCATATATTATTGATGTGTAATTAAATGGTACTTTTTCTTCTCCATTAATGTCAATTATTCCTTGCTTTCCGTTTTTTGTTGCTATAAATATATTTTCTTTTGCTTCAATTAAATTATCATATTGTGCTTTCAGTATATTGGTACCGTCTAATGACATAATTCCATATTTTCCATTAGATATATATATTACTCCTTTATCTTTTTCTTTTAAGATTGCTGTAATTTGTTCAAAACCTTTTGTTAAAATTTCTTCTCCTGATTTTCTTATTAATTTTTGTTTTCCATCTTGTGATACTACATATAGATCATTTCCATATACTTTTTCTATCTCTTGATATTTATTTTCTAATACGCTATTTTTAGAATAATCTATTATTCCATATAGGCCTGTTTCATCTTTTACAATATATCCTTCTTTATTATCTTTTCCTAAATTACTAATTTCTTCATATTTTGTATCAATAATGATTTTACCTTCATCATCAATAATTCCATATTTTCCGTCTTTTTGTACTAATAGTGCATTTTTTATTCCTTTCAAAGCTGAAATACTATCATATTCTACTGGTACTATTTCTTTTCCTTGATTATCAATAATTCCCCATTTATTATCTTTTTGTACTTTTAAAATATTGTTTTCATACCATAAATTATTATTTTCGTCTTGATTTTCTACCGCCTCTATTTTACTATATTGATTAAATATTTCTTCATCTTTACTATTTAATGCTTTTGTCTTATATTCTCCTGTATCATAGTCTACATCATAAGTACATAGAAAAATATCATTTTTGTTATTTGGTATTATTATCATTTCTTCATAAGATGGTGCTATTATTTCATCCCCATTTTCATCTATTACTCCCCACTTGTTGTTTTTATAAGATGCAAAATAAGTTTTGCTTTTTATGCTTCCATCTTTATTTCCTTTTGATAAAATTCCTCTTATTATAAATATTGACATTATAATTGCAACTATAGCTAATATGACCGCAAATACTTTCTTTAAATTTAATTTTGGTTCTTCATATCTTCTTCCTCTACCTCTATTTCCCATTAATTCATTATTCCTCCCATTTATTACATATCTTTTTGTATAAATTTACATGCAATTACACTCATATCGTCTTTTATTTTTCCAAAGTTATTATCTATGGCTTCATTTAGTACTATATCTGCTATTTTTTTAGTATTTTTTGTTTCTATATCTTCTAATAAGTATTTAATCCATAGTTCTTTATTTTTGTATTCTATATTAGAATCTAATACTCCATCTGTACACATAAGCATAATTTGGTTATTTTGTATATCTATATCAAAAACTTGTATATTATCTTGGTTTATCATGCCAGCTGGAAGTGATGTTGATTTTATTATTTGTACTCTTTTGTTTGTTTTTACATAAGTTGGACATGCTCCACTTTTTATTAATTCTATATTCCCATTATACAAATCTACAATGGCAATATCTAGTGTTGCAAAGATTTCTTCATTTTTACTTATTAAGCTTGATGTAATTAGTTCTATTGAACTATTTCTATCAAATCCAACTGATAATAATTTTTGTAGCATTGCTAATGCTTGCATACTACTTTCATTTGCTTTATTTCCTGTTCCGATTCCATCACTTAATGCTATTAAATATTTTCCATCTTTTAATCTTAAATTTATATAGTTGTCCCCTGATACTTCACTTTGACTTTTAGTTGTATCTGCTGTTGCAAAACCTATTACATATTTATCATCAGAAATATATACTAGATTTTTTTCTGTTGAATTTTCGTCATTTAGAATGATTTTTTCTTTTAAAACTTTTGTTAATATATTTTCAATATTTTTATTTTGTACATCATCTTCTGTATATATTTCAATAATATATCTATCTTTTTTATTGATATTTACTTCTGCAGCGACTCCTTTTTGTTTTAATAATTTAGCAATTTCCATTTCTACTTTATAGTAATCATTTTCTTTTGCCTGTTTTATTTCCATTTCTTGAGCTATACCTGATATTACTTTAGAAACACCATTTAATTGTGTCTCCATATTCTTCTTGCTTTCTTCTAGCTTTTTTCTCCATATAAAATTGTTTTTACTTACTTTATATGATAAATTTACTGTTCTTACTATTTGCAAAATATTATTTTCTAGGTATTGGCTTATTTCTTTATCATCAAATCCAACTATATAGCTATTACAATCCGCAAAAATACTTAAAAGTTCTTTTCTTGTAATTTCTTGTTTTTCTAGTAATAAATTAAATATTTCATCTATTATTTTTCCATTTACATTAGCTATATCTTCATACAATAAGTTATCTTTATATGGTTCTAAATTATTTAATAATTCATCTATAAATATTTGTTTATTTTCTTCTCTTTCTTCTAAACTATAATTTTTTTGATGTTTAGAATAAGATTTTGCCATTTCTTTTATAGTGTCTGAAATATTATTTAGCTTTTCTACTGTTTCTTTTTCGTTTGTTAAACTTCTTTCTTTAGTAACTGGTAAAAATTTAGGATTTCCCATGAATTCTTCAATATCTATATTTATATTTTTAGGAATTGCTAATAATAAAATTGATGCTAATAATATTTCCTTAAAATAGATTATTTCTACCGTATATCCATTTGAAGCATATGCTAAAATTATATTTCCTATAAAAAATCCTATTATTACTCCTATTTTGCCAAATTTATTTAATATTCCTGCTACCATTCCAGATACAGCATAAGCTGCTATTATTATTGGTTCTCCTCCTGTTATAATTCCTAATGTTACACCGATTGTAACCCCTGATGTTGCTCCTACTAATACACCATGTTTCCATCCTAAAATCAATACGATTAATATACTAAGTACATTTCTGATTGAAAATCCCATAATTGATAAATCTGAAAATGCACACGCTGCTAGAGCTAGTAATAGACTTGTCCCTATCACTTCTTCTATTGAAAATGCTTTGTTTTCTCCTATATTTTCTATTGCCACAATTGAGTTTACAAATATTTTATAAAATGATATTGCTATAATTCCTGATGTTATACTTATTAATATGTCATAAAGTGTTACTGTTGAAAGAAATATTTTTATTATTTGTATTGCAATTACTGAAATACATACATTTTTTCCGACTTTGATTTTTTCGTTTCTCTCATCTTCATTATATTTGGGTTTTAATAAAAAAATACTGACAAAAAATATCAAACTAGTTAAAAAATATTCTAGTCCTCCACTTACTCCAAATTTTAATATATTTCCTATTAATGTTACAATAACTACTCCCAAAAGTGGAATTGAAGATGAAAAGCATGCTCCTAATATACTGATACTAAATAAAGAGTACTCCCCTCCAATTCCTACAAGTGATAACATAAAAGAAATTATATATATTATTATATTTTTTTTATTCATAATTTCAGTCCATTTATTGATGTTTTCTTCTTTTTTTTCTTGTACAGTATATTCATTTATATTTTGAAACATTTTTTCATACCACCTTTTTCTCTAATATATATGTCTATTTTACTACTTGTCTTTTGTGGTTTTTGTCTTTTTTAGTAATGTATTACTAATAATTTTGTTACAGTTTTTTCTATTTTTTTATTTGATTTGTTATTTTCTTTACTTTTATGCATTTTTACGTTTTTTATTTTATTACATAATGTCAAAAAAAGCAATAGTATTGTAAATATAAAAAAGCGGTAATATCAAATTACCACTTTTTTATATTTGTTATTTATTTAAAACTTTTTTCTTGATGAAAATTATTCCTGTTCCTAAGATTACAAATGCTGATATTATAACCATTGCAGGTATTAAATAATTTCTATTTTCACCTGTACTTGGTGTTACTGTTACTGTTTCAGCATGGCCATCATCCATTTCATGTTCTTCTGAATCTGGTTTATAATTTCCAAGTGTAGTTATTAAGTTTGAACCTCCAGATTTTACTACTTTTGTAATCTCTGCATCGTTATTTAAGCTAATGTCTTTTGATGATGATAGTAGTTTTGAAACTTTAAAATCTTTTGAAACATCATCTTTTGGTCCTAATTCTATTTCTTTAACTGCTGTATAGAATATTTTCTTATTTTTTATTCCTTCACTAGTTAATACTTCCTTACTTAAATTTATTGATGTTGTTCCTTCTTGTATTTCTTTTAAATCTTTCAATTCCCATCCACTATTATCATCAATATTATAATCCCATTCTGGATCTAAGTAGTCTATTATGTCTGCTGATGTTATTTTTATTACCTTTCCTGTTTGTTTTCCAGTAATATAAAATTCTTTAGAATCATAATCTAACTCACTCTTATTAGTTATTTTATATTCATAAGTTACTTCTAGTTTTGCACCTTCCATTAATTCAGTATCCATTTCAAGTTTTAGCATTCCATTTGATATTATCTTTCCTGATGCATCCTTTTGTGGTGGTAAATATATTACTCCTGCTTTTTGGTCACCTTCAAGTTTTCCTTCTTCATTTACTGTTACATTTGCAAGTACTGAACCATTTGCTAAAGTAACTTTCATAGCTTTAACTTTTTTGGTTAATTCTACTGCTTGTCTTGCTCTTTCTACTATTCCAAAGTCTATATTGCTAATCGTGTATTTCATTATGTCATCATCTGATGAAGTAACATCTGATTTAGTGTTTTCTACTCCAAGATCCATTAATGGTGTTGTTGAGTCCATAGTTGTTTTCGTAAACTTAGTAGAATTTTCTATTGTATTCATTTCCCTATCTATTTCTTGTCTTGTTGTCCAATTATCAATTGCATCTGTATATCTTTTTTCTGGGTCTTGCATATACCATTTCATATTTAATGAATTGTTATCATAATTAGCTTGATATCTTGTTGCATCATAAATTGTTCCTTTATAGTTTTGAACTGTATAAGTTTTATTTCCCCAAATATAAGTTAAAGTATAGTCTCCTGGTATATATCCTGAAAATTTAAAATCTCCACTCTTATCTGTTGTAGTTGTATAACTTTGCCCATCTGTTTTATTTTCTTTCAATGTTACTGTAACACCTTCTACTCCATCTTCACCATCATCAAATTGTCCATTTCCTTGTCTAACTTGTCCTGTTAATAATTTATCCCCACCTTCGACTTCGTCAACAAATACTTTACCTGTAAGTTCTCTTGCATTATCTGCAACTTTAAGTTTTAATGCTGGGCTAGAATCTGTATCTGCTTCATAAGTATTTTTATCTCCTGGTACTGCATTTCCTGGGTTAGAATATAAGTCTACTCCTGCATATACTTTTCCATCTGTACCATAAGTAGTATAAGATGTAAGTTCTGTAACATTTTCTAATGTCATTTCACGCTCATCTGTTGTTAAAGCTGTTTGTACAGCTTCTCTATTTAAAGTAAATTCTACATAGATTGCTTTAGTTTTTCCTGGTTCTATTTTCATATTTGGTTTAATTGTTACTTTCTTATATGATGTATTATAATCTCCTTCGCCTTCTTTAGCAACATCTCCTGTTATTTCACCTGTTTGGTCATCTATTCCGTCGCCTAATTTACTTAATGTATATCTAGCATCATAGTAATCTATTAAACTGTTTATTTGTGATGTTAAATTAGTAGAGTTATTAGTTACTGCTATTTTATATCTTATAGCTACTTGTAAGTTTTTACTTTGAGCTGGGTCAGTTATTCCATCATCAAATTCATAATCTGCTTGGTATACTGGTCTTTCATAAGCTTTACCTGTACGCTCATTTGCAAATTTAACTCCTACATTAAATTTATGTGTCTCATCTTCTACGTAATCACCTTCATTTGCCTTTCTGTTTGCATATTTATATACATGTGATTTTCCATTAATTGATAATTTTACATTTTCTACATCTTTTACAACATTTACATAAGGTTGTTCTCTTTCATATAGTCCTAAATTAACATATTTTATTTCTGTTTCTCCAACTTTTAATTTCTTAAATGCTTCTTCTAAACTATATCCTGCTTTTGCTGTATCTGCTGTGATTGGATATTGTCCAATTGGTAAACCATTATTTATTAATGTTGATGTATAATTTTCACGTTTATATGTTAAATTATTTGCACGGTTTCCATTTTGATCTAATGTTTCTCCTGTAGTTTCTCCTGTTCCTTGTACATAGCTGAATTTTTTATTAAATCCATCTCTGTCATTTTCAAATGCTTTTGAACCATTATCAGCTCCTAGATTTGCATTTACACATTGATATGTTAATCCGTCATAAGTAAATCTTACTTTATATTCTTTTAGTTTTTCTATTAAAACATTTTCAAATTTATAATATCTTATAACTCCATCTTTTGTCTTTAAGTCTTTTGTTGTTGCTGTACATGTTTGTCCATTTTTATTTTTTACAACATTTCCTGAATTATCAACTAATTCAACTTTTACACCTTCTAATAAAGTATCTTTATCATCCATAGTATCATTTTTGTATAAGTCATTTCTCTTTGATTGTTTTCCTGTTTGTTTATCTACCCATACATATCCTGAAATGTCTACATATTTAGCTTTGTTTTCAATTTCTAGTTCTGCTGTTTTATCAACTGTTACTGTTCCTTCTTTTGATACAAAGTCATAAGACTTATCTGGATTACTAACTTCTATAGCTTTATATTTTCCTACTTTTAACTCTTTAACTGTGAATGAACCTTTATTAGTACCAGATGCTGCTGTCATAAATTTAGTTGCTTGATTCTTATCACTTACATAAGTAATTTTTCCATTAGATTGTTTTACATATTTTCCATTATTTTCTCCATTTACACTTTGGATATAGAATCCAACTCCACCTAACTTAGTAACTTGGCCATTTCTTTTATCAACTTTTATTACTTTTAAGTTTCCTGTTGTTACAACTGGTTGATCTCTTGTTATTGTTCCTACATCACCTTCTGTATTATCACTTTGTTTATATACTAAGTTTTGCCAACTTGCATAACTACATTTTAAGAACCATATATCAGCACCTTTTACACTCTTTTGAATTGTTGCTTTAATACGTATTGTTTTTACATTATTCATTTTATCTTGTGGAATCAATACATAGAATTCTTCTCCTGAATCTATTTCATCTTCATCCACTTCTTTGATTTTGTTTCCTTTATATTGTCCAAAATATACTTCTTTAATTTTTTTACTTTCATCTTGATTCTTAAATACTTCTATTTCTGATATATCACCTTTAAATTTAAATTTAAATGGTCCTATTTGTGTCACTACTTTATCAACTTTCTTTGTTGATTTTTCATCTTTTTCTGCTACTTTTACTGTTACATCTGTTTTTGTTGTAACTTTCTTAGCATTTGTTGCATCTTCTAGTTTTACATCATTTAATTTATCTACATCTGCTTTTGCATCATCTAATATATCCTGACTACCACTTAAATTTGCTTGTGTTGCAAATCCATTAAGCCTTGATTCTAAGTGCTTTCCGGAATTACTTATCCATGTTCTCATATATCTCCAAATACCTTTTTGTGCAGATGTTCCTGTTTTTGATAAAATATATGATAATTTAGCATTTGAATTATTTTCGTTATAATATGTTCCTTTTTTGTTTTTAGTTTTATTTTCTAAGTTTGCCTTTTCTTTATCAGTCATTTTTTCAGTACCTGTAATATATTTCCATGCTTGTTTTCCTTCTATACGAAATTTTGCAATAACTGTATATGTAGCTCCACTACTTCTTAATCTCTGTCCTTTTTCTACACAAAATAAGTTACGATGTCCATTTGCTGTATATGTTCCATATCCTATTCTTACAGTACTTCCTATTTTCTTTCCACTTAGTGAAAGAGCTTCTACTTTAGTAGTATTTATTCCTAATATGCACATCATTATTATCATAATACTTAATACATATTTTCCTATTTTACTCATTCTTCTACCTCCTTTCTTCCTATTCTTCTTTTTTATTTCTCTTTTTAACTATTATTCCTGCTGTAGCACCAGCTGCTAAAACTATTGCTATTACTACTATTATGGTCATATAAATTACTCCACCAGTTCTAATACTTACAATTAAGTCTGCTGCTCCCATGTCATTTTCTCCTTCTGCTTTATTTCCTGGTTTTGAATTACTATCATCTAACCCTAAATCATTATAGTCTTTATATATTTCTGCACTATTTCTAGCTACAACATTATCTTCACCCATAACTTTAGTTAATGTTAATGTCACTGTTTTTGATTCTCCTGGATTTATAATATCATTGCTTATACTTGTTGAATATAATGCATTGTCTTTTTGATACCAATCTTTGTTTAATTCTGAATTAAATGTTAAGTCTCCTGGCATGTAGTCAACTATATTTTTAGCATATCCTGCTACTTCTCCTACGTTTGTTACTACTATGTTATATTCTACTATAACATTTGATCCTTTTATTTGTTTTGCATCTAATTCTATTTTTGCTGTTGTTGTATTGTTATATTCTTTAACTGTTGTACCTGCTGAATTTTGTACTGATATTTTATTAATATATTTATCTAATTTTAAATCAAAATTCTTTAATTCTATTAAACCTATACTGATATCTGAAATATCTTCACTATCTACTGTAATTGTGTCTGTTGAAGCTACACTTTCTTTAGAATCTCCTATTAAAAGCTCATTTAATCTTGCATCTGAATTTTCAGTTTCATTTACTCCTTCTGCTTTATATGTTGTTAATGAATATTTTGAATTGTCATAATCAAATATTACAATATATTTTCCTTTTGCTATGTTTTCTAAGACATACATACCATTATCATTTGTTGATACTTCTAATGTTTCTCCTGTAGCATTCTTTACTAATTGATTTGTGTTTACATTTAATAATCTAACTTTTATGTTGTTTAATGTTTCTTCATCATCATCTTTTTTACCATTTTGATTTGCATCATACCATGCTAATCCACTTATTATTTGTTTACCATCTTCAGCACTTCCATCATTATCACTTGGATTTTCTTCATCTGTTCCAGAATTGTCTCCATCACTACTTCCATTGGTTCCATCAGTTACATCTGCTTTTATTACATGGTTTACTTCTGCTGTTTTTGCTATTTCTTGCTCATCTACTGTTGCTATTGCTTGGTTTGTTATTGCTTCTGCTTCTGTTCTTCCCATAGAACTATTAACTAATGTTTCAATACTTACTGCCATTTCTGTATTTGCTGGTATTTGTTTTACTATTTCTAGATTATTGTTATCTGGAGTTACTTCTTCACCATCAACAACTACTTTGTTTATACTTAATTCTGAAGGGATATTATCTATAATAGCTAATCCTGAAGTTTCTGAAGAACTATCATTTTTTACATTAATATTATATGTTAATGTGTCTCCTGCTTTTATGTACTTGCTTTGTGTATTTGTTGTCATAGACATATTGACTGTAAATTTATTTACTTGGTCATCCCATATATTAGATTTATATTCATTTTGTCCTTCTTTTGCAGTTACTGATAAAGTTGCAGTATTTGCATTATTTCCATTAACAACCATGTCATATATTACTACTTTAGTCTCTCCTGCTGCTATTGTTCCTATATTCATTTCATCACTATAATCTACAGCTGTTGTATTTTCGTCTGTTTCCTCTGCTGTTTGTTCATCATCTTGCATATTGCCTGCTTGTTGATTTTTCTCTATTTCCTTTTCAGCATCATCTGCTGAACCACCTTTATCTTCATCTTCTCCCATATTTGTTGCTACATTTACTGTTACTACATCTAAATTATCTGATTTATTTGTTTGAATCTTTACATTATCTATTGTTTTATTTGATATATTTTTTATTATAGCATAATATCTAATACCTGTATTTTCATAAAGTTTTGTATTTCTATCTGTAACTCTTTTTACTATTGTTTGTAAATTTCCTGTTTGAGTTGTTGTTTTTAGTTCATTAGTATTTTGTACAACATCTAAATAATTAACTGTTGCTGTTGCTGTCATTACTGTTTTTGTAGCTGTATCTGCTTTTACCATTACTTCATATTCTATATCTTTACTTTCTCCTACTTTTAAGCTATCTATTGTTGTTTCATATTTGTCTGTATCTAATTCTTTGTAATAAACATCTCCAGAATATTCGTAATTTTCAACTGGTTGTACTAATTTTGTACCAGTTGGTATTATTCCTGTTACTTTTACATTGCTTACATCTACTGAACCTGTATTTGATACATTAACTTTATATTTTATAACTTCTCCATTTTTTACTATTGCATTTTCTTTTACATCTTGTCCTTCTAATGTTGCTGTTAATTTACTTTCTATTTTAGGTCCTACTCCTGTTCCCATTGCAATTGTTGTTGCTTTTGCTGTTTTTTCACTTTGTGTTTGACCCTTTGTATATGTAACTTCATATCCTTCTTTTGCATTTTGGTTATATTCCAAGTTTTCTGGTATTTCTACATTGTATGAACCTTCTACTATTGTTCTTGCATCTACTTTGTCCATTGTAATTAAATATTTTTTTACTGTTTCTGGATTTGTTATTTCTGTTTTCCAGTCATTATCTTGGTTTTCTAAATCTGCTGTTGCATTTTCGTTTTCTGTGTAATAAATTGTTCCATTATTTATTTTTATACCATCTACTACTTTCATATCTATGTTATTTTCTTTTGTTTTTGTTGGGAATGTTCCTATTATTTTTACATTGTTAATATTTTCTTCATTATTATTAACAATTTGGAAATTAACTCCAACTTTTTTACTGCTTTTTCCTCTTTCCAATGAAACATCTGTTATTGCTTTTTCTCCAACAGTTTCTACATCTAAGTCTTTTATACTGTTAATTGCTGTTACATCTTTAGGTGCTACTATATCAATTTCTTTAGAAATTTTTCCTAATTGTTCATTATTAGCATAACTATTTGCTTTTTCATTTCTATATAATACATTAATATTTTCTGGTTTAGCTACTGATGTTTTATTAGCCGTTAATTTTGCGTTTATTATTATATTTGCACCTTCTACTGATTGTGATGTGTATTTTGTTTGTTCTCCAGCCATTTTTATTGTTATAAATCTTCCATCTACTTGATATTTTTCGATTTTTAATTCATCTTCATATAACAAGTCTATTTTATTTATTTCTATCTTTTCTATTTGTTCAGGTAATTCTATTCTGAATATTGGATTTTTATATAAATCTCTAGATTCATCATCTGTTTTTAATACTAATTTCATTTCTATATTATTAGTTATAACTGTTGACAATGAATTTCTATTTGTTTCAAATTTTGTTTCTGTTGTTGATTCTTTTAATCCTAATTTTGCTTCTGCTGTTTCTTCGATTCCTTTTGTATATGTTGCTAAATTTTCTTCTGAATTATTATATCCATAAGTAATTTTCGTGTTTATTGCTGAAGCATTTTTTATTGAATTTGTATCAGATTTTTTTATTGTTTTTGTATGTTTTATTTCTAATTTTCCTGCTTCTACTGGTGTTGAAGTTTTTATTAATAGTGTTTTTGGTTCTCTTCCTGTATAATCTACAACAAAATTTCCATTTTCATCTGTTTGTGTATTATTTGTTATGTCTGCTAAAATTTCATTATTTTCATTATATATCGTAATATCTCCTGTATTTCCAAATAATTTATTAAAGCTTTCTTTATTTATAGTTGTACTATTATAGTATACATTTGCATCTACTTCATTTTCTGATAATTGGTATTTGCTTGCTTCTTCTTTTATTGTTATATATTCTTCTACATTTGCAAGATTTACATTTAATTCAGTTGTAGAATTATATTGTCTGTCTATTCCTGAATATAGTTTTCCTTTATATATATCTTCTTCTTCATTTTTTATTTCTACATTTATTGCTGTATCTATTTCTTCACCTGTTAATACTGTTTTTTGATTTGATGATATTTCTTTATCATTATATAAAGTTACTTTTTCGTCTATAGTAATTTCTTCATTTTCTAATTTTGTATCTGCATCATAAATATATGTTAAAATAACATTTTCATTTCCTTGTTTTTTCCATAAAATATTATTATTATCATTTTTATCGTTGTTTAATGTTATTTCTACATATCCATTTTCATATTTATATTCAGATGCTGTCATTGTGTTTAAAGTAATATCTTTTTCTACTTCTGGTTGTTTTCCATTTATTTCTGGAACTTTTATTTTGGCATATATTTTTTTCATTGGATAAACATTTTGGTTTAATCCCATATCTAATGATACTTGTACAATTCTTTTATCTTCTCCAGAAACTTTAATTACTTTATTTGTAATTATTTTCATTTCATTTTTTATGTCTTTTGCTTCTGTATTTTCTATTAATTTTAAATTTACTTTTCTTGTAGCTTCTATTTTTATGTCTTTTTCTGAACTATTTCTATAAATACCTGTTAATTTTAGTTCACTTTCATTATCTAGTAAATCTAATCCCATTACGTCTTTTTCTACAGGTTTTATTTTTAGCTCTATTTCTGTTGTAGCTCCTGTATTCAATTGGTTTATTTTTACTTTGCTATTAGAGATTTTACTTGCCAAATCACTGTTTACGCTTTCTATTGTAAAGTTTGAATTTGTTAATTCAACTTCCCCATTAAAAAATCCCTCTTTATTGACATTAACCGCCAAATACAAAGACATGTCATTCATGTCTGCTGTTCTTTCTAATGTCGTAGTCTTATTACCATTTTCATCTTTAAAATATGTATTAAATTCTATATTTTTGTTATTTGTACTTATGTTATCTGCTGCATAAGATACAAAACTTGCACCCAAAAATATAAAATTAGTCATAGTTAAAGTCATTATTAATAATACTGCTACACTAATTTTCAAAACTTTGTTTTTCATATTGGTACCTCCCTGATTTTTTATTTAATCACAAATTAGCATCATAATTTTTATATACCTAATAAATATTATATCTTGTTTTGGTTGATTTTTCAACCTTTTGGGGCATTTTTTTTAATTTTTTTCCAAAGTATTTTTTACTTTGTTTACCTTTGTTTTTTTATGTATACTGTTTAATCTCTTGTTACATTTGAATTACAGCCTTTTCTTTTGTTTCATTTTGGTTACATTTCTATTACATTTTCATTTCACTTTTTTTGTTTTTTTCGTTCCCTAGTATAAACTTACTAAAAATGTAAGAAGACTTAGATATAAAACTGTTTTTTAATACCTAAGTCTTCTATTTTTTATTCTATTTGTCTTTTATGACTTTTTTCTTTATTATTACTATTCCTGTAAATAATATTACTAATGATACTATACCAATTATTGTAATTGTTATATAATTTCTGTTCTCACCTGTATTTGGTGTTATTATTACTTTCTCTGCCATATCATCATCTGGTTCTACATGTGGTCCTGTACCTGGTAGATAATTTCCTGGTGCTATTACTTTTCCTTGTTCATCTGTTATTTTTCCTCCACCATCTTTTTCTATTTCTAGAATTTCTGCTTCATTTTCTAATTCAATATCTTTTGATGTTGTTAATAATTTTGAAACTGTTAATTCTCTAGTACGATAGTCGTCAGGTTTTATAGAGAATTCTTTAAGTTGCTCTGTTGTTAATATTCTTCTATTTTTTATATCCTTACTTTCTAGTACATCACTCGCCAAATATTGATCCTTTAATTCATTTAATTCTGGAATTTCCCAGCTTCCCTCTTGAGTACTATCATAATCCCAGTCTACATCTAGATAATCTATTATATTTTTTACCGTCAATGTCCTTGCTTTTAAACCTTCTGCTACTTCTCCATATTTATAATAGTTTTCTTCATCATAATCTAGTTCGCTTTGATTTTTTACTATAAATTCATATGTTACTTCTAGTTTTGCTCCTTCTATTAATTCTGAATCCATTTCTAATTTTAATGTTCCACTGTCTCTTGGTCCACTTGATGGAAGATATACTACTCCAGATTTTGATCCTTTTAATGTTGTTTCGCCATTGGCTTCATCATAAATTAGTTCTACATCTGTTAGTGTTGACCCGTTTGCCAATGTTACTTTCATATTTTTTATTCTTTTGTCAATTTTTAATGATTGTCTTGCTCTTTCAACTATTCCAAAATCTACATTCTTTATATCATATTCTAATTTACTTGTTGTTTCATCTGTTTTTACTGCTGTTGTTGTTGTTTCTGTATTTTCTACTGTTATTGACATAGTTGGAGTTGTTGAATGCATTGTATTAGTTAATTCCTTCTTCATTGTTTGATTTGTTATTGTTTTTAGCTCAGCATCTATTTTCTGTCGTTCATCCCAATTATCTATAGCATCTGAATATCTTGTTTCTACATTTTTCTTATACCACTCTTTATCATTTTGCCTTTTCTTCTCATTGTATATTGTTCCTTTGTAGTTTTGAACTGTGTATGTATTATCTCCCCATGTATACTCTATTGTATAATCTCCTGCTACAATTCCAGTAAACTCAAAGTTTCCCTTTTCATCCGTTTTTGTTATTGCATCCTTCCATGTCTTTGTAGTTTCATCATACCACTGAGCTACTTTTTCTCCATTTTTGATTGTTACATCCACATCTTTTATTGTTGTCTCACCTGTATCATATCTTCCATTCCCTTTTCTTTCTTCTCCCGTTTTTAAACCTGCTTCTGTACCATCTACAAACACTGTTCCTTCTATTTTTCTCGTATCTGCTATCTCTAGTTTTAATGAAGGACTTTTATCTGTATCTGCTTCATATGTACTTTCATCTCCTGGTATCGCATTTCCTGGGTTTGAATATTCATCTATTCCTGCATAAGTTTTTCCATCTTTTGTTGTTGAGTATGATAATATTTCTACTACATTATCTAATGTACTTTGTTCACTACTATCTAATGTGGTTTTTACTGCTTCTCTATCCATTTTAAATTGTATATAAATATTCTGAGATTCGCCTGGTTTTAGTTCCCATCCTTTCCACATTTCTGCTTTCTGATACTTATCATTATATTTACTTGATCCTTGTATTGTTATTCCCGCTTCTGTTATTTCTCCTGTATTTGCATCTACTGCTGAGCCTACTTTTATGTTCTCATATCTATTGTCATAATAGTCTACTAATCCCCACACTTTTGTTGTTAATGTTGTAGAATTATTTGTCAATGTTATTTTATAGTTTATATCTACACTTAGTTCTTTATTTGTATCCTTTGTATTTATGTATTCATAATCCGCTTTATATACTGCTCGATAATATGTTTGTGCCATTCTTTCTTTTCCGAATTTTACTCCTACATTAAAGTTTGCATTTTCTTTTCCTTCATTTTCTTTCCTACTTGCATAATTATATACATGTGTTTTTCCATTTACTGATACTCTTACACTTTCTATATCTTTCTGTGTATTTACAAAAGGTTGTGCTCTTTCATATACTCCTAAATTGATATCTTTTATTTCACTTACAGTATATCCTGGATTTGTTATCTTATATCCTGTCGCATCTGTATTTGCTGTTATTCCATATTTTCCTTTATTTGTTATTCTTACAGTTGTATTATTCTCTGTTGTTTCTACATTCTTTAATGTTGCTTTGTGATCTTTTATTGTATATTCTAACTCTCTTTTTCTTTCCTCTCCAGAGTTTTCAGTATATCCTGTTGTTTTTGTCTCTCCATTTACAGTATTAAATGTTTCATTAAATGCTTCCCTTGTTGTTTCTTGGGCTTTTGAACCTTTACTTTCTGTTATATGAGCTACTACGTTTTCATATTTCAATCCATCATATTCAAACTCTACATAATAATTTTCTACTTCTGCTCTCTTTACTATAAATGTATATGCTCCATTTCCATCTGTTGTTGCCGTTTGTTCTATTTTTCCTGTCTTTCTATTCTTCAAGTATACTGTTACCCCCTGTAGTCTTTTATCTTTATTGTCTGCTCCATCTTTTTGATAATATCCATTTGGTGGTTCACTTTCTTTTCCTGATGCACTTCTGTCTACCCATGCATATCCACTCAATTTTATCTTTGTTTTTGTATTTCCTATTGTTGTTGTTTCTGCTCCATTTACAGTAACTACTGTTGTATTTTTACTTGGTACCTCATATTCCCAATTACCGCCTACTCCTACTTCTTCTATTGTATATGTTCCTGGTTGTATTTTTGCTATTTTTATTTTTCCTTCTGTACTTGTTGTTAATTTTGATGCTTTACTTTTATCCTTTGTTCCAAATGTGGCAAATGTGTTTCCTGGGTTACTTGTTAAGTAATACCCGCTTGAATTTTTTACTACAAATTCCATTCCTGATAATTTTGCTTTTGTAGTATTATCTTGTTTAGTAATTTCTAGACTTGGTGCAGTAATACTCACTTCTTTTTCATGTTCATCCCAATACCTAAATGCATATATTAGATAAAGTCTCATCTGATCATCTACTCCATTACTAGCATCACACCTGAATGTATACCATTCTGCTTTTACCCCTATTTCTCTAGTTTTTAATTTAAATGATATAGAATTGCCTTTTCCTGCAATGTCATTTTTATTAACTTTTATATAAAAATCCCCTTTAGGTTCATTATCTATTTTTCCAGATTCATCACAAAAATTCCAGCCACTTACCTTAGTACCATCAAAGTTTGTTAATACACAATCTCCCTTTACTACTCCAGCCATTCTTTTATTTATATCAAATTCCTTATTTTTGTATATATAGTTTGTAAAACTTGCCTTAAATGGTCCTATTATATAATCATTTCCAGATATAGTCCATTTACAACTTGAGCTATCAAGAGAAATATCATTTCTCTTATTACTTAGCATTGACTCAAAAGCTACTGATTCTGCTGATATTTTTTCTGCTCTTCTTCGTTCTGACCATTCTACAAATGCTGAATCTGATGAATTCATATTACTTGCCATTCCTGCCCACAAGTTTCCAGGAAAAGCATCATAATATGTCTCTATGTTAGCCCATATTGCACCTTGTGTTCCATTCTTTTTTCTATCGTTCATACTAGTTGTTTTATTCATAAATGTTAACATATATGCTATACGCCCTGCTGAATTCTTTTGATAACTAGATTGTGCTGATTTTCCGTCATCCTTATTTACTTCTCTATCCACTATAACATTCTTATCCACTACTATAATATTGTTTTTTATTTTTGGTGCTTCTCCGCCTCTTCCCTTTGCATCTGTTTTATGTTGCAAACATAGCACTCCTCTATTTTCATTTAATACTGGATAATCGTTTCCAAATCCTCTTTTAGCCTTGTTTTTTGCGTGATGTACAAAAATTGTATCAGTAATATATTGTCTCCAACCCTTATTGGCTCCTGAGCCAAAATTTTTCAGATTGGTATCTTTATTTGTAGATGCATTGAAATGTCTTTTAGTATAATCATAATTTGTACTATAACCAGCCCTTGTTCCACTATTCCCATATTTTCCTGACGTTCTAGTAAATACTACATTATCAAAATTATCCAAAGTAACCCAAACAGTAGCATATACTTTACTAGCATAAATATTTACACTTATTATTACTATTAATAATAATACAATTCTCTTAAGTATTTTCATTAAAATTTTTCTACCTCCTTTCCTAATTATTTTCCTAAAACTTTTTTATTTATTAAATAAATTCCTACTCCCAATATTGCTATTACTGCTATTGTTAATGAAATATATAATATTATCCTTCCTGTATTTAATCCTATTATTACACTTACTGTTGATATATCATCTTCATTTGCTTGTTTATTTCCTGGTGTTGAATCTATATCCGATTTCATAAATTCATTTGTTTCTTCTTGTATCTCAGCTGTATTTGTTATTGTTCCTAATGTATCTTCTGTCATTTTTTTAGTTAATATCAATTCTATTGTCTTACTTTCTCCTGATTTGATTACTTCTTGTTCTAATGTGCTATTTATTAACTGTCCATTTTCTAATATCCACCCTTTATTGTCTTTTGTACTAAAGTTCATTTCTGAAGGCATATAGTCTACTATTTTATTTGCATATCCATCTATATCTCCTTCATTTGTTATTTTTATTTGGTATTTTATTGTTATATTTGTATTGTTTACTGTTTTTCTATTTAATTCTATTTTTGCAAACTGTGTGTTCTCATATCCATATTTTTTTGTTGTATTCCCTTCTTGTACTGTTATTTCACTTATATATTTATCTAATCTTAAATCAAACTTGCTACTTTCTATCAAGCCCATATTTATATTTTGAATATCTGCATTTGTGATTTGTATATTATCTGTCATTCCTACTTTTTTTCCATCTTTACTTGTTGATATTACATCTGAATTTGCTTCTTCACTTACTCCTGAACGTTTATATTCTGTTATAGTATATTGTTCATTGTTATATTCGAAAATTACTACATAATTTCCCTTAGGTATATTCTCTAATACATAACTTCCATCACTACCTGTTGTTTTCATGATTTCATTTCCATCTTTATCTTTTGCTTCTTTTCCATCTTTTGTATATAGTTTTACTGTTGTTCCTTCGATTCCATTTTCTTGACTTTCTCTTGCTCCATTCTTATTTTCATCTTTCCATACCATTCCTGAAATACTATATACTTTCCCTGATGTATCTCCTCCTGAATTATTTCCATTATTATTCCCATCATCATTTGGTTTGTTTGGATTTCTTTTTATTATGTTTGTTATTTCATTTGATTCTATTTCTTCATTTCCTGTTGTTTTTAATTTTGCTTTGTTTTTTATTTCTAGTTCATTTACTCCACTAGATAACTCTTCTGCTACTACAAATATTTTTATTTGCACACTCTCCTCTGGTTTCAGTATTTGTGTTAATGCTACTTGATTAGCCTCTAGCTCTTCTTCTTCGCCATTATATGTATAAATTATTTTACTTATCTCTAAACCACTTGGTATTTCATCATATATACTAGCTTCCGTTTCTAATGTTGAACTTGTATTTTTAACATTTATTATATATTGAAATTCTTCGCCTTCATATAAATATTTATTTTCTAATGAACTCTCTAATGTAATATTTCCTTTAACTGTATTTGATTCTGTTACTTCTTCCGTATTTGAATAGTATTTGTCTGTATCTTTAGTTTCGACTAAAACTTGAGTCTGTATTATTTTTTGTGGTTCTTGTCCTACAATTGCATTCATTTTCAATGTTAAATATACTGCCGTCTCTTCTCCTGCTTTTAACTCTCCTACATCCCATACTACCAATTGTTCTGTTTTATTATACTCTGCTTTTTTCTCTTCTTCTTCTTCCATCATAGTATAACATTTTTCAGTCTCATTATATTTCATATTTGCAGCTTTCACAAAACTTGTTCCTTCATTTAAACTATGCTTTATTTTAACATCTTCTAATGTATAATTTGAAATGTTTTTTATGACTATCTTATAATTCACTTCACTTTCTTGAACATACTTGCCTGTTGAATTTACTGAAGTTATCATATCAGCTTGCACTTTACTTAATTTTATAGTATTTTGCACAACATTGGATTCATACACATTATTTTCTGCTGTTTTTACTTTTGCTTTAGTACCTATTGTTTTTGTCACATTTTCATCTGCTTTTTTCACCCTAACATAATAATATACATCTGTTTCTGCTCCTGCTTTTAAACTTTCTATAGTAGTTGTATATTTTTTTGTTTTTTCATCATCTTCGTATTTATTGTAAAAGCCTTTATCTGTTATAGCATTAACATATACCATCTCTTCTGGAATATCATCTTCAACTACAATATTTTGCATGTCGCTTGCTGTATTATTTTTTACTGTTATTGTATATTTCTGTACTTGTGCTTCATATATATCTTTATTGTTTCCTGCTGAAATATTTTTTGTCACTATTATTGGGTCTGTTGTACTAACTGGCTCCACAGGGGCTTCCATAGCTTGATTTACTTCTTCTTTTATCTCTTTTCTTACTATATAATTTATTTCTGTTTCTTCCATTCCTCTGTCTGTATATTCTACTTCTTGCTCATTTGTATATTTTAATACTATATTGTTTTTCGCATTTTGTTCTAATTTATCTACTTTTACATTACAGTTTACTACTATATTAGCTCCTTCTGTTAATCCTGTTTCTTCGTGTTTTGTTTGTTCCCCTATTAATGTTACTTTTATTACTTGATTTCCATTTTCATTTTTATATATTTCTTCTGATCTTTTTGCTAATTCTTCCCCATATAACAAACTTACATTATTTATACTTACTTCTGTTATTTCCTTAGGAAATTCTATTTCTATTGTTGGATTTTTATATAAATCATATTTATTTTCATTTGTTATTAATGTTGTTTTAATTTCTACATTTTTATTTTCTGTTCCTGCTTCTAACTGATTATTTGTTGTTTCTATTTTTGCTTTTGTTTCTGTCTCTTTTAAATTTATACTTCCTTCTGCTTCTTTTTCTTCTATATTTTCTGTTTTTGTTATTTTTCCTTTTGTTGTTATATTATTTATTTGTTTTAATCTTGCTCTTTCTAAATTTTCTTGTTTTATTACTTTTTTATTTAATATTTGTATTGTTCCTGTTTTTTCTGCATTTTTTATTTCTATTATTACTTTTTCTACTCCTTCTGGATATTCTACTATTATATTGTCTTCTTCTCCTAGGTTATCTTTATTTATTCTTCTTATTTCTGTTCCATCTTCTTTTTGGATTATTAATTCTCCATTTTCTCCCAATATTCTCTTTAGTTTTTCTTTACTTATTATGCTTTTTCTATATTCTATTTTTGCTTCTTCTTCTATATTTTCTCCTTGATATTTTGCCCCTCCTTCTTCTATTTTTATATCTTGTTCTATTCCTACATATCTTATATCTATACTGCTCATGCTTTTATATTCTTGTTCTTCTTTTGCATACATTTTTCCTTTATATATGTTTTTCTCGTTTGTTATTTGATATCCTATTATTTCTTCTTTTTCTTCTCCTATTTCTGTACTTACTTCTCTTTCAAATACGCTTCCTAATTCATCATATATTTTTACTGTTTCTTTTGCTTTTATTTCTCCTTCTACTTGTGCTGTTTCTGGATATATGTATGTTATTATAAAATTGTCTGTTTTTCCCTGTTTATATACTATTTTTCCGTCTTTTTCTTTATTATTTATCTCTATATTTACTTTTTCTTTCTCTGCATTTATCTTTAAACTTTCTTCATCATTATTTCCTTCGCTTCTTCCGTTTGTTCCTGCTGTTCCTCTTTCTCCTACTTCTACTTTTTCTACTCCTTCTGGTGCCTCTACTTCTATTTGTGTTTGCTCTATTGGGTATCCTTCTCTTTCTAGTTTACTACTAATTTGTGCTTGTACTACTCTCTTCTTTTCTCCATCTATATTATATATTTTATTTGTTATTATTTTACTTTGTAAATCTATTTTTTCTTCATTATCATCATATGGTTGCATTAATACTATATTTACTTTATTCTCTTTTTCTATCTTACTTTCTTTTTGTTTTGCATTTTTATATGTTCCTTCTAAATCTAATATTGTCTCTTTATTAAATTTTTCTAAATCTATTGTCTGTGGTAAGCTTACTTCTAACCCTATTTTTATTTCTTTTTCTTCTCCTGCATTTATTTGTTTTAGTTCTATACTGTTGTCTGTTATTTCACTTACTCCTTCTTCTTCCTTCTGCTTAAATTTAAAATTGCTATCTTTTAACTCTATTTTTCCATTTAGATATCCTTCATTTATTACCTTTACTTTCATGCACAACTCTATATCTTGGCTATCTATTTTCTTTTCTATTTTATTTACTTTTTCTCCATTTTCTTCTAACCATGCTTCAAATATGACATTTTCTTCTCCATTTTCACTTGATGCATAAGTTACTATATCTGCCATTATTAATCCTAGATATATTATTAGCATTATTATTGCTATCACCATTTTTATTATGTTGTTCACTACTTTTCCTTTCATGTAGATTCCTCCTCGTTAAAAAACATCTATATATATTTCATTATAATTATTTTTCAACAAGTTTCAACATGTTTTTCCTGCCAATTTTTGCTAGAATTATCAATCCTTTTAGGGAAACTCATTTGAGAAAACCTATTATTTTTTTATTAAATTTTTAATACATTTTTGTTACAGTTTTATTTCTTTCTGCATATAATATAAAATAAATAGATATAATTTTCTGATGAGGTGATTATTTTGAATAACTTTAATTTTGATAAAAATACTACGGATAAGCTTAGTTCTATGCTTAATAATGGTAATATTAATGAACTGCTTTCTCAAATTCCACCAGATACAATGAAAAATCTTTCTACTTTAATGAATAATAATTCTAATAATAATCAACAGTCTAATTCCCACTCTAATACTTCTCAGTCAAATAATGGTTTTGATTTTAACAATATTGACATTGATACAATGATGAAAATGAAATCTGTTATTGAAAAAATGAATTCTTCTTCTGACCCACGTTCTAATCTACTTCAATCTTTAAAACCTTATTTAAGAGAAGAAAAAAGAGGAAAACTAGATCAATATTCTAAAATCCTCAATATGACAAGTATTATGGAATTACTTAATCAAAATAATGATAATAAGGAGAACCCTAGTGATAAATAGATTTCCTTTTTATAACTACCCTAATAATTTTTATAATCATTTTAATTATATGAATAAAGCTAATAGTATGGATAAAAAAAATATTCAAGACGAAATAAAAAAAGAAGAAAAACAAGAATATAAAAAATCATCTACATATAATTCTTTAGGACCTTTTCACATTAACTTCAATGGTTTTTCTGATAATGATAAACCTGTAATTGAATTTGCTGGTCTAAAACTATATTTAGATGATTTACTTATTTTATCTATATTATTTATTCTTTATAAGGAAGATGTTAAAGATGATATGTTATTTATATTATTAGTATTATTATTGCTTACATAGTTATCTTTTCGGTTAAGTTATACACATTTTGCTATTATACTGTGCATAACTTATGTTATTCTATAATAATTTCTCCATCTATTATGCTAACATAAGCTTGTTTATGTAATGGCTCTTCATCTCTATCTATTTCTTTAATTACATTTGCAATTCTAATTTGTACTGTATCTAGTAGTCCTGCTGATATCATGGCTTGCATATTGCCTTTAGCGCCTGCATGTGCTAAACCTCTTAACGCACCTAGTACTACTATATTATCTGATGCCATAACTTCTGCTCCTGAATTAACATCTCCTAATATTACTATACTTCCTTCTGTTTCCAGTTTTTGTCCTGATCTTAATGAACCTCTATGAAATTTTGTTTCTGATACTGCTATTTCTTGATTGAATGTTCTTTTTATACTTGATAGTCCTAATGTTTTCGGCATATCAAAGTCTATTTCTACATCAATTTGTTTTTTTATTATTGCTTGAATTTCGTCTATTTCTTTATTTTTTAAAACTTTTCCACTTACCACAATTGGAGTTTTTTCTTCTTTATACATTTTTTTTAGTTCTGGTAGTTTTTTGTTTAAATTATTTATTATGTCCTTTTGTTCTGCATCATCAATGATTTTTATAATTATTTGGTCTTTTTTCAAATTTATGCTTATGCAATTTTTCACTTTTATCTTCCTTTCTTGTCTACAATACCTATTATCTAAAAGATTGATTATAGTTTATTGCACTCATATCTTCTTGTACATCTTGGGTATTCATTCCAAAATATTCTCCCATAACATCTCTTACTACTTCTGCTGTATAATTACCATGTCCTCCATTTTCTACCATAACAACAACTGCTATTTCTGGATCATCATAAGGTGCAAAACCTGCAAACCATGCATGTACTATCTGTTTTCCATTTTGACTTGGAGCTTCTGCTGAACCTGTTTTTCCTCCAACTTCTATTCCAAAATCTTTAAATCTTACATAAGCGGTTCCTGTTGTGTCACTTGTAACAGATTTCATACCTTGTAGTATTGCATTTAAATTTTGTTTATCTATAGGCAAGTCTTCTTGTTGTTCGTCTTGCAATCCGAGTTTTTGATTAACATAGTTATTTATTTCTTCTGTTGATGTAGCTGTACCATCTGACTTTACAACATCTTTTACTATACTTACATCAATATTTTTTCCTCCATTTGCTAACATACTTACATATTTCGCCATTTGTAATGGACTAAATGAATCTAAACCTTGTCCTATAGAAGCATTAATAGTTTGTCCTTTTGTCCATGTAACTCCTACGGTTTTAGCATATTCTGGTGTAGCCATTGCCCCTGATGTCTCACTTGGCAACTGAATTCCTGTTTTTACTCCTAATCCAAAATATTTTGCATATTTAGCTAAAGTTTCTATTCCCATTCTATCTCCTGTTTCATAGAAGAAATAGTTACAAGATTTTTCTATAGCCCCTGATACATTTAGTCTACCATGTCCTCTATGAAAATCTGTATAATACCAACAAGGCCAAGATAAATTGTATTTTTTATATACACCTGTATCATTTATCATTTCATTTCTTGTTATTGCACCAGATTGCAAACCTGCAATAGCTGTAACCATTTTAAATACTGAACCTGGTGGATATGAATTTTGTACTGCTTTATTCATTAATGGTTTAGCTGAATTTTGATTATATTTATTCCAATTTTCATTACTAATACCACCAACAAAGTCTGATGGATCATAAGTTGGGTAACTTGCCATTGCTAGTACTTCTCCTGTTTTTACATTCATAACAACACAACTACCTGCTTTAGCATCATATACTTTTCCAAAACCTCCTGAAGCTATTTTCTTTATATTAGATTCTAATGCTTCCTCTGTTATTTTTTGTAGTTTTGAGTCTATTGTTAATACTATATCACTTCCTGCTACCGCTTCTTTTGATGTATATTCTGAAGTTATTGTTCCATCTACAGCCATATCTATTTGTTTTGTACCATTTTTTCCTTTTAGATAATCTTCAAAAACATACTCTATCCCTGATTTACCAATAATATCATTTTGGTTATATTGATTTTTTTTCTTTTCATATTCTTCTGAGCTTATCTTAGAAGCATATCCTAAAATATGTGCAGCCAATGTTCCTGACGTATATTGTCTAACTGGTTTTGTAACAATATTTATACCTGGAAATTTGTCACTATTTTCTGATAATTCTGCTACTGCTTCCCTTGGAATATCTTCTGCAATTTGCAGTGCCTTTGTACTACTATATCCTACTGTTGTTATTGCATATCTTATCGCCATTATTTTTCTAACTTCTGATATATCAGTATTTTCTATACTATATTTTTCTTTAAATTTATTAAATGCTTCTTCCGCAGTTGCTTCGGCATCTAAGCTGTAATTTTTTTTCCATTTTTCTAAGTTTTCATCACTTATTGTAAATTCATAAGGATTTATTTTTACTGGAAATGTATCTACATAATTAACTTGATATTTTTCTAATAAATTTACAATATTTAATATTGATTCATTTAATTTACTATTATCTATTTTTGTTTTATATAATTCTAAACTAAATTTAGTTGAATTTTTTACTAGTGCTGTTCCTGTTCTATCTAATATTTGTCCCCTTGCTGCCTCTAATGTACTTTCTCTAGTTAACCTTGTATTAGATTCTTCTCTATATTCTGCTCCATGTACTATTTGTAAATTAAACAATTGTATTATTAATACTATTCCAACTAAATAAGTTAATGCTGTTAATATATTATATCTTAATTTCAAATTACTTTTATTTGTATTACTTGTGTTTTTATTTTTTCTACTAAATTTTAATCCCTTCAAGGCTTCACCTTCCTTGTATTTTTATCTTAGAAATATCTTGTTAAAATTCTATTTCCCTTATATTCATGTTCCATATCATATCCGCATTTTTGTATTAATGGATATAATATTATAACTATAATTAAATTGTATATAATTTCAATTGCTAGAATTCTGATAAAATTAATTAATTCTACATTAATTCCCAATACAAAATAATTTAATATATATATTCCTATTTCAAATGTTAAAGTTGCTCCTAAGACCATAAACATTATTGTTGCTCTACTATCCTTTGAAAAATTTTTATCAAATGTGGCCGCTAAAAATCCTATAACCGCTAATCCAAATGAATATATTCCTACTTTAGTTCCTATTACTAAATCTAATATTGCTCCTATTACTACTCCATATATTACTCCTGTTAATCTATTAGAGAATAGTCCTATAAACAATACATATATCACAAATAAATTAGGCATTACACCTGAAATAGTGAACCAACTAAAAAAATTAGACTGTAAAAAATATATAATAAATGTTGTTAATATTAAAAGTATATTTATTATTGTTTTTTTCATCTTTATTCTCATTCCTTTCCGTTCTTCACTATTTATTTGTAATGACTAATACTGTATCTAATTTATTAAAATCAACTGCTGTTTCAACAATGGCATATCTGTCTGTAGTATTTTTTGTGTTCATTATTTTTTTAATTGTTCCTACATGTATTCCTTTTGGATATATTCCTCCTAATCCAGATGTCTCTACACTGTCTCCTTGTATTATACCTTCTTCGTCTGGTATATACATAGCTTTTAATGCTGATTCTTCTTCTAATGTTCCCTTACATACAACGCTTTCTTCTGTAGTACTTAATGAACAACTAACAGAACTTGAAGTATCTACTATTGTTGTTACTTTTGCTGTATTTTTAGTTACTGATACTACATGTCCTACCAATCCTTGGTCAGCAATAACTGTCATGTTTTCTTTAATTCCATCATCACTTCCAACATTTATAACTATTGTTTTTGCATAATTACTTATATCTTTATTGATTATATATGCTGGTATTGTTTTATATTCTCCATATTTTTCAGTCAATCCTAGGTATTCTTTTAAAGTTTCATTTTCGGATTTAATATTTTCTAATTCTCTTAGGGATTGCTCTAGTTCACTATTTTTCTTTTTTAGGTCTTGGTTTTCTTCTTTTAAAGTATTTATATCTGTAAAAAATGTATCATTACTACTTATTTTGTTCTTTAAATATGTTAAACCGTTCTGTACTGGCATTACTAGTTTACTTGCTGCATTTTCTAAAAAGGAAATTTCTCTATCTGAATTTGAAAATACCACTATTAATATTAAAATAATTATAGTTATAACAATTCCCGCTATTTCAGCTTTTTTATTTTTATACATTTCCTACTCCTAATTTCTTATTTTTTTCTTCTAGCATTTATTAATACTGTTTTTAATCTTTCTAAATCTTCTAATGTTTTTCCAGTTCCTCTAACAACACAGTCTAATGGTTCTTCTGCTATATATACTGGCATTCCTGTTTCTCCGCTCAATAATTTATCTAAATTTTTAATAAGTGCTCCTCCTCCAGCTAAGACTATTCCTTTTTCCATAATATCTGATGCTAATTCTGGTGGAGTTTTTTCTAATGTTAACTTTACAATTTCTACAATTTTTGATATCGATTCTTTTATTGCTTCTTCTATTTGTACAGAATTGACTGTGATATTTCTTGGCAATCCATCAGCTAAATCTCTTCCTCTTACTTCCATTGTCATTTCCGTCATTAATGGCATTGCACATCCTATTTGCATTTTTATCTGTTCTGCAGTTGTTTCTCCAATTGCTAAATTTTCTTCTCTTTTTATATAATTAACTATATCTTCGTCTAATTCATCTCCAGCTACTCTTAAAGAATGGCTTACAACGATTCCCCCTAGGGATATTACTGCTACTTCTGTAGTTCCTCCTCCAATATCTACTATTATATTTCCACTAGGTTCACCTACGTCTAATGAAGCACCTATTGCTGCTGCCATTGGTTCTTCTATTAAATATACTTCTTTTGCTCCAGCTTGAAGAACAGACTCTTCTACTGCTCTTTCTTCTACCTCTGTTATTCCAGAAGGTACACCTACTACAACTCTAGGTCTTCCTATATTATATTTTCTTCCTACTTTTGCTATTATATTTTTTAACATTAATTGTGTCGCTGTAAAATCTGCAATAACACCATCTTTAAGTGGTCTAACTGCTTTTATTTGTTCAGGTGTTCTTCCGAAGCATTTCTTTTGCTTCTGTTCCTGTTGCTAAAATATTTCCTGTTTTTCTATCTATTGCTACTACTGATGGTTCTTTCAATACTATTCCTTTTCCTTTAACTGTCACTAATAAATTTGCTGTTCCAAGATCTATCCCTATATCTTTTGATCCAAATGTAAAAAATTTCATATTCTCTTTGTTCCTTTCAAAATTATATTTTTCCATCTTTAGTTAATAAAGTCGAATTTATACTTGAAAATGTATTATTTCCGATAACAATATGGTCTACTAACTCTATATTAAACATTTTAGCCATATTAAATATTTTCTTAGTTAATTCTATATCTGCTCCACTTGGTGTTGGATTTCCACTAGGATGATTATGAACTAATACTATTTTCGGTGCTTGCATTTTTATTGGTTCAACTAATATTTCTTGCATTGAAATATTTACTGTGTTTATATTCCCAACTGCTATATCTTTTATTTTTATAACTTCATTTTTTATATTTAAAATTAAAAGTTTTACTATCTCATTTTTTTCTAATCTCATTTCTTCCATTAATAAGTTTGCAATGTCTTTTGGTTCCCTTATTGTTACTTTTTGATAATTTACTGGAGTTGACATTCTTTTTGATAGTTCACAAACTGCTTTTAATTGAATTGCTTTTACCTTTCCTATTCCTTTTATTTTCATTAATTCATCAATTGTAATTTCTTTTAAGAAATCTAAATTGTTCTTTTTGCTAGAATCTAAATTCAAAATTCTTTGAGCTATTGTAACAGAGGATTCATTTCTTATTCCAGATTTTATTATTATTGCTAATAATTCTGCATTTGATAATACTTTTTCACCATATAATTCTAATTTTTCATAAGGTCTTTCTGTTTCTGGTAATTGTTTAATTTTTATAGACAAATTTTTCTTCCTTTCATACTTGTTTTTACCCCAGATTTTAAACCTTTCTATATACAAATATCGCTAATAACATTCCTACTATACTTGCAACACTTATTTTAAACATTAAAGCAAATGTTATTTTTACAACACTTAAATCTAATACTACTGGATCTGATAATCCGAAGGTTTCACTATATGAAAGCCACCATAACCAATCTACTTTTGCTGCTAATTCTCCTAATAGTCCTCCTACTACTAATCCTGATAGAATAAATATTACTAATATCCATATATTTTTATCTTTTGTTGCCATTTTTTATTCCTCCCATTTCGCCTTCGTTTCTTACGGCTATTTATTTTTTACTTAAAGTATTATATCTTGATTTAACATTTTTTTCAAGTAAAAACCTTTACTTTTTTTATATTTATATGTTATATTGTTACTGTTTCAAAAAAAATTTTTTATTCATATTTTATTACCAAAAATTTTCTATTTAAATATAATGTTATTAGTAGTATAATATAATTAATAGATTTTAAGGAGGATTTCTTATATATGAAAATTGAAAAACTTACTGATGATAAGATTCGAATTATTATAAATGCTGAGGATTTAAAAGAGAATAATATAGATAGTAAATCTATTATGGAGAAACCTATTGAATCTCAAAAGCTTTTTTTAGAGATGCTTTTACGTGCTGAAAAAGAAGTAGGTTTTTATACAGAAGGCTGTAAACTTTTAGTAGAGGCTTTTTCTTCTCCTGATGGTATTTTTGTTTTTACTATTACTAAATACATAGAAAATCAAAAAAATCCACCTAAAAAAATTAAAGTTACTCCTAAAAAAAAGCAACCAGAATTAAATATTCAAAGTAAAGTATCTATATACAAATTTGCTAATTTTGAAGAATTTTGTGATTTATGTATATGTTTGAATGATTTTAATCAGATTAAACTAAAACAGCTAGCTAAATACATTTCATTATATTTGTATAAAAATACATATTTCCTTGTACTTTCAGAAATTAATATAAAAAATGAGTCTATTATTTCTTTTTATTCTATAGTTTCTGATTTTGCTACTTTAATATCTCATTCTGAAATATTTATGAATAAATTAAATGAACATGGAAAAATATTAATTAAAAAAAATGCTATTATTAAGGGAATTGAATGTTTTGCAAAAAACAAATCTATATAAAATTTTATTCAAAAAAATAACCTATGTATTTTTACATTAGGTTATTTTTTGTTATATTCTAATAACTGTGATTATATATTTTTAATATACATAATTTTGTGGATTATATGCCACTCCATTTACTCTTACTTCTAAATGCAAATGTGGTCCTGTTGAGTTTCCTGTCGAACCAACAGCAGCTATTACTTGTCCCTGTGATACTGTTTGTCCTGTAGATGCATATAACTTACTACAATGTCCATAATATGTTTGTACACCATTTCCATGTGTTATTACTATCATATTTCCATAAGAGCCTTTCCATCCTGAGAATGTAACAGTACCTGATGCTGCAGCAGAAACCGGCGTACCCGTAGATGTTGCTATATCTAATCCTGTGTGTGATGACACTCTTATATTACTACTAGCTCCAAATCTAGATGTAATTATTCCTGAAACTGGTTGAATAAATGATATTCCCAATGTTGTTTTTCCATTGCTAGTAGTTGTAGCTGTATTTACATACCCTGATGCTGCTTTAGTTGTAGTATTTTGTGCCACTTGTATATCTTTTTTCTTTTCTACATATAATTTTGAAACTACTTCTTCTGTTGATACCATGTCTTTTATTGCTGTTTCATATTTTTCTAATATTGAAATATTGTCTATATTATCACTATTTTTTTCTTTTAATGTATTGATGATATTTTCTGCTTCTTCAAATGTCGATACATAATACTTTTCTTCTTGGTTTTCTAAAATTGCATAATACCTATAATATGGCACCCCTTTTTCAGTAATTGTATTATATATTTCATCATCATTTGTTACTATATTTCTCTTTAATAAGCATAATTTATATTGTGGTAAGTTATTTACTTGTACAAAAGCTATATTTTTATTATTATCATTGCCATGTTCTACATATTGATTGATTTTATGTTGCAATTCTGATTTATTTGATGTATATCCTATTTGTTTTCCATTCAAAATAACACTGTAAGTTGGTTTGTATAAAAATGCAACTGCTCCTATAATTAAAAATATTGCAATCATAAAAAGAATTATAAGCTTTATACCTTTTCTTGCACTAATAATTACCTTTTTAATCATTACATATCTCCCCATATCATGTTTTTAATTTTATTTAATTAATCTTATTTACTAATAAGGCTTATACACGTTATTGTAATAATATTGTAATATTGTTTTTTTTGCAAAGATATACAAAGCCCAAAAAATATGTATTTATTACTATTTCTGTTTATTTCCTTTTGTTTTCTTGATTTTTCTTTATTTTTTGTCTATATGATGTAGTTTTATATATTAATAGAACAAATTAAGTTTTCAACTAAAAGGAGAAAATCTCAAAGAGCTAGCGATTATAGCTTTTTATATAATAGAAAAGTATCACTTTTCTATTATATAAAAAAATATTATGATATTTATATTAATATTCTTATATAAATACCATAATATTTTAATTTATTGTAACTCTGTTTTTACTGTGTTTATCTCTGTAACTGTAGCTTTTTGTGCAGGAATATAATATCCTTTTGATTGTGCTATTTTAAATAATTCATATTGAAAACTTTCATCACTATTTCTTATTTGTTGAAATGTTTGTCTTAACTGCATATTTTCTGCTTCTGTTATAGCTGTTTGATATGCTGTTAAATCTGATTTAACACCTGCTAAAATGTCATTTACCATTGTTTTTTCTTCCATAATATCCTCCTTTTTAATTATTTAAAAATGTCATTAATTTTTGTTTTGTATTTAAAGCATCTTGAGCTGATTTTGCAAATAATTGTTTAATTTGTGGATCTACTGCTTGTGAAGAAAATGTGTTTAATTTTTGATATGCTGTTTCATGTGCACCAATCAAATGTCTTAAATGTTGTAATTCAATTTGATTTAAATCTGCCATTTTGAATCAATCCTTTCTTTTTTCATCTAATTTTTATTATGTTCTTTTTTTATTTTTTTATTCAGTTTTTAATTGACTTTTTAATTTTTTTTATTTTATTTTTTTGCACAAAAAATACACAATTAATATTTTTCAATTAATTGTGCATTTTATTATTACAATTCACATTTGATAATACTTATTTGGTAACTTACACAGTATTTCAATCATCAATTTTTAATTTAACTATCTTGTAGCATTTATTTTATTATTTCTAATTTTGCATATTTAGCCATCAATCTTTTATGCCCTGATTTTTCAAAGTCTATATCTACTTTTAAATCATCACCTTCTGGTTCTACTTTATTTATTATTCCTTCACCAAATTTCTTATGGTATACTTTAAGTCCTGCTTCATACATTGATAAATCTACATTATTATTTGATTTTTTTCCTAGGGAATTAAGGAAATTTTCAGCTGTTCTAAATGCAAATCCAATATTATTTTTTTGTTTATTTGAAGCTGATATATTCTCTGGTTGATTTTCAGTAATTTTATATGTTTTAATATTCCCATTGTCTTTGCTTCCATAAGTCCATGTATATTTAGATTCTTTAAACATCTGATTTTTGTTTGCATTTTCGTCTCCAAATGCTTCTTTGTATCCATCCAATAGTTCTTCTGGTATTTCTTTTAAAAATCTTGAAACTGGATTATAACTTGTTGAACCAAATATCGTTCTTTGCTTACTACAAGTTAGATATAATTGTTCTTTTGCTCTTGTTATTCCAACATAGCATAATCTTCTTTCCTCTTCTAATTCTTTAGGCTCTGAGATTGATTTATATCCTGGAAAAATACCTTCTTCCATTCCAACTAAAAATACTACTGGAAATTCTAGTCCTTTTGCACTATGTAGTGTCATTAAAGTGACAGTTTCTTCTGTTTCTTCTACATTATCTAAATCTGATGATAATGTAATTCCTTCTAGGAATTCACTTAATGAATCTTCGGCTGATTGTTCCTCAAATTCTATTGCTACTGTTAAAAATTCTTCTAAGTTTTCTATTCTATTTTCTGCTTCTATTGTATTTTCTGCTTCTAAAGCCTTTGTATATCCAGATTTTCTTAATGTTGTTTTTATTAATTCTGAAATTACCATTTCTTCTTTTTTCTCTTTTAAGTCTTCTATGACATTTACAAATTCTCTTGAATTTAAAAATACTCTATTTAATCCATATTCATCTGAATGTTTAATTACTTCATACATTGATATTCCATTTTGCTCTGCAAGTGCTTCTATTTTTTCTAGACTTGTTTTACCTATTCCTCTTTTAGGTTCATTTATAATTCTTTTTAGACTTAAATTATCTGCAGAATTTTGTATTAATCTTAGATATGCAATAATATCTTTTATTTCTTTTCTTTCGTAGAATTTCAAACCTCCTACAATTTTATATGGAATATTTTCTCTTCTCAATATATCTTCTATTGCTCTTGATTGAGTATTCATTCTATATAATATTGCAAAATCTGAATATTTATAATATTCTTCTCTTTTTAAATGCTCTATTTGTGTGACAATATAAGTTCCTTCATCATATTCATTATCTGCTTGAAATACTTTTGGTAAACTTCCATCTTCATTTTCAGTCCATAGTTCTTTTTTATATTTTACTTCATTATTTTTAATAACATGATTTGCTGCTTTTAAGATGTTTCCTGTACATCTATAATTTTGCTCTAATTTTATAATTCTAGTCCCAGGAAAATCTCTTTCAAAATTTAAAATGTTTGATATATCTGCTCCTCTAAAACTATAAATTCCTTGGTCATTATCTCCTACAACCGTAATATTTCCGTGTCTTGATGCAAATAATGTAACTAATGTAAACTGAGCTTTATTTGTATCTTGATATTCGTCTACCAATACATATTTAAATTTATTTGTATAATATTCTAATACATCTGCATTTTCCATTAAAATTTTTATAGTATAATTTATTATATCATCAAAATCAATTGCATTATTTTCTCTTAATCTTTTTTGATATAATTCATATACAGTAGCTATCTTTTCTTTTCTAAAATCTCCTGTTGCTCTAGCTGTATATTGTTCTGGCTCTAGCATTTCATTTTTAGCATTACTTATTTCTGATAAAATGCTCCTATCCGTAAATATTTTATCATTAATATCTAAATCTTTCATACATCCTTTGACTAATGTTTTTTGGTCAGATGTATCAAATATTATAAAAGATGAATCAAATCCTATTCTATCAATAAATCTTCTTAGAATTCTTACACAAATAGAATGAAATGTTCCCATCCAAATATCTTTAGCATCATCTCCAATTAAATCTGCTATTCTCTGTTTCATTTCATTTGCAGCTTTATTTGTAAATGTAATTGCTAGAATATCCCATGGTTTTGCATTTTTTTCGTCTATTAAATATGCAATTTTATGTGTTAATACTTTTGTTTTTCCACTTCCAGCTCCTGCAATTACTAAACATGGTCCCTCTGTATTTACTACTGCTTCATATTGTTTATTATTTAATCCTTTTAAAATATCTTGCATTTTTCCTTGTATAATATACCTAGTATATTATAGCTCCTTTCTATATTTATTTTTCTTTTTACTATGTTATTTTTTCAAATTTATGTTTGCATTTTACTATACTTTATAATAAAAATCAAGTATTTTAAAATTATTAATTTGTGCCATATTGACAAATATATTAATTATTTATAAAATTTTGTCAGACAAGGAGGTAAAAATGTGAAAGAAAAAGAAAATATAAAAATTAGCTTCATTAGAAAATAAAAAAAATGAAGCTAAATCATCTGCAAATAAATTATAACTGTGTTGTAAATATTCCTAATAAAAATCCTACTATATTACCAATTCCACTTATCCTTCCTCTATATAATTTATTAGCTTCTGGGATTAATTCTCCGTGAAATTATATATAACATAGCACCTGCTGCAAAACTTAAACAAATTGCAATTACACTTTCTGAAATATTTCCTATTATCGCTCCTACTAAAGCTCCTATACCCGTAGTTATTCCTGATATTATTACTAGTATAATTACTTTACTTTTTTTCATTCCTCCATTTTTCATTGGTACTGCCATTGATATTCCTTCTGGTTGATGTTTCATTAGACAGTTAATCTACTTTTAAATTATTTTTTATTCCATCTAAACCCAAAATCAGTTCTTTTTATTTTACACATATCACCATTTTCTCTATAAAATACAATTCCTTCTATATAATTTTTTTCAAGATATTTTTTTATACCTTCATAATCTCTTGGAACATTATCTAATATTCTTTTCCCGTGTTTTTCTAATATGTCATTCTCTAAATTATATGGATTTCCATTCAAGTGTTTTCCTATTAGTTCATAAGTTCCATCTTCTAACTTATCTCCTTTTTGTTTTTCAAATGCTTCTAAATGATATTTACTGTTTGGATCATCTACTGTACATACTAGCCAATGCGGAAAATGACCTGTTATTGGATCTGCTTGTTCTTGGCATGGAATTGCTCCATAAGGAAGTTTTCTTCCCTGTTTATAATCATATCTCCTATATATTTTCCCATCTTTTATTAAGCAACACGTACCATCTATTTTTTCTGTTGCCCAGCCTTCGCCATCTAATACCCATTTACATTCAGGTTCTACTTCATTTAAACATTTTTCTATTTTATGATTTTTAAATTGCCTTTTAAAAAGTGTCTTCATTTTTTTCATTTTACCAAAAACTCCTTATTCTAATAAAAAATCAATTAAATATTTTATCTTTATTCCTTCTTCTGAAGTATTGTTATATATTTTATCCATTGTTATAACTATTTTTTCATAATTGTCATTTATATTTTTTAATACTCTGCATTCACGATTTTTCACATCTTCATCTAACATTGTATATGTTACTTGATAATATTTTTTATCATTTGAATTTGTTGCAATAAAATCAACTTCTAAAGAATCATTTTTTCCAATTGTAACATCATATCCTCGCCTTAATAATTCAAAGTAAACTATATTTTCTATAATATGTCCAAAATCTGAATCTCTAAATCCTAATATAACGTTTCTTATTCCAGTATCTACTATATAATATTTTTCTAGCGTTTTTAATATTTCTTTTCCTTTAATATCATATCTTGGCACTTTATATATTATATATGCATTTTCTAACATTTTTAAATAATTTAAGACTGTATTATGTGTTATTTTTGTTCCTTGGCTTGTTAAAAAATCTGCAATTTTTTTTGAGGAAATATAGCTTCCTATATTATTCATTATAAATTTTAGAATTTTTTCAAGTAAAGTAGCATCTACTAATTTATTTCGTTCTATTACATCCTTCATAAATACTGTATTATATATACCTTTTATTGCATTTTCATACAAATTTTCTTGATTTTTTATAGTTATAATTCCTGGCATTCCTCCATATTTTATATATTCAATGAATTTATCTTCTAATGTTTTCTCTTTCTCTATAACCGTAAATCTTAGATATTCTTTAAAAGATAATGGCAATACTTTTATTTCAATATATCTTCCTGATAAATATGTTGATAATTCTGATGATAATAAGTATGCATTTGAACCAGTAATATAAATATCACTATTAAAATCTACTTTTATTGCATTTACTGCTTTTTCCCATTCTTCTATTCGTTGAACCTCATCAAGTAATATATAATTCTTCTCTTTTTTATTTATCTGCCTACTTATCTCTTTATACATATCTCTATAATTAACCATATTGTCAAATTCAAAGGATTCAAAGTTCATATATATTACATTTGCTTTTTTATCATCTTTCAATATCTTATCCATAAAAAGCCTTAATAAACTTGATTTTCCACATCTTCTAATTCCCGTTATAACTTTTATAAATTCCGTATCTTTGTATGCTAATAATTTATCCATGTATATTTCTCTATTTATCACTTTTACTCATTCCTTTCTCACTTTTTATTATAAATAAACTATATATCAAAGTTTTCATCATGTCAAGTTTTGTTAATAGAATAACAAAACTTTTATTTTTTTATTTTTTTGTTATTTATTTAACATTATTGTTTGATTTAAAAGACAATAATATTCAAATATATTCTAATTTCATTGATTTTTCTAAAAATTTCACGTTTTAATATTATTAATTTTTTTAAAATTCAAATATAAATCTACTTGTTTGTCTTGATGTATTTCAATTCTATTAATAAGTACTTTCATAATTTCTGATGTTGGTTTATTTAGGTTCAAAAAGTCTTGCACAACACTTTTTATCTTCTCAGTATCATCTTGTTTTACTTCTTCTTTTTGCTGTTTTATTTCTATGTATTCGTCTTCTTTTTGTCTTATTTCATCTCTAAATTTTTCCAATAATCTTTCATACATTTCTTCACTTATTTTATTGTTTAATTTGTCTACATACATTTGATCAATATTGTTATTTATTAATTTTATCTCATTTTCTAGTTTTT